>NZ_JBLXHT010000002.1:0-581670 GCF_048259265.1 Kiloniella sp. | reverse complement strand
CACGATAAGAACCTTTATGCAATGAGAAATATTGTTGAGCGTTTCTTTTGTAAAATGAAGGATATGAGACGGCTGGCAACAAGATTTGAGAAAAAGGGAGTAAATTTTCTAAACATGCTATTCCTTTTCTCAATTAGATGTTGGATCAATTGAGTCCACACCCTAGTTATCGCCACCTGGGGTAAATTTACCAAGGTTACCAAGAAGCTGTTGAATAATTGTCAGATCTTGTCCCTCTGTTGGTGTTACCCGTGTGACAGGGTCAATGATACGTCCGTCTTCCAGTGCAAACTGTTGTGATTCTTCTAATTTTCCATCCTCGGAAAATTTAACGACAAGAATACTACGCTCAAGAACAACAGGGTCGTAAAAGGCTGTTTTTTCAACTCTTTCACCAACGTAGTACCAGACCTGATCTTTAAATGTAGAGAGGGTAGATGGTGAACCTAATAATTCAGCAACATCACGACGACTGGATACACCTGTTTCAAGTTTGCTGACCTCTTCCGGGTCGGGATAGTTTCCTCTTACATTAACACGGCTTTCACAAGCACTTAGTGCAAAAGGGATAAGCATTGCAGCCAAAAGCATTTTGGCTTTAGAGGAAACTTTATGAGACATAATCGTATTCTGACCTTATTGATCTAAATATGAGCGAATAGCTATTTAACATAAAAGATGTTTTTGCTAAACCATACGCGTTACACAGGCACTATACTCGTCTATATACTTTTTTCGAGTCATAAATCCAAGCTGATTATATCGAGGGGTTCAGTTGTTGTTCAGGAAGCTTTTTCGTCGCGATCGCGAATCTGATGCGGTACATGATCTATATGCAAACCTCATGTCACAGGCACGTAAGAAAGAATTTTACGAAAATTATTCTGTACCTGATAGCCTGGATGGACGCTTTGATATGATTACGTTACATATGTTTTTGGTACTGCATAGATTAAAAGATGACAAAGAGACAACTGAAACGTTTTCTCAAAAACTCTTTGATTTAATGTTTTATGATATGGACCTTAGCCTGAGGGAAATGGGTGTTGGGGATGTTGGTGTTGGTAAACGTGTGAAGGCCATGTTACAGGGTTTTTATGGCCGTCTGGCAGCCTACGAAGAAGCAATGCCCCTCGGAGAAGAAGTCCTGGAAAATGCGCTGGAACGCAACCTTTATGGAACGACCGGTGCCGACAAAGAATCGCTGCAATACATGCGTAAATATATAACTCGGCAAATCGAACACCTAAAAGGGCAAGAAATCATACAGTTGATGTCGGGCAAGATTACCTTTTGCCCTTAAAGTCTAGTATAGCTGCGTTGCAATAAAATAATTTGACCGATAATTTTACGGCCCTTATTGTACGCAATCTTGAATTTAAGTGTAATATTAGCTTGTTATCTGTTTAAGCAAACACTTAATCAAAGATAATATCGTTTCAAATATAATCAGGAGTTCAGCAATGGAAACGCCGTGCGAAAGTGAATTTTCGCGTCGCTATCCCGTTGATAAAGTTCAAGCACGCTCACAGGTTTTAAATATAAAAGCGAAACCAGAAGAGTGTGAAGCTGTGGCAAAAAGATTTGATTTAATTGAATTAAAATCGCTTTCCGCAACACTGGAACTTGACCCAAAAGGGAAGGGATCGTTGCTTGAAGTAAAAGGTCAATTGAAAGCCGATGTTACACAATCCTGCATTTTATCTGCAGAACCTGTGACGGCGAAGATCAATGAACCTTTTGGTATACTCTATAGTTTTGAGTCCATCCGAGAGACAACAGACGAAATCCTGATTGATATTGATGCGGAAGATCCGCCTGAAATGGCAGATCCAAAAGGAATTGATTTTGGAGAGGCTATTGTTCAGCAACTAGCTGTTATGTTAGACCCTTATCCGAAAGTACCTAATTCTACTTGGGATGGCGATTCTGTGGACGAAGCGCCAGATGAAGAAGAAATGCAGGAAGCAGCAAAAACGAGCCCGTTTTCTGTACTAAAAAACCTGCAAATTAAAAAGTAGGGTATATTTACCTTAGTTAGGGCTTGCCGTAAGCGAAGTTATTCGTTAATAAGCGGCGAGTTTTTTATTAAAGCTGAATGCGAGAGTTAGAGCAATGGCTGTTCCAAAGAGTAAGATTAGTAATTCCCGTCGTGGTCAACGTCGGTCACACGATGCGCTTCCTTCAAGCGTTTCACAAGAATGTCCAAACTGTGGTGAGCTGAAACGCCCACACCATGTTTGTGCTTCATGCGGCACTTATGATGGCCGTGATGTAGCAGAAGCTGAAGCCTAAGGCTTGTCAAAATAGTCTTTTGTGATAGGCCGATCATTATATTGGTCGGCCTTTCTTTTATGGATCAATTTGACAAGCGGGAAACCAGTGAGCGGTAGCATAACCATAGCCTTAGATGCAATGGGAGGTGATGACGCACCGGATATCGTAGTACATGGAGCTGAAATAGCTTCACAAAGATATCCTAACGTTAGATTTCTCATGTTCGGTCGAGAGCAAGAGGTTATGCCTCTGCTCGACAAAACGACCAAATTAAAAGATGTCGTTGAGTTTATTCATACAGAGGACAAAGTTCTCAGTGATGATAAACCTGCAGTGGCTTTACGCTCTGGGCGTAAGTCATCAATGCGTCTTGCCATAAATGCAGTACAGGATGGCCGTGCGGATGGTGTTGTTTCCGCCGGAAATACTGGTGCTCTGATGGCTATGTCAAAGTTTGTCCTTAAAACCCTTCCTGGTGTCGATCGCCCTGCGATTGCCTCGTTCTTTCCAACATTACGTGGGGAATCCCTCATGTTGGATCTTGGGGCTAACCTTAGCTGTGATGCTGATAATCTTGTCGACTTTGCCGTCATGGGGAATGCGTTTGCCCGCTGTGTCCTAGGAGTACAGGAACCTTCGGTTGGTATTTTGAATGTCGGATCCGAAGATGTGAAAGGGCATGAATACCTGCAAGTTGCGAGCTCAATGCTCCGAAAAGCAGACCTGCCTGGTGATTTCATTGGCTTTGTAGAAGGCGATGACATCGGTAAAGGCACTGTGGATGTTATTGTTACTGATGGCTTTACTGGTAACGTTGCCCTGAAGACAGCCGAAGGCACCGCAAAACTTATCTCTGAATTCTTTAGACAGACCTTCAAAAGTAGTATGCTAGCCAGCCTAGGATATCTTTTGGCAAGTTCTGCGCTTACTAAATTAAAGAAACGTGTTGACCCTCGCCTGTATAATGGGGCTATCTTTCTTGGTCTTAACGGTATTGCCGTTAAAAGCCATGGTGGTACTGATGCTATCGGGTTTGCAAATGCCATAGGCGTCGCCGTTGATATGCGTGACCAGGATATTGTCACCAAAATTCGTGAAGATTTCGATTCGTTGACACGCGAACCGATAAATGAGCAGGCTGGGTTTGAATGATCGTACGTGCAAATATCAAAGGCTGTGGCTCTTATTTACCAGAACGTATTCTGACAAATGATCAGTTAGCCGAACGTGTTAATACATCAGACGAATGGATTCAACAGCGCACGGGCATCAAACACAGGTATATTGCCGGCGAAAACGAATTAACTTCTGATTTGGCAACAAAGGCTGCGCTTGCAGCTTTGGAGCATGCCAATATTGATGTTTCAGAAGTTGATCTTATTGTTTGTGCGACCGCAACTCCAGATGAGACCTTCCCAGCTACAGCAACCGTTGTTCAAAAGAACCTCGGGATAACCAGAGGCGCTGCCTTTGATCTACAAGCAGTTTGCAGTGGTTTTGTCTATGGTCTATCGGTTGTTGATAGTTTGATCCAAACTGGCCAAGCAAAAACAGCATTACTAATTGGCGCAGAAACCTTTTCCCGTATTCTCGACTGGGACGATCGTTCTACTTGCGTTCTTTTTGGTGATGGAGCAGGTGCAATTGTGCTTCAGGCCGAAGAAGGTAATGGAGACGCGAACGATAGTGGTGTTTTAAGTTCGCACATTTATGCGGATGGGCGCTGTCATGATGCGCTTTATGTGGATGGTGGACCATCTTCAACCGGAACAGCTGGTTTCCTTCGTATGGAAGGCAAAGAGGTGTTCCGACAAGCTGTCACAAGAATGCCAGAGGCAATTGATGCCGCGCTTAAAAAGTCAAATTTAGGCCCTGAAGATATTGATTGGCTTGTTCCGCATCAGGCAAATATCCGTATTATTGAATCAATGGGGAAAAAATTAAAACTTCCCAAAGAGAGAGTTGTCGTAACTGTTGATAAACATGCAAACACCTCTGCAGCCTCTATTCCCCTAGCATTGACCGAAGCCGTTTATGATGGCCGAATTAAACGCGGTGATATGATCATGATGGCAGCCATGGGCGGTGGTTTTACGTGGGGGTCTGCGCTGATACGTTGGTAACGTAAACGTATCTGAAAAGATGTCATGCAGCACCTTTATGAGATAAAACTTGTAATTTCCTGAAAAGTTTAGCAAAATCGCTTTGTATATCATCTGAATTACTGGTTTTTTCCGGAAAATTCACATAACGATAACAAGGGGAGTGGAACTTCATTATGAGCACTACAGTCACTCGTGCTGATCTCAGTGAAGCCGTATATCAAGAAGTTGGCCTATCCAGAAATGAGTCTGCAGATTTGGTAGAATCTGTTCTGAATGAAATTTCTGACACCTTGATCAAAGGTGATTCGGTTAAGATATCGTCTTTTGGTAGTTTCGCCGTTCGTGAGAAAGGTGAACGTATTGGACGTAACCCAAAAACCGGGGAAGAAGTTCCAATTTTACCACGCAGAGTTCTCGTATTTCGAGCTTCTCATGTTTTGAAAAATAAAATAAATACGTCTCTTTCTTAAAGTATCGTATTATTTTATCGGAACGTATCAGTAACAAACTGATAAAATCTAAAAAAGCAGGAGTTTAATCTGCAAATGTCTGCTGCGGAAACCTCTAGTAAATCTGCGGCTGCGTTCCGGACGATTAGCGAAGTATCTGGAGACTTGAATGTACCACAGCATGTGCTGAGGTTCTGGGAAACAAAATTCCCTCAAGTTAAACCTTTGAAACGCGCGGGACGCAGACGTTATTATCGCCCGGAAGACCTGAACATACTTCGTCAGATAAGAGACCTTCTCTACAAAGACGGGTATACCATTAAGGGTGTTCAAAAACTGTTTAAAGAGGGTGCATTTAAACCCCAAAAATCAGTTGATGAACAAAAGTCTGACCAGAAAAAAGAAATTACAGCAAAAGATTCCTCCAAAAACGTACAAAGCAAAGAAGAGCAAAAAAGCATAACAGAACAGTTTGTTGGCCTTTCTCTTGATCATCAAAAAGAAATTCTGGATGAGCTAAAATCTATTCGGGCTTTGCTTGACTAAAATTTCACTTTTTTCTCTCAACAGCATTGCCTTGCAGTTATAGCGAATGTATATAGTTGCCCAGAAATACGCTTAAGCTTTTTTCTATCGGAGTATAGCGCAGTCTGGTAGCGCACTTGGCTGGGGGCCAAGGGGTCGCAGGTTCGAATCCTGCTACTCCGACCAACAGAAACCTCTGCCCCTTTTAAGGGCCAGAGGTTTTTTTATTTGTATATCAGTATATAAATTCAACAACTTATCAGGCTGGTATTATTGTTCGTCTATGATAATCTTGGCGCAAGTAATCTGACGCTTGGGAGATTAGTCGGTATGAATACCGAAATCAACGAAACAAAAACAGCTCTTGAAGCTAAAGGCCTCAACAAAAGCTTTAATGGCCTTAAAGCGCTTGATGAACTGAGCTTTGAAGTAAAGTTAGGGGAAACTCTTGTCATCATAGGCCCATCAGGCAGTGGAAAAACACTACTCCTTAAAACCTTGCTTGGTATTACTCCTCAAGATTCAGGCACCATCTTTATCCAAGGCTCACCAAAAGAAGAAGTTCAGGAAAATTCACCAAACTTCCTTGATCGCTTTGGTATGCTTTTCCAACAATCAGCGCTATTTGATTCAATGACCGTTTGGGAGAACATTGGCTTTAAAGAGCTAAAGAAACCAGATGCAAACAAAGAAATTATAAAAAGTGACGTGATAAGGCTGTTAGATAGAGTTGGCCTGAGGCCCGAAGTTGCCAATCTATATCCAGCAGAGCTATCTGGCGGTATGCAGAAACGGGTCGGACTGGCCAGAGCCTTTGCAGGCGATCCTGAATTTTTATTATTGGATGAGCCAACAGCTGGTCTTGACCCAATTATGAGTAATTCAATTAGCCAACTCATAAAGCAACAAACAAAAGAACATAATACAACATCAATTGTTATTAGCAGTGATCTAGATTCCGCTCGAAAAATATCCACGAACATAATGATGTTACATCAAGGAAAAGTGGTTTGGTTTGGGCCAACTCACGAATTGAACGAGACTGATAACCCCTTTATCAAACAATTCATCCATAAGTCGGCAAAAGGCCCCATTGCAGTTCTCACAGAATAATGTTTTACGTTGATTGTGAGAATTTTACGGAAATCGACGAGAAGAAATCCCGTTTTATTTCGTACTTAATGCCAATTTCTTCTTTTGATAAACGCCTAGCCGAATTACGCGATGAGTTTAAAAAAGCAAATCACTATGTTTGGGCGTTCAGAAGGCTCAACCAATATGATCAAATAGAAGAGGGGTCTAGCGATGATGGTGAGCCCGCGGGAACGTCGGGTCCCCCAACCCTCAAAGTCTTACAGGGGAATTCTCTGATTAATACGGCGGTTATTACAGTTCGTTTTTTTGGCGGCACAAAGCTTGGGACCGGAGGTTTGGTTCGTGCCTATAGTGAAAGTACGAAACAGGTTATTCAAAATGCAAACCTGTTGGCCTACGTTAAATTACACCAACAAGAACTATCTTTACCTTTCAAATCCATATCGCACGCTGAATACCTCTGTGACCAAATTGGCGTTAAAATTATCCAAAAAGATTTTGGCGCAACCGGGGCAATTTTTATTGTAGAGGGAATGGAAGAACAATTATCAAAATTACAGGATCAGCTTAATCTACATTAATGATATTCTGAACGGCAGAGGTTGCCTTTAATGACTTAGCTAATGCAAGAAGTTCATTACGTGCCAACATTAGAGCTTCTTTATCCTGGTTAGAGAGATTATGTTGGGTTAAGCGATAATGATAAATGCGGTGAGCTTGTTTTGTAAGAATAGCCCACTTACTGTTTGGATCATGAACTAACGACAAATGTTTGGGCTGATCACGTTTAAGTGCCGCCTCTATATTTGTTGAGTTTTTTATAGCCCCCTGATGCATTAAGCTCGTCCCCGTACCAGAAGCTTTCTCATCCACTAAAATTTGGTTAACAGTCTCTTACTACAATTTAACTAAAATTGCTACTATAAAGCCTTCTTGCCGGAATTCTTAGATCATGTAACCCGTAAAAACGGGTAACCTCCTCTAACAAGAGGAGGTTACAAAAGATATAAGCTATCTTAGTGTGGTTTCTGATCTGGGGCTAATGGTGCAGGATTAATATTTCCAAGCTGGTTTGCATGATCAATAACAGGGAGCAAATCTGACATTATGGTATCAAACAGTTGTTCAAAGCTATTAATCACATAATAGATCGGTTGATAGATATCAATTCGATAGTTTGTTCTGAATATACTTAACGGATCAAATTCCATAATTGTAGGTTCTCTGCTGTCCATACAATAAACAGCTTCACCCGATGAAGATGCCAGACCAGCACCGTATATACGGTTTCCCATATCCGTTTTGATCAGGCCAAATTCAACGGTAAACCAGAAAAGCCTTTGTAATGGCCACATATATTTCTTTTCAACCGAAAGGGCGAGTTTACCGTACTCCTGAACATAATCAGCAAAAGATTGGTTGGTCAACATAGGGCAGTGACCATATATCTCATGAAAAATATCAGGCTCTTTTATATAATCGAAATCTTCCCTTAACCGGATAAAGGTTGCTGCAGGAAAGCGTCTGTTTGCCAGAATGGCGAAAAAATCTTTCGGGGGGATTACAGCAGGAACAGATTCAACACCAAACCTAGTCGCATCGAACAAACGATTGCTAATTTCCTTTAACTGAGGAACCCGATTACTATTTAATCCAAGTATTTCCCTACCCTTGATAAACTCATCACATACCCGGCCTTCAAGTATGTCGTTTTGGCGGTTAATTAAATCCTCCCAAATCTCGTTCTCAGTTAGGCTATAGTGATATAAACCATTTGAATCCGGTATTTTAGATTCATAGATAGACCCTTGGTGTCCCATTTTTTACCTCATTATTTTATCCCTGCTTTATTTGTTTATTTTATCTCAAAATATGGGGTATTATGTTCTAATAAACCATATAAAACAGATTTAATAACAAATTTAATTCAATAAATAGCTGCTAATTGAAATGATTGACCTTGATGTTTTAGATATAAAAATACTTAGCTTGCTGCAAAAAGATGCCTCTCTTTCAACGGCAGAGATAGCTACGACTGTTGGGCTTTCTCAATCACCTTGCTGGCGGCGGATAAAACGTTTTCGAGACGAGGGACTAATCCGCAAAGAAGTGTGTTTACTGGACCCTAAAATTGCAGGTCTGAGTGTAACAGTCTTTACAACAGTCACATTGGTACAACATAGCGAAGAACAGGTTCGACAGTTCGAAGATATCGTCAATCGACGCCCAGAAATTATGGAATGCTACACAATTACAGGTAACAGAGATTATCTGTTACGTATTATCGCAAAAGACATTGAATCTTATGACCGTATGCTAACAGAACAATTTTTACATTTACCGATAATTAACTCAGTAAATTCACGTTTTGCCCTGCGAAATGTAAAATACTCAACAGAACTACCTATTTAAGATAAGACGTATTAAAGCTATTTTTTCTCTAAGTAACAGAACTTAAATGACCAAAGTCAAGTCAACATAAGTGCTCGTCAAATAAGCTCATTTAATCACTACAGAGCAAGTTTTTTTTATGGCTTATCGCTTTATAGGCGTTTACGAGAAATTATATGTTTCCATTTCAAAACACTAATTTTATTAAAAGAAATTCCAATACAAAGAGACATAATCGCGACGTTATAAAGTTTTTAAAAATAAACAAAGATACCTTCTCTTCATTTTGGAAAAAAGAAGCCTACCGATCTCATCCCGCAGAGTTCGTATTGTATTTTCTGACTATTAGCGGTTTGTTGTTGTGGGATAATTTTGATTTATCTTGGAGATTTCAACGAACGACTTTGACCACGCATATTCTCGTGTCGTTAGTATTTTTTCCTATACTTGTTTTACCATTTTGGCTTTCTCATCGGAATGTGTTTTCTGCTTCGCATAAGATCTTTTTTAAAAGAACAGGAAATATTATCGAATGCGGATTAATTATTTTAACACTAAGTGGCCTCTATTTATTTTTCTATGGTAATCGGGGAGAGCTGATTGGAAAAATATCCTATTGGTCTCATCTGTTACTGGCACTTCCTGTTTCTATATTGATTATACGTCATGCATTGCGTTGGTCTATCGTGAAAAGTGTTAAATGGTTGATCGTCTTTTGTTTGACATTACTCACCTTAGTTGGCTCTTCTTTTGCCGCAACAGAGAGTAGTTCGCTAGTTACAGGAGACCATGGATCTAAATTGTTCAGCGCCAATTATGATGCAGGTACAGTTACTTGGATCAATAAGAAAACCGGTGAACGCATCAGTGAGATTAAAATTGGTGGAGATTTACGACGTATCGCAATAGGCCAAAATAACACGATCGCTGTTACTGATTATACAGGTGGACGTCTGGTCTTGATTAACTGGCGCACAGCTGAAGTGATAAAATCGTTTGATCTTGGTCCGCGCCCTTTTGGCGTTGTTTATGACAGAAACAACAATGTCTTTTGGGTAACATTATTCGAAGCACATCAATTGGTTGCCGTACATCCGGAAAAAGGTATTGTTCATAAAGTAAAAACAAGAGATACACCCCGTGGCCTCGCCTTACTCTCAGATAATCGGCTAATCATAACTCATTCTCTTATTGGTGAGGTTTCAATCTACGATGCCCAAACCGTTCCTCCTGTTCACCTAACAACGATCAAGTTACACCAAAGTCAGGAACAAAACGAATTTATCTCCCAAGGTGTGCCCCGTGTGTTGGATGATATTGCCGTTAGTCCGAACGAAACAGAGGCATGGTTGCCGCATCTACTGTGGAATTTTGATCATCTGTTTCAGTTTCAATCATCTATTTTTCCTGCAATTTCGCTTTTGGACCTACGCCCAGGATATGAACAAGAGTTAAAAGGGCGTCGAAAACATCTATTCCAACAAATAAACTTAAAAAGTCCTACCAAAAAACGTTTTGATGGCTCTCCAAAAACTTTGATCATGTCCAACCCGCATGATGCCGAATTTTCAGATGATGGGAGTAAAGTCTATATAACAATGGCCGCGAGCGAGGATCTTCTGGTTTTTAACCTATTAGATCGAGATCCAATCGATAAGACAGGTATTAAAGTTAATGATTCCAAAGCGTCAGATATTGTTCGGCACCTTCCAGGAGCCAACCCTCGGGCACTCATAGTCGACAACAAAAATATCTTTATTCAAAATGCTATGAGTTTGGATATTACGCTCTTAAATTTCACCAACACAGGGCCTGTTGTGCAAAAAGCAGTCTTCGCTCGTACTGTTGGGAAAGACCCTCTTGATCCGAGTTTACGACGTGGAAAAACACTATTTCATAGCGCAAATACTGACCTAACACCCAATACGCCAATGTCAGGCGATTTTTGGATGAGCTGTCAGTCATGCCACGTTGATGGAATTAATTTTACGAACGGATACTTATTTAATGACATTCCCATCGATAAATACCGCTATGCAAGGATTGGCCATGGCAATCTTTCCAAAATGATAGCCGGAGATTTTATAGGGGACTATCTACGCATCATTCAAGACACACAAGGAGGTATGGGACATGATGGCGAGGGTGTTGCTGATTTAATAGACCCTGATATGCCTTCAGAAGAAGCAGCTGAGATGATGCTTGATCTGCACGAATACATTTCATCTAGTGAAAATTTACCACTTGTATCTAGTTGGTTACGGCTGGATAACGGAAATAAATCAGTCCATAAAAGTGAATGGGTTAACTCGGCCACCTGTGCATCTTGTCATACCGATATGTTCGATCAGTGGGCTGACAGCTTACATCGCTTAATGGGGGAATCAAATCCCTATTACAAGGTTATGGAAGATGTTGCTGCTGATACAGAGGGTGAGAATTTCAGGCAATGGTGTATGGGGTGTCATAGTCCTCAAGGTCTTCTTTCCGGACAAACGGCAACGGTGGGCCCTGGACATATGTTTGAACAAGGAGGTTCATCACTCTTCGAAGCATTAAAACATGACGAAACTGACCTTGATGAAGGAACAGGGTGTTTATTCTGCCATCGGATATCAAGTCTTGAAACAGCAATGAGCTCGGATGCAGGAGGTAATGCAAGTCTAACAGTTAACCTGTCTGATCGAAAAACATATGTCTTCGAAAACAACACTAATGACACTCTGAACTTTCTTGGAAATCATGCGATAAATGCAAAGCCAAGTACTCATGCAAATTCTTATAGCCAAAGCTTTTATGCAGATTCAAAACTATGTAGTTCCTGCCATAATGAATTTGCACCTGGCAGTGGATCGATAATCGTAAATACATATGGAGAATGGGAAAAATCCTCTTTCAACAAACCGGACAACCCTGAGGATCATCGATCTTGTATAGATTGTCATATGCATGGCGACATTCAGCGTATAGGACAAGATATCCCAGGTACCTCAACAGATGGAGGGAAGAAAAAACCTAATGTTGTCACTCATCAATTCACGGGAGCGAACTATCATTTAGTCGGATTGCGTAACCCAAAACTAAAGCAAATGAGTATTGAGCTTTTGCAGACAGCGGCGGCCTTAAAAACCGACCTGACCAAAGATGGAAAATTAAATATTCAAATAAAAAATATAGGAGCAGGTCACGCTCTTCCAACTGGTGTCGCAGATTTTCGACAAATATGGCTTGATCTAAGTGTCTATTCCGCTGATGGGCGTGTGATATTAGAAAGCGGTAAGGTTGACGACAAAGGCGTAGTTGATCCTAAAGCAAGATTCTTCCGCAAAGTCTTTGGTGATAAATATGGAAACCCCGTCGGCCTTATATTTTGGCGTTATGAAAAGATGTTAGAGGATACAAAAATTCCTGCCGATGGCTTTCGAGATGAAGTATTTGATCTACCTCGTGATGTACAGTTTCCTATCAAAGTTAACGTTAAATTGATGTTCCGAACTTACCCACAATTTGTGACTAATTTGGTGCGAGAACAATATCCGGCACTTACTGACCCCAAGATCGTTTTAATGACTGAACAGTCAGTTGTTTTAGACAAACTGCATTAAACAAACAGGAAATGAGGAAATATGTATCAGCACTCTCAAGTACTCGCCTCAATAACCTATTTATGGTATCGAAACTTGATACTCGCTTTTATCATTGGCTCGGGAGTTTTATTCACTAGCAATCTTGTAAATGCAGAAGAGCATAAAATTGACCAAGTTATTGATTTGAATGCATTAACTCCGGAAGAAATTTATCGATTTGACCCTAATTATTTATGGATTAAACCTGGAGATACCATCCGATTTTTGAATTCCACAGGTAACCACACAGTAACATCTATTAAAGGGATGTGGCCAAAAGGTGCCCCCCTTGTAAAGATTGAACATAAATCAGTCGCAAATGTTACCTTTGAGGTTCCGGGGATCTACGGATTCAAATGCAAAGTTCATGGTCGTCATGGAATGTATGCGTTGATTATTGTGGGTTCACCTGATTCCAACATAAACAATCTTGAATTTTCAAATATTGGTAAGCTTGGACGCTCAATTTTCAAAAAATTATTAGAACAAATGCGAAAAGATATGGTTGAACAAAAATAACCACAATAGACTATTACCGTAATTTGTCTTTTCAATATATTTTTAAACTCTCGTTTTGCACCGAAGAGTATGGAACAATAGAGAAAATTGTTTATTTATGAGGACCGGATATGGAAATTCGGAAAGAAGAGATCAAAGATCGTGCACAGGTTTTTCAAGTTGTTCACGATGCTTTTGGTAAGTGGGATGAGTGTGATCTCATCAAACAACTACACCTGGACAATGATGTACTTTTGGGACTTGTTGCTGAAGAAGAGGGGGAAATTATAGGGCACATTCTTTTCAGCATCATGGAAATTACATCTCCACACCTACACATTCAAACCGCAAGCCTCGCACCGCTATCTGTAACGCCTACTTATCAAGGTCAAGGTGTTGGAAGCCAACTTGTCGAGCTGGGAATTCAAGCTTGCAGAGATATCGAGGACCTATCCGGCATTATCGTTCTCGGCGATCCGGCTTATTATTCCAGATTTGGTTTTGCAAGCTCTTTAACAGAGCATCTGGATGCCCCTTTTAAAGGGGACGTATTTATGGGATTGGAATTCAGAAAAAACATCTTCCCTGAAAATGGGAAAGTTATTTATTCTCAAGCATTTGGGTTGCAAACTTAACGCCAGAAATAAAAAATAGTTATTGTGCTTAACAACATTTCGGGAATGACTTATTCAAGCCGTCTTGTCCCTTTTCTTTTACATCGTAATCGGCCTCATTAAGTACGGTATAAGCTTTTTCGTCGCTGTCAGATTTGTGCTTGCAAAAGTCTTCATCTTCAACTGGATCATCATCAAATACAGCTCTGTAGGCCGCACCTTCCAGATCATCATATTGTCCTGTGCGCAAAGACCATAAAAAAGCAGCAAGCCCAAGCAAGCCAAGTAAAAGAGCGATAGGAATAAGAAATGTAAGAGCTGTCATTTTATGCTCCTTTTTCTGAAAGTCTGAGCCGCAAGGCATTAAGAGTAACCACAATGGATGATCCTGACATCGCAAGTGATGCAATTAACGGCGTTACATATCCACTCATAGCCAGTGGTACAGCAATCATATTATAGACAATTGCCAACCCAAAATTTTGGAAAATTAAATCTCGCGCTTTTTTTGCAACCGTTATTGCCTCTACGATTGGCTTGAGTTTATTTCCCTGAAAAATAAAGTCGGCCGTTGTCTGGCTAATATCTGAAGCTGTCGCCGGGGAAGCAGATACAAAGGCACTGGCCAATGCGGGGGCATCATTTAATCCATCTCCCACCATCAAAACCTTATGGTCTTGATCAGCTAATGAATCTAAATATGAAATTTTGTCTTTTGGATTAGCCCCCGCAATCCATTTTTTAATAGACAACAATTTGGCAGCTTTTTTTACAGGGTTCTCTCTATCACCCGAGAGGATTTCAACAGACTTCAGATGTTTTTGTGCATAATCAATAGCGGCAGATGCATCATCTTTCAATTGATCCTCGAAAGTAAACCGAACCTTTTTACCCGTACTATCAGAGAGCCATAGCTCACTAACTTCGTCATCAGGTGCTTGATCGTCATCAACGATACCACACCAGCTTCGATTACCAATACGAACTCTGTTATCATTCAAGTAACATTCCAAACCTTGTCCCGGTTCTTCATGCACTTGATCTTGCTTGACAACAGGCGTATTAGCGGCGGCGACCAATGCCTTTGAAAGAGGGTGTTTGCTTGAAAGGGCCAGTGAAGCCGCTAAAGATAAATCGCTTGGTGAAACGGTATCTTTATTGGTTAAAGCAGGTCGCCCCTTGGTCAAGGTACCTGTTTTATCGAAGACCACAACGTCTGCATCAGCCAACCGTTCTAACCCATCAGCTGCTTTCACCAAGATACCTCTACGTAGTAGCAGGCCACTAGCAACAACCTGCACTGTCGGTACAGCAAGTCCCAAAGCGCAGGGGCAGGTTATAATCAAAACGGCAATTGCATTCATTAATGCTAAATGCCATCCACCATCACCTAGGGCCCACCATCCAATAAAGGTGAGTGCAGAGAGAATATGAACAACAGGCGCATAAATTTGAGCGGCTCGATCAGCAAGACGTACATATTTTGCACGCCCTTGTTCCGCTGTTTCCATCAATTTAACAATTTCAGAAAGCAGTGTTTGATCGTCTTGCGCTGTGACTTCGACCTCAATAGGTGTAGAGACGTTAAGTGTGCCAGCAAAGACGGCATCGCCTACCAATACCTTTTGTGGTAAAGATTCCCCAGTGATCAAAGAGCTATCAATTTCGCTGTTCCCGCTTATGACAGTACCGTCCACAGGAATTTTTTCTCCGACAGCAATGGCAACTTTCATACCCGGTTCAACAGCCTCTACAGGCAGCGAAGCATGCGTCCCGTCATTTTTGATAATAGTTGCCGCAATGGCCCGAAGCGATAACAAGTTCTGTGCCGCAGACTGCGCCTTACTGCGCATCCGTCGATCAAGATATCGGCCAATCAGAAGAAAAAACAAAAGCATAACGGATGCATCAAAATAAGCATGTTGTGCACTTTGCAGGGTTTCGGCAACACTCATCCCCACTGCGAGAAGAACAGCAAGCGATATAGGTACATCCATATTCAAACTGCGCGTTTTCAGAGCTGCAATTGCTGATCTAAAAAAGGGCTGTCCTGAATAGGCAACTGTTGGCAAGGCAATGAGGCCAGATACCCAATGTAATAAGTCACGCGTTGCTGGTCCCATATCATCAACACCTGACCAGACTGCAATTGACAGCAACATAACATTTGCAGCGGCAAAACCGGCGACACCCATTGCTTTCAAAAGCGTTTTGTCTTCTTTATTACTCGCAGAGCTCATAAGTGCTGGGTTATAGGGCGTCGGCGGAAAATCAAGATCGTCAAGTTTGTGTACGATGGCGTTGGCTGATGTCTTAGTTTCGTCCCAAAGAACATACAACCGTTTTGTCGACAGGTTTACACGTGCTGTTTCAATCCCGTCCATTTTGTTGAGGTTACCCTCAATAAGACGAATGCAGGATGGACAGTGAATGGTATCTACAATTAAGTGTAATTGTGAAAGCCCTATCTCATTCTTATAGACGTAAGCAGTCGGGTCGATACTGGCAGATATCTCTGGCTGGTTTTCAACGTTAGGGTTATTGAGATCAGAACAACACTTTGACATTATAAAGCTACTTCACGAAAAAACGTTTTTCCAACTGGAAGGGTGTCCCGTTCGGAGATGTTGCAGAAAGACTGGCATGCCATTGGCCCTTTAAAGGAAGATCAATAACAGCCTCGTATTGTCCACGGCTGCTTTCCGCAAGTACAAGTGTTTGATCGTACCCTTGAAGAGTAGGGCGACCAATTTTTACGGTAACGTCAAACCCAGACAAATTAAGGTTATTTTGATCCTGCAATGTAAAGGAAATCATTTTCTGTGCCCCCTGGGAAACGAGTTCCAGAGAGCTCTGCCAGTTGAGTTCTTCTTGAATTTTTGCAGCTTCAATCGTTTGATTATAGTTCAAGCCATCGACATAAGCATTTTCCTTGGACAGCCCTGTCCATGTATTCGTCGCAAAATAAATAAATGCGATATTCATACCGATGATGACACCAAAAAAAGATAAAATAGAAATCAGGAAATGTTTTCCGGTAAATTTCTTTTCCTTTTGTGGGGTAGAGACCTTGTTCATTACAGATACGCTTTCTGCTATAGTCATTTGTTCGGTCCTATAAATACACTATCATTAGACACGCTATATCCAGTCTCTTTATTCGTGACAGTGATTGTAATTGGTTCAGAGGCCGTTTCCAGTTCTTGTGCATCAACCGTTAGGAACAAATGAACACTCCTCAGGTTATCGGATTTAACGTCGACAACGGGTACTGGACCAACATTTTCAATATCGTTAATTTTAATATCCTTAAAATCAAGGCCTGTAACCGTCACTAGGAACTGTTGCTGCATACGTTCTTTGTTGAGAATTTTCACAGTATAACCGTTTCGGATACTGCCGTCCGACAGCTGGACAAACAACGGATTACGATCCCTCAACACATTAAGATCCAAGGGCGATCTACTGGCAAGCAAATAGACCATAAAGGCGCAAACAGCAAAGATAGCAACGGCGTAAAATACCGTCCTCATACGTAAAAGGCTGAACTTTTGCGGCACGCCCTTTAACCGTCGGGCCATATTGGCGTCGGTGTCATACCCAATCAATCCCCGGGCAGTTCCCATTTTATCCATAATGCCGTCACAAGCATCAATACAAAGGGCACAGTTGATACATTCCAATTGAGCACCATCGCGAATATCAATGCCCATAGGGCAGACAACAACACACTGCTTACAATCGATACAATCGCCAAAGGCCTTATCATCCTGTGTTTTTTTTGCGCGTCCTCTGGGATCGCCACGATCTTTACGATAGGTAACTTGCAATGAATCTTCGTCCATCATTGCGGCCTGAATTCTGGGCCACGGACACATATAGATACAAACCTGTTCCCGAGATAGTCCACCAAGGGTGTATGTCGTAAAAGTCAGTAAGGCGACAAAGGAATAGGCGGTTATATCGGCTTGTAATGTAAACAAGTCGACTAAGAGAGTAGGGGCATCAGCAAAGTAAAATACCCATGCGCCACCCGTTGCCATACCAATGATCAACCAGATTGTATGCTTTAGGGTGTATTTCCAGACCTTTTCAAAATCCCATTTATGACGATGTAATTTTATCCGAGCATTCCGATCACCTTCGATCCAACGCTCAACGGCAATAAATAAATCGGTCCAGACGGTTTGTGGACAAGCATAGCCACACCACACGCGACCAAAAAGACTGGTAAAAAAGAAAAGAACAAGCCCGGCAACAATAAGAATACCCGTAATGTAGTATACTTCCTGTGGCCAGAGTTCGATAAAAAAGAAATAAAAACGATTGCCCGGAAAATCAATAAGAACAGCTTGATCCGGTGCACCGGGACCACGATCCCAGCGTATAAAAGGAACTAAGTAATAAATGGAAAGCGTGACGATCATAATCAGCCACTTTAACCGGCGGAACTGACCTTCTGCACGTTTTGGGAAAATAGGTTCACGTTTTTTATAGAGAGGACGGTTCTCTTTTTTGTTAACGGCCTCCACCTCTACGGTGGCTTCCTTAACGATCTGTTCCAGCTTGGTGCTCATCTCTACAGACGTTCTTTTCTGACGTTAAGTTTGTTTTTTTATAATACGGGAGAGGCAGAGCTCTCCCGCACATAGGCCTTTGTATTATTCTCCACCACCGAGGGAGTGAACATAAATGCTCAAGGCTTTAATTGTCACAGGATCCAAACGGGCTTCCCATGTCGGCATAACACCTTTACGGCCATAAGAAATGGACTGAACAACGGTTTCCTTATCACCGCCGAAGAGCCAAAGCTTATCTGACAGATTTGGTGCCCCCATCTCACGATTACCCACACCACCTGTTTCATGACAAGCGGCACAGTTATCTTCGAAAATAGGTAAACCACGTTGAGCAGCCTCACTGTCACTTGATGTGCCAGACAGAGACAACACATATTCCGCAACGTCAGAAATTTCCTGTTTTTCCAGAATCTCATTAGTCAAGAACGCGGTCATATCGTTATATCTGGTTTCATCGTGCGTAGAACGAATACCATAGTTAATGGTGTAGTGGATGTCTTCAAGAGACCCGCCCCATAACCAGTGGTCATCATTCAGGTTCGGGTAGCCTTTGGCACCTTGGGCACCACTACCGTGACACCCGGCACAGTTATCGCCAAAAGCCGCCTGGCCAGCAGCAAGAGCGTACTGGTTAAGGTTCGGGTCTTTTGCTATATCTTCTAAGCTGGATGCGACGATCTTTGCTTCGATATCAGCACGTCCGGCTTTTACTTCTGCCAGTTCGTTCATAATCGTTTGGCGTTGGGAGTAACCCAATACACCTTTGGTATAATCACTGATACCTGGCCAGGCTGGCATCGCAATCCAGTACCCAATGGACCAGATTACAGATGCGTAGAGTACCCATAACCACCAACGGGGAAGAGGGTTGTTCAGTTCTTCAATGCCATCCCACTCATGACCTGTAGTATCGACACCAGAGATCTCGTCTTTTCTTGGATTTCCTGCCATAACTAGTCATCCTCTAATGGAATTTGAGCGGCGTGATCAAACTTGCTTTTGTTCTTTGGCCAAAGCGCATAAATAACGCCACCCAAGAACATCACAACCAGATACACAAGCCCCCAAGTTTGCGAAAAAGTAGAAATGTCGTTGTATTCCATAACAGTCTCCTTATCGCAGTTCCGGGCCTTCAGCCTTATAGGCTGAGAAGTCCACGAGGGTGCCAAGCATTTGCAGGTAGGCAATCAAAGCATCCATTTCAGTAATTACCTTGGCATTATCGTCAAAATTACGAACTTGTGCTTTTGGATAACGAGCAAGTAATCCATCAGTATCACCGTCAGGATCAACCTGGGCACGTAAGTCCGCCTCTGCCAATTCGATCATCTCGTCACTATAAGGAACACCGACCATACGGTTCGCTTCCAGATGTTCTTTGATATCGTTAAAACGAAGAGGCGCATCAAGAAGGAAAGGATACCCAGGCATTACAGATTCAGGAACAATACCACGTGGATTAACCAAGTGTTCCTTGTGCCATTCATCAGAATACTTACCGCCAACTCTTGCTAAATCAGGCCCTGTACGTTTTGACCCCCATTGAAAGGGGTGATCGTACATTGATTCAGCCGCGAGAGAATAGTGACCATATCTTTCTACTTCGTCGCGCAAAGAACGAATCATTTGCGAGTGACAGTTATGACAGCCTTCACGAATGTAAATGTTACGTCCTGCCAACTCCAAAGGAGAATAAGGACGCATCCCTTTCACTTTTTCAATTGTACTCTCAAGAAAGAAAAGCGGTGCAATTTCGATAAGACCACCGATTGAAACAACAATCAGGATCCCGATTAGTAGTACGATTGAGTTTTTCTCAAATATGTCATGTTTAATCATGATCTAAACCCTCCTTATTCTGCAGCTACGGGGCTAGGAACAGCTTCAGGAGCAAGTGAACGACTTTCCGTTCTGACATCTCCACGGGCTGTCCGCCACAGGTTGTAAGCCATGATCAAAGAACCGATCACAAAGAAGGCACCACCAATTGCACGGATCCAATAGAAAGGATTCATCGCTTCGACAGTTTCTACGAAAGAGTATTCTAGGAAGCCAAGATCATCATACGCACGCCACATTAGGCCCTGTAGAATACCGGACACCCACATGGACGTGATGTATAGCAAGATACCAAAAGTGGAGATCCAGAAGTGATAGCTCACCAACTTCAAAGAATAGAGCTGTGTTCGGTTCCAAAGCCATGGGACAAGGCAATAAAGAGCACCGAAGCTGACATACGCAACCCAGCCCAACGCACCAGAATGAACATGTCCAACAGTCCAGTCAGTATAGTGGCTGAGTGAATTCACGGCCTTAATGGCCATCACAGGACCTTCGAAGGTACTCATACCGTAGAAGGCAATTGATACAACAAGCATCCGTAATACCGGATCGGTACGCAGTTTGTCCCAAGCACCAGACAGTGTCATAAGACCGTTGATCATGCCGCCCCATGATGGCATCCAGAGCATAATTGAGAAGGTCATTCCCAATGTCTGTGCCCAATCAGGAAGCGCTGTATAGTGCAAGTGGTGAGGTCCGGCCCAGATGTACATGAAAATCAAAGACCAGAAGTGAACAATTGAAAGGCGATAGGAATAAACCGGGCGATTAGCTCTTTTAGGGACGAAATAATACATAATCGCCAAGAAACCAGCCGTCAGGAAGAAGCCAACAGCATTATGCCCATACCACCATTGTGTTAGCGCATCCTGTACCCCGGCAAAAAGAATATAGCTCTTAGAGCTGGTCCAGGAAACCGGAACAGTCAGGTTGTTGACAATATGTAAGAGGGCAATCGTGACGATGAAAGCCAGATAAAACCAGTTAGCCACATATATATGCGGTTCACGGCGCTTCCAAAGTGTACCAAGGAAAACAAATAGATAAACAACCCAGACAATCGTCAGCCAAATATCTGTATACCATTCGGGTTCCGCATATTCTTTACCCTGCGTTGCGCCCATTAAATAACCGGTTGCAGCAACAACAATAAAGAGCTGATATCCCCAAAATACAAACCATGAGGAGAAAACACCGGGAAGGCGAGCTTTACAGGTTCTTTGAACAACATAAAAAGATGTCGCCAAAAGAACGTTACCACCAAAAGCAAAAATTACCGCAGATGTATGGAGAGGACGCAATCGACCAAAATTGAAATAAGAAGTATCAAAGTTTAAGTCTGGATACGCCAATTGAAAGGCAATTGTATCACCAGCTAAAAAACCAGCAATCCCCCAGAAAACAGAGGCGATCACCCCAGCCTTAATGACCTTAAGATCATATTCTATTGGAGCGTCTACTGATTGAGTTGCAAGGCTCTCTGATTTGTCAAAATAAGCCTTAATTATACCAAAAATTCCAAGTAAAAATGCACCTGCAAAGATATATGCATGTACAGACATTACCGGGTCTTCGGTTCGCGCGGCTGTTAGTGTGGCGTAAAATGTGCCAATCACCAATGCCGCAGCTATTACCCACCCGTCGAGGGGCATTTTTGCTTTTGCGGTAGTTTCCCGAGTCATTCCTGAAGTCGCCTTTTATCATAAAAAACGTGATAATACTGTGAGATAGAACACCCCATAGTACCCCGTAATCTACCAATCAAGTACAAAAGAGCATTGATCTAAGTCAATGATACGGGATGACGCACCCTCAAAAAAGAATCGTAAATTTTGTTTTACCGATTAGTGTCGAGTGATTAATTTTTCAGTTATTTTTTTACAAAGCCTGACTGCGTCACAAACATACCCTTTGTTGATTAGTTGGTTCGGTATGGACTTAGTATAACCACTTTCAGGAATAATTTCATTTCGAATATCAATTGTTAGATGTATTGCCTGACATCCACGTTCTGAAGCTTGATCTTCCAGCCATTCCAAAAGAGTTTCAGATATATCGTTGCGGCCAAGCATATCTGCAGTAACGTAGTTAGTAACATCCATAACTATCTGATGCGTAACGTCTTCGACTACTTTGTAACAAAGAATCCCCATATAATATCCAGCGGTATTTTTCACTGTGATAATACCACATTCCCGGCTATCTCTGCCGATAAAGCTATTTACATAATCCATCCATTGGTCTGTTGTAATGTCACTTTTTAATGTTTGAATTAAAGGCAACACCTGAACAGTGTTAGATTGATTCAATGGTTTAATGGCAAATTGCACGGCTTTACTACCCACATATGACTTTGTTAAGGTTATTGAAGTCACGATAGAAAAATAAGTCTTTGATGTAGGTCAATATGACGCACAGAAATAATAAACTGAATTAATTTGTTACGTGTTTCTTTAGTACTCTTGTCGTAGTATCAATGTACTATAAAAAAATTAGTCAGGAATGATAAACGAATGAGAAGTGGCTCACACTTTGCCCAAACGGCCTCATCCAACCCTTTGGTGAACTCTCCATGTGAAAAATGTAACGTTGCTGGAATGAGCCTTTGCCACGCACTCTCTTGCGACGATCTTAAAAAACTATCATCCATTTCAACAGCCGTAGAAGTTGGCAAAGGTGTCACAATCATCAATGAAATGGACCCCGCTGACTTTTTGTTTAATGTAACGGCTGGTTCGATAAAGCTTTATAAACTGCTTCCTGATGGTCGTCGGCAAATGACAGGGTTCCTTTTTCCTGGCGACTTCCTTGGTATTGCGATGAACGATTGCTATGCCTATTCGGCTGAAGCGCTTGAAGACTGTAAACTCTGTAGATTTCCCCGAGCAAAGCTTGAAGCGCTGTTAAAAGAAATTCCTAATCTGGAAAACCGCCTCTTGAACATGCTCTCTAACGAGCTCGTTCTTGCACAAGATCAAATGTTATTGCTTGGTCGAAAAACGGCCATTGAAAAAGTCTCTAGCTTCCTTTTAACCCTTTCAAAACGGACCAAAAGTAAGACTGGCACAGGCGATGTAATATCCCTGCCAATGGGGCGCTCTGATATTGGTGATTATTTGGGCCTGACAACCGAAACAGTTAGTAGAACCCTGACCAATTTAAAGAAAAAAGGAATTATTTCTATTCCAACTAACGGTCAACTCGAAATCAATGATATCGAAGAACTAGCCGATCTAGCTGAAGGTATGGATTAATTGAATTATTCCAATACTTACATTTATGCGATCGGGTCAAATGTCATGGGACTTTACATAGATCAAATATTACCTATATCTATTCCTGTAGTCGCTCAGTATTAATCCGCTAGTAAAACGGAAATCATTGATAACTGGCTTTGGGAAAAGGGGTCTGTACGCTGCCTCGAGGCTCAATCTCGGGGCGCGATTGGACGCACTTCCCAAAGCGAGCCGCTTATCACGCAACAAGTAAGTCGTGATCTGGAACCTTGAAAAAGTGTTCTAGGAGGATGCATTTTTCTATGCATCCTCGGCTGGCTTGCTTACTTATTCACTTTGGCCCTTCGCTCAATTAGACTTTTCATCTGTAACCGCTTCGCTTAACGTATATTTATCAGACAATCGATTTGATAAACCCTCGATCACGCGCGCGAATTTTTCTTCAAACAATGGATATAAAAAATGGCAAGTCCTCAGCTTAAAAATAAACTTGGCGATCATCATCCCGTTTTTGGATGCTGGATTGATATGTTTAGTCCGATTGCAACCGAGATTATTGCGCAGGCAGGGAACGACTGTTTAATGATTGATCTTGAGCATGGCCCCGGCTCAGTAATGGATGCTATTACCCAAATGCAAGCAGCCAAAGCTTATGGTCCTAAAGCTTATGTCAGAGTTTCAAGTAATTCCAGTGCGAAGATAAAACGTGTTCTTGATGCTGGGGCCGATGGTGTTATGGTGCCGTCTGTTTCCAATAAAGAAGAAGCTGAATACGCCGTCGCGGCAGCTCATTATGCGCCACAAGGAAAAAGAGGGGTCGCCTCGACCATTGTCAGAGCTGCTGGTTACGGTGTTAATTCTCAAAGTTATTTAAAAAATTTCAACGATCAGGTGCTTTTGATTTGTCAAATAGAAAGCGCAGAAGGCGTTGAAAATGCAATAGAAATCGCGAACACCGATGGTGTGGATATGATTTTTATTGGCCCTTCAGATCTTTCTGCTGACTTGGGGTATCCTGGGGAAACAGATCACCCTGCAGTTCTAGAGGCTATATATAAGGTCGAGCAAATCGTAAAAGAAGCCGGAAAACTACTTGGCGCACTTCCAACACCGAATAGAAATGCCGAAGCACTTTTTAAATCCGGATACGATATGGTTCTGGATGGGAGTGATATTGGCTTTGTTGTCAAAGGTGCCAGAGAAAAAGTTGCACAACTTAAAGCAACCCTTGGCATTTAAGAGCCTTAGACGACAAACTATTTATAACTTAATGGGTACGCAGTACTGTTTTTTGCGCTTAAAGGCTTCACAAGCTTTATTCGCATCGGCCCGATCGCCGAAAGCGGCACCTAACACACGATAAAATGTGCCTTTTCCTGTGATTTTAACGGGCTTCAGTTGCAAGCTTAATCCGTTAGTTTCTTTGGGAAAGGCATTTTTCAACTCGGCCCATTCTTTTTCAGCGCTGGTTTTACTTTTATTCGAAGATAAATGAACAGCATATTTTCCCGTAGCTTTGATAACGGGCGGTTGTGCTATTTTTTCTGAGTTTTTTAAAGGAGCAGGGGTAATAACCGGCCCCTTTTGATCTGCTTCTTCGACATCATTAGTATCAAGAGCAGACATTTCAATTTTGTCTTCTTTAACGGCCTCTGCGCTGTCATTATCTTCAGAGAGCGACCCAAGCGCTTCTTTTGTTGAGTCTGCAGCCTGCTTAGAACCCTTCTTTATATCGTCCCACAAATCAACGCCCCAACCTTTGGTGTCGTCATACACACTTTCACACCCACTCAGGATCAAAGAAGAGCATAGAACAAGAATAAGCAAATATGAATGACGTAAAAATGGCATGGGCGAGCACCAAGAAAGGTTAGATGTAACTTACATTTAATCCTAAATAGTACATATTTATAAAAAGATAATTAACTCTATGACTTATTAACGATATTGTTATGTCAATTATGACTTGGGATGATGCTTTTCGATAAAGTTATTAATCACGACAGAAACGCTTTCGCGCCATTTTCGGCCATTAAAGATACCATAATGTCCAACCCCGGGTTCTACGTGATTTTTATGTTTGCTTTTTGCAAGGGAAGAGCACATCTCGTGCGCAGCCTCGGTTTGTCCGGGCGCAGAAATATCGTCTAGTTCGCCTTCGACAGTAAGAAGTGCGGTCTTTTTTATTTTTGATGGGTCAACTGGTTGACCTTTCCATGTCATCGTACCTTTGGGAAGGCTTCTTTCCTGAAAGATATGTTGAATTGTATCCAGGTAAAATTCAGCCGTAACATCCATCACCGAAAGATATTCATCATAAAACTTGTTATGACTTTCTGTTGAATCTCCGTCACCTTTGATAAGGTTGTTAAAATGCTGCATATGCGCATCCACGTGACGCATAGAGTTCATGGATATAAACGCTGCCAACTGAAGAAATCCTGGGTAAACGCGTCGACCAGACCCTTCGTACTGAAGAGGTACAGTTGCGGTCAAGTTATCCCTAAACCATGAAAGAGATTTGCTATCCGCGAGCTTGGTGACTTCGGTCTCAGCAGCACCTGGATCAACTGGCCCACCCATTAGAGTCATGGTGCTTGGTTGTGCCGGATCATCATTTGCCGCCAAAATTGAAACCGCAGCAAGAACCAGTGGCGCAGGTTGACATACAGCAATCACATGTAGGTCCGGGCCTAGCAATTTCATGTAGTCGACCAGATATTCAATATATTCATCAAGCCCAAAATCGCCATCGGACGCCGGAACTTTACTGACATCCGTCCAGTCAGTGACATAAACTTCATGATGCTCGACAAGGGTCTTAACAGTTCCACGCAACAGGGTTGCAAAGTGTCCTGACATAGGGGAAACCAGCAGGATCTTTTTCGGAGACTCTGCAAGATCACACTTAAAGCGGATGAGATCCCCGAAAGGTCTGTGATCAATTCTGGCAAGATCAATCGGATGAATGCCGTCTTCGCGATATAAGGCTTGAAATCCCCATTCCGGTTTCCCGCGATGGCGAATGACACCTTCGATCACATCAGCACCGGCGGCCATTATTTTCCCCATATAAGTTTGGGAAAGAGGGAACAGAGGGTTATTGAAGTAGGTTTTTGTGAGCTGCGTCATAGCGCGCATTGGACCCAAAGCAGCACTTTGCATATCGAAGTATGTATATAACACGTCATCTACCCCTAATTAATAAAGCAGCTTTATCAGTTCAAAAAACTATATAAAACCTTCTATTCACACGAGAACCAGGCCAAAAGATAAAGCAGAAAGAATAACTATTTCCTTGCTGTAATATCGTCCATTAAATCTAATATACCAAAAAACACTTTATTGTGCACCGCACAATGAGCCTAAAACCTAAGCATCTTTGACTAAACAGTCAATGATTGTCTGACTTTTCACAGAGGTTTCATGAAAGCGTCAATTAAGGAAATCAACGCAAAGAGAGACTTAAGGAGCTGATGCTCTTGCAGATGAACGAGAGTCTGAGTGGCAAAAATCTCTACCTTTTTTCGTCAGCTTGCAAACAATCCAGTCGGGTTTCAGAGCATTACTAAACCATGGCTCAGCCCATCCGTAATCAATACAAGCTTGTATCAACCGGACATCATAGTGTTGACCCTGTTCATCAAAAAGAGGCAGTTTTCCACCCGCTTGATCAAGGCCGCGTTTAAGCCACTTAAGTTGTTTGGAGTTTGGTTTTGGGGATTGTTTTTTGTTCTTTGGCATAATGGAAATTCTATCACAAAAGGATAAGATGGCCAAAGGTCTTACGAGTGGGGATTAAGCGCCTAATGAGATTGATGAATTGCCTTGTGGTTGTAAAAGTCGCTTGACGATTTCTCTGTACTCGACATCCCAAACCAAACGATCGACATCAATATCTTCATTCATATCTTTATGTGATGACATAGACATTTTAGCCCGCATATCTGTGCGATTTATTCTTTTAAAGTTTCCCATGACTTCAATATAAGGAATAAAACAAAGCCGTGTTGGGGCAAAAAAGTGGTAAGAATGTGAACAGAAGAGGGGAGAAAGTATTCCCATGGAAAGGTATTGCCACATATTATAATAATAACAATACCTTACCATGGTTAATTAATGTTAATACCTATATCACATTAAGCTCTTTAACTGGGGTCTTATTGATAATTCTTTCCATACCAAAAATGGACAGATCCAGACTCCGGTATTCTCTATAGATAATCAGTTCTGATAACGCACGCCCGACCGCCGGTGCCTGTTGCAGGCCATGCCCGCTAAAGCCGTTGGCAAAGTAAAGATTACCAACATTCGGATGTGTTCCCAGTACAACGTTTTGATCCAACAGGTTGTATGCATAGTGTCCCGCCCATGCATTGATCTGTTTAATTGACTCAAAAGCCGTGACCCGATTGGCAAGTGTGGGCCAGATATGCTCATCAAAAAGATCGTAATCCACATGATAGTCAAAACACTCGGGATCATGACCATCCAGCGGAGAGGTCCCACAGATAAAATGCTCGCCCTCTGGCCTGAAATATACCCCGTTGGTATCAACGACAAGCGGACTGGTAGCTATTTCTTCGCGACAGTTAAAGACAAAGACACAGCGTTTACGGCTTTCAATGGGAATACTAATTCCAGCCATAGCGGCAATCCGTGATGCCATAGGCCCCGCAGCGTTAATAAAATGTTCGCCTGAAATTTTTTCCCCCGAAACACTTTCAGATGTTTTCAATTCAGCAGCGATAATCTCATCACCAGATTTTTCAAATCCTGTAACTTCACCGTCTTTATATATAACGCCCAGCTCTTTGTTTTTTGCCCTGAACAATTGCAACAGGCTATAGGCATCAAACCAGCCTTCACCCGACAGCCCCAAAGACCCTAGGGCAATATCATCACAGTTCATCCAGGGAAACAGCTCTTTTAAGAGGGCAGGGGTAAGAAGCGAGATATCAGCCCCGAGTTCATTTTGTATCTGATTGTTATAATAAAGTGTTTCCTGCCCCTTATCACTGGCGAGAAGCAAATACCCCTTTTCTTGCAAGCCTATATCCAGCGCATTTGTGGGCTGTTGCCCTGTGTCTAATACCAGATGTTCAGAAAGGTTACGCAGGAAATCTATACCAAAGAGGGATATATTGATATTTTCGGGTGTTGAAAATTGCTGTCGAATTGACGCTGCGGACAAGGTTGTTGATGATCCTTGATAGCTGCTATCTTTTTCTATGACGGTAATCTTCCCATTAAATGTCGTATTACTTGCCAGAAAGTAAGCAGCGGCACTTCCGATAATGCCTCCACCGACAATAACGACATCTGATGTCTTGGTCATACATACTCCATATTTAATATTATATACGAAGTCACATCTTTACGCGCAGTTCTCATACAGACAACAGATTTATTACTTCTAAGGATAAAAAAGCTCAAATTTATGGGGTACTATATTACCGTAATTTTAACTTGTTGTTTTTATTAGGAAAATAAAATTTTTCTGAAATGTTTTTGTTTGACAGCTGTTATACACTGTATTAGAACCCACCAACGCAAGAGCACTAAGGTGTGTCTTGCCCCTTATTACAACAGTATGCAATGGCTCTGTTAAATGAAAACTTATTCTGCTAAACCCGCAGATATCGAGAAAAAGTGGTTCGTGATCGATGCTGAAGGCATTGTTCTTGGTCGCTTGGCTGTCGAAGTCGCAAATATCCTGCGCGGTAAAAACAAAGTAACATTCACACCACACATGGATTGTGGTGATAATGTTATCATCATCAATGCCGAGAAAGTCGCCCTTACAGGTAACAAATTGGCTGACAAAAAGTACTACTGGCATACTGGCCACCCTGGCGGTATCAAAGAACGTACAGCTGGTCAGATCCTGGACGGTCGCTTCCCTGAGCGTGTTGTTCAAAAAGCTATCGAACGTATGGTTCCTAAAGGTCCTCTCGGTCGTCAGCAAATGCGCAACCTTCGCGTTGTTGTTGGTCCTGACCACAATCATGAAGCTCAGCAGCCAGAAGTTCTGGATTTTGCTTCTAAAAACACCAAGAACAAGAGGAGCCAGTAACAATGGCTGAAGAAACCCTCAACTCTTTGAGTGATCTTGGCGGTGCAGCACCTGCAGTCGAAGATACAACCGCAGTTGTTGCCGAGCCAAAACTAGACGCACAAGGTCGTGCTTATGCTACTGGTAAGCGTAAAGACGCCATTGCTCGCGTATGGATCAAGCCAGGTACTGGTAAAATCTCCGTAAACGGTCGCGAGCAAGAAGTTTACTTTGCGCGTCCAGTTCTACGTATGATGATCGCACAGCCTTTCGAGACTGTTGAGCGCACTGGTCAGTTCGACGTGGTTTGCACAGTAAAAGGCGGTGGTCTTTCTGGTCAAGCTGGTGCTGTTCGTCACGGTATCTCAAAAGCTCTTACTTACTTCGAGCCAGGCCTTCGTCCTGCGCTTAAAGCACGCGGCTTCCTTACACGTGATGCCCGTGTTGTTGAACGTAAGAAATACGGTAAGGCGAAAGCCCGTCGTAGCTTCCAGTTCTCCAAGCGTTAAGCTTCGAAGAGTAGAAGTTCAGAAATTCGAAAAGGGCTGCCAGTTTGGCGGTCCTTTTTGTTGGATTATACAAGTGTATATCGTAAGTTCTTTGGATGGATTATACAGATATAACGCTAGAGCCACTTACTGCTGCACATGCAAAAGTAATGTATCCCGGTTTATGTGATCCCCAGCTTTACACCTTTACGGATGATGCTCCGCCAAAAAGTCTTGAGGATTTACGCCGTACCTATAAACGACGTGAAAAAGGTATTTCCCCCGACAACAGCGAACTTTGGTTAAACTGGATTATAAAACATCAACAAATCGACAAATGTTTGGGTTATGTACAGGCAACGCTGAACAAGAAAACAAGACAAGCTGAAGTAGCTTACGTTGTCTTTAGCCCATATTGGCATCAAGGTATTGCAAAACACGCAACCGAAATGATGTTAAAGCACTTAAAAGAAAACATGTCCGTAAGACACTTCAAAGCTGTCATCCATAATCAAAATCTGGCTTCAAACTCAGTCATTCAAGCTATAGGTTTTGTTGAAACAGAAGCATTAAACTATGAAACAGTTTATGAATTGAACATTGATAGAATGTAATTCAATTCTCTGATCTGTTTTCTGCCATGATAAGTATATTTTTATAACGTAAATACACTAGATATGCACAGAGCCAAAGGGCGGCATTTATTTGCAACGCATTGCTGCTCTCGGCTTGAGAATTTAGAACAAAAGTAAATAGAGAGCGACCGCGGCCAAGCCTGTTCCCATAAAGATGTTGAACAGGCGCAGGTGCTTTTCTGTTTGAACCAGAATCTTGGCCTGTTTTCCAACCACAGCCCAGGCGCCCACGCCAATAAAGCAGATTACAAAATACAAAGCACAGAACAGAAAAAGACTAGAAGGATCACCCTTTGTTGTGAAAGCTGTTACTCCTGAAATTGAGGCAATCCAGGCTTTAGGATTTAAAATATTGAGCAACATACCCTGAAAAAAACCAGGTTCTGTGCCTTCTTCTAGAGAAATGGCACCTTTCGAAAATACTATTTTATAGGCCATATACAACATAAATACCGCACCAGCATAACCTATTGTTTGCATGGTATGAGGAAACAGTATTGTTAGCTCTGCCGCGCCCAAACCAATGGCAAAGAGCAAGAGGGTAAAACCAATCGTTGCCCCGGCGACAAAAGGAATGGTTCGGTAAATCCCATGGTTCAGGCCGGATGTCATGGTAATAACATTCACTGGCCCCGGTGAAATCGACATGGTCAGGGCATAGGTACACATCGCAATAATAATAGACATAAGCTTAAAATACTCCTTAATTCAGAAACTATACTCCAGTCATCTAAGGAGCACTATGCGCCATAGTTAAGCTTAACTGTTCGATATTTTTACGTAATGAGTCGTTAAAGTTTTTTTGTTAGGTCACAGCATTTTTCAGAAAGAGAGAGATTCTTCTAACGGGTAATACTCGTTGATAACCAAGAGTAATACCAGTCAGTACAGGTGTCATCTAATCTACAATATAGGTCTGGCCTGTCTGTATACCTTCCACAGACTTGCTGTAGGCGAGCGCAGCCAGATCAGCATCAACGGGGGCATAACCTCTGAAATAAGGACCGTAGCTGTCCATTGCCTCTGTGATGACCGTTGGACTGACAGAGTTAATACGAACCCTGTTTGGCATTTCCATCGCAGCGGCCTTCACGAAGCTATCGATCGCACCATTGACCATTGCCGCAGAACTACCCAAGCGTATGGGATCGCGGTTCAGTATTCCGGTACTCAAGGTGAAAGAACCTTCGGGTGTAATGTAATCACGTCCAATTAGGACAAGATTAACCTGGCCCATCAATTTGTTTCTAATCCCGACCATATACTCTTCTTCGTTCATTTCCATAAATTCACCAAAATGAACAGAGCCCGTCGTGGAAACCAGCGCATCAAAATTTCCAACAGAGGCAAAAGCAGTTTTGATGGTTTCTTTATCGGTGATATCGATCCGTAGATCCCCCGTAGAACGCCCTGCGGTTATAACTTCGTGACGAACAGACAGTTCTTTGTGTACCGCTTTGCCAATTGTACCACTTGCGCCGACTAAAATTATTTTCATGGTAATCTCCTTATAAGATCAAATCACTTCTGGACAAAACCGGATCATTTCCGGAAATAAATCATTCACTGCTGGTAAATTTATTGTTTTTATTTAAAATGATAATACCAACAATTATGAACATATTGTTTTCATATGAATGCTAATAATCATCATTTAGAAGCCATGGCAGTTTTTGCCATTGTCGTGGAAGAGGGTAGCTTCACCCGCGCTGCTACGCGCCTTGGCTATTCGAAAGCCCATGTCAGCCAGCTTGTTTCCCGGCTGGAAAAACACTTCAACGCGCAATTACTTTTCAGAACGACCCGTAAGCTAGACCTGACCGAAGCCGGAAGTATCTTTTACGATCACTGCAAAGAAATCGCAGGAAGCGTTAGGAAGGCCCAAAAGGATCTTGAAGCTATAAAGGGAACAGTCTCGGGCTCTATTCGTTTGTCTGCACCCATTTCATTCGGGGAAGCTTTTTTAAGCGATATTACGCTTGGGTTTAATGCCCTTTATCCAGATGTAAAGTTTGAACTGGAACTCGATAACAAAATTAGGGATTTGCAATCAGAAAACATCGACATTGCCTTTCGTGCAACAACAACGATGGAAGATAATCTAGTGCCGATTAAACTGGGTAACTGGACAGAATATATCTGTGCATCACCTCAGTATCTGGAACACAAACCCGCTATCACAAAACCGCAGGATTTGTTGATACACCAGTTGTTGTTAAATGCGAGAAAGCTAGAGCCAACATTATGGCATTTTCAAAATGAAGCAGAATCCCATCGTGTTTCCATAGAAGCAAAGCTCTGTGTTCATCACTTTCCCATGCTCAAGAAAGCCATCTTATCCGGTGGTGGGATTGGTAAGTTACCATCTTATCTGGCAGAGGAAGAAATCGCCCAAGGGCAACTCGTTCGCCTGTTGCCTTCTTATCGAACAAAACTCCATCCTATTTTTATTGTCTATCCCTATCAGACACACCTACCGATCAAGGTCAGGAAATTTATCGATTTTGTGAAGCACTGGTTTGCCGTACAAGATCACTTTTTGAAAGAGCACTGATAAGCCAAATAAGAAAGTAACAAGAGAAGGGGATCAGCACATCTCTTGTTACAGAATTCCTTGATCAGCTGCTTTCTTTTACTTTCACCCCTGACGGAAAGATTTTCCAGCCAAGATTGACGGCGGCTGCACTAACCAGGATGAGCATAATACCCGTGAACTGAAGAGTGCTTAGCATTTGATCGTAAAAAACATAATCTACACCCAAAGCAACCACCGGATAGATAAAAGATAAAACAGCAATCACGGGTGTCTGAAGTTTCTGGAAAGCCGAATACAAAATGATGTACATGAAACAGGTATTAATCAGACCAAGAGCGAGTAGATAACCCCAAACTTTGGTATCAGCTAGTGTGGGGGCCGTTGAGAAGTCAACCAAAGGGCTCAACATCACAATACCTAGGGTGACCTGAATAAAAGCAATCAGGTGTGGGCGCATGCCAGTTAACCGCTTGGTGATGATTGTTGTAATTGTATAAAGAATGGCCGCACCCAAGGCAAAACCGGCACCTTCGATCATAGACGTATCGCCCTGAAAACTATTGACATCAAGTTCAATAACAAAAATTAGGCCGAGGAAAGCGAGAATAAGCCACACAAACTTGTGAAGGCTGAACGCTTCGCCCAGAAACAGCGCACCAAAGAGAACAAGAAAGAAAGGCTGCGTATGATAAATAGCTGTATTAATAGAGATCGGCGACAGCTTGAAAGATGTAAAAAGCAGGATCCAGTTACAAACCAGTGCAAAACCGCTTAAAAGCGCAAGGGTAATATTCTTTTTGTTCAGGGCATCCGCGGTAAAATAGCCTTTCCACCAGCAAAACAGACCAAGTCCGATTGCCCCGAAGACACACCTGAAGAAAACAACATTAAAAGGGGTCTGCCCGGATTCAAAAACGAACAAGCCAATAAAACCGGAAAGGAACATCGCCAAAGACATTTGGGCGACGCCAATATTCAAACGAAAAGCCGAGGCCATTTTCTTAACTTTCATAAACAATAAATTATAATTTTTCCCGCTTTAGCTCGCTATATGATAACAGAGCAGTATGCGGCGTTGTTTTCAATATGGGTTGCTATATAATTTCTGTAAAACAAGAAGATATTAGGCTGAATAAGTTTTTCTAATGCTAAAGCAACGTAAATTACCGCCGCTAAATGCAGTCAAATCTTTCGAGGCCGCAGCCAGAGCAGGAAGTGTCTCCCTTGCTGCCGCTGAACTGTCCGTTTCTGCGTCCGCTGTAAGTCAGCAAATCAAAGGATTAGAACAGTGGCTAGGTATCAAACTTCTTGATCGTGGCCCCAACAGCTTTGCCCTGACAGAAAAGGGGGAAGAGTATCTAAAACAGCTTACAGTTATTTTGGATAACCTGGACGATCTTACGACAAGCCTTACGGGACAGGATAAAAAGAAGCTCCGTATTTCAACCCTGCAGTCATTCGCCGCCGAATGGCTTTTCCCGAGAATTAAAAAATTCAGGGACGCTTATCCGGATATTCAACTTGAACTGCTGACATCTGATTACCTTAGTGACCTCGCACGGGAAAACATCGATCTGGCTATTCGCTATGGACCGGGAAGCTATAAAGGTGTTGTGGAAGAAAAACTTATGGACGAAATGATCGGCCCTGCCTGTCATCCTGATTTAATGTCTGGGGATAAAAATCTTTCTGATTACACGCTTTTAAAAGATTCTGGCGGACCAGAAGGCATCAAACTTTCTCTCGAAAGATGGCTGAACCAGACAACCGGAAACATTGGCATAGAAGGTGATAGTATTGCCTTTAGTGATACGCACCTTTTGATTGGCGCAGCACGACAAGGGCAGGGGATAATGTTGGGCCGATCGGTTCTTATTGCAGATGATTTTGTATCGGGAGATCTTGTTCCTGCAATGACTGACTGGAAACAATCTCCTTTTAGTTACTATCTAGTACATTCAGAATTACGGGAACCCTCGCAATCAGCAAAAACTTTTCGCAGATGGTTACGTGCGGAAATCAAAGCCTTTGAGGCCGACCTTCCTTCTGTTCTAAAAGTAAGCTAAACAGGTTATTGGCTTAATATATGCATGTAAAAAACACAGCTTCTTTGCTCTCAAAAAAGAACATTAGGTCTAAAGACTATATAGGCCAATAAGGAATATGAAAATGAATTACAAAGCGATTTTGTTACTGCTTTCTTTTTCTTTAGCGAGTTGCATCACAACACCAGCTGTCGATGACACAAAAACCTACTACAGTGATCAAGAGCTCATCGCCGCCGGAGCAACACAGCTAATGGGCTCTGATATTGTCGGGGCCTTTTCTGGAAATACCCTGTACGGCAAATATGTGGATCATACAAAATCTGAACAAGACCCCAACGCTAATCGCTGGGTAGAGTTTCTTTCTGGCGATGGCCGGATCGCCTATTACGATTTCACACAACTTGTTCAGGGTACATGGCAGATACGAACCAACCTGATCTGTTTTAATTACCTGTTTGAAATACCCCAACCAGAAAACTGTTTTGTTGTTTATGCTTTGGGTGACCGACACTTCTTTATCTCAACCCGCCAACAGACAACAGGTGATGTTGTAACGACCGTTCTGGGCCGTAAAAACGGAAACGCTGCAGGGTTAGAGCTGAAATAACAACTGATATAATTGACCAAGTAGAAGTGCTATTTGGTCAATTATATGCTTACAAGAAATCAGCTTTAGCTATGACTTAATAAGCTCGCGTAAAATTAGCTGATCAATATTCTCAAACGCCCCCATAGCTGTTGTGTTCGATCACTTACTTAGCATGTATACGAATATCTAAGTTTCTGTATTGAAATACAAAAAATAATGTGTAGTTATAGGGCACGTATTATTATTTTTTGAGGTTAATCCAATGTCGACAGGCAAAAGAATTTTTATTGATGGCGAAGCTGGCACGACTGGCCTGCAGGTCCGTCAACGCCTGGAAAATCGTCAAGACCTTGAAATACTATCGATTGCACCTGAATTGCGTAAAGACGCAGCAGCAAGAAAAGAGCTCTTAAATTCTGCAGATCTTGTCATTCTGTGTCTGCCGGATGCAGCAGCGATAGAGGCTGTGTCTCTGGTAGAAAATCCTGATGTACGCATTATCGATGCCTCAACGGCTTATCGGATTGCCCCCGATTGGACTTATGGTTTCCCGGAAATGACAGAAGGTCATCGGGAAAAGATCGCCAATTCCAAACGCGTGAGTAATCCGGGCTGTTACCCAACCGGTGCTATTGCGTTGTTGCGGCCTTTGATTGAACGAAACATTGTATCCAAGGATACTCTGATCAACGTACAGGGTGTTTCCGGTTACAGTGGGGGCGGTAAAGCCCTTATCGAAATTCACGAAGGCGGCCAAGCCGAGCCTTTTGGTACTTATGGGCTTTCATTGCAGCACAAGCATGTGCCCGAAATGACGCAGCACAATGGCTTAACGCATAAGCCGTTATTCATGCCCTCTGTCGGTGACTACGCCCAAGGAATGCTGGTTTCAATTCCACTACACTATGCCCAGACGAAAAGTGGCGTAAGCGGCACCTTGTTACAGGAAAACCTCGCCGAACATTATCAAGACAGCCGCTTTGTGAAGGTCAAGAACCTGAACAATTCGGAAAACCTGGAACGTGCGGCATTTCTAAGGCCCGATGCTTTAAATGGAAGTAACGAACTTGAGCTCTTTGTGTTCGCAAATGACGCGGCAGACCAAGCGCTTTTAATAGCAAGGCTTGATAACCTCGGTAAAGGAGCATCAGGGGCTGCTGTACAGAACCTTAACTTGATGCTGGGCTTGGCAGAAGACGCTGGCCTTTAAGGGGGTATGGACATATAGAGGTCATTGACCTTTGAGTACCGACAAATTCAAGGCAATAAAAAAGGACGGGAAACCGTCCTTTTGTTTTTCCGAATATAATTTTTAGCTCTTATCCAACCGGATACCATTGTTGGCAAAGGCGAGGGCCACGAGCCTCTTTATTACCATTAATACCAAATTGTAGCATTTTCAGAGTTCTGTTCGCCAGTTCACGAATATGAGATTCCGGAACACCTGCGCGACTTAATTTAGAGCGGGATTTTCTTGCTCTTTCATTATGAGCCGCAGATTTTTGAAGTTGATTAACTTTGGTATAAGCTTTTGCAAGACAAACTTGCTGTTGATACCATCTTGGTTCGTTGAACTGCGCATAGCTTGGTGTCGAAAACGAAAACGTACTAATGCCAATAGCGGCAACAAGTGCAAAAGTGGCGAAACATTTGGTGCCTTTAGGCATATTTTCTGCTCTCCAGCAAAGGTCAAAACTTAATCACATGGTCTTATATATGGTTTCCAGGTGATTTAAAAATGGTAAAGATAGGACAAAGTAATTTTTTATATCGCACTTTTTTAATTTTGTTAACAAAATATTTTGCCCAAAAACCTGAATAGAAAGCGAAACATAACGTGTCTGGTATCATAAAGTCTTATCGTGGAATAACCCCACGAATTTCAAAAGATGCATTTATCGCAGAAAACGCGGTTATCATTGGCGATGTTGAAATCGGGGCAGGTGCGTCCATTTGGTACAATTGCGTTTTGCGTGGTGATGTAAATTCCATAAACATAGGCGAGAACACCAATATACAAGATGGTACAATCATACACGTCAATCACGACCGTACAGGTGGTGATTACAGGGAAACAGGCGGCGGTATTCCAACCCGGATTGGCAACGGAGTTACTGTGGGCCACATGGCCCTCTTACACGCCTGTGAAGTTGAAGACGATGCCTTTATCGGCATGAGGTCCGTCGTCATGGACAAAGCTATTGTGGAGACAAATGCCATGGTCGCAGCCGGGGCGTTGGTCACCCCGGGTAAGGTCGTACCAACAGGGGAGCTTTGGTCCGGATCACCGGCAAAAAAATTCCGTGATTTAAAACCTACAGAGCTGGATGAAATAAGATACTCCGCAGCGAATTATAAAAAATTAAGTGAGAGCTACTGAAAAGATAACAACCACTTAGATGGGAAAGATTACTTCCACCTGTACGCCAGTCATATCTTCCGGATCGCTTAGTAGCACTTCGGCACTATGGATTTCAGCAACACGTTTAACAATAGACATGCCAAGACCTGACCCAGTTTCTTCTTCGCCTGCGCCGCGCACAAATCGATCAAATATATAATCTCGCATGTATTCAGGTATCGGACGCCCAGTATTCTTAATTCTTAATGTATGTTGCAGGTCATTAGAAAACACTTCGATAGAAACCACACCATTTTCAGGACAATATCTAACAGCATTATCTATCAAGTTACGGCACAAGACCCCAATTGCTGATGCAAGTCCTTTCAAATGACAATGATCGGGAAGGAAAACCCTAAAATCAATTTCTTTCTTGCTAATTTTATTGCCTAACTCAGCAGACACATTTTGAATAATCTTACACAGATTAACGTCCTTCAATTTCTCTTGCGCTGTCTTGGGGTCAAGTCGTGCAAGAGTGACAAGCTGTTCAACGGTATGTGTAGCGCGATCAACCCGTAAAGAAATAGCAACAAGGCCCTCTTTTTGAACGGGATCATTTGTTTGGCGTTCTCTTAGTTGTGCTTCTGATTTAATCGCGGCTAAGGGTGTTAATAGCTCATGCGCTGCATTTGCCGTGAATTTTTTTTCACTTTCAAGCGATGTGTTAAGTTCAGTTTCATTCCGTCGAATAACCCCATAACATAAATTAATTTCATCAACCAATGCTTTGATTTCTATCGGATTTTCATCGAATTTAATGATCGATCTATCTCTACCTTCTCTGGCTTCAATTTTACTCGATATGTTAATAATCGGTGTAATACCTTTTTTTATTCCCCAAAAAATACAGACAAAACTCAGAGGGAGAACGACAAAAACATAGGGAAAATATTCACTAATAAAAATAAAGATAACCAAGCCAAAAGGAAAAATCCCATCGAAGGCGAGCTCCATATCTTCCGTCGCAACCGCCCAGGCATTTTTCCCCTTAATTTTAGTCGCATGGGTCAACCAAACGATTTCATCATCCTGCTCTGGATCAAAAAAGGAACTCGGTCCTTCCTTGGTTGGTTCAGGCATCGTGGGACTTATATAGGATTTGATAATAACTTCACCATTATACCAAATTTGATAGCTACTATCGGAAGCAATTCCAGCATCAATAAAACTTGGTGGGTTTTGTGAAATTTGCTCTAGCCAATTAATTAGAGCCTGATCATTTTCATCAAAATAACTTATGGGTAGCGCGCTGGCTAAAATTTCACTTCTGACTTCAAGCTCATCTTCTGTCAGAGTTACAACAAGCCCCTTCAAACCAACGATAACGGTTGCAAAAACCAGTACCCAAGTAAGTAAGGTGATTGATAAAGTGTAATAATAGAGCCGTGTTTTAACGGAAAAAAACGTCATACACTTTCAACCTTATACCCGACACCGCGAAGGGTAGAAATTATATTTGATCCCAACCGTTTTCTTAATCTGGAAATCTGAGCTTCTATGGCATTGGGTGTCACACAATTATCCCAAGTGTAAGCGTATTCTTCTAGCTGGGATTTGGAAACATAACGCCCAGCATTTTCCATTAATTTTTTCAGGATAATGAACTCAGTCTTTGATAATTGAATTTCAATATTACCAAGTTTGACTTCGTGTCGATCCGGACACAAGCTTAATTGGCCTACAGTAATTATACTGGAAGCGCGAACTGCCCGACGTCGTCCCAAAGAACGAAGTCGCGCAAATAGTTCATCCAGATCAAAGGGTTTTGTCAGGTAATCATCTGCACCGTTATCCAAGCCTTCTATTTTTTCCGATGTTGCAGTACGCGCAGTTAACATAAGCACAGGCAATGTAATGCCTTTATTTCGTGCTTCTTTCAGGAAATCGATACCCTGTTGATCTGGCAACATCCAATCCAGTACGATAAGATCAAAAACACTGACCTCGAGAGCAAGAGAGGCATCCTCGGCTGACTTGACCCATTCACAAACGCTTCCGTCATGATGTAGTGCTCTTTCCAGTGTTGCCCCCAATTGCGGATCATCTTCGACCAGTAACACTTTCATGACTTAACTTTCTCACGTTGAGTTTGGCACATCTGGGTTTGGATGGGTGATCTTGGTTTATCACCTTTCACTGCATTCCTAAAGAATGAGATAATTCGAGAGATATCAAGACCTATTTCATAGAGAGAAGGGATTAATAACAAAGTAACAAAGGTTGCGAGTATAACGCCAAATGCCAAGGATATTGCCATCGGAATAACAAACTGAGCCTGATAACTTGTTTCGAACAAAATTGGCAACAACCCCAAAAATGTTGTCAACGATGTCAGAACGATTGGCCGAAACCGTGAAATACTACCATGTAAGATAGCAACCGAACTCTTCACGCCCCTTTGCTTCAGCTTATTAATCTGATCAATCAGAACCAGGTTATCGTTTATTACGACACCTGCTGCGGCAAGTACTCCCATGACTGAAAAGGCATTAATCTCTAGACCAAAGACGTTATGCCCTAAAATAGCACCAACCAAGCCAAATGGAACTGCTGTCAAAATAATACAAGGCAGCAGATAAGAATTACTTCCAATCGCCAAAATCGCATAGATGACAAAAAAGAAAATAACATACAGCTTGAATGATTCTGAAAGGAACTCATCTTCCTCTTCCGCGTCACCATCCAGTTTGTAGCTAAAATTTGGATATTCATTGCGTATATCTGCCAGATACAGATCGTTAATCACATTCAACAATTCAAAGCGTGTCCACTGGTCTTCATCAAAGTTGACATTGATTGTAGCTATTTGCTCCCCGTTGATACGCTCAATATAGCCCGGTGTTTTCGCATTTCTCAGCTTTGCGACGCTTGTAAAAGGAACCAGGACATCCTGATCCGTAATTTTCACAGGGAAGTCTTCAATATTTTCGATGTATAAGCGTTCATTTTCCGGAAGACGTAAATTAACGTCCATGGTTTCCATAACCCCGGGGAGTCGATCCACACGTGTACCGTAAAAAGCATCTGAGAGTTGATTACTGATACTGCTTACATTTGCCCCAAAACGCATCCCCTCGGGCAGGAGATCAATGAGAAACTCTTTTTGTTCTACTCCTTGCGTAACCGTAAAATTAAATACCCCGTTGGTTCCGAGTAGTTTTTGTTTCAGCACCTTAACATGTAATGCTATTTGTTCAGAATTTTTCCCGAAAATTTTCAACGAAATGCTATTGGCATCACCATCTTCACTTGAGGAAAAATTAACCTTTTTTGCATTTGCAATAACACCAAGTTCTTTTTGCCACTTGGCTTCGATCTCTTGTACAGGGATTGTTTTTAGGGCATCAGAATCAAGTTCTACCAACATATAAATATCATTATCGGCGATAAATGATGCTCTGTTTTTTATCAGTGTTGATAATGAAACATCATCTTCATGCGTAGCATCAAAATCGGATATTATTGCAGGAAGTACAGCCTCAAAAGATTTTTCAAGGTGCAACATTGTGTCGTGCATTTCATCTGCTGTCGTCCCCCGGTTCATATAGATCGACGAGATAATTTGTCCTTCGATCATATTGGGGAAAAGCTGCATCGGAACTTTACCCGATACCACTAAGCCTGCAGACAGAACCACAATTGATAAGAAGATAGATAAGGTAAAATAACGCCAGACAACTGCTCTTTTCACCAAAGGTCGATAGAGTTTAAGGATAACCACGCGCAATCCCTTTTGAAACTTTCTGCGCGGCATTTTAATCAGGTGGCTCAACCGACTGTCACTCCCGGGCTTAAGTGTAACCAAATGGCAAGGTAAGATCAGGAGTGATTCTATGAGTGAAAAACAAAGGACAGCAACAATGATAAAAGAAATATCAAAAAGAAAACTGCCGATAATACTCTTGAACATTAAACCGGGAACCGCGGCAGCAATCGTCGTGAGGACACCAAGAAAAACAGGCTTCCAAACATCTTTTACGCCAAGAAAGGCTGAATTTGCGCCGGGGCCATTTTTCTGTTGCCTGTTGTAAACACTTTCACCAACAACAATCGCATCGTCGACAACAACACCCAGGATCAACAAAAAAGCAAACGTCGACAGGTGATTGAGAGAAATATCAAACACGGGGAGGAGCCAGATCCCCCCAGTGAAAGAGATAATAATACCTGTGCAGACCCAAAATGCGAGCTTAAGGTTAAGAAAAAGGATCAGCACCACAAATACCAAGCACATACCAACCAGAGCATTGTCGAGTAACATGGTTAGACGCTGAGCAATGTCCTTGCTGTCATCTAGCCAAATGGTGACACCAACATTTTGCGGTAACTTATTTTTGATCTCATTAACTTTACGCCCTATTTCATCCCTTACACCGAGAAGATCTTGCCCTTCGGTAATAGAGACTTCCAATCCTGATGCGTTTTCTCCGTTAAAGCGGCTAACAAAATTTACGTCTTTACGATTAAATTTTATTTCGGCGATTTCGCCCAAGATAATTTTTTCACCTGTTATTTTATTAACAACAGAAATGTATTCAAAATCATTCGGGTGATAAGCTCTTTCGTTTCCTCGTATAGATATTTGATTACTACCGTGTCCGATAGAACCAGCAGGTACATTTACAGAAGCCACAGAGATCGCATTGGCAATATCTTTTAAGGTGAGGCCAGTTCGCCTTAAATCATCAGAAGGTATTTCTATTGATATTTCACGTTTAGGCGCAGAAAAGAGCTTCACGTCACTCGCACGAGTTTCGCTAATGAGTTTATTTTTAACCAACTCACCAATACGGGTCAGGGTTTCCAAATCAACGTTTCCATGGATAGCAATATCCAGAATACGATCTTTATCTTTGGTTTCCGTTATTTGGGGACGCTCAATCCCTTTGGGTAACGTGCCAAGAGCATCAATCTTCCTTTTAATTTCAGAGACTTTTTCATCAATATCCACATCAGAATAAAAAAAGATCGTTGTTGTTCCGATGTCCTCAACAGCGAAAGAGTATAGGTTTTTTATACCTTCTATATTCTTGAGCGCATTTTCGACAGGTATCGAAATGTTTCGGGTAATAATTTCAGGCGTCGCACCATTATATTCGATTGTTATATCAACGGCATTTAGCTTCGTAGGCGGAAATATTTGGGTTTTAAGATCAAAACTGGCGACGATCCCCCCCAATAATATAACTGCCATTAATAAATTGCTGGTAACCGGGTTTTTGACAAACCAATGAAGTATTTTATTCATTGATCAAAATCACCTGATTATTATTGCTATCAAGGGCATGGTTATTGATAGCTAAATTTTTGATAGAATCTATTTTTCCAACAGCACCATTTGAATTAGTTCTGATTTTCATGCCTTCGACAAAAATTTCAGGTGGCTGGGTTAAAATTTTTGTTGGAAGTTTAATATCTGCCGTAAAATAAACTAACCCCGTATCTTTGTGATGAATATTGATTTTTCGTTGGCGAACAAAATCATCCAGATCAACTTCAAGAATACTATTTCTCAGATAAAGGGCACTCGCGGGTATCCTATACATATTCGATATTGTTTCAGACTGTATTTCAGCAAAAACAAAAGTACCGGATAGTAATAGATCTAAAGAAAATCTTTCCTCAAAATTTACATTGGCTATCAACATATACTGATTAGTTTTCGTTTGAATTTCTTTTTCTATTCCAATAACTTGACCAGTCCAAAGACGATTATCTTTTCGCTGAGGATCCCTTATAACGATGGCTGTTGTTTGAATACTCTCTTCAGAAAATGAAAGACTATCCAGCTGACGTCGGGTTACAGGCAGCCTGACTTCCAATAAGCGATCGGAAAAGAATTTGGCAACATTCGTCCCTGAAGAAACATACTGCCCAACAGCGGCTAACTTTTCTCTTATAGCGCCATCGTAGGGCGCAACAATTGTCGTCCTGGAAAGAGCTAATAATGCTTTTTTCTGTTCTGATATTGCTGCCTCAAGATTGGCCCTTGCCTCGTTTAACTGGGGTACTCGTAAAGTTAGGGAGGAGGGAGATCCTTTACCGTATTTTTTCCACTCTAATTTTGCGAGCTTTGATTCTGCTTGTTCTTTGATCAGCTTCTGTTTTGCGCTGGCCACATTGGCCTTAGCTGTCGCTAGTGATAGTTCATAATCGCGCGAATCAATTTGAAAGAGGAAATCTCCCTTCACAAAACGATCACCAACCTTAAGGTCCGTTGCTGTTTTTGTAATAATGCCAGAAACCTGTGTTGTTAAAATCGTCTCAAATTTTGGATGTACAACACCTTGAGTTTTAATCTTAAAATTCGGGTGTTTCTCAACAAGATTGTAAGTTGATAACTTTGGTAATTCCGGTTGTTTGGATATCTCAGCAACGACCGGTTGTTCATCCTCAATTACAACAACGGTAAAGAATATTGATACTGACAAAATCAGAATGGGAAAAATTAGTTTTAATAGTAAAATCGTTGTTTTTTTAAACGATAAATCGAAAGTCATCACAAATTCCTGTTATCTTCTGCCAGCTCTGGGTCAGCAAGTTCAGGATCAGCCAGTTCAGGATCAGATAGAACGCTCTTTTGCAGCGGCGTGTTACGCCCTCCAAGAGCCAGGTAAAGATTCACCCGGGACAAAAGTCGTTGTTTTTGAATATTAATAAGTCGGGATTTGCTTACAAAAAACCTCTGCTGTGCTTGCAACAAATCCAGGATAGGAATCAAACCGCTGTAATATTTTTCGCGTGAAAGGTTTTGGCCTTGCTCAGCCATCAAAGCGGCACGGCTTAACTCTTCTTCTTGTTTTTTGAGATAAATTTCATTTCCCAGATGATTTTCGACCTCATCAAAAGCCTTCAAGGCAGTGTTCACGTACTCTGCAATAGTTTCATTTTTTATCGCCTTGTTTTGCGCGATAACTGCACGACGTTGCCCTCCATCATAGATCGGCTGGATAATGTTACCTGCGATAGAGGCAACAAGGCTGTAGGGATCAAAAATGTCACTCAATTTTCTATTTTGATAACTGGTGCTTTGTGTAAGAGACAATCTGGGCAATCGATTGGCCTCAGACGCATTCAAATTGTGATGCGCCGCGATAATTTTCTGTTCAGCGATAAGAAGATCGGGGCGATTCACCAATAAATCAGACGGAATACCAGCAGAGAAATCTGTTACAATTTTTGGAAATTCTTTCGCACCTTTAATCTTCCCGGAAGGATATCTCCCAAGAATTAACTCTAATTTTCTAATAGCCTGTGATCTCTCATTAACCTTTGATGTTAACGTAGCATCTGCATTTGCAAGATCAGTTTCCACAAGACGAAGATCTAGAATTGATCCAATTCCTTGTTGATATCTGTCCTGTGTCCGTTCCACGACCTCAATCAAGTTGCTCTTTTCCTGACGCGCAATATCCAGCTGTTGCTCCAAGGCAATAAGCTCAATCCATTGCAACACAATACGCGTCGCAACTGACAACTCAGCAAATTCAACATCGCTTTGTCTCTGTAACAAGATACTATAAGAGGCTTGTGATTCGGCCTCTAAACGTCCCCAGACATCTATTTCCCACGAAATTCTTGCTTCGGCTTTAAAGGAATTCTCATAATTTTTAATGCGTTCGCCATTCAGGCCTTTTGACGAGCTTTTTGTTCTGCTGGCATCACCGGATAGATCTATGCTGGGGAATAGAGCTGATTCGGATACGTCATACTGAGCAATTTGTTGTTCTAAGCGTGCTCTGGCCGATTTTAGTTCCGGATTGTTACTTATTCCCTCAACAATAAATTTACTGACTTGTTGATGAAAATCAGGTGTAAACCACGTTTGAGAGACCGCAACGACAGCGTTTTTATTAACATGAGACTTTTCATGGGAAGACCACTGATCAGCGACCTTTGGCAACGTCGTTTTATAATCAGGAAGATCCGTCGAAATGACACACCCCTGCACAGCAATAATGCTCATTGCCGCAACTAGTCGGGGAAAGTGAATTTTAGATAATATAAGCCAGCACATCGGCCTAAGATAAGACCCGAGCCTGACAAAACGCTGACAATAGCAACCAGCTATTAAATCAACGTTTTGTTTGAGAGTTTAGACAATCGTTAGAAAAGATATTTATCTAGCTTATCGGGATTTTACATAACGCCCCGGTGCTGGTTCGATTATCTTTAAAGCTGCTTTATCTTTTGACATTCCTTCACCAGGATTTCGGGCAGGGACAAGCTTTCCGCTTTTCTTCTGCGCCCATTGTGCCCAATGAGGCCACCATGATCCTGGGTATTCTTTTGCAGCCTCAAACCACTTATCAGGATCATCGGGAGTGTCCGAATTAATCCAGTGCGAATACTTTTCAGCAGCAGGAGGATTAATAATGCCGGCAATATGCCCGGACGCGGCAAGCACAAACTCTTTTTCGCCTGAAAAATGACGCGTATTGGCATAGGTGGATTTCCAGGGAGCAATGTGATCTTCTTTTGCAGAGATCATAAAGCTTGGAACATTAATTTTACCCAAATCAATGGGTATACCGTCTAATACGACCCCACCGGGTTCTACCAGTTTATTATCTAAGTACATGTTTCTGAGATAAAAAGAATGCATTTTGGCTGGCATTCTCGTCGTATCAGAGTTCCAATAAAGCAAATCGAAGGGGAAGGGGGTTTTACCGCGCAAATAGTTGTTCACGACAAAAGACCAGATAAGATCATTGGCCCGCAACATATTAAAAGTCGTTCCCATTTCAGCCCCATCGAGATATCCTCGATCAGACATTTTTTTCTGAAGAACTTCCATCTGTTCTTCATCAATGAAAACTCTAAGCTCGCCCGCTTGGGCAAAGTCCGTCATTGTGACAAAGAACGTACCACTCTTGATACGTTTGTCTTTCTTTTCCGCCATGTAAGCCAAGGTAGAAGCTAATAGAGTCCCCCCTAAACAATACCCAATGGCGTTTACTTCTTTCGTCCCCGTTACTGTTTCAATGGCATCAAGTGCGGCAAGGGGGCCGCGGAGCATGTAATTTTCAAAAGAGTAATCGGCCAAACTCTCATCTGGGTTCACCCAGGAAATCATAAAAACCGTAAAGCCCTGTTCCACAGCCCACTTGACGAAAGAATTTTTAGCTTTGAGATCCAGAATGTAGAATTTATTGATCCAGGGAGGGATGATCATAAGAGGGCGAGAATAAACTTTCTCTGTCGTTGGGGCGTATTGAATAAGCTGCATAAGCTCATTCTCATAGATAACGCTGCCCTCTGATGTTGCGATGTTTTCACCCAAGGTAAAAGCATCTTCATCCGTCATTTTAATACGACCTTTTTCCAGATCGGAAATTAGATTTTCCAAACCTTGTAGTAAATTTTTGCCTCCTGATTCTGCTGTTTCTCGCAAAATTTGGGGGTTTGTCATCAAGAAATTACTCGGGGAAAGCGCATCCAAAAACTGTTTCGTATAAAAATCGACTTTACGTGCGTCGGTCTCGCTCAGGCCATCTACATCCTTAACAGAACTATGAATCGTATTTGCCGTCAAAAGATATGATTGCTTTATAAATTTAAAAAAGGGATTTTCTTCCCACGCTTCATCTTGGAAGCGTCGGTCACCTTTTTTCTTTTTATGCTCTTGATTTGCAGAAGACGATTCTTTCGCCGTTTTTGGTTTATTTTCCTCGGATTGATTATCCGGGTTAAAGAAATTTTGCGAAGCTTCTAACCAAAGAGAATTATAGCCTTGCCAAAGATCTGTTTGTAATTTGATCGCTTTTTCAGGATCCGACCAGAATTGTTGCGACAATTCCCAGAATGCTTTGCCAATCCGCATGGGATCAGGCTCATTATCTAGAGTTTTTACGCTTTGTTTCATTAAAAAGCGTTCAATCATTGCCTGAGATTTTTCAGAAATTGCTGTCATTGTTTCAGTAATTTCTGAGGGATCAGGTAGCTTTATTCCCTCGGGGTGTTGATCGACCATCCAGCTTTCCCTATGATCTGTTTAGTCTTTTTATAGAATAGTATATCGCCTTGTAGCTCTTTCAATGTTATACACCCATTGTTACAGCTGGAAGCGCAAAGAACAACAAGTGAGGTCAATTTCGTTGCTAAATACATCTATTCAGTTGTAATTTTGATGTATGTGTATCGATTTATTTGACGTTTGCATGGGGGAACGGTCTTTAGTTATGGCCAAGGACAAATATATGCCAGAGTTGAGAAAACGTAGTGTATACCGCTTTGGGGGTAAAGGTCGCATTGTAGGAGCAATTGTGCTTCCATTGATGCTTGCAGCCTGTTCTTCAACACCTGATTGGGCGAACCCTATCGCTTGGTTTGATAGTGACGAACCTGAGCAACCGACACAGGTCACCAATGCCGAAAATGTCGTGCCCGCCGAAGGATTTCCGAATCTTTCAAGTGTACCCGGCGAATCACCTCAAACGACATCTGGCGATTATAGAAGTCAGGTAGCCGAAGGTTTGGTCGCGGACCGTAATAATGCGGAATATAGTGATCAACCATTAACTGCTAGGTCAACACTTGTTCCTGCTGCACCTCCACCAGCTGTACCGCAAGCGCCCTCTGTTGCACAAACGACACCACAGGCTGCAGCTCCGGTTGTACCAAACACAGTGCCAGCATCACCCCAAGCCGTTCCCGGTGCATCATCGCAAACAACTGTTATATCATCTCAGGGGGCCGCTTTACCGCCCGCATTTCCAAACGGCGCACCAGCATACGCACAAAATCAATACACTGGACCACAGTACAACACGCCAAGCTGGGGCTCACCTTACGCACAACAGCAGGGTTATACAGGTCAAGCAGCTTACGGATCACCCTATGCCGCACAAGCTGGTGGACAACTTGTTGCTGTCATCTACTTCTCACACGGTTCATCAAACCTAAACAATCAGGATATTCAAGTCATTCGTGATGTCGCTGCATTATACGGACAACGCGGCGGAGCCATTACAGTTCTTGGACATTCAAGCTCCAGAACACAGCTAACAGACGCATTGCGCCATCAACAGGTTAACTATGAAATCTCTGGTCGTCGTGCCGAAGCCGTTACGCGCGCCTTGCAAAACTCTGGTGTTCCCGTACGTCAAATCATTACAGATGCACGATCTGACAGTAACCCTGTTTTCCACGAGTTCATGCCAACGGGTGAAGCAGGGAACAGACGCGTAGAAATATATGTAAACTAGGCACCTTATCCTGAGAAATTTTTGATAAATTTCTCTAAATAAAAACGCATAAAACATTGGTCACGGAGCTGGTATTCTGCTATCTGCTTCGTGGCCTTTTTTATAGGGGCTAATCACCTTGGTCAGAAGAGAAAAGAATATCTCTTTTTTCTGGCTAAATAGAGATAACCCAACAATTTCGAGTTGAGTATGGACCAGGAATTTCACCGTATAAAACGCTTGCCGCCTTATGTATTTGCTGAAGTTAATGCATTGAAAGCAGCGGCACGAGCGGCGAAAAGGGATATTATCGATTTTGGTATGGGAAATCCAGATCAGCCTCCACCACAACACGTTATCGACAAACTAACCGATGTTGTTCAAAATCCCAGAGTACACGGATATTCTACATCTCGCGGTATTCCCGGTTTGAGAAAAGCAATATCAGCGTATTATGATCGACGCTTTGGTGTTGATATTGATCCCGAAACAGAAACTATCGTAACACTAGGTTCAAAAGAGGGCCTCGCCAATCTGGCACAGGCGATCACCAGTCCGGGTGACATTATTTTGGCACCAAACCCTAGTTACCCGATCCACGCTTTTGGATTTATCATTGCTGGCGCAGCCATCAGATCTATGCCGATGACGCAGAGCGGGAATATCATGGAGCAGTTGGAAATAGCTGTTCGACATTCCGTTCCCAAACCTTTGGCTATTATACTGAACTATCCATCAAACCCAACAGCCGAAGTCAAGGATTTAGATTTTTATGCAGAGATCGTGGATTTCTGCCGTAAGCACGAAATCTATATCATTTCTGATCTGGCTTATGCCGAGGTTTATTTTAACGATACACCGCCGCCATCAATTCTTCAGGTTCCCGGCGCAAAAGATATTGCCGTCGAATTCCTGTCCATGAGCAAGACATACTCAATGGCAGGATGGCGTGTCGGATTCTGCTCAGGAAATAAAAAACTTGTTGCCGCACTGACCCGGGTTAAATCCTATGTTGACTATGGTGCCTTTACGCCTGTTCAGGTCGCCGCAGTGTCTGCCCTCAATGGCCAACAGGAATGTATCAGTGAAATGCGCGACCGCTATCGTGGTCGCCGGGATGTCTTGATAAAAGGCCTCAGTGCAGCAGGGTGGGATATACCAAGTCCCCCCGCGACAATGTTTGCCTGGGCACCTTTACCAAAAGAGTTTGCTCACTTGGGATCTATGGAATTTTCCAAGTTATTATTGGAACATGCTAATGTAGCGGTTGCCCCCGGTGTCGGTTTTGGCGAGTATGGCGAAGGTTTTGTCAGGTTGGGACTCGTAGAAAACGAACAACGGACGCGTCAGGCTGTTAAAAATGTAAAAGCTATGATGCAGAAAAAAGACAGTATTCTTGAACAAATTAGTAAGCGGAAATAAATCGTGAGTGAACCCCTTAAGATTGCGATCGCCGGATTAGGTACCGTTGGTACTGGAACCGTCAAACTTATTCAGGATAATCTAAACGTCCTAGCCCAACGTACGGGACGAGAAATGTCAATCGTTGCCGTATCAGCACGTAGCAGAAAAAATCGCGATTTTGATATGAGCGACATGACCTACTATGATAACGCAGTGGACATGGCCGAAAACTGCGACGCTGACGTTCTTATGGAACTGATAGGCGGTTCCGAGGGCATCGCAAAAGAAGTCGTGGAAGTATCAATCGCCAAGGGGCGTCATGTTATTACCGCGAACAAGGCGCTGCTTGCACACCACGGAACTGAACTAGCAAAACTGGCTGAGAAAGCCGGCGTTGCTTTGGCTTACGAAGCTGCCGTCGCTGGCGGAATTCCGGTTATCAAAGGGCTTCGCGAAGGGCTCGCAGCCAACTCCTTTGACCTTGTGTATGGCATTCTCAATGGCACGTGTAACTTTATCCTCACCAATATGCGCGAAACAGGGCGCGACTTTGAGGAAGTGCTTTTTGAAGCTCAGGAACTTGGTTATGCCGAAGCAGATCCTAGTTTTGATGTCGATGGTGTTGATGCAGCACATAAGCTATCACTCTTAAGTTCCGTATCATTTGGTACTGAGGTTGATTTTGACGCTGTTTACATAGAGGGCATCAGAAATATTTCGGCACTTGATATTGTAAATGCAGAAGAGCTCGGATACCGCATTAAACTTCTTGGCATTGCCCGTAAGACAGAACATGGCATCGACCAACGTGTTCACCCTTGCATGGTTGCCAAAGATCAACCTATTGCCTCTGTAGAAGGCGTTTTGAATGCTATCGTCTGTAACGGAAATCACGTTGGAACAACAATGTTCGAGGGTGCAGGGGCGGGCGGAGGTCCAACAGCTTCAGCTGTTGTTGCTGATCTCGTAGATATTGCCCGCGGCACTATTTTGCCAACTTTCGGCGTTCCGGCCAACGCGCTTGAAAAGCCAATAGCCCAGCCCGTAGAAAAACGCGAAGGTTCTTATTACTTGCGTTTACAGGTCGAAGATCGTCCCGGCGTAATCGCAGATATATCCAATATTCTTAAGGACCAAGATATTTCTGTTAAGTCACTCATTCAGCATGAATCCAACCCCGGAAAGTCAGTTCCGCTTGTGATTACAACACAGGCAACAGTAGAAACAGCAATGAGCCGATCTCTTGAAAAAATCTCGCAACTCGATTGCGTACTAGAAAAACCAAATATGATCCGGATCGTCTCTCTTTAATAGAACGATTTGAAAGCAATAACCGTTCACTATTGAACGGTACCAAAGTCAGAGGACAAAGATATGGAACGCAACCTGGCCCTAGAGACCGTACGTGTCACAGAAGCTGCCGCACTGGCTTCTTCCCGCCTTATGGGGCGTGGAGACGAGAAAGCAGCTGATCAAGCCGCTGTAAATGCTATGCGAGACGCTTTAAACGGCTTAGCGATTGACGGAACCGTTGTTATCGGTGAAGGCGAACGTGATGAAGCGCCAATGCTTTATATCGGTGAAAAAGTCGGAAAGGGCGGTCCAGGCATTGATATTGCGTTGGATCCCTTGGAAGGTACAACACTGACAGCCAAAGGTGGCCCCAACGCAATGTGCGTTATTGCCATGGCTGAATCAGGAAACTTCTTGAACGCACCAGATACCTATATGGATAAGATTGCCGTTGGTGCCGGACTTCCAGAAGGCGTAGTTGATCTTGACGAGACAGTTGTAAATAACTTGTCCAGCCTTGCAAAAGCAAAGAAAACTGACATTAGTGATCTGGTTGTCTGCATTATGGATCGCCCACGTCACGAAGAGAAAATCGCACAGGTTCGCGAATGCGGTGCCCGTATTGTTCTTATTGGTGACGGCGATGTCGCCGGTGCCTTGGCAACCAGCCGTTTTGATAGCGGTGTTGATCTGTTCATGGGGGCAGGCGGCGCACCTGAAGGCGTTCTAGCTGCTGCGGCTCTTCGTTGTACTGGCGGTCAGTTCCAAGGCCGTTTGCTCTTTAGAAATGATGATGAAGTCGCCCGTGCACGTCGTTGGGGCATTGAAGATCTCGACCGTAAATACGAGATCAACGAGCTTGCCAAAGGTGATGTCATGTTTGTTGCAACAGGCGTAACAGACGGTAGCTTGCTTCGCGGCGTACGTCGTTATCAAGGCGGTGCAACGACACAGTCTATCGTGATGCGTTCCAAAACGGGAACATCTCGCGTGGTTGATGCTACTCACAACTTCTACCGTAAAACATGGTATGACAATCTGGGTGTTTAAAACCTTTATCAGATAAGCAGAAATAAAAGAGGCGCCGCACTGGGCGCCTCTTGTTTTTTATGGGAAGCTCGGTAGGCTAAGTACGTAGGCTGTATATATTTCCTTAAACACTTTTAATTGGTCGGTTCATTATTATGCAGGGCAAAGAACGTGATACTTTTCTGGGTATCGAAAGCTCTATCACAGGCAAGCGTTGGGAAGAGCGTTTAAAAGACCACCGTTCGGCTCTTGCTCTCAGTCAACGTCTAGGTTTACCCGAAATTATAGGCCGATTACTGGCCGCCCGTGGCGTCACTTTGGATACAGCCGAAGCCTTTTTGAAACCAACCCTTAAAGACTGGTTACCAGACCCATCTGTTTTAAAGGGAATGGATGACACAACAGCACGACTTCTCAAGGCTCTGGAACAAAAAGAAAAGATAGCTGTTTTTGGAGATTATGATGTAGATGGAGCAACTTCCTCTGCTCTTCTAATACGTTACTTTAATGCAATAGGCGTTGAAATTGCCGTACATATTCCAGATAGAGTAAGTGAAGGTTACGGCCCCAATCTTCCAGCATTGTTAAATTTGCAGAAGCAAGGATGCTCTCTCGTCATTACAGTGGATTGTGGCACATCGGCTTTTGAAGCTCTTGAAGGTGCAGAGCAAGCCGGTCTCGATGTCTTAATCATTGACCATCACGAGGCTGAAGCGTTGTTACCACCCGCGGTTGCCGTTGTGAACCCGAACCGACAGGATGAAACTCGCGAATACGGATCTCTTGCTGCGGTGGGCGTGGTTTTTTTGGTTCTTGTTGCTCTAAACCGACGCCTGAGAGAATCAGGATGGCTCAGTGAACACAATATAAGAGAGCCCAATCTTATGTCGCTTCTAGACCTCGTTGCTTTGGGAACAGTCTGTGATGTTGTTCCGCTATCAGGGCTAAACAGAGCCTACGTCAGTCAGGGCGTCAAGGTTCTGGCCAAACGACATAACCCCGGTATTGTTGCACTATCAGATGTGGCCAAACTTTCTGAAAAACCTGACAGCGGACATTTAGGTTACACCTTAGGTCCTCGTGTTAATGCAGGTGGACGTGTTGGACAATCTTGGCTCGGCGCGAAATTACTTTCGACAGAAAATCCTGACGAAGCACTAAAAATAGCATCACAGCTGGAAGAATATAATTCAGAACGCAAAACAATTGAAACAGACGTCCTCGACCAAGCACTGGGTACCGTTGGGGATGAAACGGAACTAAAAGGCATTGCCATTGCGTCCGGTGAGGGGTGGCACCCCGGTGTTATAGGTATTGTCGCTAGCCGACTTAAAGATCGCTATAATATGCCGTCCCTTGTCATCGCCTTTGATGAAAAGGGGATTGGCAAAGGATCAGGCCGTTCTGTCCCCGGCGTCGACCTTGGCGCTGCCGTCATTGCTGCACGTCAGGCAGGCTTGCTCGAAAATGGCGGGGGACATGCCATGGCAGCAGGCCTGACCGTTCACAAAGAAAACTATACAGAACTGTGTGCCTTCTTATCAGAACGCCTCTCTAAAGCGTTGTCTGAAGTTTCTTTTACACCAAGCATCGGTATAGACGGGGCACTTCAACCTGGCGGAGCCAGCACGGATCTTATCGACTTACTGGATTCATGCAGCCCCTTTGGCGTTGGCAACCCTCAGCCTAGGTTCGTATTACCTTCCGTCCGTGTTTTACGCCCCGGTCTCGTTGGTGAAAGTCACGTCAGATGCATTCTAAGCGGTTCTGACGGGCGGACCATCAAGGGGATAGCCTTTCGATCCCTTGATAATGAATTGGGACAACTGCTTTTGAATACAGGGGGTATGCCCATCCATGTCTGCGGGAAACTAAAACGTGATACCTGGTCAGGACCAGATGGTGTACAATTAATTATAGAAGACGCCGCACCAATAAACGGGTAAGATAACCGAATGAAGCAATCGTTTCTTTCTAACAAACGCTATTCTTTTAATTGTTTTCATTCCTTAGGCAGAATAGTTTCTGCCTTTTTTTTAACTGTTTTCCTCACATCAGCCCCTTTCCCAGAAAAGAAAGCCTTTGGGCAAGAAGCCGTTCAAGTTGATTTAGAACTCGTTCTGGCAGTTGATGCCTCTACAAGTGTTTCCGCTCAGGAATTTGATCTTCAGATGCGGGGAATTGCGCAGGCCTTTCGCGATCCCTCTGTCGTGCAAGCCATTGCCGTTGCCGGGGATCATGGCGTAGCCGTTGCTGTGATCCAATGGGCGAATAACCTTCTGCAAAAAGTTGCTGTCGATTGGTTCTTGATTCGCGATGAACAAAGTGCCGCAGAATTTGCCGACATCGTTGATGAAACACCCAGATATATTTTTGGGGGTGGGACCTCTATTGGTGGGGCTATTACCTATTCGACCCGTCAAATGGAAATTAATCCCTTCATTGGTGCGCGCAAAGTTATCGATATTTCCGGTGACGGACGATCCAATCAAGGCGCACCACCAGAACTTGTTCGTAATCAATCCACCACACAGGGTATTGTGATTAACGGTTTAACCATTAACAATGAAGATCCCTTCATTGATCGATACTACGAAAAGTTTGTAATTGGTGGCACAGGGGCCTTTGTTCAAACGGCAACCACCTATGAAGATTTTGGGGCCGCGATGAAAGAAAAGCTGATCAAAGAAATCGGGGGCGTGCCCGTTGCGCAAAAAACCAACGAAATCAAGCTGGCCTATCAGTAATCGACCGCTAATTTAAAAAAAAATTACAGAATCGAAAATACCTACTTGCCAAGGGTCTCTGAAATCGGTAAATCCTTGCTCACCGAAAGATGACCCCTTCGTCTAGAGGCCTAGGACACCGCCCTTTCACGGCGGCAACACGGGTTCGAATCCCGTAGGGGTCGCCATTTCGTATTTTCCATAAAAAAACTCCTTTATTTTCAGCTACTTATTCGAGTGTGTCCCGTTTTGTGGTAGGTGTGTCCCGTTTTAGGATTTCCCAGCCGCCAATAATTTTACTATGCGGTTTCGATCTGCCGCGCGTGTATATCTTTCCACTTCCGCAAGACTCATATGCCCTGCCATAGCTGCGATTTGATGCGTTGTTGATCCATTCTCGGCCCAGTAAATACAAAAGGCTTTTCGCAATCCGTGTAATCTGGATTTTATGCCCGCCGCCCGCGCTGCTTTACTGAATCTATTACCAAGGCTTTCAGCTTTAAACGGCGTTCCTAAGTCAGTCAGTATGAAGGCAGGGGCAATATCAGGTGTTCGCTCTATTACCGCTCTTAGCTCAACTGACATAAGCACGCTGGCTTTAACTTTACTTTTCTGCCGCTCATAAGTCATAAGGCCGTCATTGATATTCTTTCGGCTTAATTTAACTAAATCTGATCTTGCCGCCCCGGTGTATAACCCCAGATCAAATATCAATCGTTCTTTTGTCCCAACGGACCAGCGTTTTTGAAAAGCCTCGATATCGTCAGCATCAGCAACGGGGAAACCTACTGTTTTAGGTCTATCTAATTCGATGTTTGATAATGGATTTTTCTTAATAAACCCCAATCGCCGCATATGCTCAAATACGGGTTTCAATGCCTTGTATTCATTTACAGCAGCATGACCGCCTTTAGAATATAAAGCCCGTTCTATGGCCTCGCTTGTGATTGTATCGAGCGGGCGTAAACCTTGCGTCTGTCTATATCGCTTGAAGATAGCCGATCTAGATTCTTTCGTGCCGTCCGAATATTTGGCCCAGCCTTCGTTATTGGATGTATATATATCAAGCGCCCAAGCAAAAGAGCCAGCTTGCGGCGTTTCAGTATTTGGGGGCATATCCTGCCAACGGGCATGTTCTGCCGCCCATGCTGCCATAACCCGCGGGTCATCGGGGTGTAATCCGTGAACATTTAAAGAACGCTCTATATCGCCTCGGCGGTAAGTATGAAACCATCTTCCCCGGCGTTGCTTCGAACGTAAGTAGGGGAGTTTCTTCATGATGCGTCACCCGAAAAAGGCTTGTCTTTCCACTTATCACTTGAAGATGGTTTATCAGGATATTCAAATTCAACGCCACCAGGTCCGATAACTTTAATGCGCGCGCTAGGACATAGATCACAAGCAGCCTTAAAGGCTTCCTTAATCTGGCGCGGCGTTGGCATTGAAGGGGACCGGGGGCTTGGCATTATTCCTCGCCACCTGCTAAATCAAGGCTTAGTTGATAAAGAGTATCAAGGGAAATCGCTCTACTTGTGTGAATAACGGAAGAAGGCGGGGGAAGAGGGAATTTAATATCTCCCATAAATACCGCTGTTTTGAACTTTATATCTCTTTGTTCCCCCAATTTTATCTGCAATTCTGCCGATAAACTAAAATCAGACATTTCCAAGGAAAATGCGTTATGAATAAACCAATCTTTGCAATCTGGGCCAATGTCGTTAGCTCGATCAAAAATAAAAGCTAGAACCTCCTCCAAGGTTTCACCTTCATACCTTTCATCAAATTGGGCTTGGGTGATATGTTCAAAGTCAGATAGATTAGGCAGAAAGGGAATTGGCCCAAATTGTTTTACGCGCTCCACGGCTTGACTTGGCCCTGAACAGGTTAGCAAGGCAATAGTCATTCGTGCGGCATCTAGCGGCGTCATGTCTGGCGCAGCGCGACCGCCTCGGCCCGATGTAAGAAGACCCGCTTCTTTAAGTAAGCGCGTATAAACTGTGATCGTCTTCTCAGGAATGCCGAAGATTCGAGATACGGATGTGTTAAATTCTTTTGATTTCATTCTATATGTATAAAACGCAAATAAATATATGTCAATTCATAATGCGTAAAACACAAATAACAAAAATAGATGATTCACCTCATAAAAAACAGCCAGAACGATGCCCTTGTTCTGGCTGTAATTAATCGACTTAACAGCGGTTAAGTATTATTTGGTGATCGAGCTGAAGGTTCACAAAAAAAACTCGCGGCCCCATTTTCAGATTTATGCTCTGAAAGGAACCCTTTCGTTAATTTGATCGCATTTTGGCTCACAGCGTAATCAGAGATAAAATCAATAGCTAGATAAGCGCCTTTCTTCTCAGACGCTGATAGGCCGTCAATAAGCTTTAGGAATAGAACAAACTCACGCATTGTGCTCTTAATTTTCAGCTCTAGTTGTGAATCTACTAAAGGATTTCTAGCTTGTTTCTCAGGAAAGTGGAGCTTGTGAATAGTTGCGGTTGCGTCTTTTATTGCGATTTTTGTATCTATCATTTTTTAAATTCCCTCTTATTGATTTTCTAGATAATCAATTAAGCTATCAACTAAATTACAGGCTGGCTCGCTACATTCAAAATGTACGAATTCCCTAAGTAACTTCACCTTAATAAGCATATCCTCGGCAGTTTCTGGCGTGCTTTCTATAATACTACGTTCTATTCCTTTACCTTCTTGAAACCAGCTATTAGGAATATCTTTCTCACCGTAGGTAACTGCTTTATTGTCCCACTTTTGCCAAGCGGTCCATAACAAGGCCATGACAGACATTTCTTTAACTGTGTCTTTTTTAAAGTTTATAGTATTTGTCATTTTCTTAATTTCCTCTTGTTTAGTTTTTATAAATCGGTGCAGGGCCAACCATGCGCCGGGGTCGTAGTGTTATTAAATAATTGGTGGTGCCGGGATAGAACCGCCTATAACGTCAGCATCAGCACCGCCAAGCATTCGATATGCTTCCCTTGCGTGCATCATCATGCCGTGGCGTACAGCGTCATCAATAATAAGAATTGATCGCCTTTTATCCGTGTTTTCGAGATTAGGGGGCCATGCAACCAGACCGCCTTTGCTTGTTCGTGCCAAGGCGCACCCACGCAATTCAAAGCCCCTTGCTTGGCAATCAAAAAAAGCAAGAACAATAGAGCCGCCCTTGTTCGGTTGTGGCTTTGAAACACGGGTCAGCCCAACAATATCCACTTTTTCAGTCATTGGTTTTGCTCCCCTAATCCCACTAATTTCAATGCTTGTTCTGGGTCTATTTCGGCTTCTTTAGCTTGTGACAAGGCGTTCACAATTCCAGATACCGCCCTTGCTCGCCCACCAATATCAAACGCCTGTAAGGGAACAAGAATGTCCATCGTAACTAGTGAGCCTAGTTTTTCGGTTGCTTCCTCAGCCATGATTTTGGCTATTGGTTGCAAGGTCCATTGTGCAAGGTGCCGTTGTGCTTCCCTTATCATGGGGCCTGTGGTGGATTTATTATTTAGTCCGGGCAAAATGCCAAAAGCCGCATTGATCTGGTCGCGGGCTTGATCCAGTGTTTTATCAAGCATTGCCTTAGAAAGATCAGGCGTTAGATCGTTTGCCCGCCAATCTTGCGCGGGTGCAGGGCCACCTGCAGCTTGAACCTGAACGGACTCTCGCACGAGCACGCGCCCGCGAGAACCACGGAAACCACGCGCAATATCCGCAAGGTCTGTTTCTGGTGTTTCAGGCATTGGAACGATTGACGAACCAAGGGGGGCATCCCCGTAAACCTCAACAAGTGCGTTCTCGATAATATCAAGCAGACCAGCCGAAAGACTGGATCGCCTCAATGGTGCCGTACCATGCCAAGGCTGGATTGCATCAGAACCAATCCGAAAATGCAAAACTTCATCCGCTAATGCCGTTATTGTTTGCCCGCCGCCAATTTCAGGCAAGGTCAAGCGGTAGGCCGTAGGTTTTGAATGCCTAGTGGATAAATCCCAATCCGATGCCGGGATTAAGGCGGTATCAGTAATATAAAAAAGGGATTCACCCCGCAGGGATAACATACGCCCCGCAATTGCCAACGCTCGCCTAGTCAAAAGGTTTGTTCCTTCAACGTCAGCAACCGAAAGGCCATTTTCCCATAAGAGGACCGCGCCTTGCACCGTCGCAGTCAATTCTGCGCGTCCCGTCGTTCCCGTGATATAATCCGTTCTCGCTTGGATCATCTGCGCGGTATATCCAGAACTGGACGCCGCACGCTTTTCATTCTTTTTCTTAAAAGGCCACATTTATTTACACCTCTTGTAAGGTCGCAGTAGGTCAGCCGCACCGCTCAGTTGAATTGAACGTGCCGCATGGGCCGCGCTACGTTGATAGCTTTCTTGGATAGCCCCGCCCATATTCACGCTATAACTGGACACGCCAACCATATCCGAGCTTTCATTCATGTATTCATAAAGACGCTTAAAGGCTTCGTGAACGGCCTTAGGGGGATCGCCTGCGCCAACTTGTGCAGTTATCTTGAATATCCCGTCATGGGGTAAGCTAAGGCCTACGGGACCGTTTTTAATGGTGATAGGGTTCCATTCCCCGCCCTGCCAAATCTCAGCATCAAAGGACACGATAGGGAAAAGTGGCGGCGTCCACCGTTCATTAGTTTCCGTTTCAATAACCCAAACAACCGCGCGTTCAGTATAGCGCATACGGGTGTAAGCCTCGATCCGCTCCCAAATAACAACTTCATCCAATGATGCGGGTAGGGGAGTGATGCCCGGCGGTAAATCTGGATAGGTCGCGGGCGTTTCTTCGTCTTCTCTCAGCAGGTCAACCATTTTTAAAGCCTCCAACGATTAATAACCGACGCAATTTTGCTTTGGTCAGGGGTATAATCTGGCTCCCAGTTTCGGGCCTCGATCTGGGCCGCCGGATAAGCTGGCTTTGTTACTGCGCTTATCTCAATAAGATCCGCAGATTTCACAACACGCAAAAGACCATCACCTGAACGCTTCACCATGTCGCCGCCTTGTGGGACACGAAAGCCGGGGGAGATACCACCAACAAGCCCCGCCGCTAATGTGCCTAGAAAATCCCGGACATATCCAACTTTATCCATTTCAGGGGATATTCTGGCCTCAAACGTCAAAGCGTCGTCTGTGTCGTCAAATTCCAGTGAACCAGCTCCGCGAGAAGCCAACGGCTTGTTCATGTCGTGATGAACCAGTAAATGAACGTCACCGCCACTGGCAACCGATGCCCCAAAAGCTCTTGCCTCAAAAACTTCCCTTCGCTTTTCCTTACCATCACTTAAAACGGTAGGGACGGCATAAGGGAAACGGCCCCTAAGGACGGTTAACCCGCCCTCAGAGGTGCGGACCTCAAGCCCGCCACTATATCCGCTCCAAAGCATTACGCTGTAAGCCCTGTTAGAATACGTGTTTGCAGACCACGAGGAACGGTATAATCTGCCGTTACAAGGCCAGTAAGCACGAGTGAACCTTGCGCCGCTTTTGTGTACGGATCACGGATAAGATCAACGCCGCCATAAAGCCCAAGATATCCGGGGGCAATCCCTTGAACGTTCGCCGCCATGATTGCAGACGCCGCAGGGATAACGTTGCTAACCGCTGGCGTTCCAACGTGCTTTGTTAATCGGTCCCATTCAGAAACAGCCGTTCCAGAAATAAGGGCTTCATCCAGATCAGACCATATCGCAGGGGTGAGGGCTAAATTAACTTGGCTTGCCGATGAAATGGCATTGGCTTCCATAAATGCGACAACCTCAGTACGGAACGCCGCCCACGTTGCCGCCGCGCCGATTGCCGTTGAATCAATGCCATAAGTTACGGCACCTGGAATAGTTCCTAATGGTTGCCCATCTGCGCCCGTACCACTTACAACCACACGATCTAGCTCCGTTCCAATTACCGAATTTAAATCGCGTCGAACAGATTGTTCCAGACCTTCACCGGATTGTTTAAGCGATTTTCGGCTTAGGATCATCTGCGCGCCGCCTGTATTATCAGGGGACAAGCTGCGCTCTGATGTTTCATATTTTGACGCTGCGCCAACATTAGCAAGTTCACCATCGGCCCAACCAAACACCGCGCCCGCCGTTGCAACAGGAAAAGACAAATCACCGCGCGCAATGCCGATCCGTTGAATGCCAAGTCTCGCCGCTACGGAATTAGGAAAAATTCTGTCAATGGTTGGTCTGATAGCTTTAGGGTTAATTTGATCGCTTGCAACTGTTTCGCCCGCTCTTGTCTCAAGTACCGCATAAGGAACGGGCATACCCTGATAACCACCTGATGCCCGCATTTCGTCGATAATTTCTTTTGTTGCGCCGTTTATTGCGCTGCCTTCGTCAAGAGACATAACAACTTGGCGTAATTCAAAATCATCAACCATATTTCGCCATTCAGTTTCTTGGCGAGATTCAATTTCCGCACCCGCTTTTTTGCGTTCTTCTTCTTCTGAAATTAACGCCGCGCGGTACTGGGTTTCTTTAGCTCTGTATTCTGTATCCAGTTCGCCAATCTTGCGGATTTCATCTGTGGAAGGTTTTTCAATTCCTGCCAATTCCGAAAGGTTTTCGCGAATTTCTGAACGTCTGATTTCTAATTTTTTTGATGTAAGCATGGTTACTTTTCCTTGTCTCTTAACAGGTTAAAGCTGCATATCTCGCAGCAGATCACGCCACTTTTGACGTTTTTGAGGTAAGACACTGTGCCCGACCTCAATTCGGGTTTTCTTTGCATGGCAACGCCCGCAAAGGATTTGTAAATTTGAAAAGGTGTAAGATAGTTCTGGGTGTGTACGGACTGGCTTGATGTGATCGCATTCAAGGCGCATATGTGTCCCGCAACGAACACAAGCCCAACCATCACGATCAAGGGCTTGCCTACGCAAAAACCGCCAGCGCGGGCCACGGGTAACGGCCCTAGAATATCGAGCGTATTCCTTGCGCTTATTAGTCATTACGAACCTGCAATTCCCAGAAAATGACCTCTCCCGCAGGGGCTAGGGGTGAAATTCTGATTATTCGGAATAAGTCGCCGTCTATTCTCAAGCGATCCGTTGTTGCTGGATCCAAGGTCAGACCATCCACAGACATTAAAAGCCGTTGATCGCCTACGTCTAAAAAGCCGCCGGCTATTAATTGAAGCTCAACCGCATATGTCGCAGATAGCAGCGCAACGGGGTGTTCTGTATCCTCTCCCGGAATAGTGCCGCCGCCGCCGTCTGGAATATCTTCCCCTGGGCGTAATAACGTCGCCGTTTGCCCATGTTTATTAATTAATCTTGATGCAATTTCTTTTAACCCCATGCTAACCGTCCTTTCGATTGATTAGGTGCACGGCGCATTCTTGCGCCCTCCGAAACAGCAAGAACCGTTGCCGCAACCGGGTCTATGCGTCCCTTTGATCTGCCCGCCGCTAATTTGTGATTTCCTGCCGGATCAACTAGGGTTATTGCGTCCGAAAAAGCCGATCTAAGCAGTAGTGAAGGGATCGTTTTTACTTCCCCCTCAAAGACTGCCCGCCGTAGTCGTTCGCAATCTTCCGAGCCGTCTTTCCATCCAAACCCGCGCCAAATAAAAGGCACTCGATCAAGGCCAGCATCCCGCAGGGCTTCCAAAAATTCAGCATGCCGGAAACGATCACCCACGATTGAAGCGGGTATTTGTCCATCAAGCTTTTCAACTACGTCAGCCATAAATCGGGACACGGGAACAGTAGCCGCGCCCATTGTCACCAGTTCGCCGCGATCTTTCATTTCGACATAACGCCCGGCAACACCATCAGCTTGCCCGCGATCTGCAAGGCTTGGCGATGCCGGAAAAGCCCCAACACATTCCAGCCGTCCAGTTTCAGGCCAGTAAAGAGAAGCCGCAGACATTGACCGCGACCCCCCCAGATCAATACCTAGAACAACCGGACCAAAACGCTCTGGAAGATCATCGGGTGAAACCTCGCAAGAAAGCCATTCATCAACCGTCAGCAGAACCGATCTATCATCGGATGCAACGCGCTCATTACGGTTTAAGTTTCTAAAGCTGGATAATGCTGAACCGCCTCTTGCAATCGCTCGCCTTGCTTGTGCAACCAACCAATCAGGGGAAGGGCCAATTCCTTCCTTTGCCCCCGGATTTGCAACCAAAAGACTTTCAAGATCGTCAGGCGGTAAACCTTGGTCTGGGCGGTGTTCTTGAACAAATGTTCCCAGCGGCGGTTCATCCAACCACCTAGAAAATGTATTTGCATCATCTGGCGCGGATGTTGAAATTATTAACGCTCGCCCGTCACGTTTGCCTAAACCTGATAGGATTGCATTTTCAAGGGCGTCCCCTTTGTCCCGTTCCCATGCTGCGCGTTCGTCCAAGATCGCAAGGGTAGGCGCACCGCCAAGAATAGATTTTCCATCTGCCGCAATAACACGAGCAAGGCCACCGCCTTTTTCTTGTGTTTCAACTTCCAATTTTGAACCACGACGGATAGAAAAGGTTTCTTGTTCTTCTTCTGGAAGCCCTTCAATAAAGCCTAAAAGAAAGCCAAAAGCCGTTTTTGCTTGGTCCCTATTACGTGCTGCGAAAATAATCTCTCGTTTAGGCTGGCAAGCAATCTCACCCATTAAATGCCCTAAAGCCACTCCCGCAGATAAGGCCGTTTTAGCGTTTCCCCTGCCAATGCTTAAACAACCAGTTTCAACACCCTTGGCAAAAGCCCCGCGAATAAAACCCTTTTGATAGGTCGCCAATTTTAAAGGTTTTCCAGCAAGTCGCCCTTCTGGAATAATCAATCTCGGTAAAAATCTAAGAGCTTCCAAAGCCTCTTTTGACGATCTAGCCATTAACTCCCAAGCCTCCCTTTTTTTTTATTTTTGTTATTGGGAGTAAGCGGAAACATTTCGTCCCGACTGCCAGACAATCTTTTTTTTCTTTTTTTTGATTTTCCGATTTGTATTTTATCGGGAGAGGGAATTGAAAACTCCCCTCAGCGGTCCCTGCTGCTCTCCAATAAGGGGCCATTGGGACCATTTCAGCCAAGGCAACCCAAATAGGCGCAAGCAGCAAGATCGCGTTATTAAGTGAGCCAATCAAAACTATCCCAATGGCCAAGCTAATTAAGATGGCACCAATTGGATTTATAATTTTATTGATGGGTGTATGGTATATAAGGATGTCACCAAAATGATGACAGGGTAGGGGTGAAAAAGGGCTAATCCTGCTTAAAAATGATGACAGGCCGTCACCAAAATGATGACAGGGTAAGGCATAACCGTCACCAAAATGATGACAGGGCCGTCCTAAAAATGATGACAGGGTTTTAATTTTATCTATCACGATTTACCCCCTTTCAGACTAACAACGTTGTCAGGGGTAATTGCCGTTTTGCCGTTCGTGCCGCTTGGGTTATTTGTTGCTGATTTTATAGCGGGGAAGTCGTGGCCCTTCTTCCAATTAAGATATAAACGCCGTCCGACATTAGAACCGACAAGCGCAATCTCTGTTAGCTCATAACTTGGGGATTGTGCCGCGCCACCTGTTCCTAAGCATGCCCCCTCAGTCTGGACAATGAATCCTTTCGCTTGCAAGTCGAGGAAGGCACGCGCTGCCGTATTACGGTTACACCCTAGGCATTCAGCCGCTTGCCTTACCGATAGGCGTAATTTGCCGTTGTTGTTGCTTTTCGGCCCATGCCATTCAAATTTCAACCAAGGATAAAGGGCCTGAGCTGTGGTAGATAAAGACCGCCAAGCATCCGTTTGCATGGTGGGACGGATCATCTTGGTCCAATGATCTGGACGGCCCTGTTCGTTTCTCTTATCGCGCCCCATTACTGCACCCCCTTTCGGGCGTGCTCAAACTTATGATGCGTTCGGCAAAGCCACTTAACTTTAAGCGGGCGTGAATAATCGGGGTGGTGCGCTTCTGCTTTAGGATCGCCGCAACATTCGCATGACTGGCGTTTCAGGTTTCCGTTACGCAATGCTGAATAAACGGCTTTATGGGCCGCATATGCTTTTGGGTTACGGATGCGCCAGCGTTTCTGACTGTTAAGTTTTTTAGGCTTATCAGTCATGCCGCCACCCCACAAAAGTGAAGCAAAATAATAGCTGGCGCCCCGTCCCATTCTGGGCTATCTTTTGGGGGTAGACAGCTGTTTTCCATAGCGTCTTTATCCCCGGTTGCGAGTGCGTTCGCGCCGGGGTTTTTATTTATTTGATTGTCTGGATTGTGTCCCGTTCCGGTGGGTAAGCCATTGTTCTCTATACGACCGAAAAGGCGTAGTGTGTCCCGTCCGGTTCGTTGATTTTGTTGAGAAATATGGCTATTGTTGCAATCCCGTAGGGGTCGCCATTCGGTTCAAATCCGCTTTATAGCGGCTTTTTTGATTCTAAGACGATACGAATCTCTCGCTCCAATATTCTTTATCCAATTTACTGACGTTAACCGAAACGATTCGTATATTCTACTAAGAGGGCAGGGGTAAATTCAGCTAATTGATTGTATTCATCTGCATCTATCTTGCTGAATTTAAATCCAAAATTAATCATTTTTGGAATTTTTTAAAGAAAAATGAAAAAAACGAACTTTATATGAAAAAGGTGCTTGCCAAGGGTCCCTGAAATCGGTAATTACTTGCTCACCGAAAGATGACCCCTTCGTCTAGAGGCCTAGGACACCGCCCTTTCACGGCGGCAACACGGGTTCGAATCCCGTAGGGGTCGCCATTCGGTTCAAATCCGCTTTATAGCGGCTTTTTTGATTCTTGTACTATATGCCCTATGTCCCTGTTAATATAAGATTATCCCTGCGGCCTTAGAGCTTGTATCTCTATATTCAACGTAATCTTATCAGATATAAACGGCAGTCCTTTGGTAATGCCAAAGTCAGATTTATTAATCTCTGTGTTCACACGATAACTCAGCTCATATAATGGTGTTTCTTTAGAGTTCACCATCCTTGCCACCCATTTTATTTCTTTTGTAACTCCATGAAGCGTGAGGGGCCCCACGATAATAATGTCATCTTGTGGGGTCCATTCAAAACTATTGCTTTGAAATATAATCGTTGGAAAGGCTACCCTATCAAGAAAGTCGACACTTTTTATCTTGTTCTCAATATAAGTACTGTTGTTATGAACAGAGCCCGATAAGACTGTAATATTGATGAAATTCTGTTTTTGTGAACTTCGGCTAATAATAGCTTTTCCATTAACCGTTCCAAAATCTCCGGTTATCCGCCTTAAACCCAAAACCTTTAAACCAAAGTCAATTTTTGTATTTGTGCTATCAAAGTAACCACTGGCCAGAGCCAATGTTAAAATCAAGATGCGATATAGTAACAACACCCACAAGCATCTAGGGTTTTCAGATTATTCGGCAGGTTCAATACGATAGAAGCGTCTTTAGATTTTGATCCTCAAAACCCCAAGACGACAAAGCTTTTTTCAAAGGTTGAGATCTCAAGCCTAGATGTCAATAACGACGATTTTGAAACGGAACTTAGAAGTACCAGCTGGTTTGATAGTAAAAATCCCCCCTTGCCTATCTTGAAAGTACAGAGATCATACCTGTCAGTGACACAGAATCTGAAATGAGAGCAAACTTAACCCTAAAAGGTATTACACCCCCCATTTCAATGATTATAAAATTTAATGGTGGACCTGTAAATTTTCTAACAGGGAAAGACACTCTTGTTTTTTTTGCAACAGGAACAATTAGACGGTCAGATTACAATATCTCTAACCTCGTCCCGGCGATTGGCGATGAAGTCACACTTCAAATATCTGCAGAATTCTTAAGAGACAACACATAAAACGATTTCACTGGCACCTTTAAAATTAAGCAATACAGGCAATTTACAGCTAAAATATAGAAATAACATTAAGGTATGTCAGCAGTTATCCAACGAAGGAGATTCTATAAGCCAGATTTAGTAGACGATATTTCTTCAATATAATCAGTTCGTAAATTTGCTATAGTTCCATCGCTTTGCATTTCGTCTAAAACTTCTGTTAACTCTGGAACTAAATGCTTGTTTTTCTGATGTAGGTAATGAAACAACGGATAGGTCTGGATAACATGGTAGTAGACAGGCCTTTTCATTTCTTTCTCAAAATCTTGGGTCAGCTTTATGCTTGTTAGGCGTGCAAGAACAATGATGTCACATCTATTAAGGCCTAAATTATAAAAAAGGTGTTCATTTGAATTATTAACATCAACTTTCATTTTTTTGGTACCCGCTTCGGCAAACTTCACGCCGTTTCGAATACACACACGGTATGGCGCTAAACTTTGCCAGCCCTGCAAAGATATTTTGGGATTTGTTGTAATGGCCACACCTTCCATTATTCCTATGGGAGTAGGGATCATCATAAGATTTTTGTACTTTAAGTGGATATTTTTTATTCGATATAATTCGCCATCAACCCTACCTGAATTCGCAACAGCCAAAGATCTTGCTGCGGGTAAGGCGGTAAATTTTACGGCTAGATCTAACCGTCTGTATGCCTCTTTCATCACTCGCTGACTAATCGTCGCATAAGAAGAGTTTTCTATACCGGTAAAGACGAGAGATTCTTGCGCCAACATAGAAGATGGCCAAAGTAAAAAGAGTAACATTACTGACTTATAAAGCTCTTTTTTTATCCCCATTCCTCACCCTAATTAATCAGATAAGTACATGATTGTAACATACATTAACCATATCAGAAAACAGTGATACTTCGTGCCATGAACAGGTATTTTCTGATTAATTAAAATTTTTAAACATAAAAAACACCGTGCTCATAAAATAAACACGGCGTTTGTTCAGTATATTTTTTAGCTTAGTGAAGACAGCGAAATATTAGAGATTAAATCCCCTAACGCCTGAGCTTTTGCCAATACATTGGAATGGGTATCGATTGCGCAATACCAATCAGAAACCTTTCCGAATGCACATATAAGATTAGTGTTATCTGGGGTTAATACAGCGACGACCTGTTCCCCATCTTGGGTTGCCAATGGTAAGACTTCACCAATGTGGCCACTTGCTATATTGTCTTTATAAAAAGACTGAATTAATTCAACATCTTGTGGTGACAAGCTATCACCATTTACGAGTACCTTGGACATACTTTGCCTCTTTCATCTAATACTACCTGTATTACGAACAAGATAATGGCACGAAATTTATGACCAAAATCTTTACAAGAGGCAAAATTTGTTATTTTTTGTCTTATGACAACCCTGCAACATGGTGCTTCAGATGATCTTCGATAAAGGTCGCCATAAAGAAATAACTATGATCATAACCGTCCTGCATTCTTAATGTCAGTTTTTGACCTGTTTTTTCACAAACTTCCTGTAAAAGTTCTGGCTTTAGCTGTTCCACCAAAAACGTATCCGCGCTTCCTTGATCAACAAGAAGAGTAGCGTTCGATGGTGATTCTTTTACTAACTCTGTTGCATCATATATGGCCCATTTGGACTTATCTGCCCCCAAATATCCACTGAACGCTTTTTCTCCCCACGGACAGCTCATTGGTGCACATATTGGCGCAAACGCAGAACAGGTTTTGAAAAGATCTGGGTTTTTCAGATGAATCGTTAATGCACCATGCCCCCCCATGGAATGCCCAGTGATTCCCTGCCTATTCATATCTGCAGCATCAAAATTACTCGCAATAACATCCTGTAATTCCTGCGTTATATAGCTGTACATATTATAAGAACCGAACCAGGGTTCTTCCGTAGCATCTAGATAAAACCCAGCACTAGAACCAAAATCATAGCTGTCATCTTCACCTGGAATATTTTGATTACGTGGCGATGTATCAGGCGCAACAAAAATTACGCCCAACTCACTTGCCATTCGTTGTGCACCCGCTTTAACCGTTACATTATCTTCCGTACAGGTTAATCCCGAAAGATAGGTGACGACAGGAACTTTATTTCCATTTAATGCTGCAGGCGGCAAGTAGATGGCAAAACGCATTGCCCCGTTACACACTTTTGAAGAGTGACTGTAAACGCGCTGAAAACCACCAAACATCTTGTTTTCACCAATAAGTTCAAGATCGGTAATGTTGAGTTCTGTCATGGGAAAGAAACCTGATAACAATAGAAGAATACTTTAAGACAAAAAAGAAAAGGGACCCTTCATAAAGAAAGGCCCCTCAAGTGTGCATGTAATTAATACAGTACGACAGATCTGATTGATTCACCACTATGCATAAGATCAAATGCAGAGTTAATATCGTCCAACGGCATTGTGTGGGTAATCAAATCGTCGATATTGATCTTACCGTCCATGTACCAGTCAACAATTTGCGGTACATCTGTACGTCCACGGGCACCACCAAAGGCAGTTCCCTTCCAGACGCGTCCTGTCACCAATTGGAACGGGCGGGTCGCGATTTCCTGTCCCGCGCCTGCAACACCAACGATCACAGAGACACCCCAGCCTTTGTGGCAACATTCAAGTGCCTGACGCATGGTGTTCACGTTACCGATACACTCAAAAGAATAATCAGCCCCGCCATTTGTCAGATCAACAAGCGCCTCGACAACATCACCGTCAATATCTTTTGGGTTAACAAAATCTGTCATCCCAAATTTTTCGCCGAGTGCTTTGCGGTCATCGTTCAGATCAACACCGATGATCTTGTTGGCACCAACCATCCGGGCACCTTGGATGACATTTAAGCCAATGCCACCAAGGCCAAAAACAACAACATTTGATCCTGGCTCAACCTTGGCCGTATTAATCACGGCACCAACACCCGTGGTAACACCGCACCCGATATAGCAAACCTTGTCAAAAGGCGCATCTTCACGAATTTTTGCTAACGCAATTTCCGGAAGAACACTGTAGTTCGCAAAGGTTGAACAGCCCATGTAATGGTGCAACATCTTTCCGTCCATGGAGAAACGACTTGTACCATCAGGCATCAGTCCCTGACCCTGTGTAGAACGTATCGCCTGACAAAGGTTGGTTTTCGGGTTTAAACAGTAATCACACTCGCGACATTCCGGTGTATAAAGAGGGATCACATGATCGCCCTTTTTCAAGGAAGTTACGCCCGGGCCGACTTCGACAACAATCCCAGCACCTTCGTGCCCCAGAATTGTAGGAAAAAGACCTTCAGGATCTGCCCCGGAGAGAGTGAAATAATCTGTATGACAAACACCCGTTGCTTTCATTTCAACAAGAACTTCCCCATGGCGAGGTCCTTCCAGTTGAACGGTTTCAATTGTCATAGGCTTGCCAGCACCCCAGGCGACCGCAGCACGAACATCCATAATTTATCACTCCCTGATAACTTCGGTAAATTTATCTCTGTTTATTCATTAACACGACTGCCATAGATGGCAATAAGGAATTAATCAATATAAGGTATGATGACATAAACGCGTTTTTTCATGTCATTTCCCGACAACATTTGTCGTTCAGATACTATATATAAATTCGTAAATATGAAGTACTGATCTATAGATCTTATAAAACAAGGTATTAGTATGCGTTTCAGGAGCCAGTTAATGAACTTTCTAATTTTTGCTGCAACATTCTATACACTGGTACTGGTCGGAATGTATCTGTTGCAAACAAAGCTGGTTTACCCTGGTTCAGAAATACGCGCCAAGCCCGAACTATACGGCGGAGTAGGGGTCCAGGAAATTACCCTAACAACATCTGATGGGATAGAACTGACCCATTGGTACCAGCCATCCAGAAAACCGGGCTATCCTGTAATTATTGCTTTCCACGGTAACGCAGGACATACAGGTGACCGCGTGCAAAAACTGTCTTACTTAACGAAACTTGGATACGGCTTGTTTCAAGTCGAATACCGTGGATACGCTGGTCATGGCGGAACACCTTCAGAACAAGCTTTTAAAAACGACGGCTTGGATGCAATAGAGTGGTTAAAAAGCCAAGGTTATACCGATGAGCAATTGATAATGTACGGAGAATCTTTGGGCACTGGAATGGCGGTCTGGCTTGCTTCACGACATGCCGTCAAAGCAGTTATACTCGAAGCGCCTTATAGCTCTATTGCAGATGTTGCCCAATCAAAATACTGGTTTTTACCTGCACGTTTTCTATTGAAGGATAAATGGAAATCCCATGAAGCAATAAAGGATGTCAAAGCACCTGTCTTTATTTTCCATGGCGAAAAAGACGGCGTTATTCCTGTTCAATTTTCTCGTAAATTATTAAATGCAGTCCAAGGTGAAAAGCAGGCAACTTTTTTTGAAAAGGGATTTCATATGGACCTTTATGACCATGGTGCTGAAAAAGATGTAACGGCTTTCCTAGAGAAATATGTAAGTTCTCAGTGAATATAATAGATATACAGCGATACTTACGGTCGGATACTCTAAGATTTTTTACTAATCACCTCATCAAACCGCGCAAAAAAATCATCTGCGAGCTTTTGTGCGGTTTTTGTTACAAGTTTAGAAGCCATCTCTGCAATTGTTCCCTGCATATCGCCGCTGGCATGAAATTCCAGTAGAGTTTTATTATTTTCTATAGGGTGTAGGGTTACATTTGCCCGCCCTTTGGCCATTCCAGCCAGTTTTCCTTTGCCTTCAGCGGACATCACATAAGAATTTGGAGCGTTAATATCTGATAAGGAAATCAAACTTTCCAATCGAGGCCTGATAAAACCTAATTTAAAAGAAAAGACCGCTGTAAATTCTGTATCCGAATGACGGATAGCTTCGTCACAACGGGGAATAGCCTGTCTTAAAATCTGTGGATCATTCATCCCGGCCCACACCCTGTCCCTTGGTGCGTTAATTATGTAGCGGCCATTCATTTCCATTAACTATTCATCCCAAAAAAATACAATTAAGAAGATGCCATAAATAAGAAGATGTCATAAAAAAGAGGAGCAATTAAGCTCCCCTTTCTAAATGTTATTTCTGTGCGCCGTATACAAGATCCGGCAAGAAAGTAGAGATGATAGGTACATAGGTAATCAATATCAGGAAGACCAGTAAAATCATCAACCAAGGCAAGGCTGCTTTTACAACTTTTAAAATTGGCATTCCCGTTATCCCGGCCGTCACAAAGAGGTTCAGGCCAACAGGGGGGGTAATCATACCGATTTCCATATTAACAACCATGATGATCCCCAGATGAATAGGATCAATACCAAGCTGCATAGCGATAGGGAACAAGATAGGTGCCATAATCAACAGAATAGCTGATGGTTCCATAAAATTCCCGGCAATGAGCAAGAGAATATTCACAACAATCAGGAACATCCAAGGCTCAAGGCCTGCCTCTAGAATGGCATTGGTGATCGTTTGCGGAATGCGCTCGGTCGTTAGCACATGGGCAAACAACATTGCATTAGCCACAATGAACAACAACATGATCGTAACTTTGGATGCTTCCAGAATTGTTTTACGAACATCTGCATCAAACACACTCTTGGGGATAGCGATCAAATAATCACCCACCCCTAAATCAGAAGCATCACGTCCTTTAAGTGGACCCATATCACGATAAACAAAAACAGCGATCACAAAGGCGTAGACAGAGGCAACAGCCGCAGCTTCGGTTGGAGTGAAGACACCGCCATAAATACCGCCCATGATAATCACGATGAGCATCAGTCCCCAAATTGCATCACCAAAGGCAGCGAAGACTTCTGCACTGGTTGCTCTGGGGAGACGAGGGAGCTTTTTGACACGTGCGGCAACATAAATACCGATCATCAGCATCAAGCCCGCAATCAGCCCAGGAATAACGCCAGCCATAAACATACGACCAACAGACACATCCGTAGCAGCAGCATAAACAACCATCACAATAGATGGCGGGATAAGGATACCAAGCGTACCTGCATTACAGATCACACCAGCTGCAAACTCTTTTGAGTAGCCAGCCTTTTGCATACCCGCAATAACGATAGAACCAATGGCAACAACAGTAGCCGGCGATGAACCTGAAACAGCAGCAAACAGCATACAGGCTAAAACCGATGCCATTGCCATGCCACCTTGCAAGTGCCCCACACAATCCATTGCAAAGCGGATTAATCGACGAGCAACACCGCCCGTTGAAAGAAATGCGGAGGAGAGGATAAAGAAAGGAATAGCCAGTAACGTATAGTGTTCCATCGTTTCAAAGAATTTGAGTGAAATGGAACCTAGCGAGTCATTTGAAAAGAAAATGATCGTTGTCAGACTTGCCAGACCAAGGGAAAACGCAATCGGCGTCCCCAACAACAGCAAAAGGAACAATAGAGTAAAGAGAACAAGAATGGCCATTATTTCTGTTCCTCACTCATATCGTCTTCTTTAAACTGCTCAATAGCATCCTTACTTTCATCTCCTAGGATTGAAAAGTCCTCTTTGGCAGTCAGAATACTCCAAAAAGCCTGAAGTAACCGGAAAATTACAAGTCCCATACCGATAACAAGAATGGACAAAAACAACCATTTTTGTATGGGCATATCATGGGTCTCAATGCCAATTTTTTTTAATTTACCGACATAGATCCAACCACCGTAAAACATGATACCTGCATAAATGACTGATGCTGTAACCGCTAACAAACCAAAAACCCGTTGAATCGGTGTTTTGAACAGCTTAACAAAGGCGTCGACACCAATATGAATATGTGTTTTCACACCATATGAAATACCGAAAATAACAAGCCATGCGAATAGGTAAGTCGTTAGCTCCAACGCCCACAAAGCCCCGCTGTTAAAAACATACCGAGCTACGACTTGCGAAAAGGTGACCAAGACCATCGCTGCCATTAGTAGGGAGATGAAGCTTTCCTCAATTAGCGTAATGAATTTGCTCATGGGACACTGCTTCCAGATAAGATAAGGGGCTTAGCTGTTGCCAGTAAGCCCCTAAATATTAGAAATCAATCGATTTTCAAATCAAACGTGGATTAGTTTGAAGCCAGGGCTGCATCGATCATATCTTGACCGATATCACCTGAGAATTCTTCCCAGACAGGGGCAAGTTTTTTACGCCATTCAGCTTTTTGTTCGGCTGTCAAAGTACGTACGACACCACCGGCATCAATAACTTTTTGCTTGTTGGTCTGGTTAATTTCAGCAGAGATTGCATTACGCTCTTGAGAAACTTCTGCAAGAATACGTTCTAGATCAGCACGAATATCGTCTGGAAGACTATCCCAAAACTCAGATGACGTCACGATTAAGTAATCAAGGATACCGTGGTTACTTTCGGTAATTCCATCCTGAACTTCGTAAAATTTCTTCGTGTAGATGTTGGACCAAGTGTTTTCCTGACCATCAACGACACCTTGTTGCAAAGCACCGTATACTTCACTAAACGCCATTTTTTGCGGGTTTGCGCCAAGTGTTTCAAAATTCGCAACCAAAACATCAGATGTTTGGACACGGAATTTCAAACCATCAGCATCTTCAGGCTTGATGAGCGGCTTGTTGGCAGAAATTTGCTTCATACCATTATGCCAATATCCGAGGGCACGAAGACCACGGTCTTCCATTGCGCCTAGCAACTCGTGACCTTTTTCACTGTTTTGGAAACGATCAACAGCCTCGATATTATCAAATAGGAAAGGCAGGTCGAAAATACGATATTTTTTGGTATATTTTTCAAACTTAGAAAGTGACGGCGCTGCCATTTGAAGATCACCGAGCAACAATGCTTCCAACGCTTTGTCATCATTATAAAGAGTTGAGTTAGGATATACCTGAACCTCAACCTTACCTGCTAATTCTTCATTAACGCGTTTTGCGAAAAGAGCAGCAGCTTCCCCTTTTGGGTGGCCAGTTTCTTTTGTCACATGGCTGAGTTTAATAATGATAGGTTCTGCCTGTGCAGCAAAAGCTGAAAGTGCAACACCTGCAGCGGCCACAAGAAGAGTAAGTTTACGCATGAGTATCCTCCCATAGGATAATTATTATTTTTATAAACTGAAACTACAAAGAACTTTGTAGATAACGATCACTCATTACCAGACAGTATAACAGCAAAGCCTGTGCCAGTTTAATATTTCTGTAACCATTTGATATATATTAAAATATTTAAAACAACATAATAGCACTAGCAAGTATCTGCCGAATTCAAACTAGTTCATCGGCAACAATCCGCCGATATTGATCAAAAAACATAACTTCAGCACTTACTCATGGTCACTTCTTTTGAGGTTATACTTGGCCATCTTTTCGTTCAGTGTCCGTCTTGGAATGGAAAGTTCTTCAATCACTGCTGATACATTTCCCTTATGCCGTCCCAAAGAAGCAAGTATAACATTTCGCTCAAATAATCGTACCTGTTCTATAAGGGGGAGAGTTGTTCTTGCCTGACTTTCTTTTTCACTGTTTAAAATGATCGATAGCTTTTCCTCAGGAGGGCGTGTTGACAAGGCATAACGCTCTGCCGCATTTCGTAATTCACGTACGTTTCCCGGCCAATTATGGGCCATAAGACTGGCTATACCTTCGGGGCCCGGCATTTCGATTTCCCGCCCAAAAGTCTCGGCTGCACGTTTTGCCAAAAGCTTGAATAAAATTGGCAAATCATCTTTACGTACCCGTAAGGGGGGGATTGCCATCACGAAAGTTGCAATACGGTAATAAAGATCTTCCCGTAATCTACCCGAGGCAATCGCATCTTCGGGCAGTTCCTGAAGGGCTGCTATTAATCTGAATTGAACAGGTCTGGCAACGTTCCCCCCCAAAGGAGTTACTTTGCGCTCTTCCAAAGCCCGCAAAAGTTTTGCCTGAAGATCCATTGGCATCGAGGACAATTCATCAAGGAATAAAGTACCACCATTTGCAGCCTCCAACTTTCCCATTCGTCTTGATTGGGCCCCGGTAAAAGCTCCTTTTTCATGGCCAAAGAACTCGCTTTCCGCCATTTGTTCAGGAATAGCAGCACAGTTAACGGCAACAAAATTCCCGCTGGGGTTTTCACCAAACTCGTGAAGACAACTGGCAACAACTTCCTTTCCGCTACCTGTTTCGCCTTGAATAAGAATGGAAGCATTGGTTGGGGCAATATCAATGATATCCCTTTTAAGTGCTCGCATAATCGGGTTTGCGCCGACCAAACGTGCATCAAGACCTTCGGCCGCAACAAGGTCTCGTTTCAGTGCACGGTTATCCAGAACAAGAGCGCGCTTTTCCAACGCTCTTCTAACGATATCCAAAAGGTGTTCTGGCTCGAACGGCTTTTCGATAAAATCATAGGCTCCATTTCTCATGGCCTCAACAGCCATTGAAACATCACCGTGTCCCGTTACAAGTACCACCGGAATATTGGCATCAATATTTTTTATCTCTCGTAACAAAGAAAGGCCGTCCATTCCTGGCATTTTAACATCAGAAATTACAATCCCTTGATAATGCCAATCCAGATTTTCAAGTGCTGATCGTGCATCTTGGAAATCGTCAATTTCAGAGTGTCCAGCCAGCTCAAGCCATTGTTTTGTCGAAACCCTTATTGCTCTTTCATCATCAACAAGCATAACCGGACCATCAATGACGGCTTGATCATTTTGCTCTTCAACTTGTGCCATTTATAAAATCTACTTTTCTATATAACGGGGAAAAGACAGAACAAAACTCGCTCCGCCATCTGAATTATTAGACGCATGTATCTCACCTTTTAAATCTTTTATAATGCCATAGGTAATCGACAGGCCAAGTCCCAGACTTTCATTATTCGATTTTGTCGTAAAAAAAGGATCGTAAAGTTTGCTAAGGACATGATCTTCGAAACCAGTTCCCGTATCAGAGACAATCACATTAACACGATCACCAATAATAGAGGCTTCGACATGCACAACCTTCACACCGTTCATTCCCTGCATTGCATCAATGGCGTTTCTATACAGATTAACAAAGACTTGTTCTAATCTTGTCTCGTCACCTGCAATCAACATTTTTTCTGCTGCCACATTTATCAATACATTGATGCCCTGTGTTTTAAAAACAGGCTGCACCAAATGAGAGGCTTTATTTATCGCCTTTCCAATATCAGTAGGCTTTATTTTTAATGATGACTTACGAGCAAAATTTTTCAACTGCCCTGTAATCACCCCCATTTTTTCAGTTAAAGACGATATTTCAGTCAAAGATTGATCAAGGTCGCAGTCTTTATCCTCTTTAAGGAAAGATCCACAATTTAAAACATTATTCTGTATAGCAGCAATCGGTTGATTTATTTCATAAGCAATCGCGGCTGACATTTGACCCAATGCTGCTAACTTACCTGCTTGTACCAATCCGTCTTGTGCCGCTCTAAGCTCTTTTTCGGTTCTTCTTCTCTCTTCAATTTCTATTTCAAGCTGCTGGTTTATATCTTCCATCTTTTCGGCCTCTAAAGCCCGCCGGGTTGAAATAACTTTTTGACGTCGCTCTCGTATAAACAAGGCAAGCACGAGTAACGTGATCATAACCCCAATACCTATCGCAACAATTTTCCGTTGGTTTTCGGTAATAGAGCCGATAGAAACAAGATAATGGATTTTCCAATTTGTATTTTCTATGCTTTGAATAGTTTCCAGATATTTTTTACCATCAACTTCCGTGGCAATGTCACCAGCGATACCCGTTTTATCCGTACTAAGTATTTCGAATGTGGAATCTCCGTACTGTTTAATACGTTTCAACTTTTGTAATTGCACATCAGAAATTTCCCGTAAGCTCTTGTAAAGCCATTCTTTTTTACTTGCTAAAAAAATAATTCCGTTGTCGTCCGTAATCAAAACATTCTCACCGCCATCATTCCACTGTTGCTGTAAGGGTGTCAGATTTACTTTAACAACCGTCGCACCAATAATACTGTTATTTTCATAAACAGGATGAGACATAAAAAACCCAGGGATGTCGGATATCGTGCCGATTGCAAAAAAACGACCTTCGCGGCCTTCTATCGCATCCTGAAAATAGGGGCGAAAAGAATAGTTGTATCCGACAAAACTTGTATCCTCCTGCCAATTTGATGACGCCAGTGTATTTCCTTGCTTGTCCATGATGTAAAGGACATTGGCTTCGGCCTTATTATTTGTTTCTGCAAGGTATCTGCTAACCTTATTGGCAAAGAACGTATCATTTGAAAAGGTTGTAAGAAGATCTTTTACATCTTCATTTCCTGATAACACAAAGGGAAGATATCGATACTTGTCCAACTCACCAAGCAGGTTAGATTGGTAGAGGCTTAAACGCTCTATGGACGTTTCTCTTAGCTCCAATGCTGTAGAAGCGCCTAGCCAATAGCTTGCTAATCCAACCGCTAATCCACTGCTGGAAAACACAAAGATCCATCCCCATATAACTTGCCGAGAAAACTTATAAGCAAACGAAAACATGTATTACATCAGACCTATGGAAAATTTGTCACTATACAGTGAAGTGAGGAAAGCTCTGCTTAGCCATTCATAGAGCTATCTTACTTGCTATATTCAGTAAATTAAAAGCTTATACGTTTTGACATTGGAAGTTTAACAACCGGCCACTAATTAATAATTTGTCTATTAATCCATTAAAACCCGAATTCATTAACCCCACTGGGACACATTAATAACACATGAATTTACCAAAATAGATACACGACGACTATCCGTCGTAACTTTATAACCATTTACATTAAACAACTTTCATGGGCTGGTTATGACAAAAACGATCAAACATCTTGCAATCATCTTAACAGCAACGCTTTTTCTAGGCGCCTGTAGTGGCCTATCCAACACACAGCAACGCGTTTTGAGTGGTGGTGCTATTGGTACTGGTGTTGGGGTGGTTGGAACCGCCGTCACAGGTGGTTGCGTGACTTGTGGCGCGGTTATTGGCGGTGCCGTAGGAGCAGGAGCTGGATACCTTGTTGATCAGCATGAAAAAGGGAAACTTCCTTAGAGAATAAACTTACCCCGCTCATTTTCAAAAAAAGTATTAAGCCAATCCCAGATGACACGAACTCTGGGGTTTTCCAGTACTTCACTATGGGCCACAAGCCAGTAATCACGTTGTTGGCTTGTGATTTCCTCTGATACACGGACAAGGCTGGTATGGCCTCTGGCATAAAACACTTGTCCTCAAGATCAATGCTGCACCGGTAAACTCAACAACCAACACATTGCCTATTTCGAATAACAACATCTTAAAAGACATTGGTTTGAGTGAAGATCAGTTACCGGCCTCTTATGAGCAAAAACTCGATAAATACGTTACTGAACGACTAAGGTTTTATCCTGGATCGTGGTATTAAACCGTGGAATTCAATCAAATTATATCCGAGAAAATTTATATTGGCTTATTGACCATCAGCTCTTGTTATGCGACAGCCTTTAACTAGGATAAAAAGTATTTTCGGATATATTCCATGGCCTTGGCACCACTTACCTTTTCAACAGATAATCACGGTTGGGCAGAACTTCTTCCCCACAGACAACCAACTAAAACATTAACAGGTACTCATCGCGTGCCCTGGGTTGTAATCGGCGCTGGAGTTACCGGTTTATCCGCAGCGAGAAGGTTAGCTGAAAACAACCCTAATGATCAGGTTCTTCTGCTTGATGCAAGACAGTTGGGGCAGGGTGCTTCTGGCCGAAATTCTGGATATGCTGTGGCCATAAGTCAATTTTCAGGGGCCTTCGACAAAGAGCAAGAAAGAAACTATCGTCGGATAGCGAGAATTAATACCCAAGGACTTGATCTATTACGACAACAGGTAGGTGATCTTGGGATCAATTGTCAATGGCAGGAAGATGGTTACTATCACACGGCAGCTGATGCAGCATCTTTAAAAGAGTACGATCATTTCAAAGATCACTTAAACAGACTGGGTTACGAACACACCCTTTTAAATAAAGACGACTTGACGGAACGATTAGGGACATCTCTCTACCAAGCAGGTATTCATGTTCCCAAAGGTGTATTATTACAACCTGCTGCTCTTGTTCAGGGCCTTGGTGATAACTTGCCCGCAAACGTTACGCTCTATGAAAATAGCCCGGTATTAAAAATTAACAGGGGAGAACCTTGCCATTTAGAATTAGAAAACGGGCAAATCACGGCAGATAAAGTCATAGTCGCAACCAATTACGAGGCCCCAAAACTTGGCTTTTTAAATCGCTATATCATGGGGAGCACACTATCCGGCAGCTTCACCCGCCAACTAACAAATGATGAACTTTCTGATCTGGGCTCCCTTAAAGAATGGGGTGTTCTCTCGCTTCATAGCGGCGGGGCAACTGTTCGGCTAACCCGTGACAACCGTATTTCCCTTCGAAATACGGCCGAATATCATGGTGCTGTCCTAATGTCAGATACCTTCTTGTCCAAGCGACGGGATATTCACCGTGCTGCTTTCGAGAAACGTTTTCCACAACTCTCGCACGTTCCTTTCGAATTTTCATGGTCAGGCGTTGAGGGTATAAGCCAAAACTTTACAAATTTCTTTGGCAGACAAGCACCCAATATTTATCTAGCAGGTGGATATAATGGTTCTGGTGTTAGCAGAGGAACGGCTTTTGGTGCCGCCTTGGCTGACTACGCCTGTAATATTTCATCCGACCTAGTTGATGATTGCTTAGCTTCAGTACCAGCTACATGGATCCCGCCCCGGCCTTTTCTTGATATCGGCGCTTTTTTCAAAGTAAAGATGCGTTTCATAGGCGTAGGTTCAGATCGATAATCAAGTTTGTAAGAAGAGTTAAAAGTTTTTCACAAGACTAGCCTCTCATGAATATAGGTCCACAGGAACTGCTGTTATGAAAAGTGGTTGTACTGGGCTAGCCTATATATCTCTGACTGGCCTATCAATCGAAAACAAAGCCTTCTCGTGAAAACTTAAACACGCGTATTCATTTTAAATTTCTTTTCAAAAAAATCGATCCAGGCTCTGGCTTTTTTTGTTAGGCCTTTTCGGCTTGGATACAGCACGTAATAACTTATAATTTTACTCTGCCAATCTGGTAAAATCTGCACAAGCTTGCCCTTATCAATTGCGTCCTGAATAATGTATTCTGGCATAAGCGAAATCCCGCAACCATCCTCGACCATAGAACGTAATGCAGTGAAATCATTGATCGTATTGTTTGGCATCACATCCAACGAACGCAATTCACCGATTTTATTTTCAAAGATAAATTGCTTTAAATCATAGCTATCGCTCATCATTAACAGCTTGTGATCAGGCAACTGATTTAATGAAGTTGGAGAGCCGTAATTTTTTATATAATCAGGTGAAGCACATAGTTTTGCTCTCGCTTGACCTATGCGCTTTGTCATCAAGCTCGAATCCTTTTGTTCACCTACTCGGATCACCAGATCATAGCCCTCTGTAATCAAATCAACATGACGGTTACTTAGATCCAAGCTAATTTTAATATCAGGGTATAGCTTTGCAAATTCTCCAAGGTATGGCGCAACCAGGTACTGTCCAATTGCAAAAGAAACACTTACCCTCAGATTGCCGCGGGGCGCTTCTCTCATATTATTCATACTCTCTATGGCACTCTCAGATTCCTCTACAACGCGCCGACAGTGATGAAAGAAAATTGTTCCCATTTCAGTTAATTGAACCGCACGGGTTGTTCGTTCTATAAGGCGGACGCCCAAATCGCTTTCCAAGGCTGCGATACGTCGGCTTACCCGTGATTTTGGAATATTCAAAACCCTTGCAGCTGCTGAAATACCTTCAAGCTCTGCCACTTTGGCAAATAACACCATATCATTCAGATTTATCACAAAAGATCCTTTGTAGCTTCGCCACCCATCGTTCCAATTACAGAACAGTATATCTTATTTTTAGACCTACAAGAAAAATTCAGAACAATTATTTAAAACATGAGTTGTTGATCAAAGACACAACAACTTATGTTTTAGTTAGCGATCACCTAAAAAAAAATCCGAATAATGTCGAAGGACAATACAATGAAGATTCTTGCTTTTGCAGCCAGTAGCAGTACCAAATCTATCAACAAAGCACTCATTATCTATGCAGGGCAGCTATTCGGGAAACAGTATAAAAACGTAGAGGTAGAGGTTATTGATATTAATGATTATGAGATGCCTCTGTTCAGTACAGATAAAGAAGAAGAACTTGGTCACCCCAAACAGGCTTATGACTTTATCAAAAAGATCAAAGATTCGGATGGGTTGATCATCTCTTTTGCAGAGCATAATGGCTCTTACACAGCCGCATACAAAAACCTATTTGACTGGGCTTCACGTATAGACGTTAAAGTTTTTCAAAACAAACCGTCATTGTTCTTATCAACCTCGACCGGGCAGGGTGGCGCAGACAGTGTTCTCAAAGCAGCTGAAAACTCAGCGCCCTTCTTTGGTGCCGATTTGAAAGCTGTTCTTTCAATTCCAAGCTTTCAAGATAACTTTGATCAAAAAAGAAAAGACCTTACTAATGTCTCTTTAAAACAGGGATTACTGGATGCGCTTGGTAAGCTCTACATCTAACTAAAAATGAAAACCCAAAGCTTTTTGACGCCTTACTCGTTAGAAAACGGGCAAAGAAAGAGCCACAGGCTGCTGAGTATACGTTTGTTCATATAGATAAAAGCGAACGGATCGAATACTCGTCAGAAAAGATAGTCAAAAAAAATAGTGAGCCGGATTTACATCGACGGCTCACTATTTAAATAATGGCGGAAGGACAGGGATTCGAACCCTGGAAGGGCTTGCACCCTTGCTGGTTTTCAAGACCAGTGCATTCAACCGCTCTGCCATCCTTCCATATATCGCCCTGAGAGTTATATTTTACTATCATCTCTCGGACGGGCTTTGAAATATCTCCATTTGAACGTAGTGTCAAATGCTTAGATAAGAAAAAATGACATTTTTTGTTTTTTCTTCCCAAAAATAAAAAAGGAGCTGCCTAGCTCCTTAATCTCTCATTGGACAAAAGTGTATTCAAGTACGGTCAATCACCAGTTCTTTTGATCATCTCGATAATCTCTACACACAGCCGATCTTCTTTGATCATCACCTCACCACGTGCGATCATCTGGTCATTTATCGAGATATCAATCGTATCTCCAATATATTTATCCAACTCGACAACCGCACCACGTCCCATTTTCAATAATTGGCTTACGGGCATTTGCGCAGTCCCCAGTATCGCGGATACTTCCAGCCCGACCCCATGAACTGCAGGGATATTTTCATCATTTACAGGGGAATCTGCCGCCGGTGAAGCTGCTGCTTCTGGTGGAGAATCGAACATGTCATCAACGTCATCGTTATTCATAGCTTCTTCATCAGACATGAAGTGACCTTTTTAAGTAATTTACCTGTAATCAGAATACGCTTGCTCGCGCATCTTAGCTATCAAAATAATTCGCAATAAGAATTCGGGTTTCAGGATTCATCTCCACAAAAACCCCCGCGAGTGTTTCTTTGTCTGGTTCAATCCTAACAATAATCGATTTACAATCAAATTCTAGCGTGCCGCCGTCCAGCTTTAAACAAAAGTTGATCGTAATATGATCCCCACGCAATAGTGGTCCGTCATAACCAGTTATGGCAAATCCGCTAGAGCTCCAATTATCCAAAGGATAGGCAATGTCGAATATGGTAACAGTGCCCGAAGCTCCAAACTCGCGACCTTCACGGCGCACTTCTTTCTTTCCAAAAAGCTTATCTAACAAATTTTTGATCATGCCCAAGCGAGATCCTTAAATAAATCAACAATATAATAAGCAGTAAGATCTCATAAAAATGAAAACAAGATATTAACTCTACGTTTTCTTTTAGCAGTTATATTTATTTTCATAAATTAAAAACACCAGAAAAGTAGTGTTATGCAGGAAAAAGCAAAGAAAGTATTAGCGACGGTAATTATCTCGACCGCTTTCGCTCTGCCTGCACACAATAGTGTCGCGCAGAACGGTTACTTAAGCCCTAATAACATTACGCGTAAGCCCTTGTTGAAACCGGGTTTACCAAGCCAGCAGTTAAAAAAAGAACGCTATTTGGGAAGCAGGTTAATTTACAGTACAAAAGATCCTCTATCAGAAATTTTCACAAAAGACCCTGAATTAAGCAAAGCCTGTCGACGGGGTCGTTTTAAACAAGTAAAATCGATGCAATACATTGCCGTCGTTGATGGCAGAAAATACGGCGCGGCATTGTATCAAAGAAATATGCTTCATGATCCCAAAAAGCTTGCCGAAAAGGATCGAATTTACCTGTTTAAAGGACAAGGAACGTCGAACTGTCGCGTGTTTCACAAAACAATATAAAACCCAGAGAAATTTAAGAAAAATATACCAGAGGGGTATAATAGAAATATAATTGTAAACAAGGTGGCCTTTACTGCCTGAATTCGGATAAAGTTCTCTTAATTTCCTTTAAGATCATCTTTCGCGATTCGGAGCTTACTTTGTTTTTTTCATTACGCAGAACCTGTAAATTACAGAAAACATGCAAAAACAGTTCAAAACTTACGTTCTGTGGGTATCTTCTTTCGACGGTTATTTCTGTTTCATTCCTAATTCCAACGGTACAAGCTCAGACAGCTGAAAGCACACCGGAACAAATAGAAACAGAAATATCATTTGAACAATGGCTTAACGAATTCAAAGTAGAAGCAAAAAGTAAGGGAATCTCTGACCAAACCCTTACCAGAAGTTTTACTGGCATAGAGCCGATCCCTAAAATTATTGAATACGATCGAAGGCAACCAGAATTTACGCGTACTTTCTGGACCTATCTGGATCGGGCCGTAAACACTCAACGTATCAATAAAGCGCAACAGCTTCAAAAAACTCACAAAGAATTACTGGATAACATCAGCAAAAAATATGGGGTACAAAGCCGCTTCCTGCTCGCGTTCTGGGGGCTGGAAAGTAACTTTGGTCAACATACAGGCGGATTTTCTGTCATCGCTGCCGATGCTACACTTGCGTACGACACACGGCGCAGTGATTTTTTCAGAACCCAGCTACTTGAAGCTTTACGCATAATAGAAGACGGCCATATTACACCAGAAAAAATGCAAGGATCATGGGCTGGTGCCATGGGCCACCTTCAATTTATTCCCTCTACCTATAATCTCTATGCAGTGGACGAAAATGGCGACGGTCGTAAGGACATCTGGCACAGCCTGCCAGATGTTTTTGGATCCGCAGCTAATTACCTTGGCCAAATTGGTTGGGATGATGAATATACTTGGGGCAGGGAGGTTCAGCTCCCTAACAATTTCAACTGGGATTTAGTTGGCCTTAATACCAAGAAAACCCTTTTGCAGTGGCAACAAGCCGGCGTTAGAAAAATAACAGGTAATAATTTGCCTACACTTGAATTAGAGGCATCTCTCATCCTTCCATCCGGTCATAAAGGCCCTGCCTTTCTTGTATATAACAATTTTCGCAAAATCCTGAACTGGAATAGATCTATTCTTTATGCCCTTGCTGTCGGCCATCTGTCAGATCGGATTGCAGGCAAGCCACCTCTTATTTCACCGAGACCTGTCGAAGAGCGCCCCTTACACAGAACAGAAATTGAAGAAATTCAAACGCTTCTCGGCAACCTTGGGTACGATGTAGGCAAAGCCGATGGTATCATTGGCAGGAAAACACGCGAAGGTATTCGTAATTTTCAAAAGAAAGTTGGTTTACCCAGCGATGGATACCCCGACGAAGCTCTTTTACTTAAACTCAGAAACTCCTGAAAACCTTAAAACTTAATGAGCACAGAAGCATTGAATAAATTAATCACAGGGATCACACTGGATAAGATTGATAAGACTTCGATAGAAGCATACAATCTTATCCAGTGTATGTATGGGGGTCTCAATGAGCTTAAATAAATTACCAAAAATTGCAGCATGCCTGACGGCTATAGGCTTAGGGTTAGGCGGGTGTGCAGAAATTGAGCTTGCGTCTCATGCCACCAAAACGATTACAAGAAGTGATACCCCAAAAACCATTGGGCGCTATAAAGTCGGTTCACCCTATCAAGTCAAAAAGCTCTGGTACTATCCTGCCGTTGACTATAATTACAGCGAAACTGGTATAGCGTCATGGTACGGCCCAGGGTTTGATGGTAAAAAAACCGCCAATGGTGAAACCTATGATCAATATGCGCTTACCGCAGCACATAGAACTTTACCCATGCCTTCGCTTGTACGCGTGACAAACCTTGGAAATGGACGTTCAATAAAGTTGCGCATTAATGATCGTGGACCATTCTCGAATAATCGCATTATCGATGTATCCCGCCGTTCAGCACAACTTTTGGGCTTTGAGCTTCAAGGTACGGCTAAAGTCAAAGTTGAAATACTGGAAGAAGAAAGCCGTCAATTAGCCGCCCAAGCTCAGGGAAAAGACTACACACCTCAAGTAGCGTCAAATGAGAATACAACACTAGCGGCACCAACTGAAACGGTAACAGCCGAACCTCTGGATGCTCCGGCGACATCTCCCGCAGTAACAAGTGAGACATCTTCACCGGTTAAAACAGCAAGTATTGAGCCTAACGTAAATTTTACTGATGGCGTCGTGTCACAGACGCCTGTTGCACCAACTAGTATCTATGTCCAGGCGGGATCTTTTCTGCAGGTTCACAATGCAGATCGCCTTCGCGCTCGTTTATCTCCACTCGGGACTGCTCAGGTAGCTAATGCAGCTGTGGGGGAACGAACTTTTTATCGTGTTCGCCTTGGCCCTTTGACGAACGTGCAAGAGGCTGACGATTTATTGAAAATATTACACGACAACGGGTACAATGATGCCCGTGTAGTCGTTGATTAATAGTTCAGGATTAATATTCCAGCCAATTAATTTTGGCTGGAAGTCATATTTTCTCCACAAAAGCTTCGTAACAGATTAACTACCATAGAAACCCTCAAGACACTCAGGTCAGATCATTGCAAAACAAAATGAATTCAAATTTTAGATCTTCAATAAAATCTATATTATTCGGTGGCGCATGCCTCGTTGCGCTTACTCAATCGGCCTTTGCTATTGAGACCTCCGCGCGAGAAGCCTACCTGATTGATTACACCACCAAAACGGTTCTGATTAATAAAGACGCAGAAGTTTCTATGCCCCCGGCCTCTATGAGTAAAATCATGACCGCATATATGGTGTTTGAGCGCCTGAAAGATGGACGACTATCGCTAGATGATAAACTGCCCGTGAGTGAAAAAGCTTGGCGAAAAGGCGGATCAAAGATGTTCGTCGAGGTCGGGAAAGAAATTTCTATTCATGATCTCTTGCGCGGTATTATTGTTCAATCAGGTAATGATGCCTGCATCGTAGTTGCTGAAGGCCTTGGTGGGTCGGAAGAAAACTTTGCGCTGGAAATGACAGCGAAGGCACGTGAAATTGGCATGGAAAATAGCACCTTTGCCAACGCAACAGGGTGGCCAGATCCAGGCCAAAGGATGACAGCAAAAGATCTTGCTATTCTGGCCGATCGTATCATTACTGATTTCCCTGAATTTTATGACGTCTATTCAGAAAAATCCTTTACCTGGTCCGGCATTACGCAAGGAAACAGAAATCCTTTACTCTATAAAAATCTAGGATCTGATGGCCTAAAAACCGGCCATACGGAAGAGGCAGGCTATGGCTTAACAGCTTCAGCCAAGCAAGGTGACCGCCGTATCATTATGGTTTTAAACGGCATGGGAAGTATAAAAGAACGGGCAGAAGAATCTGCACGTTTGGTTTCTTGGGCCTTTAGAGAATTTGACAACTTTGAACTCTTTAAAGCTGGGGAGACAGTTGATACAGCCGATGTCTGGCTTGGAAAAGAAAAAACCATTGATCTAGTGCCAGAAGAAGACCTTCTCTTAACACTACCTCGGAACGCAAAAAACAAAATGACTGCAACAGTTAATTATGTTGGGCCGATCCAGACCCCCATTGAAAAAGGGGAAAGGCTTGGAACGTTAACAATTGCAGCACCAGAGATTGATACAGTAGAAATACCGCTTGTTGCTGCAAATTCAGTAGAAAGAGAAGGTGGCTTTAGTCGTATTGTTTCTGCTCTAAACTATTTGATTTTCGGAAAATCATAACCCCGATGTCCAAAGGTTTTTTTATATCCCTAGAAGGTGGAGAAGGGGCGGGAAAAAGCACGCAAATCAAACGCTTATCCCAACGTCTTAAGAAGTCGGGTTGCAACAATATCTGCACAAGAGAACCTGGCGGCACCCCTGGTGCCGAACTTATTCGAGACCTGTTAGTTCGGGGTGATGCATCACGCTGGACGCCCAAGACAGAGGCCCTTTTGATGTTTGCGGCCCGACAAGAGCACGTTGAAAAGGTCATAAAACCCACTCTTGAAAAAGGAGAGTGGGTCATTTGCGATCGTTTTGCAGACTCTTCTGTCGCTTATCAGGGGATAGGACATGGATTGGGCGCAAAAAAAATTACCGATCTGCACGAATGGGTATTAGGTGATTTTCAACCTGATCTGACCTTAATTCTAGATTTACCCGTTTCCGTTGGACTAGGACGCACAAGGGGACATGACCTTGGTGAAAATCGTTTCGAAGGCATGGAAACATCCTTTCATGAGCGTATGCGCGATGGCTTCTTATCAATCGCAAAAGAATCCCCAAGTCGCTGCATCGTCATTGATGCAACACAATCCCTCGATGACGTAGAAAATTCGATATGGAAAGCTGTCACCGATAAGTTCACGGTTTCTTTCAATGGCTAAAGCAACCCGAAAAAAAATACAACCAGAACCTGATCTCATTGATCATCCCAGATCGACACAAGATCTTATCGGGCACACTCAGGCAGAAGAAACCCTTCTTCGAGGGTTTAATTCAGGTAAACTTCCGCACGCATGGATGCTCACTGGCCCCAAAGGCATTGGCAAAGCAACGCTTGCGTATCGCTTTTCTCGCTTTCTTATGAATCAAATAAACGAAGACGAAAGCAATAGTCTATTTGGTGATAGTGCCCTGCCGACAACATTGGATATTGGTGCTGATAACCCTGTCTCGAAAAGAATTGCAGCCAGCGCGCATGGCGATCTTGTCACCCTTGAATTAAGCCCAGATGAAAAGGGTAAAATGCGAACAACAATTCCCGTCGATGAAGTTCGCAAAATTGTTAACTTTTCCCACAAGACATCTATTGAAGGTGGCTGGCGCATTGTCATAGTTGATGCCGTTGAAGAAATGAATGCCAACGCAGCAAATGCGCTTCTCAAAGTTCTGGAAGAGCCTCCGGAAAAAACTGTATTACTACTAATATCTCATCTTCCCGGGCAAATTCTACAAACAATCCACTCCAGATGCTGTCATCTTCCGCTCGCACCACTGCAAGAAGATACCGTTATTTCGTTACTTAAAAATAAGGCGCCAGAGCTTTCAGATGACGATGCTGTTCAGTTAGCCAAATTATCCGAAGGGTCAGTCGGAAAAGCGCTGGATCTTTGGAAAAGTGGTGGCCTTGACCTATATCGAGAGATGATATCTCTCCTTTCTACCCTGCCAAATCTGGATATGGTTAAGCTCTATGCCTTTGCAGATAAGCTTTCAAGTGCTAATCCACTTGCCTTTAAAACTGGGATGGAGTTGTACCTTTGGTGGCTGGCTCGCTTGACCAAGACAGTTGGGCAAGGCGCTATGCCTGATATGGTTATTCCTGAAGAGCAAACATTAATCTCTGCATTAATTGAACGACATGGTCTTGCGCAATGGCTCGGCCTGTGGGAGAAGTGCTCGAAGAATTATGTCCGTGCTACTCGTGCTAATCTGGATAAAAAGCAGGTCGTTGTGACAACCTTAACGGAACTCCAAAACCTGACTGCCTGATTGACACAGAGTATCATGACAAGTGCTGTTGATCAGGAGTTTCCTATGACTGGATCAGATAACGGATCCTATTATATCACAACGCCCATCTACTATGTGAATGATAAACCACATATTGGGCATGCCTACACTACACTCGCCTGCGATGTTCTTGCACGTTTTAAAAGGCTAGATGGTTATGATGTAAAGTTTCTGACTGGGACCGACGAACATGGTCAGAAAGTCGAAACTTCTGCTGAAAAAGCAGGGATTGATCCGCAAACATTTACGGATCAAGTATCCCAAAATTTCAGAGACCTGACAAAAGCCTGTAATTTTTCTAATGATGACTTCATCAGAACAACTGAAGATCGTCACAAGAACGCATGTCAGAAATTGTGGCAGGTGCTTGAAGATAAAGGGTTTATTTATTTAGGCAGTTATGCTGGATGGTACGCCGTTCGAGATGAAGCTTTCTATACAGAGACAGAACTTACGAAAAACGCAGACGGAAAACGTATTGCGCCAACAGGCGCAGAAGTTGAGTGGGTGGAAGAACCATCTTATTTCTTCAAACTCTCTGCTTTCGAAGATAAACTGTTGGCGCTTTACGAAAATGATCCATCGTTTGTTGGCCCCGACAGTCGCCGTAACGAAGTGATCAGCTTTGTCAAAGGCGGTCTAAGAGACCTTTCTGTCAGTCGGACAACATTTAACTGGGGTGTTCAGGTTCCTGGTAATAATGATCATATCATGTATGTCTGGCTCGATGCCTTAACGAACTATCTTACGGCAGTTGGCTACCCGAATGAAACGGCCGTAGAATATCAAAAGTTCTGGCCTGCAGATCTTCATATGGTCGGAAAAGATATCCTACGGTTTCACGCAATCTATTGGCCTGCCTTCCTTATGGCAGCGGATTTGCCACTCCCAAAGCGTATCTTCGCGCATGGATGGTGGACCAATGAAGGTCAAAAAATTTCAAAGTCAGTTGGCAATGTGATTGATCCTAACGCCCTTATTGAAGAATACGGCCTTGATCAGGTTCGTTACTTCATGATGCGCGAAGTTCCCTTTGGGAAAGATGGTGACTATTCTAAACAAGCTATGATTTCCCGCATGAACGGAGACTTGGCAAACGACATAGGTAATCTGGCCCAGCGTGTTCTTTCGATGGTTTTCAAAAACTGCGAAGGAAAAATTCCCGAGCACGGTGATTTTACTGATGCCGACAAGGAGCTCCTTAATAGCGTTGCTGCGTTACATGACAAACTGAGAAATGACTTTGACAAACAAAGCTTCCATCGTGGTTTGGAATCTGTTTGGAACGTTATATCAGCAGCGAATAAATATGTTGATGAACAAGCGCCTTGGGGATTGAAAAAAACGGATTTGGCTCGTATGGGGACTGTTTTGTATGTTCTCGTTGAGACTATTCGCCAAATCGCAATCCTTCTTCAGCCTGTTATGCCTGAATCAATGGAAAAGATGCTAAATCAGCTGAGTTTGCCCGTAGATGTACGAAAATTTACTGACCTGACAACACCACTTTCTACTGGCGTTGAGATTGATAAACCTCAGGGCGTTTTCCCGCGATATGTAGAGGAAGAGGGGGCATAATGATTGTCGACTCTCATTGTCACCTTGATTACTTCCTAAAAGATGGTGATTTGGAAGGTGCTTTAACACGGGCCCGAGACGTTGGGATTGGCTGTATGGTTAGCATTGGGACCAAGCTATCCACTTTCGATACTGTTTTGAGCATCGCAAAAGCAAATAATGATATTTATTGTACCGTTGGCATCCATCCACATGAAGCCGGAACCGAAGGGCTATCATCCCCGGATATCCTGATTGAAAAAGCCAAAGACCCAAAAGTAATCGGTTTGGGTGAAAGTGGTCTTGATTATTATTATGACCATGCCCCCAGAGATCGACAGCAAGAAAGTTTTAGGGCGCATATCGAAGCTGCCAGAGAAACAGGTCTTCCGCTTGTTGTTCACACCCGTGACGCAGATGACGATACCATTGCCATCATGCGTGATGAATTCAACAAAGGCGCTTATCCCGCGCTAATTCATTGTTTTACAGCAGGACCTGAGTTGGCAAAAGCATCCTTGGAAATGGGCTTTTATATTTCTCTGTCCGGCATTATTACTTATAAGTCCGCCGAAGATATTCGGACAACAATTGCCGAGGCGCCACTGGACCGTTTATTGATTGAAACGGATAGCCCTTATTTGGCACCAGTCCCTATGCGTGGCAAAAAGAATGAGCCTTCTTTTGTTCGTCATACCGCAGAATCCTTGGCTAATGTAAAAAAGGTAAGTGTATCGGAAATTCATTCGGCAACGACTGATAATTTCTATCGTCTCTTCACAAAAGCGCAAAGACCGACGGCAACTTAATCATGAAAATTACAATGCTAGGATGCGGTGGTTCCGGTGGCGTTCCCATTTGTTCGGGTGCGTCCGGCGGCAATTGGGGAAATTGCGACCCGGAAAACCCGAAAAACAGACGACGCAGAGTTTCCATCCTTGTCGAGCATGAGGATACAACTATTTTGGTCGACACAGGCCCAGATCTGAGAGTTCAGCTCTTGGATGCCGGCGTAGAATATATCGATGCAGTCCTCTATACCCACGATCACGCTGATCATGTTCATGGATTAGATGAACTGAGGTATCTTGCCTATAAAGCAGGCGGCCCGATCGAAGCCTTTATGGACGAATCAGATCGAGAAATAATCACCAATCGCTTTGCCTATGCGTTTACATCTTCATGTGATCCGGAAAGTACCTATACGCCTATGATGGATGACAAAACCATCGATGGTCCTTTCAAGATTGGCTCAATTGAAATTACACCTTTCTATCAAAATCATGGTAACACAAACTCTCTCGGGTTCCGTTTTGGTGATTTTGCCTATTCAACAGATGTTTTCGACCTTGATGGACGCGCCTTTGAAATATTGGCGGGTGTAAAATATTGGATTGTTGACTGTCTGCGTTACGAACCACACCCATCACATGCCCATTTTGAAAAAACCCTTAGCTGGGTAGAGCGATTAAAGCCGGAACGTACAATCCTAACTCATATGAACCAGCAAGTTGACTATGATGACCTCAAATCAAAATGCCCCGAAGGTGTTGAGCCTGGATATGATGGACTAACCTTAGAAATAAAGTAGGGGCATCATTCAAAAACAGGTGATGAAATTATTCATCGCCTGTTTTTTTATTTAATGACTACTCCTCAAACCAAAAACCGTCAGGCTTGTACACACCCAGCAGAGCACCGGGTTCCCAGTTATAAAAACCATCTTCAGGAACGTTCATTAACTTATTGGATAGTGCTACGGGCTGAGGAATTCCAGCAACCAACCCGATTGTATAGGTTTCCTCACTATTTATTTCCAATATACGTTCCCATATATCTTTCTTTTCAGCTGTTGTTTGCGCCCTGAACCAAAGCACATAAAGATTGTTCAGTTCTTGAGCTTGAATAATATCAACCTCTTCCCCGGCATTACCTTTTGTTTCTACATACTGCCCCCATTTAGGCCACTGGAATGATTGCTGTTGACGCGGAACTAGCTCTGCAGGCGAAGAGTGAGGAGACAACAGTCCATTGAGGTTTCCGTACCAAAGAGACATGTTGGTTTCACCAGAAAAAATCCGGTTCCGCAAAACTTCCCTCTGAGAGGGTTTAGGATAGAGTTTAACGCCGACCTTCAACCAGGAATCAGCGATTAATTCAAGAATATCAGTTTCTTCACTACTTTCGCCGGCGGTTTCAATAATGATCTTCATAGGACGACCATCGCTTAATAAACGCAGACCATCTTCATCTCTATCTGTCAGGCCGATCTCATCCAAAAGCATATTTGCTTTTTTCAAGTCAAACTCAGCCCATTTTTTGAAGTATTCTTCTTTATAAAGACTGCTGCTTGGCAATACTGTGTTGTTACCTTCAAGCCCAAGCCCGTAATAAAGTACTTGATTTAGTTCGTAGCGGTTTGTTGCCAAAGAAAGGGCATGACGAAATCTTTTGTCGCGGTTCAGTTTGCGCCACTCGGAATCTTGGGCATTCAAATTTGGATAAAGCGCAAATTGTGAGCCACGAACCGTCTTCCAAAGGCGTACTGAATACCCATTTTGATCATCATTACCCTTTAAGAAGGTATAGTCGGAAAAATTAAGTCCTCTGGATTGGAGATCAGAATCTCCGGAACCAACCTTTGCCGGAATTAATCCACCTCCGGCAACAGAAAGTATGAATTCGTTCGCATAAGGGAGTTGATGACCCAGTTCATCAACCCTGTGATAATAGGGGTTTCTTTTTCCAACAAACCGCGTCGAAGGTGGTTTTACAGAATTAACCCAAGGCTGCAATGTCGGCAGTTTGGGGTTCGTAAACTTGTATTGCCTTGCTTTACGGTTATGCAATTGCACCCAATTACGCGCGCCAGCTTTAGTGACCCGTTCTTGTAATACATCAGTATCCACATATTTTGCGTGAAACTGCTTCATGTAATGTGCGGGCTGGAAAAGATAAAGAGGTCGTGTCGCGGCCAAACTCGGAAGAAAGAAAGGATTAGGTACAGACCAGCTATAGCGAACAGTTACTTCGTCAATAATTTCTACTTTTGGCATTTCACCATCAACGAGTAGTTCTGCAGGCGGGCCAAAAGGTCTTAAATTACTATCGTTGGCGACATCTTCCCAAAAATACTTGAAATCAGCCGAGGTAAAAGGGTGACCATCAGACCATCTATGCCCTTTTCGAAGAGTCATCGTAAAAATCCGACCTTCTTCAATATCGATCTTGTCTAAAATATCTGTGGTAAAACCCAAGTCCGGTGTATAGCCGATAAGCCGCGCGTAGCCATAAACAGAAAACAACCGGACGTCCTTTGATTTTGCAATCAAGCTTCTGATTGATCCACCGTATTTGCCCGCTTTCCAATTCTGGCTTTGTTTTACAATATAGGGATTTTCAGGGACGCGTTTTGCAACAGGCGGCATTTCACCATTTATAACGCTGCTCTCAAAAACAGGGACTTCCCGAAGCAAGTCCGCATTAAAATCGGACACAGGTGAGAGGTAAGTTTCCGCAAGGCTTGGGGATATTCCTGTCACAAGACCTAAAACTGCCAATGATCGAATTGAAGTTCTAAAAACTTTCCCTGCTATTACTTTCATTTTTCTCTCATTTTCACTAGAAACCGACTATTCTTCCACTGATTTCCACATGTTATCTTAGGTCATCAATTATCCGATAGATAGCGTCCAAGCTACTTGCGCCAAGCTTCTCAGATCGATCCGGCGACCATCCTTCAAATTCATTTGGGGCATCAGCCGTATCCTTAAAGGGCATCTCTAGTGTCATAGACAAACAATCGTGCGTTTCCGCCGTGTTATTACTACAGATAGTTAGGTTAGCATTCCCAGGTTCATTCTGTGGGTAACCATGAGTGGTCTGAAAGTCAGGGTTTGCTTCCATATAATAAGTTTGGAAACGGTCTAACAGATTTAACAGACGATCATCAAAAGAGGGGATACCGTGGGTTCCTGCAATGAAGTTATGAGGAATAGCCTCATCACCGTGAATATCGAACATAAGATCGACACCGGTTTCCATCATTTTTTCACGTACATAATAAACTTCGGGGCTTTTTTCTAACGAAGGTGCTTGCCATTCACGGTTCAGATTTGATCCAACTGCGTTAACACGAAGGTTACCCCGCCGACTTCCATCCGGGTTCATATTCGGGACGACATAAAAGACAGCCTTTTTTAACAACTCTCGAGCAATGGCATCATTTTCATCCAACAGTCGTCCCAGAAACCCTTCCATCCAGAACTCTGTCATACTTTCCCCAGGGTGTTGCCTTCCAATTATCCAGCAGGATTTTTTATTTTTGTCCGCTTCACCAATCGTTAAAAGGTCAATATCCTGACCATCAATAGTTTGCCCTAGAACATCGAGGTTAACACCTTGACCATGCTGAGCTTCAGCTATGAGATCGGCATGACGTTCCATAGAGTAGGGGGCGAAATAAGCGAAATAGACTGAATTATACCCTGGTGTAAATTCAATCGTTAAAGTCTGCCCATCATACGACGTTGTTGGTACACGGAACCATGTCTCTCGGTCATATGAAGCAACAGCCTGATAGTTTTCCCACCCACCGGGATAAGCAGCTCCACCTGCATTGAGAATTTTTAACGTACAATTTTGATCCAATCCACCGCTCAGGCGAAAGTAAAACCACTGATAAAAATGAGAATTCGTATCTGATTCAATCTCTAACTGAATATCAGAAGGATTATCACAAGACAGGCAACGAATATTGCCTGCGTCGAAATTACTTGAAACACGGATCATTATGATATTTCTCACTTAATTATACGCTTTTACATTTGCGCTTCAGAATACCTGATAAGTAGCAAGCAGCAAGCTTTGTGTACCCCAGTTCCTAAAATCTTTCCCTAAATGAAATTTGAATCAAACCTCCACGTAATAAAAAAATCATAATATTTTTTTTAAATACTTCGCCAGTTTAGACACAGCAAAAACAATTCATTATATCTCTGATATCGAAGCAAAATTTAAAGTATTTTAGCCTATTTAAATATATTTTCACCCTTGAAAAACATTACCTATAATCCGATTTATCTGTGGCAAAATTGCGCACCCGATTGAAATTTGTTTCAACAACAGGTAGTGTATCGTTCTTAACTACAGAGAAAGGTAGTTGTATCATGCGTAAAAAGCCCACCTATTTACCAGTGATACTTAAGTCTTCTGGTTGGGTGTTAAGCCGAATTGGAACACTGCTGGCTACGATTTTTGCTGCTAGTGCATTTGCAACACTTCTTCCTATTCTTGGAAGAAATAGTCAGTTATTACTGGAACCACTAATGATGTCAGCCCTAGTTGCTGCAACAATAGCAATCAGCGGTTTTCTAATCGTCAAGTGGACTGAACACAAGTTTGGCGATCCCCTCAAGGATTTTCCAGCAACACTGTAATATAAGTGCTTTCCACAAATAATATTTTACTTTGAAAACAGGAAATAACCTATTGTTATTTCCTGTTTTTTTGCAAAAAAATCTTATCTATTAAATTGAATTGTAAACTCAGGCACAAATTTACGTCCTTTCATTCCCTTCTGCATTATTCCCCATTAAACAATAACCTAAGATAATAGTAACCAGTGTTGACAATACGCAGACAGGCAACCTACGATCGCCCCCTAATAAATAACGTATAAATCTTAGATCTACTCATCTTCAAAATATACATCTGATAGGAAGTTCTGATGAAACACTTAAAGAAAATCAGTCTTGCTGCCATAACCTCCATGGTCATAGCCATGCCGTCGATGGCAGAAACACGCATTACCTATAAATCAGCGAAAACGACGTCTTCCTACTATCAGATGGCCGTTCAAATTGCCGAGGCCATGAAAGCCGGCTCATCTGGCGATATTGTGGTTACAGTTGAAGAAAGCCAGGGGTCCGTCCAAAATGTGATGGAAGTACGCGCTAGAGGTGGGGATTATGTTTTCACCACGCCACCCGCTCTCGTGCGATTGGCTAAGGCTGGAAAGGCAATGTTCGAAGGCAAAGGCGACCCAAAATTTGGTGAGATCAGAGCTTTATTCCCTATTCCTTCACTCACAATGCACTTTGTCGTATCCGAAAACAGTGGCATCAAAGATTTTGCAGGCTTGGAAGGGAAGAAAATCCTCTTAGGCAAAGGATCATTTGGGGCAAAAGAAGGCGCTAAATACCTCAAGCTTTTTGGTCTGGAAGGTAAAGTAGAACTCGCAAATGTCGAACTTTCCAATGCTGTTCCAGCCCTAAAAAATGGTCAAATTGATGGATTTGTAACAGCAGGCTCTTATCCTGCGCCGAACGTCATTGAGGCCGCAGCATCTACTGGCGTTAGCGTGCTGTCCTTAACGCCGGAACAAATAAAAGCTTCAAAGCGTAAAGAGCTTACAATTCCAGCAGGAACCTATAGCGGGCAGGATACAGATATCACAACAACGTCACTCCCTGTTGTAGCTTACACAACAACAGCTATGGATGACGAAACAGCCTATCAACTCACCAAAACCTATTGGGACCAAAAAGAAACTATGGGTCAGTCAGCGGCATGGTGGAATGGCGTTAGTAATGACTTGCTGTCGAATATTGAGGGCAAAATCCATCCCGGCGCAGTTCGTTATTACACAGAAAAAGGTATAACGCTAAGCGAAGCACAACAATAACCAAATCACATTATAGATCTTCGAAAATCCCCGAAAAAGTCTCGGCAAAAATCCCGATTGTATTGACCAGTCGGGATTTTTGTTATTTATACGCACAAATTCCTCTAACAGTATAATCTCATGCCTGATTTTTCCTCCAAGTTCGCTCGCCTAGTCTGCTTTGGCTTCGCAGCCTCGCTCGTTATCTTTCATATTGGTTTGATTTTTTCAGGCTTGGTGCCCAATCTCGTTAGCCGCCCCCTTCATTTGGCATTTATTCTCCCGTGGGTTCTTATATTCGGTAATCAAGGGAGCGCGTTATCACGGGTCTCAGGAATTCTTTTTGCTGTGCTTGGTATTGGCGCAGCTCTTTGGATCACGATGAACCACGACATGCTTGGGGACCAATACGGATTTCTCGAAAATGACCTTCAGATTGCCATTGCGATTACCCTTCTTCTCGTCGTGCTCGAAGCTGCAAGACGGGCCATTGGCTGGCCCTTACCAATTGTCGCAGCGCTTGCGCTTTTTTATGGACTGCTGGGCCAATACATTCCCGGCGAATTTGGCCATGCTGGCACTCCTCTCAAAAGCTTCCTTGGCACCCTAACCATTGCCGAAGGCGGTATTTGGGGAAGCTTGACAGGGGTTTCCGTCAGCGTTGTTTCTATCTTTGTCATATTCGGTGCGGTCTTAAACGCAGGTGAAGCCGGACAGGGATTTATGAATGTCGCTGCCGCCGCGGCAGGTCGTTTAAAAGGCGGTGCGGCAAAGGTATCTGTGATCTCCTCTGCTTTATTTGGCTCTATTTCCGGTTCAGCTTCTGCAAACGTTGCTTCAACAGGTGCGATTACCTTGCCAGCCATGACGCGCCTCGGCTATCCCAAACGACTTGCCGCTGCCGTCGAGGCCGTTGCATCTTCTGGTGGCCAGATTATGCCGCCATTAATGGGAGCAGGGGCCTTTGTTATGGTCGAGCTTACCGGTATTCCCTATACCAGTATTATGAGTGCAGCTATTTTACCCGCCATTCTGTTTTTTTTGGCCGTCTGGGTTGGGATTAACGCCTATGCGCGTAATCAGAATCTCAAGGGAATAGAGGACAAGGACAGACCAAATACAAAAGACGTCTTTATTACATCTGCATTCTTTCTTGTTCCCTTTAGTGTCCTGCTTTTGGGTATGTTTTATTTTGGCTACACGCCTCAATACGCAGCATGTATGGCTATTATTGCTGGATTTTTGCTACTATTTATCACAAAAAAACTTATATTCGACTTAAAAGAAACTCTTTATCGAATTGAAAATGCTACTATTAATGCCGCCAAACAAGTATCCATGATCGCGGCGATCATACTCTGTGCCTCTATCATAATTGGCGTACTTTCAATTACTGGTTTGGGCGTTAAAATCACATCATTGATCCTATCCGGGTCTGGTGGGTTGCTGTGGCCCTCGCTCTTTCTCACTGCTTTAGCCTGTCTTATTCTGGGTATGGAAGTTCCAACTACGGCAGCCTATGTGATATGTATATCAGTAGCAGGCCCAGCACTAACCCAACTAGGGCTTGCGCCACTTCAGGCACATCTGTTTGTTTTCTGGTTTGCCTTACTCTCCACAATTACACCGCCCGTATGCGGCGCAGTTTTTATTGCCGCAGGCATGATCGGGGAAAACTGGCTTAAAGTTGCTCTAACGGCGATGGCTTTGGGCGTCGGCCTTTATATCATCCCCTTAGGCATGATAGCGAACCCGGATATACTAAGCCTTTCTGACACACCATTTAAGGCCCTACTTGCATTTCTACAAATTGGCCTTGGGTTAACCTGTATTTCTTATGGCCTAATTGCAGTAAAATCCGCTATTGCCAAGCTAAGCCTTATAGTAGCTGGCACAGCCTGTATATTTGTTCCTAGTATTGTCATATGATTTCACATGATCAGGAAATTTTACGTGTTCAAAAAAATGATGGTTATCTTTCCCTTTGTTTTTCACGAAATGCGAGAAACAAAGGGAAAGAAAAAGCTATACCTACCCCAAAGCAGAGTAATACATATATGTAGGGGTATTTCATACCTACTCGTTTGGACTCTACCAAAACCCAAACAGAAAAGACCACTGCCGTAAAATAAATGTCAACAGTTACAGCTGTAGTTGCGGGGTTGACTAGTAATGCTTTGAGGTAAGGTCCAAAATTAATGCTCTCGCTCATAGAGAAATACTGAAAATTATAGTACCAAGTCGCTAACAGCCCGAGAATGGATAAAATCAAGTAAATAGAAATAAGAAATTTGAACTTTGGCATGATAGCTTTCTCACTCAATGTTTTTTTGCATAGCAGCTGTATCGACAAGATCTATTGTCTCGTTACCTTATAAATTAAACAGGAGAAATGTAAATTACAGCTAAATTTCAGTTAGGCGCTTCGAACCGAACGCTTATGACTCGGCTAGCCATTTTTCGTTTAGACCAGCTTTAACTTCTTCTCCAGAAATGCTCTATCTGACGGGTTGGGGGGTTCTCGGATCACATGTGCATAATCGGCTGCGGCTTTGTTTCTTTTTTCTGAAGAAATTTGCAATCTTTCACAGTTTCTACCAAACTACCTCTGGAATCAACTTTCTAAAATTTATCATTATTGACAGGATCAAGTTTCCTGAAGTACTGGTAACTTCTTATTCTACAGGAGTTACGGTTTATGGATTGGGAAAAAGTATTTGCCACGCGGTCTTCACGTATGAAGGCGTCCGAAATTCGGGAGTTACTCAAGCTTCTGGACCAACCAGACATTATCTCATTTGCTGGCGGTATTCCTGATCCCGCGCTTTTCCCGACGGAAGAATTCCAGCAGGCCTTTGCCAATACCCTGACGGGTGACAAACAAACAACTGCTTTGCAATATTCAGTAAGTGAGGGCTATGTTCCTCTGCGACAGTGGATAGCCAAGCAAATGGAAGGTCTTGGTATTCCCTGTAGCATCGATAATATCCTGATTACATCCGGATCACAGCAAGCTCTGGATTATTTGGGCAAACTATTACTGTCGCCAAATGACACAGCACTTGTGACATGGCCAACCTATATGGGCGCGCTTGGGGCCTTTAACGCTTATGAACCCCATTACGATCGTTTGATCGCAAATGGCAATCGCTCTGCGAAAGAATATCAAGAAGCCGCAGCGGAAAAGAATAGCCAAGTTAAGTTCGCTTATATGTCTGTGGATTTCGCAAATCCAACCGGGGAAACGCTTGATCGTTCCGGTCGTGAAAAACTACTGGATCTTGCTGAAGAGCTTGATATCCCAGTTATCGAAGACGCGGCTTATCAATCTCTTCGATATGACGGTGAAGCAATTCCGCCAATTCTGGCCCTTGATATTCAACGTAAGGGGCATATCGACGAAACCCGAACACTCTATTGCGGTAGTTTCTCTAAAACACTTGCGCCAGGTTTGAGGGTAGGGTGGGTCTGTGCCGCCCAGACAGTTATCAGCAAGCTCGTATTAATGAAACAAGCCGCTGACCTCCATAGTTCCACAATTAACCAGATTGCCATTCACGAAGTTGCCTCCAAAGGTTTTGATAAACAGGTTGCCAAGATTTTCACAGCCTATTCGACCAGACGAGATTGCATGCTTGCAGCACTGGAAAAATACATGCCACAGGGCGTAAGCTGGACAAAACCCGAAGGTGGGATGTTTATTTGGCTAACTCTCCCCGAACATCTGGATGGTGCTGAGTTGTTGGCAGAGTCAATCGAAACACAACGTGTTGCCTTTGTTCCTGGCCACGCGTTCTATGCAGATGGATCAAACCGCAATACAATGCGTCTGAGTTTCTCTCAAGCAAACGAAGATACAATCAACGAAGGTATTCGTAGGCTTGGCTTATTACTTAAACCCATTTGATTTAGATAATACCGTATAAAGAAATAAGGTGAGGTCTAATAACCTCACCTTATTTTATCTATGCAATAACAATGTGTTATTAATCACTTTCAAAGTATCACTTACAAAAACTATGTCTCTGATCTTAACAGAATTCAAGACACATAATCACCTTCAAACTTTTGTAGATTATCATCAATTTGATACCAATCAGGTTTTGATCCAGTATGAATATGTACTGTTGGACGTATACCGGGGTCATCATCCAATGCCGAGGCAGCAACGACATATATGTCACCGGTCGCCATGTCGCCAAGTGAAGTACCGCATTTCTGACAAAAGCATCGTTCTAAATTCCATTCCGGATCAGTAGGGGCCTTAGCAATACTGTTTTGACCTGCCGTAACCCTGAGATCACCAGCTTTACCGATCAACACAGCAGAAAAAATGCCCGCCGCTTTTCGGCACCTGGAACAGTGGCAATAACTCAATGAAGATGGTTCTCCTGAAATTTCAAATTTCACGGTACCACACAGACAACTTCCATTAATCATCAGATCTTCTTCCTTACAATAGGGTCTAATAATTTACCGCCACAAAGAACATATCATGAACATTCTATTTATAAAAGAAAAACCAAACCAGCTAAGAAAACATGCTTCTTAAAGAGAAATCGTCGCGCAATAATATCAATTGACAGCATAGGATAACGAGAGCAACGTCACTCGATTACCAAGATGATAAGATCGATCATAATGCTTGATTTCAGACCTATCCTGACCACGTTGGGAACTTTATTATGCAGCCTTTCAATTCTAATGTTATTCCCGGCAGCTGTAGATATTTCAAAGCAGAACCCCGATTGGATCATTTTTTCTATTTGCGCAAGCTTAACAATGGCCTGCGGGGGCACACTCTACTTAAGCAACCGTACAAATAAAATTTATGAAATTAATATAAGACAGGCTTATTTGCTTACTCTTTTATGCTGGATTGTTGTGCCCGGATTTTCTGCCATTCCATTAATTGGCCTCGATATAAGCTATACAGATGCTTTTTTTGAGACAATGTCAGCCATGACCACAACAGGGTCGACTGTTTTAACTAACCTGGACAACTTACCCCCAGGTATTCTGATATGGCGGTCGTTACTACAATGGATCGGCGGTATCGGCATCATTGCGATGGCAATTTTCATTTTACCATTTATCAGAAGCGGTGGTATGCAACTTTTTGCATTGGAAAGCTCTGACAATTCAGTCAAAGTTTTGCCAAGAGCATACCTTCTTGCTGTTTGGTTACTGAGCATTTACATCAGCTTGACCCTTATATGCATGGTTTTATTCTACTGGTCTGGGATGACAGTATTTGATGCAATTAACCATGCAATGACAACGATATCTACGGGGGGATTTTCTACTCACGATGCATCTTTTGGTTATTTTGAAAACGCATCGACACAATGGATATGCACACTATTCATGATTTTCGGGGCGCTGCCTTTTACCCTTTACATTCAATCACTTAAAAAAAATAAAACCACACTCCTTCGTGACCCCCAAGTAAAAGGATTTCTGTACTTTCTAGCTGGAACATCAATTATCTTGGCTCTATGGCTTGCGTTTTCAAAGCATATTAATTTTTTTGATGCCTTAACTTTAAGCACATTTAATGTCGTATCAATCGTCACAACGACGGGTTATGCCAGCGATAACTATCTTGCGTGGGGAACAGCAGCTGGTAGTGTTTTTCTTGTCTTAACGTTAGTAGGGGGCTGTACAGGCTCGACGAGCGGCGCAATTAAAATTTATCGTTTTCAAATTTTATGGCTTATTGTCAAAAACCACACTCTAAGTTTAATGAGCCCAAACCGTGTTCTATCGCAAACTTATAACGGGCGAAATATAACAGAAGACCTTCAACGATCTGTTCTTGCTTTTTTAGCCGTATTTTTTACGACAACCTTTATCGCAACAGTAATTTTGGGGGTCGTTGGGCTAGATCCATTAACATCTTTTACTGCCAGTGTTACAGCGATCACGAACGTTGGCCCGGGCTTGGGGACAATAATAGGTCCCGACGGAAACTTTGCCAGTCTTCCTGACATTGCCAAATGGGTTTTATCAATTGAAATGCTAATTGGACGCTTAGAAGTATTTACAGTGTTGGTCGTTCTAATGCCGTCATTCTGGGGATGAGTTTAGTTACTGGATAGAGTTTAAATAAAAATTTGTTGTTCGCATAATCTATATTATGGAAAATTATAAGACCTTACTGTGTTGTCGTCATGGTTATGTCCCCCTAAAAAGTAATAACTTTAATCGATGTGATATTCAGCACCCTACAGTGCTACAAAACCATAGAGAACATGGCACGACAGCCTTAGCCTTAAAAGAAAATATGATAAATCTTGTTACTACCAATAGGGTTTACTTTATTCTTTTGAAAAATATTTATAGTATGTGGTCCAATAAGCATCAGTTTCTCTGAATTCCAACATTTTATTGGCAAAGAAAATACTAATATTATCTTTTTCAGCTTTCTTAGAAAACCCAATATACATCGGGCGCTCCAACACTGGTGGGTCAACAATAGTGAACTTATCCAAAATTGCTGTATCTTTATAGGCAGAATAAAAGTCGCTGAGATAAACAATACCGAGATCACCGCGACCATTAAGCAGTAAATCTTTTAATCCATTAAGTGATGGTGCAGCATACTTTTTCAGATAATCGGCACTATCGAATTCATGCCCATATGAAAAACCAGCTTGGGTCACAATACGATAATCACTGAGTAACTCGAGGTTACCGTTGAAAACGATTTCATCCGCTCGCGACTTAAGCACCACATAAACAATCTTTGCGGTATGAAGTATATTGCCCTCTAAATAACGCGTATCTTTCTCGCGCTCGGCCGTCCGTCCATAATAGGTAAAGGCATCAATTTTCCCTGTTTTAAGCATCTGTTGCGCTCGCTTAAAGGGATAGCGTTCAAACATTATATCCAGATTGTTTTTTTCAGCAACAGCACGAATAAGTTCAATATGAAAGCCGGTTAACTTACCCTCTTCAACATATTCATAGGGTGGATAGTCTTCAGCACCGATGGCAAAAACATACTCACCAGACAAGGAAGATCGTTCCTCTGCAGCCAATATCCCTACAAAAGCACTACAAAAAAACCAGATAAAACAGAAGATACCAGGCAATAGACTTCTTATACGACATACTCCAATGATAAGACGCTTGTTTAAATGGTATCCGGCAACATAAACATACCTACATATTACGAGATAGATATTAATGAAATTTTATCAAAACCAACAGAGTTTATAGCTCAAAATTACAGTTATTATTTAACATCTACTATTTACGATCTTTCAACTGTGCTGCTTCTATTAACTGCGTCAAATTTCCACATTTATTCCGAAGTTTTAATGTATACAATGATCATTACCAAATCTGCTTTAACAAAGGTATTATTATGAAAGTAATTATTGCTGGCTCTCGTACAATTAATGATTACGACGCCCTTAAAAACTTTGTCGAGAGCGTCAATTGGTCAATAGAGGAAGTGGTATCCGGTGGTTGCCGTGGTGTCGACATACTGGGCGAACAATGGGCAGAAAATAATAATGTACCCAAAAAAGTGCTTCATGCTGATTGGGTAAAATATGGCCGCGAAGCAGGTGAACTTAGAAACCGAGAAATGGCAAACTATGCTGACGGACTAATTCTTCTCTGGGATGGCAAAAGCCCCGGCGCCAGCTGTATGCTGAGGGAATCAGCCAAAGCAGGCATAAAAATACACCACCAGATATATGGCCTTGATTGGCAAGAGATGGAGCAAGCCGAGAAAGCTATCCTCGACTATTATTGGTCAGGGAAAGGACGTTTGGTCTTTCAACATAGCCATTGGGAATGGGAATTAGTAGATGAAAACGCCCCCATAATTCCGCAAGAAGCTATTAATGGGTTGATAGAACAAGGTTTTCTCGAAGAAGACACGATTACTGTCCTCAAACCTGTTCGAGAAGACTATCACAGCAAATTGGCTTAGGATCAGTTGTTAATACGAGCCGATTTTATTGTGATCTAAGAATAAGTTTATCCCCACGGAATTCGAAACTGGGAAAGCGCTTTAGAAATGTCATACCAAGCAACGATGTCGACATTGGAGCTTGGTTTATAGAAACACGCACGTCTTGAAACTGTCGTTCTCCTAATGTCATGCGGTTAACTTGTGCCGAAGCCCCTCTTCCCGTGCCATTAGCGGTTTCAAAGATTCGATTGAAAGTCAGTTTATCAAGGTCAAATCCCAAACGTTGTGTATCCGCAAGGCTTAAAACAATTGAACTCGCACCTGTATCAACAAGAAACTTTACACGCTCGTCATCAACAAACATTTCTATGTAAAAATGCCCGTCGCTGGAACGGGTAAATTCAAGATCACCAGCCTGATTTGTATAGGCTTGAGCAGGGATAAGATTGTTCGAAGCCCGATCCCAAACATTTTCAAAGACATCGCGATAGCTATAGCCAACAAAAAGGAGAATAAATATAGCTGCCCACAATCCGATATCACGCAAATATTTTGGAAGATCAGACTTTTGAAGCCGACCAACACCTAGAATTGACGACATAATCATGAGTAAAATCGCAAGACTTCGGACCAAATCTATTTGGTCATCATCTCTGCTAAGGGAGCCGGGAAAACGATCAGCAAGAAAAAACACTCCCAGACCAGTCAAAACAATGAGAATGATAAAAAGCCAAAAGGCTGAAATACCACCTCTCGAAGGTTTACCCCCTTCCCCATTATCTGAGTTTTTCTGAAATAAGTTCGGTTTTCTCTCAACCATATTTCTTTTCATCCTGCATACATCAGTATTTGAAACTTAGCACTTCACAAATAGGTATCTCTCTAAACGCTTTAAAGTAGCTCCTTAGGCATTTGATGTTAAAAGTTTTATTCCCAATACTCCCATCAAACCACCCGCAATTCGGTCAATTAAGCTTTTGGATTTTAAATACACCTGCCGCGATGCCTTGGCTGAAAGAGCACAAGCCACAAGAACATACCATCCTGTTTCCACTAAAAGTAAAGTCGGCAATAAAAGCACCGGAAACCAGTTAGAGGTTTCTGCCGGCATAAAAACAGCAAAAACACCACTATAAATAATCGCGGCTTTAGGATTACTAATTTGAGTTATAAAAGCAGTATAGAAGGAACGCATAAGGCTTTGCCCAACCTGAGGTTGTGATGTCCACTCTTCTTCCGAGACAAGTTTTTCTCTGGCCCCCCGCCAAATTTTTATTCCCAGGTAAAGTAAGTAAAAACCGCCAAAAATCTTAAAAGAAAGGTACAACCAAACAACTTGCGTGAAGATAAGATGTAATCCGAGCAAGGCCAAACTAGCAAAAACCAAAGCGCCAAGGCCCATGCCAACAGAAGCGGCTATTCCATGAGCACGTGAATTTACCAGAGAGATCCGAGCAACAACAAGAAAGCTGGGTCCAGGCATCATCGCACCAATGATAACAACACCAACAATACTCGCAATAGCGAATAATTCACCCACAGCACTCTCCTATAGATCGTTTTTTAAGTCCTGTTTCTACTTTTATCCTAAGTAGTCTCTTTATAAGAACAAATATTTGTAATTTTTGACATAAAAAAAGGGCAGCTAAAAAGCCGCCCTCTAGATAATACGTTACTCTACTTTTTTAATCTTTTTTAGATTGCCAGATATTCGTGTCGAAGTTCCTCATTATCCAGTACTTCTTGTGCAGTACCGTCAAAAACGACCTGTCCCATATCCAGAATAATCGCTCTATCTGCAAGATGTAGAGCAGCAATCGCGTTCTGCTCCACAATAATGGTCGTAATACCATGTGTCTTGATTTCCTGTAGAATTGATTCAATTTCATGAACAATCACAGGTGCCAAACCTTCGTAGGGTTCATCAAGCAACAACAGCTTAACATCCCGGGCCAATGCACGGGCGACAGCAAGCATTTGCTGCTCCCCGCCAGACATTGTTATTCCTTCTTGATCTCGACGTTCTGCCAAACGAGGAAAGTGCTGATAGAGACGTTCAATCGACCAGCCAACAGGCTCTGCAATTTGTGCAAGTTGAAGATTTTCTTCAACGGTAAGCCCCGGAATAATTCGACGATCTTCAGGCACCAGAGCAACACCGTTTTGAGCGGCTTCAAAATCTTTCATGCGGTGAAGGGGTTTATGATCCAGCCATACTTCCCCCTGGGTTAGAACAGGATCAACCGCCCGGGCAATTGCCCGAAGAGTTGATGTTTTTCCCGCGCCATTACGCCCGAGTAACGCAAGGATTTCCCCTTCACGTACGTCAAAGCTAACACCCTGAACGATATAGCTTTCGCCGTAATAGGCATGAAGATCATGAGCGGAAAAATAGGCCGGGGCCGTACCTTCACTTTTAATTGGTTGCATTCGGCTCATAGATGCGCCCCCCCAAGATAAGCTTCCTGAACACGAGGATCGCCCTTAATACCTTCAGGACTCCCTTCAGCAATAACCGTTCCCTGTGCCATAACACTTACTTTATCAGCCAAGGAAAACACCACATGCATATCGTGTTCAATAATCACTTTGGTAATTCCTCGTTCCCCAATACGCTTGAGCAGATCAATCGTGTTGTTTGTATCCGCACGAGACATCCCAGCTGTTGGTTCGTCCAACAAAAGTAGTTTGGGGTTTTGTACCAAACACATTGCGAGTTCCAGTCGACGTTTATCACCACGTGAAAGGCTGCCCGCATGCATGTTGCGCTTATCAATCAAGCCAACATCTTCGAGCATGTGTTCGGCACGTCCAATGATTTCACTGTCCTGATCCGCACGTTTCCAGCCATTCAGTTTGAAAGCGCCATCGCGTGAAGCCAAGGTCGGGATCACCACATTATCCAAAAGCGACAGATCACTAAAAATCTCTGGCGTCTGAAATACTCGGGAAACACCGGCTTGATTAATTTCATGTGGTTTAATTCCCAAAAGAGAATTTCCATTGAAATTTACGCTGCCACTATCTGGAATTAACAGTCCAACCAAACAGTTCAGGAAAGTCGATTTTCCGGCTCCATTTGGGCCAATAATGGCATGTACAGAACCCTCTTCCACATCAAGCTCAACTTTATTGAGGGCCTTAAGACCACCAAAGCTCTTGTTCACATCGCGAACTTCAAGAATACCCATAATATTATCTCTCTATTCACCAGGTTGAACTTCGGCAGAGCCAACAGAGCCAGCTTCACCATTGTTTTTGTTGTTCTTGTTCCGAATACGGCTATAAATCCGGGTAAAACCTTCGACCATCCCACCAGGCAAGAAGACCACAATTAGCATGAACAACATACCAAGTGTCAGGTGCCAGCCCTCACCAACAAAAAGACTTAATACCGCAACGGCACCATCTTGAAGGATCTCTGGAAAGAAATCGAAAATACCGTGTAGAACATTTTCATTAATCGCCGAGAATATGTTCTCAAAGTATTTGATAACTCCCGCACCGATCACAGGGCCAATCAAGGTGCCAACACCACCGAGAATAGTCATCAGTACAACTTCCCCGGAAGCGGTCCATTGCATCCGTTCTGCACCGGCAAGTGGGTCAGTAACGGCCATAAGAGAGCCTGCAAGACCCGCATACATGCCAGAGATAACAAACGCAGTTAGTGTATAGGGACGCATGTTCAAACCTGTATAGCTCATACGGTTTGAATTGGATTTCACCGCCCGTAACATCATGCCAAATGGGGAACGGAATATCCGCATCGAGATATAGAACCCGATGATCATGAGTATGGCACAGAAATAAAAACCGGAATAACCGCTCATTTCAATGCCAAAGAAATTGGTCGGTGGAATTCCACTTGTTGGCGTAACACCAACAAGGCTATCCAAAGCACGAGGATCATTAAGGCTAAGCTGTAGTCCGGTTTCCCCATTCGTAATAGGAGTAAGAACCGAATAGGCCAGATTGTAAGACATCTGGGCAAACGCAAGTGTCAAGATAGAGAAATAAATCCCTGACCGACGCAGACTGATATACCCGATAACAACAGCAAACAAACCGGATGTTATAACACCGAAAATAACCGCGGGGACAACACTCATACTCAACAGCTTGAATGACCAAACAGCTGTGTAAGAACCGACACCCAAGAACGCGGCATGACCAAAGGATAGATACCCGGTCAAGCCAAAGAGGATATTAAAACCAATTGCAAATATACCAAATATTGCAAACCGTTGAAGCAAATCAGGATAACTAGCACCAATTGGTGCTAGCCAAATTGGCATCGTGAGAACTGCAAGGGTAAAAATACCCATAAGCAGTAAATCTTTACGAGGCGTAGCAGTAATCATTGTATTAGGACTCCATCACGCCTTTGCGTCCCATCAAGCCTCTTGGACGAACAAGAAGAATGACAACCGCAACAAGGAAAATAATAATTTGATCGATACCGGGGAGAATTTCTTTCACTTCGTTCATTGACGCGAAAGATTGTAAAATCCCCAAAAGGAAGCCAGCGGTTACTGCGCCACCAAGAGACCCCATCCCGCCGACAACAACAACGACAAAAGAAAGAACCAAGAAGTCCATACCCAAATGGTAATCCGGCGGAACGATTGGTGTGTACATGACACCAGCCAATCCAGATACAACTGCCGCGATCCCAAATACAATCGTAAATCGACGCTCAATGTTGATGCCAAGAAGACCAACAGTCTCACGATCTTGCATACCTGCACGCACAACCATCCCAAAGGTTGTAAACTGTAGGAAACAGAAGACAGCGGTGATAATAATTCCAGCAAAGAGAAGGTAAGTCAGACGCCACCAGGGGTAGATCACCGAATCTCCAAGCCCTATGGCTGCACCGATATCAGCAGAACCTGTTAAGAGTTCAGGCGGTGGCATTGGAACAGGATTGGCACCAAAGAATGCCTTAACAATTTCTTGCAACACGATCGCTAGACCAAAAGTCACAAGGATCTGTTCAGCATGGGTGCGTTTATAGAAAAACCTGATCAACCCACGTTCCATTGCCAAACCAATAAGAAGCATGACGGGGATAGCAAGTAAAATTGACAACGGAACCGCATAATCAATAATTGCGGTACCTGTTTCGCCAAACCATATTTCAAGGTATGGCACCTCCTTAAAAGCATCGAAGAAAGTAATACTTTCATCTTTCACTTGTTTGGAAATGGTCAGAATTTTTTTCAGGGTAACGGCACAAAAAGCTCCGAGCATAAACAGTGCTCCATGAGCAAAGTTAACAACTCCGAGCGTGCCGAATATCAGTGTTAATCCCAAGGCAATAAGGGCGTAAGATCCGCCTTTATCCAAGCCATTCAGGACTTGCAATACAAATGCATCCATTGTTCTATTTTCGCTGCTGTTTGTCTCTTAAGAAATTACAGAAAAATCTTAAAGAGTAATGCACTCTGACATGCAGTCAGAACTTACATAAATTAAAGTTCTGGCCGCTCCCAAGAGCGGCCAGATTAAAACCGGGGTTCTTAAACCTCGTATGGTCCGAGATCACCGCCAAAGATGGCTGGATCGTACTCAACCTGTGCACGTGGAACTTCTTTAACAATTTCAAGAAGATCAAACTGCGTTGACGGGTTAGCATTTCCGCGCACGACAAGAACATCTTTAAAGCACTGGTGATCAGCTGCACGATATTCAGTCGGGCCATTCCCCATACCATCGAATTCAAAGCCTTCAAGAGCTTTAATAACTTCTGGTGGGTAGAATGTACCAGCCATTTCACAAGCATTTGCATAAAGCAGTGTCTGAACATAACAAGTATGAGCAGCCTGTGATGGCGGGAAGCCGTATTCCTGACCAAAGGATTTAACAAAGGCCTGTGAACCAGCATCTTGAAGTGCCCAGTTCCAGTTTGTTGTTCCCAAGATCCCTTTGATATTCTCACCAGCACCCTGCGCCATCAAACGAGAGAAAAGAGGCACGATAATTTCAAAGTTTTTACCATTCACCTGTTTGTCACGAAGGCCAAACTGTACAGCCTGTGTCAAAGAGTTGATCATATCCTTACCATAGTGGTTCAGGATCAACACATCTGCGCCAGAATTAAGAACCGGGGTGATATACTGAGAGAAATCACCAGCTCCCACAGGCGTCTTAACTGTATTTACAGTTTCCCAGCCAAGGCCTTCTGTGGTGTTCTTGATAGATTCTTCTTGTGTCCAACCCCAGGTATAATCAGCAGTTAAATGATAAGCTCGACGATCAGTTCCCATTTCTTCCTTAAGAACAGGACCAAGAGCCGCACCTGATTGATAAGCATTAAAGAAATGGCGGAAGCCATAACGGCGCTTATCTTTACCTGTGGTGTCATTTGAGTGTGTTAAACCACACATGAAAATAACACCCATCTCTTGCGCAAGAGATTGGGTTGCAATAGCCACACCAGATGAAGAACCACCAGAGAACATAGTTACGCCCTCTTTTTCGATCATCCTCTTCGCAGAAGCACGCGCAGCGTCTGATTTTGTTTGGGTGTCACCTGTAACGTACTCAACTTTTTTACCAAGAATACCATTTCCTTTAAGAGAACTTGGCTTCATGGTTGTTAACATTCCGCCGTCACCTTCACCATTCAGGTGCTTAACAGCCAACTGATAAGCACGAAGCTCATCAGCGCCCTCATCCGCATATGGACCAGTTTGTGGTACGTTGAAACCAAGCTTGATAAAAGATTGGCTACTTGGATCATTTCGGAAATCAGCAGCATAAGCGCCTTTCACGAAAGAGTATGGTGTCCCACCGCTAAAAACCGCAGCGCCCGCACCTGCAGCAGCTGCACTGGTTAATAACTTACGACGGGATAGTTTAAATTTATTTGTTGTATTCGTCATGACAGTATTCGTCTCCCAAGAAGTATACTCATGCTGTTCTTTTGTGCTGGATCGCACTAGTTACTTTTATCGGCCAGTTAATTTTATTTCGCCGTTATGAGCAAAATCATCCTCTTGTTTCGCATTAACAACAATAGGTCACCATAAAGTATCTCAAGTTTATGTTATTTATTTTACTTATTTGAAATAGAATTTGTAAACTTTGAAAACAAAACGAAAAGCCTGTGGCATAAATGTATATGCCACAGGCTTTTTGATAAGAAATATCTTACCTTAAAGATACGTCCTATTCGTTCACCGACCTCAAACGACCCAAGAATTCATGCACTTTATTTTCCAACTGCTGAGCTTCTTCTGCAAGCCCAGAAGCCGAATTCTGGACCTGTTGAGCTGCCGAGCCTGTTGTATTTGCAGCCTCCCTTACCTGGGTTATGTTTGAAGACACTTGGTCTGTACCATTAGCAGCCTGCTGAACAGATTTTGTAATTTCTGCCGTTGCGGCACCTTGCTCTTCAACCGCAGAAGCAATAGCGGTTGCAACTTCATGGATAGAATCAATTGTTTTTGAAATACCATGTATTGCCGCAACAGACTCACGGGTTTCACCCTGAATAGAGCTGATTTGACCAGAAATTTCTTCCGTAGCTTTTGCCGTTTGATTCGCAAGGGATTTAACTTCAGAGGCAACGACCGCAAAACCTTTACCTGCTTCTCCAGCTCTTGCTGCTTCAATGGTTGCGTTCAAGGCCAGCAGATTAGTTTGCTCAGCAATATCGTTAATAAGCTTTACAACTTCGCCAATCTTATCAGCCGCATTTGCAAGGCCTTCGATCTTCTGATTGGTTCTGGATGTTTCTTCAACCGCATTACTTGCGATATCAGCAGAACGTTGTACCTGACTGCTGATTTCATTAATGGATGCGGAAAGCTCTTCTGTTGCCGCAGCGACAGACTGTACATTAGCCGAAGCATCTTGCGCAGCATCTGTAACAACAGATGCTTGATTTGATGACTGTGTCGCTGCACCAGACATCGTTTCAGCAGATGCTCTCATCTCATGCGCAGAACCAGAAACCGAGGATATGATTTGACCGACAGATGCCTCAAAATCATTTGCCATTTGCATCCGTGATTTTTGTCTTTCTTCAGAAGCCCGTTTTTCAGATTCCAGCTTTTCCGCCTCCATCTGACTAACACGCTCAGCATTGGCCTTAAACTGTTCTAACGCACGATTAATATCACCAATCTCATCACCACGATCCTGTCCTCGCACCTCTACTTTATAGTTTCCTTGCATAAGAGAGGTAATAACAGCGATCGAACCCTGCAATGGGTTTCTGATAATAATGCGCCCAAGAGCAAGTAATGCAACGATAAGGACAGTAAGCAATAACAAACCACCAATAATAGTGTACTGCTCCATCGTCGTCGCATGCTCTGTTAATTTATGCGTAGGTACATTAATAAGGACAGACCAAGGTGCTTCAGAGTCCTTTACGTGCAATGGAATAAATAGTCGGTAAATATCGCCATCAAGCCGCTCAAACGCTTCACCTTTTTCAACATGTCCTACAGCCGTTTCCAAGACTTCATTTTTATTCTTTTCATCCACAAGTGGCTTACCAAGTAGTTCTGGATCACTGTGGGCGACCCATTGGCCATTATTTGAAATCAGATTAACAGTGCCGGTTTCAAAGGGGGTAAGTTTATTAAAAGAAGCGGCCATATCATTTAAATTCATATCGACACCAACAACGCCTAGAAAGTTGTTATTATTATCCAAGATCGGATAAACAAACGACGTCAAGGTAACAATATTACCTTCGATATCATAGCCGATGGGATCAACGATAACAGGTTGCTTGGTTCTTTTCGGAAGATAGTACCAATCTGTATCGGGTGTTGTTTGATCTTCATCATAGGCAGTAATAATGGAAGGTAGAACACCTTTGCCAAAATTATAATAATAGGTTAGATATCTGCCACTTGGATTATCATCAGAAACATAGTCACTATCTTTACCATCAAGGGCATTCTTTTCATATCCAGCCCAAGCCCCAGCCAAAACGGGGTTTGTGGTCAAGGTTTGTCTCAAAACCTCATCAAAAGCGGAGCGATCCGTTATCCCTTTCTCTCTCAGACCGATAAAAGTCTGCGTTAGAGAATGAGCAACTGTCATTCCGATATCAAGTTGTCGCTGTACTTCCTTGGCCTCTGTTTGACCAATTGCCCTTGCCTGATCAAGAGTTAAATTCCGAACTGTATTTTCCGTCGTTCGGGCCATCAAAAAAATACTAACGACCAAACAAAGAACGACAATCAATCCACTATATAGCGTTAATTTTGCACTTAGTGATAACTTATTGAGCATATCGTTAGTTCCATTTTCCCGAGGAATAGGTACAAAACCACATCTAAATTCACGCAAGACAAACATGCGCAAATACTTTACGAAGATAAATAATCATAAAAAATAACTCCTTATTATTAAAAAGCAGTGAATCTTTATTTTATTTTCCAACATATACTTGACGTAAATATTTAATTGCACTTCGGTTTCAGGATATTTCCTGAATAAACAAACAAAAACAGGCGTATAGAATTATTTTTTTGCCCAACCGTTAATTGAGACTTAAATTAAAGTGATCTCTTCAATGTTCCTGGGTGCGAAATGAATAAAAAAATTCCAGACACCAATAAAGATGGTATCCGTCGCCTCATTGATTTAATGAAAGACCTTAGAGATCCAGACGGCGGGTGTCCCTGGGATATAGAACAGAATTTCCGTACTATAGCCCCTTATACAATTGAAGAAGCATATGAAGTCGCTGATGCTATTGAAAAAAATGACCCCGCATCGATCAAAGATGAACTGGGCGATCTTTTATTACAGGTCGTTTATCATGCCCAAATAGCAAAAGATGAAAATCTATTTGAATTTGAAGATGTTGCCCAAGCGATTACAGAAAAGATGATAAGCAGACACCCACACGTTTATGGCGATATCTCGCACGATAATGTTGAAGAACAAAAACTCGCGTGGGAAGAACTGAAGAGAAAAGAGCGCGAAGCAAAGCAAGGAAAAGAAGAAGAGAGTGTATTAGACGGTATCACAGTCGGCCTGCCAGCAGCCACACGTGCCATAAAACTTCAGAACCGGGCCGCCAAAGTTGGTTTTGATTGGCCAGACATAGCCCCGGTTATAGATAAAATTCATGAAGAAATTGATGAATTAAAAGAAGTCATACTTTCTGAGAAAAAAATTGATTATGATCGGGCCGAAGACGAACTTGGCGATGTACTGTTTTCCGTTGTTAACCTAGCGCGACACCTTAAAATAGACCCGGAACAAGCCCTAAGGCGTACAAACCAGAAGTTTGAAAACAGATTTCGTAATGTTGAAAAAACAATCAAAGACCGCGATTTAAATATCAACGATACATCATTGGAATATATGGAAAATATATGGATTAAGAGCAAACAAATTACCTAACTGTAAAGCTGATCAATCCTGAGATTTTATCTTCCTTAATTTATATTATTTTTCTTTTCTAAATCATCGGCAGACAATTCGTATACATGATATTTTTTCTTTAAATATTTATCATGATAATAAGCCGCGTCATAATCATACACTGACAGACTAAGGATTACCTTACCGTTTTTTGCCTCGTCATACAGAGGCAAAATAAATCGCCAAGAATAAAGCTCTTCTATTGGGTGATCCAAATAAGCTGTAACACACAAAGCACTTTGGGCTTTGAACGTCAGGTCCCAATCGGTTCTTATTTTATGAGCTAATTCCTTCTCGTACACTTCTGACAACATTGCGTTTTTGAGAACTGTCGGATGTGAAACATTAACCATTTCACCCGCGAGACGACACACATAGTCATTCTTTTGGAAATCATAAGAAAAAACAGCTAAATACGGCAGAGATTTAGGAAACTTAAACACATCGAGATCCAACATCGAAGGCAAGGTCCCCTTCCATAAGCAATGATCCCGCCACCAACTCAAAACACCATCACTGATTGGACATTTGAAAGCTTTTGAAAAAGCTGTATTATTTTTAGATATATCAGACAAGCAAAACAAACCACATGAGAACTGGTAGCGTGATTATTGACAACGTTGTCGAAATAACAACCAAACTCGCAACCTCCTCTGGTTCTCTTTCATAAAGCTGAGAAAAGAGATAGCAGAAAACAGCAACGGGCAATGCGCATTGTAAAATAACCACACCGGCGGCAACTCCTTCAAGCTCTAATAACCAAACGATACTTAAACCAACCAGAAAGCCACCTCCTAGTCGAAAAATAGCTAAGGCAATACTTCTCCCAAGATTAACCACCTTCAAACTCGCCAAAGAAATCCCCAAGGTAATGAGCATCAATGGTATGGTTAAATCACCAATGAGTTCTGTCGTATTCAAAATCCACTCAGGAACGGTAAGATCAGCAACCAATACTATTGTCGCGATGATTGTTGCGGGAATAATCGGCATCCCGACAAGAGATTTCACCGAAAACTCGCCAGAAACAAAAGCAACACCAATGGTCAGTTGTATGACAACATAAACAGCAAAGAACCCAATAGCCAATGCAAGCCCCTCTTCGCCAAAAGCGAGGAGACAAAGAGGCAACCCAATATTACCCACATTCGGCCAAGTCAAAGATTGCAAATAAGTACGCTGTGAAAGCCCAAGTATTGCAAGGAAAGCACTTCCAGCAATGGCAAAAATAATATTAGCCAAAGTTGCGGCTCCACCTATCGCCACAAGAGCATCCATCGACAAATCAACGGTTGCTAGTGTATAAAACACCAATGCCGGTGTACTAAAATAGGTTACCAGAAAGGTTACCATAGGCGTATCAAACTTACGGCCAGCTTTGGCCCAAATAAAGCCTATTGATATACAAATTAAAACGGGAGAGATAATCCCTAGGATTTCAGCAATCATTTTTTGGAATCTTGTTTAGAACGGAACTACACAATTCCAATTAAATTCAGTCATGTCAAAGAAAAGCCGGATTAAAATCCGGCTTCAATGCGAATATCTGTTTTATCAAGAAAACAGTGCTTTAGAATCAGCGGGTGCTTCGTCTCTTTCATTCAGGCCATAATCCCGAACAACAGTAGCAACTCGTAACCTATAGTCAGAAAAGACACCTTCTCGCCCCTTGGTTTGTGTCTGGCGGTGATCAGATGAATTACGCCATGTCTTAACAGCAGCTTCATCACGCCAGAACGATAGGGAAAGAATTTTTTGATCATCTATAAGCGACTGAAAGCGCTCAATAGAAATAAACCCATCAATATCCACAAGCTTATCTTTCAGATCCGCAGCTAACGACAAATAGTGATTTTTCTGTCCTTCAGCTGGAATCACCTCAAAAATCACTGCAATCATGGCGCAATAAAACCGGCATGAGGCAGGGAAGCATTCTTCAAAAAGAGACGATCTTCTTTAAGAATAAATTTCTCCTTTTGGGCAAATTCATAATTTTCTTTCCCAAGAGGATGCCCCATCAACCTTTGTCGATAGAGCTCATACGCTGCCATACTCTCTATATTATAAATACCATAGGCCCTAGTTGTTGAACCTTCGTGGGGAGAGAAATAACCAACAAGATCTGCCCCACACTCAGGAATGGCCTGCCCCCAATTTTGAGCATAGGTGCTAAATAAGTCCTTTTTATAGGGATCAATTTCGTAGGTAATAATACACGTAATCATTTTAACCTCTTATCATTTTGATAAAAGAGTATTACCATTTTTAGACATTGATATGTTTCGTCTCAGAACGAAGTATGAAAAATATTATTTTGTACACTTAACTTAAGAGTTGAACAATCTTTGATGTATTTCATCCCAAAGATCTTCATTTGGCGCCAATAACAACCCCTGCTTATTGTAGGCTCTGAAACTATAATCAGTACGGTCGAGACAAGCTCCGTATCCACCCGCCTCTCGATGAATAAGCTCACCTGGTAAATGATCCCAGGGCATTAACCGGGTAAAAAAAGCAAACTGGGTTTTAGACGTTGCCAGACGTTCATAATCAGCCCCGGCACAGCGCAGGGTATTAACTGTGTTAAGTCTAAATCTGTTTTTATCCAATGATTTTCGAATAACGGGGTCCTGATCTTTTGATCCATGAAGCGTCCCGACACTCTGATCTAAAGCCTTTATAGTCTCTGTTATATCTAATTGCTTACCATCCAAAAAAGCACCATCTCCCTTTCGGGCTTCAAGCATGCTTTTATCGACAGGGCTTAAGATCCACCCCGCAACTGTTTCTCCCTGATAAAGCAAAGCCAGCATGGTTTTAAAAATATCCCGACCTCGCGCAAAATTATTTGTACCGTCAATCGGGTCAATTACCCATGTCAGTTCACGCTCATCTATCTTTTCGAGTATATTCGGCGTGCTCGCGGCTTTTTCTTCCCCTATAACCCGGCTACCGGGAAATAAATCAATCAAACGTTTTTCAAGCAGGGCTTCGGCTTCAGTATCTGCAATTGTAACCGTTTCGCCGCCTTTTTTATATGAGACGTCACCTTCAGAAAGATTTCGAAATCTTGGAACAATTGTCTGTTCAGAAACTTCTTTCAGAATCTCTGTAACCTTATCTAATTTAGAAAACATCACACAACCAACAGACTAGTTTTCAGATCAAGAAAGAGCATATCATTTATGACTTGAGGCAATATTATCTATACGTTTCAAATGCTGTTGTTTTTCTTTGTCCGTAAGGAAAGATCCTTCAATAGAATTGCGACACAACACGGCAATATCGTCTTTGCTTAACGCCAAAGCTTCGGCAACTGAGAGAAAATTTGCTGTCATGTAACCGCCAAAATAAGCCGGGTCATCAGAATTTATCGTCACTTTCAGACCTGCCTCCATCATTTCTTTGAGCGGATGTTCTTTCATATCCGTAACGCCACAGAGCTTAAGATTGGAAAGCGGACAAACAGTAAAAGCAATGCCTGACTGTGCCAACTTTTGAGTTAAGTCAGCATCTTCGATTGTTCTGTTACCGTGATCCAATCGATCAATCTTTAAAAGCTCAATAGCCTCCCGCACATATTCTGCTGGCCCCTCTTCCCCTGCATGTGCCACAAGTTTGAGGTCCAAATCACGAGCTGCCTCAAAAACCCGCTCAAATTTTGACGGAGGATGTCCCATCTCGCTTGAATCCAGTCCGACAGCAACAATACGTCCATCAAACCATGGTTTTGCTTCTTCAAGTGTTGCAAAGGCCTCTTCTTCACTCAAGTGGCGCAGGAATGACATGATAAGTTCTGAGCTTACGCCCAGCTTTTCCAACCCATCATCCAGAGCGCGTAGGATACCATTCGTAACAGTAGAGAATGCAACCCCCCTGCTTGTATGCCCTTGAGGGTCATAAAAAACTTCAACGTGAACCACACCCTCATCGGCGACTTTCTTAAGGTAAGCAAAAGTCAGATCGTAGAAATCCTGTTCCGCCTGAAGAACATTCATCCCCTGATAATAGATATCTAGAAAATCCTGTAAGTTTGAAAAATTATAAGCGTCTTTGATTTCATCAACGGACTGATAGGGCAGTTCAATGTTATTTCTGGTCGCCAAATGCATCATCATTTCTGGCTCCAAAGAACCTTCAAGATGAAGGTGTAATTCAGCTTTTGGCAATGTGTTGATAAAATTTCGGAGGTCACTCATATATTTTGCCCAATTAATTCTTTATATTATGCGCTAATTCTACCCCGTTATCCCTTTTATGAAAATAGACCGATAGGGATTTCTTTCTCTTATCCTTGAAGTCGCTTATCCCCCTTTTGAAAAGGTGAAGCCTTTTATGGAAACACAAACGACTATCTGTGAGTGGGCCGAAAAAACTTTTGGCCCCGTCAATAACCCAAATGACCTGCTTAAAAGAGCATTGTAAGAAACAATCGAATTATCTGAAGCTATTGCGAAAAATAATACCATCGAAATAGGAAAAGAGACTGCAGACATTGTTATTTTACTACACCGCTTATTAGATCAATACGGATTAGATTTGAACAAAGAAGTAAACGAAAAGATGACTATAAATCGCGCTCGGAAGTGGGAATTAAGAGGTGATGGCACCGGGAGCCACATTAAATAATTCTATGTCCCTGATAAGCCTCTTTTCTGTAAACTTATTTCAGGACGGGACAGACATACCATAAAAAAAGGGAGCCCAAAGGCTCCCTTTCTTGATAGCTAAACGGTTGTTTGGCTGGCTTAAAAGCCCATGCCGCCCATGCCGCCCATGCCACCCATGCCGCCCATGTCAGGCATTGCAGGAGCAGCAGACTTGTCTTCAGGCTGATCAGCAACCATTGCTTCAGTTGTGATCATCAGACCGGATACAGAACCTGCATCCTGAAGAGCTGTACGAACAACTTTAACTGGATCAATGATACCAGCAGCAAATAGATCTTTGTATTCGCCAGTCTGAGCATCGAAACCAAAGCCAGCTTCGTTTTTCTCAGTGATTTTACCAACAACGATGGAGCCTTCGTAACCAGCGTTTTCAGCGATCTGACGGATAGGAGCTTCCAGTGCACGACGAACAACGTTGATACCAACGTCTTGATCGTTGTTGTCACCAGTAAGATCCTTAAGAGCAGCAACAGCAGAAAGAAGTGCAGTACCACCACCGGATACGATGCCTTCTTCAACAGCAGCACGTGTTGCGTTCATAGCATCTTCAACACGGTCTTTACGCTCTTTAACTTCGATTTCTGTAGAACCGCCAACGCGAAGAACAGCTACACCGCCTGCAAGTTTAGCAAGACGCTCTTGTAGTTTTTCGCGATCGTAATCAGAAGAAGTTTCTTCAGCTTGTGCGCGGATCTGAGCGCAACGGCCTTCGATCTGTTCGCGTTCACCAGCACCGTCAACAACAACAGTCTCTTCTTTAGAGATGTTAACGCGTTTAGCAGTACCAAGCATATCAAGAGTAACGTTCTCAAGCTTGATGCCAAGATCTTCAGAAACAACTGTACCACCAGTCAGGATCGCGATGTCTTCAAGCATAGCTTTACGACGATCACCAAAACCAGGGGCTTTAACAGCTGCGATTTTCAGACCACCACGAAGTTTGTTCACAACGAGAGTTGCAAGCGCTTCGCCTTCAACGTCTTCAGCAATGATCAGAAGCGGACGACCGGACTGAACAGCAGCTTCAAGAAGAGGAAGCATTGGCTGAAGGTTTGTTAGTTTAGCTTCGTGAAGAAGAATGTATGGCGCTTCAAGATCAGCAACCATTTTCTCTGCGTTTGTTACGAAGTATGGAGACAGGTATCCACGGTCGAACTGCATGCCTTCAACAACGTCAAGTTCAGTTGCAAGAGACTTAGCTTCTTCAACAGTGATAACGCCTTCTTTACCAACGCGTTCCATTGCTTCAGCAATCATGTTGCCGATTTCAGCTTCGCCGTTCGCAGAAATTGTACCAACCTGAGCAACTTCTTCAGATGTTTTGATCTGTTTAGCAGAAGCTTTAAGAGCTTCAACAGCTGTAGAAACAGCAAGATCCATACCGCGTTTAACGTCCATTGGGTTCATGCCTGCAGCAACAGCTTTTGCGCCTTCACGAACAAGACCCTGTGTCAGAACAGTCGCAGTTGTTGTACCATCACCAGCAACATCGTTGGTTTTGGAAGCAACTTCGCGAACCATCTGTGCGCCCATGTTCTCAAACTTGTCAGAAAGTTCGATTTCTTTTGCAACAGAAACACCATCTTTGGTGATACGTGGAGCACCAAATGATTTGTCGAGAACAACGTTACGACCTTTAGGGCCGAGAGTAACTTTTACAGCGTTTGCAAGTACATCTACGCCACGCAGCATTTTATCGCGAGCGTCAGTACCAAATTTTACGTCTTTAGCAGCCATAATTCATAATTTCCTTTAATTTAGGGGCCAGTAATCCAGTAATATTGATGCTTATTTAAAGCCAATATTATTGAAGAATGCCCATAATGTCGGACTCGCGCATGATCAGCAGAGTTTTGCCGTCAAGCTTCACTTCAGTGCCGGACCACTTACCATAAAGAACAGTGTCGCCTTCTTTAACGTCGAGAGGAACAACTTTGCCATCATCGGAACGAGCGCCACTGCCTACAGCAGTAACTTTACCCTGCATTGGTTTTTCTTTAGCAGTGTCGGGAATGATGATACCACCGGCAGTTTTTTCTTCCTGGTCAAGCGGCTCAATAACAACACGATCGTGAAGAGGTTTGAAGCTCATAGATCAACTCCATCAGAGTATATTAATACAAAAAATATCGGGCACTAACGGTGAGAGAGTTTTCGATTATTAGCACTCCCACCAATTGAGTGCTAAAAGCCATATAGATTGCAGGTAGGAGGATGTCAACCAATGGAGAAAAAAATAATTGAAATGATTTCTTATTCTTCCAGTTCATCTTCTATCGGATTTATACCGAACTTACTGATAAACTTATCTGCATCAGCCTGAAGAATAGAAAGAGAAACCCAGACACCTTCTTCATGATGGTCTTGTTCCAGAACTTTGGCATTATCATGTAACCACGATAACGCGGCGCCATTCTCATAAGGAATTTCAAACTCATATACAAGGTTTTGCGCATCGAGCAGTCGCTCAACCGTATGCAGAAATTCAGAACACCCCTCGCCCGTTATCGCAGAACAAAGAAGGGTCGTTTCCTGATGACCAGATTGGATCTCCAAAGAGGCTTTTATATCTTCAGAAAGCAAGTCTGATTTATTCCAGACCTCTATCATGTTACTTTGTATATCCGGATCTAATTCCAGATCATTTAAAACAGCCTTTACATCGTCTTTTTGAGCTTCAGTATCTTCGTGTGAAACATCTCTAACATGAACCAGTACATTTGCTTCTCTGACCTCTTCCAAAGTGGCACGAAACGATGCAATCAGATCTGTTGGCAATTCAGAAATAAATCCAACAGTATCCGATAAAATAATCTCGCGCCCGGATGGCAAATTAACCCGACGCATGGTTGGGTCCAAGGTGGCAAACAAAAGATTTTCGGCAAAAACCTTTGATTCAGTCAGTCGATTAAAGAGTGTCGATTTTCCTGCATTTGTATAGCCGACCAACGAAACAATCGGAAAAGGTACTTTCCGACGCGCTGAACGATGTAGCTCGCGCGTTTTCTTTACCATTTCAAGATCACTTTTCAAACGGACGATTTTCTCGTCAATCAAACGTCTGTCAATCTCAATCTGTCGCTCGCCCGGACCGCCCATAAAGCCTGCACCACCACGCTGACGTTCAAGGTGTGTCCAAGACCGCACCAACCTTGAACGTTGATAGCTTAGCTGGGCCAAATCAACTTGCAGTTTTCCTTCTTTGGTACGCGCGCGTTCTCCAAAAATCTCAAGAATAAGACCGGTTCGATCAATGACTTTGGCTTCCCATCCCTTTTCAAGATTGCGCTGCTGCACGGGCGTCAAAGCTGTATCCACGATAACGACTTCAACCTCATTAGCGTGTATGTAGTCATGGTATTTTTCAATGATACCAGAACCAAACAGAGTTGAAGGCTTTGGTCGCGCAACAGTAATGACTTCATGACGGATAATCTCTAGATCAATTGCCAAGGCCAAGCCATAAGCTTCTTCCAACCGAGCTTCGGAAGAACGCGTTGACTGAGAAGATTTTTTTAATTCCGGATGAAGTACAATGGCGCGGACCTGCTTTTTACGATCCACGCCATCATCAATAAATTTTGAGCCCATATATATCAGAAAAACCTATTAAGGTTATGATTCTGCTCCGCCTTCGTCATCTTTGCCCGGATCAAATAATTGAACTGGTGACGCAGGCATAATTGTAGAAATTGCGTGTTTGTATACGAGTTGTGCATGTGCATCACGACGAAGCAATACAGAGAAATTATCAAACCAGGAGATAATACCTTGTAACTTTACGCCATTTACCAAAAAGACCGTTACCGGGACTTTATTTTTGCGAATCGTATTCAGGAATACATCCTGTACGTTCTGTGATTTTTCCGCGGCCATCGCGTTTAATCCCCTTATTAGTTTTTATTGCGTGTTTTTATTGGTTGGTATTGTTAGCTTTTGGGGTTGTGTCCAAAAATCAGACAAGTGAGATTCTTTATCATTATGCTGAGGAAATACAACCCCTCATCAACAAAGGACTTAAAAATCTTCATTTTTTTTAAGATAAAAAGGTCTTCATTTCTCCGCAGGATTTAAAATGAAGTGCGGGCTTACATTCAATAAACTCTTCCACTTTAGGCCGCTCTGGACGAATCAAGACCGGATAACAGGCACAGTTACACGCACACTGAAGATCAACATCGGTATCACCAACAAACCATACATGTTCATCCAAAGGAATATCACTGCCCCTTAGCGCAAGATCCATTACTACAGGGTCTGGCTTATCTTTTTCTGCATCATTAGCGCCGATAATGTTCTGAAAAAATTTATCCCAGCCTAATTTCGATACTTCTTTACGCAGAATATATCCCTTTTTATTACTCACAATAGAAAGATAAATACCTTTGGACACCAAAAACTCCAAGAGTTCCTTTGCATGAGGCAAAGGTGTTAAAACATCTAGGTGGCTAGCTTCGTAGGTATCATAAAAAATTTTGGTCGCTGCATCGACTTTATCACCAAAGATCAAAGGGAAACTCTCACGTGCAGAAGCGCGAACCCTATCTTTAGCCTCTTCAAGTGTCCAGGGAACCATACCCATCTCTTCGAAAGTGACAGAAAGAGCGTGATGGATCGAAACCCAGCTGTCAATTAATGTATTGTCCCAATCAAAAACGACAGCTTTGGGGGAAGAAAATGTCATAAGTATTCTATATCTCTAATTTCATAAAAATGAATATTGCAAAAAATGATTATTGGAGGTTTCCTAGAAAAACTCAAGCTTAACAGCAAACAGCTTTTCTATCTTTTTAACGGCTTCGGCAGCGGAGAAAATCACAACAAGATCATGTGATCTGACAATAGTGCTGCCTCGTGGGATGATAACCTCACCATCCCTGACAATGGCGCCAACGATTACACCCGGCGGCAGCTTTGCTTCTCGAATTGGCACCCCCACTAAGCTTGATGTTTCGAGAGCTTCAGCCTCAATAACTTCACCAAGCCCGTCAGCAATTGTATGCACTGAACGGATACGTCCCCTTCTAACATGTTGTAATATGTTAGACACCGTAATGCTACGGGGATTAACAACAGTATCAATACCCAGAGTACTGATAAGTGGCGCATAGGACGTTGTGTTGATCAGTGTCACCGCACGTTTACAGCCATGCCGTTTTGCCAATAGAGAGGTAAGGATATTCACCTCGTCATCATTTGTAACTGCGACGATGGTTTCAGTCGTGGAGATATTAGCTTCGTTCAGAATTTCTGCATCAAGAGAATCCCCATGAATAACAACAGTCCGCTTCAATGACTTGGCAACAAACTCAGCACGTTTTTTGTCCAACTCAATCAATTTAAGCTTCACTTGAGGGTGATTTTCCTCCACAGACTTCGCGAGATATAGCCCGATGTTACCGCCGCCAATAATCACAACTCTTCTTGCTTCTGATTCAGCATGACCAAAGGCATCCATTGCCCTGCTGAGGTGACCATGATCAAGCACAAGATACACATCATCATCAGGACGCAATTCGTCATCAGGTGTCGGAACAAAGCCCTTCCCTTGGCGAAAAATACCTACAACAACGACATTCAAAGTAGGGAAAAGCTCTGTTAATTGTCGAAGAGGTGTATGAATAATCGGTGTATTTTCTGTACAATGCACACCAATCAAGCTGACCTTGCCATCTGCTAACGGATAAACATCAAATGCGCCCGGTATTTGAAGTCGTTTTTCAATGGCTGCAGCAACCTCGATTTCCGGCGAAATGATTACATCAATAGGCATATGGTCGCGCGTAAAGAGATCTGACCACATCGGATCCAGATAATTTTGTTCGCGGATACGGGCTATCTTTGTTGGCACGTCGAACATCGAATGACAAATCTGACACGCGACCATGTTGACTTCGTCAGCATGAGTAACCGCGATAATCATATCCGCTTCAGAAGCACCAGCTTTTTCAAGGACATTTGGGTGCGAGGCAAAACCAACAACACCTTTTACATCCAGAGAGTCCGTAATCTTGTTTACCAGACCAGGATCACGATCAATCACAGTGATATCGGCATTCTCACTTGCAAGATAGCGGGCAATATTAAAACCCACCTGACCAGCACCACAAATAACTACTTTCATAACAGGATCCTAAATCCGTAATTTATTCAGCTTCGGTCTGTCGAAATACCAAGAGTTCTCAACTTACGATGCAAAGCAGATCGTTCCATACCAATAAATGTAGAAGTTTTCGAGATATTTCCACCAAAGCGCATAATTTGTGCCTCAAGATACCTTTTTTCAAAAAGCTCACGCGCATCTCTCAAGGATAATGACATAAGGTCTTCTTGCCCTGAAGCACCAGATGAAACAGACGGAGATATTGAACCAATGTCAGGTGGCATCATCTCTGCAGAAATAACTTCATCCCCCTCACCCGGCGCCATTATTAACAACCAATCAATAACGTTCCTGAGCTGCCGAACATTACCTGGCCATTCATAAGCCTGAAGGGATGCCAGTGCATCCTGAGCCAAGGGACGCGCGGGGATACCATTCGTTTTGGCAGACAGGTCCATAAAGTATTCTATCAAATCAGGTATATCATCCCGTCGGTCGACTAAGGCAGGCACGACCAATGGCACAACATTCAAGCGATAATAAAGATCTTCTCTAAACTCACCGGCAGCTATCAAAGCCTGTAAGTCTTTGTTTGTAGAAGCGATAACCCGAACATCAACGTCAACTTCGACATCTCCACCGACCCTAGTAAAGGACTGTTCTTGCAAAACACGGACAATTTTCCCCTGTGTTTCAAGGGGCATGTCCGCAACTTCATCAAGCAAGAGAGTTCCCCCATGAGCCTGCTCAAAAGTACCAAGCCTTATAGAGGTTTCCCCGTCTTCATCTTTGCTTTCTGTGCCGAATAATTCACTTTCCAACCTATCGGGATGCATTGTGGCACAATTCAAAGCCACAAAAGATCCGTTACTCCGCGCAGATTGCTGGTGTAATTGACGGGCAACAACCTCTTTACCTGCACCTGCAGGCCCGGTTATTAAAACACGGCTGCCCGTGGGCGCAACTTTATCCAACGCCTGCTGAAGCTGAACTACTGGGGCCGAAGAACCAATTAATGACGACTGTACAGCTGCACTAACCTTCAAACGCTCATTCTCACGCCGCAATTCAGAAAGTTCTATTGCCCTATTGATTATTAGAAGCAATCGATCCGATTTAAATGGTTTCTCAACAAAATCAAACGCACCAATTTTTATGGCACTTACCGCAGTCTCAATTGTGCCGTGACCTGACATCATAACAACAGGTAAATCACTATAATCGTGTTTGATTGCTTCTAGAATGCCAATACCATCCAGCTCAGAATTATTTAGCCATATATCCAGTACAACCAAGCTAGGGCGACGGGCATGAATTGTCGCAAGAGCTTCCTGACTATTGGCAGCCTCTCTGACAACATAGCCTTCATCTTCCAGAATACCACTTAGTGCCATCCTGATATCGGCTTCATCATCAACAATGAGAATTTCGCGGGTCATCTAATCAATCTACTTAAATTTGTTAAAGTATTTATTTGCTGGTAATTGGGAAAACCAAGTGCACTTGCGCACCAATTATTTCACCAGTTTGATCCAAATTATCTTCAAGGACAAGAGAGCCACCATGATCTTCCATAATTTTCTTAACAATAGCCAACCCTAAACCTGTCCCCTTCTCTCTATTCGTTACATATGGTTCAGTCAGCTTTTCACGATCTCCAGAAGGCAATCCCTTCCCTGTATCCTTAATAATGACAGAAATTTCAGTATCTGACTTTTCCAAAAATACTTTAATTGTTGCCTCTGTGCCCCTATTTCCTTCTTCCAGCTTCCCTTCGATAGACTCTCCTGCGTTCAACAATAAATTCGTTAAGACACGATTGATTTGCTCCGGATCACAGGAAAGAAGAATATTTTCGTCAGGAACAATCGTTTCAAAGTGAATTCCTTGTTGCGCGGTATCCTGTAGAAAAACAGATTCTTTAATAAGCTTAGTCAAATCGGTTTCTTTCATTTTGGGGACAGGCATCCTCGCAAATGAAGAAAACTCGTTTACCATTGTGCCGATGTCAGTAACATGACGAATAATGGTATCAATACAAAGTTCAAAAGTCTTTGCGTCACTCTCTATCTCTTTGAGATACTTCCGCTTTAGCCGCTCAGCAGAAAGCTGAATTGGTGTAAGTGGATTTTTTATTTCATGGGCAATACGTCTGGCAACATCAGACCAGGCCGCTTTGCGTTGAGCAGAAACCAGTTCAGTAATATCATCAAAAGTAATTACGAAACCGATAATTTCAAAATCATCTCCAAGCTCTGCAACGGTACGCAACAACAAGGTACGTTGCACACCATTTTCTTGGGTATAGGGGATGTGTTTTTCTACCGGACGCAGAGGTCTGGATTTGGCTTCCTCTACAAATTCAGCAACTTCCGGCATCACCACGGAAATGTGCTGCCCACGAAGTTCGGCAAATTGATCGACAAAAAATGCTGACGCAGATCTATTAGGTAGAGTGATTTCCGCTTTTGCATTCAAACCAATCACACCAGCAGTAACCCCGCCCAGGACAGCCTCAATAAACCTTGTACGTTCATCCAATTGAGCATTGGTACTCATCAATTCCTGTTGTTGGCGCTGCAATTCCCCCGTCATCAAATTAAAGGTACGAGATAAACGTCCGATTTCATCATCAGATTTATTCGAAATAACTCGTGTCTCGAGATCACCTTCGCGTACCTTTTCAGCCGCAGCAATCAGGTTTCCGATAGGTCCCGTCAGGTTATTGGAAAAGGTTAGACCAACCCACACAGAGGCCAAAAGGATCATCAATGCAACAATCGCAAAAATCATCGCAAAGGTAAGAACAAAGCCCGAGCGTTGTCCTTCAAGATCAGTATAGAGAGCAACAGCACTTTTTGCGCGATCAATATGTTTTAAAATGTTTGGATCAATCGGGCGACCAACGATCAGGAATGATCCATCAAATCCACCAAGATAAACAAGCGCACGAACGCGATCATTATTTTCGGTATTGAGAATAACAACCTCACCATTAATAGCATTATTTATCGCAAAATCAGGTATTTCTGGTGCAAAATTAAGTAAAAAACTAAACGCAGCTTTCCCCTGAACCTGACCCGATTGATCAAAAACAACCGCTTCGGTTAAATTAAGGCGATTAGCGCGATCGGTCAAAAAAGCATCAAATTGATCTTCATTCTGTATCAACAGATTCAAAGACTGGCCAAGGTCGAATGAAATGGACAAGGCATCCGCGACAATACCCTGCTGATGCTCGTTAAGATAAGATTCAGCAACTGCGTATGACTCCTTTACCGCAGTACTCACTTTTTCGTTGAACCAACCCTTTAATCCAAATTCAAAAAAACCAACAGAAACCACGGCAACAATGATGGTCGGCGTTACAGCAACCAGGCTAAATAATCCAACCAAACGAGAATGCAGTTTTGCACCAGCAAGTCCCCGCTTTCTCTCAAGCCACAAAAGGACAAGCCGCCTGACAACGATTGCCAGCAAAGCCATCAACAGGATAAAATCTGCCGTCAGCAAAAGAAGAATAAATTGCGGATCGTTTGCCTGAGAAAGATCACCAGAAAGCGCAGAAAAGGTTGTAATCCCACTAATACTGGTGGCGATAAACAAAATAATCGCAAGCTTCCTCTCCAGGCCAACACGTTTTGCCCAAAGAGATGCATTTAACCAAAAGCCGTTATTTTCCACACCTGAATCACTATCAGATACAGAACTCTCATCATCTTGTGTCTGATCAATCATTACTTAGCACCCTTGATCACTGACACTTCCAACTCTTTAATTTTTTTCCGCAAGGTATTTCTATTTAATCCCAAAAGCTTAGAGGCTTGTATTTGATTGCCGTTTGTCGAAGCCAATGTAAGCTCAATCAAGGGTTTTTCAATTTCTTTTAAAATTCTATCGTATAATCCAGTTGCCGGTAGGTCAGGAAAATGGGCCGCAAAATATTCACTGAGGTGTCGCTCCACAGCCTCACCAAGAGATTCATTTAATGCAGGCGCAACAGCCGGACTTGCCTGATTTTCTTCAGAACTTGCTCCTTTGGAAATAAGACTAAGCTCATGTTCGACGATATCGTGTGAAATAACATCCTGACTGTAGAGAACAGTTAAGCGTCGAACGACATTTTCCAGTTCACGAATATTACCGGACCAATAATTATTTCTTAAAGACGCCATAGCGCCTTGATCAATCACCTTACTAGGCAAACCTTCCTGCTCGCATAACCGTAAAAAATGCGATACCAGCTCGGGTATGTCTTCAGCGCGCTCCCTTAGTGGCGGCAACCTCAACGGCACCACACTCAGTCGATAGTACAAATCTTCCCTAAAGTTTCCCTGCTCGACCATTTGCGCAAGGTCTCTATGCGTAGCAGTGATAATACGGACATCTGCTTTTATGGGTACACGTCCGCCAACTGTCGTAAATTCATTTTCCTGTAAAACACGCAAAAGCCTTGTTTGAGCTTCCAGCGGCATATCACCGATTTCATCCAGAAACAAAGTCCCACCAGCGGCCTGCTCAAAACGCCCAGAGTATCGCGCTGTTGCACCTGTAAAAGCCCCTTTTTCATGCCCAAAAAGCTCACTTTCAATCAACTCTTTAGGAATGGCTGCCATATTTACAGCCACAAAAGGCCCCTCTTTTCTTTTCCCATAATCATGAAGAGCACGCGAAATCAACTCCTTACCGGTGCCAGATTCTCCTGTCACCATCACGGTCAGATCCGTCGCCATCAACCGGGCCATAACTCGATAGATTTCTTGCATAGCAACAGAGCGCCCGATCAAAGGCAGCTGTTCTTCCGGGTTGCTATCAACTTCTTCAACGATTTCGGCAGGCTCAGAAAGTGCCCGCTTAACAGTTAAAGATAACTCCTTGAGATCAAATGGTTTTGGCAAGTACTCAAACGCGCCACGCTCTGTTGCTTTTACGGCTGTTAACAATGTATTTTGCGCAGACATCACAATAATACGTAACTCAGGTCTAATCTTTTTTATTCGCGGAATAAGGTCCAACCCATTTTCATCCGGCATCACAACATCAGTGATTACCAGGTCGCCCTCACCTTTAGCTACCCATTGCCATAATGACGCCGCACTACTTGCTGCTTGCACACGATACCCCTCTCGTCCTAATGCGTGTGTCAGAACAGTTCTTATCGCCTGATCATCGTCAGCAATCAAGATAGTCGCATCACTCATGACGGGTCCCTTAATTCACTATCTGTGTAGTTTATTTTTTTATTTCTTAAATCTTTAGGCACCAGCGGCAGGCTAACTGAGAATTTAGTGGACCTTGGTACACTTTGCAGTTCAATAACCCCACCATGTTCTTCAACAACCTTGGAAACCAGCGCCAAACCAAGCCCTTTACCACCAGATTTTGTTGTAACGAAAGGATCAAAAAGATGCTCATGAAGGTCAGCCGAAATACCCGGCCCGTTATCTTCAACCGTCACCAACAAAGGAAGATCCATACGCTCATTCCCCCCCTGTAATCTCATCCTTACACCTTGCTGATAACTTGTTGTTAAGGTGACATCGCCCCCCTCTTTACCAAGTGCTTCGACAGCATTTTTAATTAGATTGAGAAAAGCCTGTATCAGAAGATCCCTGTTCCCATATACCTCTGGAAGCGAAGGGTCATATTTCTCGGTAAACTTGACGTTCTGCCCAAACCCGGTTTCAGCAAGAAGCCTCACATGAGCTAAAACCTCGTGAATGTTAACGGCCTCCCGCTGCATTGGGCGGGTATCTGAGAACATCTCAATACGGTCAACCAAGGTAACGATGCGGTCTGCCTCATCACATATCAGCTTGGTGAGTTGCCGATCATCCTCACCTGCGCTTAGCTCTAATAACTGGGCTGCGCCCCTAATACCAGATAGCGGGTTTTTTACTTCGTGGGCAAGCATAGCCCCCATAGCCGTAATTGACCTTGCTGCATTACGATGTACAAGTTGATGGTCAATTTTTCGCGCGATAGACTGCTGTTGAAGCGTGACAACACTAAACCCCGGCCTGTCATGCATCGGAGAGATAACAACGGCAACTAAATGCGTTCCAATTCTTGGTGTTTCAAGTCGCACGCCATATTCAGCAACAGAGCTCTCTTCTCTTTGGGTCTGTTCAATCAAATGAACTATCTGAGAATCTTCCGAAAAGTGAGCACTTAAAAGGCTACCAACCAAAACCACCTTACTCGATTGCAAGAACTGTTCAGCAGACTGATTAACAAATACAATCGCCTTATCCGGCCCAACAACAAACACTGGATCCGTTAAAGAATTCAATACGCTTAGAGATTCTGAATTTTCATCAAGAGACAAAGGTCCATATCTATCTGACGTTATCGCCAGCTTTTTCCTGGAATTACCGCTTACAGAGCTTTTGGTCATGCTGCTTTATCAATGTGCGGTTGGAAATATTCTCCCAACATTTTGATTACGACGTCTGGTTCATTAACTTTATTTATTTCAGCCCGAAAAGAAGCTGAGTCAGGAAGCCCTTTACAATACCAAGCCAAATGTTTTCGCGCGATAGCAACACCCTTGCGTTCACCGTAATGGGATAACATCGCATCATAATGCTCACAAATAAGCTCGTATATTTCTTTTAAGTCCGGCTCATCAACATGCGTTCCATCGCGCAGATACTGACTGACTTCTCGCAAAAGCCATGGCTTGCCATAACATCCCCGACCAATCATAACACCATCAGCACCCGAAACTTTCATTGCCTGTTTAGCATCTTCTGGGGTTAAAATATCACCGTTAATTACAACGGGGACTTTAACTGCATCTTTGACAGCACGCACAGCTTCCCAATCCGCTTCCCCTTTATACATCTGGTTTCTTGTACGGCCATGAACGGTAATCATTTGAATACCGACGCTCTCTGCACGCTTTGCCAGCTCAGGAGCGTTTCGATTGGTGTCATCCCAGCCCAAGCGCATCTTAACTGTAACAGGCACATCCACAGCCTTAACCGTTGCATCCATTATATCTTCGGCCAGCACCTCATCTTTCATAAGCGCGGAACCTGCATATTTGGAAACGATCTTTTTAACCGGGCAACCAAAGTTAATATCGATAATAGCTGCCCCACGATCGACGTTCATCTTTGCAGCTTCAGCCATTATGCTAGGGTCACACCCCGCCAATTGCACAGCCATAGGAAATTCCTCGGCACAATTCGTACTTAATTTGAGTGATTCTCGACTCTCTTGAAGCATCGCCTTGCTGGCTATCATTTCTGAAATCACGAGCCCTGCACCATAGCGTTTGACCAAACGGCGATAAGGCATGTCTGTTACGCCAGACATCGGAGCGAGTAAAACCGGGTCCTCGATCAATATCGGACCAATTGAAATGCTCATTCGTTGTGCACCATTCACAATCGCCTAAGATTTAGGCAAACAAGAAAAGCTGGTTATACAGCCTTTGCCCGCTCTTGCGAAGAGGAATGTGTAAAAAACGAGTGAAAATTTTGATTTATCAAGCCAGCAAAACGTCTGTTACTAACTTCACACCGGGATAAGCAAGGGTCAACAATAGATAAACCGCCAGAACAAAACGAACGGCACTCTGCCCGCGTATACCAATAAATTTGTGCAATATTAAAAGAATGGCAATAACCACAAAGGCGATCAGCGCAAGCAGTGATTTATGATCAAAACCCAAGAAATGACCCGATGCTGAATACTGACGGGCAAATCCTGTCAATATCCCCAAACCGAGAACCACCTCGGCCATCGTCAATAAACTTACCTGGAATCGATCAGCATCATACACCGAAGGTAACTTGATTAAAAACGGGCTTTCGACCTTCTTTAATTTCAAAGCACGCTCTCGTAACTGTACTGATACAGCAGAAATAGCAGCCAATGTACAAAGAGCGTATGTCAAGATAGATGCCAAAATGTGCAGCACCAGCCAGTTGTCCATACTTTCGATAGGATTTGCAGTTGCTGATTGCCCCTCCCAAACAACTGCGAATACACCAAGCACAAACAGATAGGGCGCAAGTAAGAGAGCGAGTTTTTCAAACTCTTTAACAAGAAGAGAGAAACACAAAAACAACAATAGGCTAAATGATATCGTAATCCAAAGGGATATACTCACACCACCATCCCAATGCCCCATAAGATGGATCATGGTGGTGAAGCTAGATCCAACCAGAGCGATAAACAATGCGCCCCTCATCAGAAAGGTTGAACTGTCCGTCTTTGATATCCAGGGTATTAATATCGCTGGCAACATCAAAATAAGTGCAAGCATTCCCCAAAAAACGGTCATAATCGTACCTTCTTACTAGACATCTGATTAGCCTTTGTTACATATCATTTTGTTACTACTGTAAATTAGCCTAAATTGGCAAGAATCGAAATCAGGAGAATACGCCTATGTCCGAAACCTGGGCAATCATTGTCGCCGCAGGCAGGGGCCGCCGTGTAGGAACTGACCTTCCAAAGCAGTATCTCAAGTTAGGTGATACCAGTATTCTTGCCCTGACACTCGATAATTTTTTTAAACACCCAGACATTGATGGGGTTCTTGTTGTCATTCATCCTGATGACGAAGAGCTTTTTAAGCACGAGTGCCCTGAGTTTATTAACAAGGCCCGTATTGCCTTTGGGGGTGCTACACGTCAGGAATCAGTATTAAACGGCTTACAAGCCCTAGCAAAAACAAATCCCAACGTTGTCCTTGTCCATGATGCTGCTCGTCCCTTTACCAACCATGATGTTATCACTAACCTCGTTCACGCAGGCATCTCTGGAAAAGCAGCCATTGCCGCCTCTCCGGTTGTGGATAGCCTTAAGCAGGTTATTAATAATAAAATCACAAAAAATATTTCCAGAGACGAACTTTGGCATGCACAAACCCCCCAGGCATTTCCCTTTGACTTAATACGTGATGCGCATATAGCCACCAACAATCTGGAAAATTACACAGATGATGCCGCTGTTGCAGAAGCATTCGGCCATCAGATATCAATTGTAAAATCTGGCAAAGATAATTTTAAAATCACGACACCGGAAGATTTGATTCAGGCAACCATGGTCCACAACAACAAGCAAACTAAAGAGCTAAATATGGAAAGCAGAACTGGCTTTGGATACGACGTACACTGCTTTGAAGAAGGTGACCACGTCACACTTTGCGGTGTTGATATCCCGCATTCAAAAAAACTCAAAGGTCATTCCGATGCCGATGTTGGTTTGCATGCACTAACCGATGCTATACTTGGTGCGTTGTGTGAAGGCGACATTGGGACCCATTTTCCACCTAGCGATCCACAATGGAAAGGTGCATTGTCGGACCAGTTTCTTATTTTTGCGCGTGACCGGGTTCTAGCCCGAGACGGCAAAATCATACATGTCGATGTAACGATTGTTTGTGAAAGACCTAAAATAGGTCCGAACAGAGACCTTATGGTTGCAAAGATGGCCGAAATACTGGACATCGCCCCCAGCCGTGTCAGTATTAAAGCCACCACATCTGAAAAACTCGGTTTTACAGGCCGGGAAGAAGGTATTGCTGCTCAGGCAGTTGCAACAATTCAACTTCCTTCAACCGATTAAACCAAATCAAACAAATTAACATTGTAAAGACGCACATATGTCTCAAAAACAACTCTCATTTTTTCACCCTGCCGCCTTGATTTCAACTTGGTTCGGCGCTGGTCTTATAAAATTCGCCCCCGGCACGTGGGGTTCGCTAGCAGCACTTCCTTTTGCTTGGGTGATATCTGATTGTATAGGCCCTATCGGCTTGATCATTGCCTCCCTCATCGTTTATGGCGTTGGGATTTGGGCAAGCGGCCAATATTCAACAGCACTTGGCAAAGAAGACCCCGGCGCCGTTGTTATTGACGAAGTTGCAGGCCAATGGCTTGCGCTAGCTTTTGTACCTCTGAACCCTATTCTTTTTCTTATCAGCTTTTTGATCTTCCGCTTTTTCGACATCGTGAAAGTTTTTCCGGCCAACTGGTTAGATCAAAATGTCAAAGGCGGCCTAGGCATTATGTCTGACGATATGGTCGCTGGATTATACGCCCTGATAACATTTTACCTTCTTTATGAATTTATCCCCTATACTAGTGAGCTTCTAGAACGCTTTTAGGAAGCCATCATGTCCCTAACGTCGGAGATTAATACCCTTGCTACGGAAATACTTGAACTCTGTCGCGCTAAGGGCTTTCAAATTGCCACCGCAGAATCATGCACCGGAGGATTAATTGCAGGCGCCTTAACCGAGATTGCAGGATCTTCAGATGTCGTGGATAGAGGTTTTGTTACCTACTCAAATGAAGCAAAACATGAAATGCTTGGCGTCAGGACAGAACAAATATCTATGCACGGTGCTGTCAGTTCACCAGTAGCATCGTCAATGGCCGAAGGGGCAATGAAACACTCTAATGCTCAGCTAACAGTATCTGTAACAGGCGTTGCAGGTCCCGGCGGCGGAACGTTACAAAAACCTGTTGGTACTGTATTTATCGGAACTGCATTAGAAAATGATCGTACCCTCTATCAAAGTTATCGATTTGAAGGTGATCGGACATCTGTTCGACAACAAACTGTTCATGCGGCCCTCTCTTTCTTAAAAAACAGACTTTTATGAACACACATATTGACGAACAACCATCTCCAAGGGATCGCATTGCATCTCTTGCAGATATTCCATTTAGCCAACTTGTCTTGGCATTTATAATATTTTTAGTATCAATAAAAGGCATCTCCTTTTTCTTATCTGCCTTTCTCTCACCAGCTGAAAATGGCGCATCTGTTACCTTTCCACTTATACTATTGGTTCTAGTTCAGAATTTACTCATCCTGATTATTGTTCGACACTTCTTGTTAAAAAAATATTTTTTGAATTGGTGGAATCTGGGGTTAATTCCAACGTCTGCGAACTGGTGTTTCCACGCTGTAATTTTAACGCTCCCCCTCGTTATTATTGTTGGCATTGTAAATTTAACTGTTACACAACTGATTAGTGATGACTTTGTTAATCCACAACTTGAAATGTTGGCACCTCAAGGATTTAAGTGGAATTCCTATATATTTACCATGATAGCAACAGGCATTATCGCCCCCTTCACAGAAGAAGTTGTATTCAGGGGCGTTATTCTGGGATGGCTTGACCAAAAATTTGGCAAATATCTCGCAATTTTGATCAGCTCGTTGCTTTTTGCATCAACCCACGGCATTCCTCATTTAATTCCGGCCCTTACCGTTGCTGGAATTGCCTTTTCCCTCATCGTTTACAAAAGTGAATCTCTTTGGCCTGCTATTATTTTGCATTCAGGATTTAACATGTTTATGACAACGTCGCTTTTTTACGCTCTGTCTCAAGGCGTAAATCTTCCCGGGACGCATTAAGGGTTCTTTTCTGACCTTTTTGATCCCTGTTTCTCAAAGATAAAATTCAAAACGATACTTTGTCGCTTTTAAGCTGATGCGCAGCCTTCGCCATCATACGGCTCATACAAAGTCTCAGCTCTGCTTTCAAATGCATGAACCATACGTCTGACTGCTTCATGGAAAAATGGCTCCATGATCAGTTGCAGCATTTTTGATTTAAATTCAAAATCCACATGAAAATCGACAAGGCATCCTTCCGGGTGTTCTTCAAAGATCCATGTATTGGTCAGGTACTTAAAGGGACCATCAACATAAGCAACATCTATACGTAACTGTTCACAATGAAGATCAACGCGACTGGTAAACTTCTCTCTGACCATCTTAAAACCGATGATTAGATCAGCAAATATCCTTGTATCCTGCCGGCTCTTTATCCTAGCCCCCACGCACCAGGGCAAGAAATCTGGATAGCGCTCAACGTCGGCAACCATTTCGAAAACTTGCTCTGGTTTGAATTTCAGTACTTTTTTTTCAGCGTGAATAGGCATTTGTAGTGTCCAAAATCAAGAACGAGACAGCTTTTCTTCTCTGGCTTTTCTCAATTCCTGAAAATCTTCGTCAGCATGATAGGATGAACGCGTCAAAGGTGTCGATGCAACATGCAAGAACCCTTTGTTATAGGCCATCTTTTCATAAAGCTTGAATTCTTCCGGATCTACAAACCTATCAACAGGATGATGCTTTGGCGTTGGCTGAAGATACTGACCGATTGTTAGAAAATCCACATCAGCTGAACGCATATCATCCATAACCTGTAGCACTTCATCTTTACTTTCACCCAGTCCAACCATCAGTCCAGATTTTGTAAAGAGTGTTGGGTCAAGTTCTTTGGCGCGATCTAGAATTTTTAGACTGTGATAATAACGAGCACCAGGGCGCACTGTGGTATACAGACGCGGAACCGTTTCCAGATTGTGGTTAAACACATCTGGTTTTGCCTTTACCACCACTTCCAACGCACCATCTTTATGTCTAAAATCAGGTGTCAGAATTTCGATTGTTGTATCTGGTGCATCTTTACGTGTCGCAGCAATCACCTTTGAGAAATGCTCAGCACCACCGTCATCCAGATCGTCACGATCCACCGATGTAATCACCACATGACGCAACTGTAACTTAGCAACAGCCGCTGCAACGCTATAAGGTTCAAGCGGACTTAACGGATTAGGTTTACCCGTCGCGATATTACAGAATGAACAAGCACGGGTACAAATCCCGCCCATGATCATCATTGTGGCGTGTTTCTTTGACCAGCACTCACCAATATTGGGACATGCAGCTTCTTCACACACAGTATGAAGATTGTTATCACGCATTAGCTTGCGTGTTTCCTGATATCCTTTGGATACCGGTGCTTTTACTCTTATCCAAGAAGGCTTTCGCTGGATAGGAGAGTCGGGGCGTTTGGCCTTTTCAGGGTGCCGCATCTTCGCACGGTCATCCTTTGTGGAAATAATACGCTCTGCGCGTTCTTTTCCCTCTAGCTGGGATGTTGTTTGTTCTGAAACCATGGTTTCTGTCATCAACTAACTCCGACCATTTCGCGAACCAAATACTACAATAGAAGAGGTTTACGCGCCGTTACTAACAGGAAGGCAGAAAACGCCTTCCTGTCACATGCTGCAATACATATGGAATTACAGCAAAATCTCAAGCTTTAAGATTGCCTGCGGCAAAATCACACCTAGAAGTGAATTGCCCGATCATAGGCATCCAGCACAGATTCATGCATCATCTCTGACAAGGTTGGATGCGGGAAGACAGTGTGCATAAGCTCTTCTTCCGTTGTCTCAAGCCCCATTGCAACGACAAACCCCTGAATAAGCTCAGTGACTTCCGCGCCAATCATATGTGCCCCGAGTAGTTCACCTGTCTTGGCGTCAAAGATCGTTTTGACCAGACCTTCTGCCTCACCAAGTGCAATGGCCTTTCCGTTACCAGCAAAAGGGAAGCGACCGATTTTAACATCTCGACCTTCTGCTTTGGCCGTCTGTTCGTTCAGACCAACAGATGCAATCTGTGGATGGCAATAGGTACAACCAGGGATCTTTGACTTATCAATCGGATGTGCAGACAAACCCGCAATTTTTTCAATACAAACAACACCTTCGTGTTCAGCCTTGTGCGCCAACATTGGCGGACCAGCCACATCACCGATCGCAAAAACACCCGGTACATTGGTGCGCGAAAACCCATCCGTAACAATACAGCCACGATCAGTTTTGATACCAAGAGCTTCCAAACCAAGGTTTTCTATATTCCCAACAACACCAACAGCGGAAATCACACGATCAACGGTGATCTGCTCAGTCTTGCCATTTTTCTCAAGTGTCGCAGTGACCTGATTGGATTTTTTATCCAGCTTGCTGACTTTGGTTCCTGTACGGAACTTCAAACCATGTTTGCCCAACTGCTTTTGGGCTAGCTTTGAAATCTCATCATCTTCCACGGGCAAGATTTTATCAAAAATTTCAACCACGGTAACGTCGGCACCGAGAGTGCTGTAGAAATCGGCAAATTCAATGCCAATAGCGCCAGATCCGACAACCAACAATGATTTAGGCATCGTATCAGGACGCAAAGCTTCACGATACGTCCAAACAAGGTTACCATCAGGCTCTAATCCCGGAAGAGTTCGGGCACGAGCCCCCGTTGCAATGATAATATTTTTGGCTGTTAAAGCCGTTTTTTTCTTATCTTTGCCCTCGACGGTCATTTTGCCCGCAGCCGTTAAGGTACCTGCACCATCAAAAACTGTTACCTTGTTCTTCTTTAGAAGGTGACCAACACCGCCATTTAGCTGCTTTGACACCCCCTTGGAACGCTCAACGATTTTTTGCAAATCAAAACTGATATTTGATGCGGACAAACCATAGTCTTCAGCATGTTTCATGTTACGGTAAATTTCGGCAGATCGCAGCAATGCCTTTGTCGGGATACATCCCCAGTTAAGGCAAATCCCGCCAAGGAGATCTTTTTCCACCACTGCCGTTTTCAGGCCCAGCTGGGCCGAACGGATCGCCGCCACATAACCACCAGGGCCACCACCAAGAACGATAACATCAAAGTTAGTATCACTCATAATTTCATCCCCCTAAAGAAGCATGGAGAGAGGTTCTTGGATCAAGGCTTTGAAGGCAGCCATGTACTCTGCACCAACGGCTCCATCAACCACACGGTGGTCAACAGATAGGGTACAGGTCATCACTGTCGCAATTGCCAAGGCACCATCTTTAACGACAGGACGCTGCTCACCAGCACCAACAGCAAGAATACACCCCTGTGGTGGATTGATAATGGCAGAGAAGTCTTTAATACCAAACATACCAAGGTTAGAGATCGAGAATGTTCCCCCCTGATATTCTTCGGGTTTCAGCTTCCCATCACGTGCACGCCCGGCCAGATCTTTCATCTCGCTAGAGATAACACCAAGACCTTTATTCTGAGCGGCTTTAATGATTGGCGTGATCAGACCTGATGGTGTTGCAACAGCCACAGATATATCAGCGTTTTTGTAGCTAAGAATGCCTTCATCACTAAATGAGGCGTTTGCAGCAGGTACTTTTTTCAACGCCAGAGCCGCCGCACGAATAACAAAGTCATTCACGGAAATCTTCACATCACCACTTGCATTCAATTCTTTACGGAATGCGAGTAGCTTATCCATTTCACAATCAACAGATAGATAGAAATGCGGAACCGTTTGTTTGGACTCACTCAAACGGTTGGCAATCACACGACGCATAGAGCTCAATGGCTCCAAATCGTATTCCATACCAAGCATATCTGCGAGTTCACGCGCATTTGGTCCCGATGCATCCGACGCTGCTTTGGCCGGTGCCGCAGCAGATGTTTCAGTCGAAGCACCCGCTTTGCCAATCCCCTGCTCCACAGCGGACAGGATATCAGCCTTCACAATACGCCCATGAGGTCCTGACCCTTTAAGGGCAGAAAGCTCAAGGTTTTCTTGCGAAGCCATCCGTCTGGCAAGAGGACTTGCAAAAATACGGTCACCACTTGCAGAAACGGGTGCTGGTGCAGCTGGCGTTGACGGGGGTGTTGATGCTGGCGTTTTCTCTGCTATTGGCGCAGCGGGAGCTTCTTCTTGCTTCGGCTCAGCCTTAGCGACAGATGCTTCAGCTTCAGATGAAAAATTCTCTAATGCACTGGCATCTTCGTCTTCTTCCAGCAAAACAGCAATCGTCTGATTAACCGCTACACCTTCTGTTCCCCCGGGAACAAGAATCTTGGCAATTTTACCTTCCTCAACCGCCTCTACTTCCATTGTCGCTTTATCAGTTTCAATTTCCGCAAGAACATCACCGGAATTGACAGTATCACCTTCATTCACCAGCCAACGGGATAATGTACCTTCTGTCATTGTAGGCGACAGGGCGGGCATAAGAATATTTATAGGCATCGTATTTCTCCCCTGCTCTACTTATGAGCGATAGCAGACTTCTTTGGCCGAAGTAACAATATGAGAACTCTGTGGTAGCGCAAGCTGCTCAAGGTTCGCGGCGTAAGGCAACGGAACATCAACACCCGCAACACGTTGAACAGGAGCATCAAGGTAATCAAACGCCTGTTCCATAACCATTGCTGAAATCTCGGATCCAACGCCAGAGAAAGCCCAGCCCTCTTCAACCGTCACAAGACGATTAGTCTTACGCACGGAATTAAGAATGGTCTCGGTATCCAGTGGGCGGATTGTTCTCAAATCGATAACTTCTGCAGAAATGCCTTCTTTTGCCAGCTCTTCTGCCGCTTCCAACGCTTTTCCAACCATAATAGAGAACGTCACGATAGTAACGTCAGTACCCGGGCGAACAATCTTGGCTTTACCAATTGGCACGGTCCAATCATCCGTATCCGGCACGTCAAAACTCTGTCCGTAGAGAAGTTCATTTTCGAGGAAGATCACCGGGTTCGGATCACGAATGGCAGACTTAAGCAGTCCCTTGGCATCTGCAGCAGAATAAGGGGACACAACTTTAAGCCCCGGACAATGCGCATACCAACTTGCATAACATTGAGAATGCTGAGCACCAACACGGGATGCCGCACCGTTTGGTCCACGGAAAACAATCGGACTGCTAACTTGACCACCAGACATGTAACGTGTTTTTGCTGCTGAGTTAATAATGTGGTCAATCGCCTGCATCGCAAAGTTGAACGTCATAAATTCAACAATCGGGTTTAGACCATAAAACGCGGCACCAACACCCAACCCGGCAAAACCATGCTCTGTAATGGGTGTATCAATAACGCGCTTGGCACCAAACTCATCAAGCAGCCCCTGACTGATTTTGTAAGCCCCTTGGTATTGAGCGACTTCTTCACCCATGAGGAATACTTTTTCATTACGGCGCATTTCTTCTGCCATTGCATCACGCAACGCTTCGCGAACTGTCGTGCTGATAACAGGTCCGTCCCATTCACTCTCTGGCGCCACAGATTCTGCTTTTGGTGCAGCCACATTGGCAGCCTCGGATGATACAGCGGCTGGCTGGGATTCAGCTTGAGCTACAGGTGCCGCAGCTGAATAATTACTCAGGTCCGCATCACTTTCGTCTTCTTCAAGAAGAAGGGCGATTGGGGTATTTACAGCAACATTATCCGTATCACCATCAACAAGGATCTTACCAAGAACCCCGTCGTCAACAGCTTCTACTTCCATCGTCGCTTTATCTGTTTCAATTTCGGCCAGAATATCACCTGATGATACACTGTCGCCTTCGTTTTTCATCCAACGCGCAAGTTTCCCCTCTGTCATAGTGGGGGAAAGCGCAGGCATAAGAATTTCTATTGGCATATTTTCTTCTCCGGAATGACGGACAGCTTACGCGTCAGCGTACACATCGGTGTAAAGTTCAGAAGGATCTGGCTCGGGGCTAGACTGTGCAAATTCAGCAGATTTGGAAACAATCGCTTTAACATCCTTATCGATTTGCTTCATACCTGCTTCGTCTATCACATTCTTTTTATCCATGACCGCGCGGAGACGTTCAATTGGATCGCGTTCTTCACGCACTTTTTGAACTTCTTCTTTTGAACGGTATTTAGCTGGATCAGACATGGAATGCCCACGATAACGATAGGTCATCATCTCCATGATGTACGGGCCCTTGCCACTTCTGGCATGTTCCACAGCAATCTTAGCCGCTTCACGCACAGCAACAACGTCCATACCATCAACTTGCATACCGGGAATTCCATAGGCACTGCCACGATGATAAAGTTCAGTGCTATTCGCAGAAGAACGTTCAGTTGACGTCCCCATGCCATAACGGTTGTTTTCAATGACATAAACAACAGGCAGATCCCATAAGGAAGCCATGTTGAATGATTCATAAACCTGCCCCTGATTCAATGCGCCATCACCCAAATAGGCAACATTGACTGCATTTTCGTCCAGATACTTATGAGCAAAGGCAATGCCTGTTCCAATAGGAACCTGAGCACCAACAATACCATGCCCACCATAGAAGCCTTTTTCTTCGCTAAACATGTGCATAGAACCGCCCTTACCTTTGGAGTATCCACCGATACGCCCGGTAAGTTCAGCCATCACACCATCAGGATCCATACCACAAGCAAGCATGTGTCCGTGGTCACGATAAGATGTCAGAATCGTATCACGATCTTCTAACACAGACTGGATGCCAACAACGACAGCTTCCTGCCCGATGTAAAGGTGACAAAATCCACCGATCAAGCCCATGCCATACAATTGTCCCGCTTTTTCTTCAAAGCGGCGGATCAAAAGCATTTCACGATAAAAATCAAGGATCATTTCATTGTTAACGTCGGATGGAAGCGCAGAAGAGGCTGTCCGTTTCTTAGGGGCCCGTTTGGTGGGCGTTTTTTTAGTCGCCATGCGAGGTTTCCCGTTCAAGTTAGTGTTACGCACTAAGGGGTTTATGTCTCGCACCTAAAATAAGGGAAAAGTAATTTTATTACAATAGATTTTATACCCTTGATTTATAAAGATTTTTTCTACATTAACTGAAAATAAGTTAACTCAAGAAAAAATGCTGCATTGCACAATATTTAGTTAATTATTTTAGCGCTGTTTTATAACCAGATATTCGTTTTCGCGACCGTAATTAAGAACATCCCGCGCCCGTTCTTCCAAAAGGTCAGGATCCAGGTTATCAGGACGCAAAAGGGCAACCCTTGATTCCAGTTCTTGGCGATCACTTTGAACACCAACCATTTCAATTTGTTTGGTTTGCAGATTTTGGGTGAGATGGATCCACGCCCAAACCCCGCGATCACCTTCAATTGTGTGATACGCGAAATAAGCAACCAGTGACGCGCCCAAGACCTGCGGGATCACGACACGGGATCGTTTATGAATCTCTCTAAATAAAGACATTTACTCTAAATCAATTTTATTTGCATGCAGCCTAACTAATCTAACAGATAAAATAGTTATTGGGAATAAACAAAGCATTAATGCTCAATACAGAACACAAAAACACAATTGACATACCTTATGTTATAACATAACAATCGTTCAAACGTCTGATTTGAGGTGATAATTATGAACAAACTAAGTGTAACAGTCCTTTCTGGTTTTCTTGGGGCAGGCAAAACAACCCTTTTAAACCAAATTCTCAACAATACGGAACTCGAAAGAGTTGCTGTTATCGTAAACGACATGAGCGAAGTGAATATCGACGCTGATGTTCTTCAATACAAAAATTCATCTCTTTCTCAAACGGATGAAAACCTTGTTGAAATGACGAACGGTTGCATTTGTTGCACATTAAGAGAAGATTTACTTCAAGAAGTCAGTAACTTGGCAGGTTCTAATAAATTCGACCACTTAATTATCGAATCATCTGGAATTTCAGAACCCCTTCCTGTTGCAAGTACTTTTGAATTCAGAGACGAAAATGGCTTTAGCCTCTCAGATGTGACCACCCTAGACAACATGGTCACGGTTATTGATGCAGGAAATTTATTAAATGACTTCTCCTCTTCTGACCTGCTATGTGACACCGAAGAATCACTCGGTCCAGAAGACAAACGCTCCCTCGTTAACTTGCATGTCGATCAGATTGAATTCTCAAGTACTATTATTCTGAACAAAACTGACCTGGCATCGGAAGAAACATTAAAAGAAGTCAGAAAAGTAATTAAGGCTCTAAACCCTGATGCAACTGTTTTTGAAACAGAACAAGCAAAAGTACCCCTAACAGAACTTCTTGATACCCATCGTTTTAGCTTTGAAAAAGCCCATGAACATCCTCTTTGGGCAAAAGAACTTTATGGATATGAAAATCATGTTCCTGAAACAGAAGAATATGACATCCACAGCTTTGTTTATAGATCAAAAAAACCGTTCGTTCCCGAAAAAATTGCACACTTCTTTAATCAAAAACAAAACGGTGTCCTCAGATCAAAGGGTCATTTCTGGCTATCAAATCGACCAGATCAAGTTGGCGAAATGTCCCAAGCAGGAAAATACACTACGACGGAATTGATTGGTAAATGGTGGTCTTCTGTCCCCAAAAACAGGTGGCCAGACGATCAAGAATTCATCACACAAATTAAAAAAAATTGGGATCCCGCATTTGGCGACCGTCGGAACGAAATCGTTTTCATTGGTTCTCAAATGAATACGGAAGAAATAATTAACCGACTTAATGACTGCTTAGTCAAAGAAGACGAATTTCTTCCTGAAACTTGGCAATCGCAACATAAAGATTGCTTCAATCACTGGGCTCAGCAGGCCTGACGACAATAACATTCAAAAAACAAAGATATTTTTACAATGAGAAAACTTCTCCCTGCCCTATTACTTACCCTCCTCCCCACAGCCAGCTTTGCGCACGGCATATGGATTACTGATCGTTTTGGCGAGCCATCTATCGTCTATGGTCATGGTGCGTCAGATGACTCCTATCAGGATAAAAAGCTGAAATCAGTCCAAATACACATGCCAGATGGCACAGTGAACATGGGGAAAACGCGTAAGACTGAAAGTTATATCAACATTAAAATTCCAAAGAAAACACAAGCTGTAACAGCCGTTTTCGATAATGGATATTGGACAAAAGACACAAAAGGGAAATGGCATAATCTAAAAAAATCACAGGTAGAAAATCCAGTATCTGCAGGACATTATTTTAAATACACCACACACATTCCTCTTGGTGCAGGTGCCTTAGAAAAACCTCTGGGCCTACCATTAGAAATTTTCCCCCTGCAAAACCCGCATGATCTAGAGCAAGGAGACAAGTTGTCTCTTCGGGTTCTTTTGAATAAAAAACCTGTGGAAGGATTGAAGGTAATCGCTGATTACATCAATGACGAAGCAGCTAAGAAATTGATCACTGACGAAAACGGTGAAGTAACAATTACAATAAGGAATCAGGAATTAAACGTGATTGCAGTCTCGACAACCAAAGAACTCGAAGACAAAACTGATGCAGATAAAGAGGGTTATTTCTCTACCCTTTCATTTGCCTTGGAGCATAAACACCATTAAATCCGTTGCTCTGATAGTATTCATCGGATCAAATATTATACCATAATAAAACAGGGGCCTCGGTTCATTCCGAGGCCCCTGTCGATCTTTTATATGAAACGGTTCCGAATAAATCCAGTACCGCTTTTAATATACCTAACTACTTACGCAGAACGCTACGTCCAGCGTAATGGGCCATTGACCCTAACTCTTCTTCGATACGGATAAGCTGGTTATATTTCGCGATCCGGTCAGAACGGGAAAGAGATCCCGTTTTAATCTGCCCACAGTTCGTGGCCACAGCCAAATCAGCGATTGTGCTATCTTCTGTCTCGCCGGAACGATGCGACATAACGGCTGTATAGCCAGCTTTATGTGCCATATCGACAGCTTCAAGAGTTTCAGAAAGCGTACCAATCTGATTGACCTTAATCAGGATAGAGTTCGCAGTATCCGTTTCCAGACCACGCAGGAGACGTTTTGGGTTGGTCACGAAGAGATCATCACCGACCAGCTGTACTTTATTACCAATTGCTTGTGTCAAAGACTTCCAGCCATCCCAGTCATCTTCGGCCATGCCGTCTTCGATAGAAAGGATTGGATAGCGGTTAACAAGATCTTCGAGGTAACGAACCATTTCGTCCGCGCCCAGAGATTTTCCTTCACCAGACAGTTCGTATTTGCCGTCTTTGAAGTACTCGGAAGAAGCACAATCAAGCGCCAACATCACGTCATCACCCAAGTTGTAACCTGCGTTACCAACAGCTTTTGTAATAAAGTTCAATGCTTCATCTGTAGAGGCAAGACTTGGCGCAAAACCACCCTCGTCCCCAACATTGGTGTTATGACCTGCATCGCTAAGTGATTTTTTCAGTGAGTGAAAAATCTCTGCGCCCATCCGGATAGCATCAGAACCAGAAGCTGCACCAACAGGCATCACCATAAATTCCTGAATATCAATAGGATTGTCAGCATGCGCACCGCCATTGATGATATTCATCATCGGTACAGGAAGCGTTCTGGCAAAAGCACCACCAACATAACGATACAAAGGCAGACCAGCATCTTCTGCAGATGCTTTCGCAACAGCCAAACTTGCGCCCAGAATAGCATTTGCACCTAAACGAGATTTGTTCTCAGTACCATCAAGATCAATCATAACCTGATCGATCAAAAGCTGGTCTTCAGCATCCAAACCAATAAGGGCTTCAAGAATTTCTTCGTTTACAGATTCAACAGCCTTAAGAACCCCTTTACCAAGATAGCGTCCTTTATCCTGATCGCGAAGCTCAACAGCCTCATAAATCCCTGTTGAAGCGCCAGAAGGCACTGCTGCACGCCCAAAGGCGCCACTTTCCAAAAGAACGTCAACTTCTACGGTAGGGTTGCCACGAGAATCGAGGATCTCACGACCTTGTATGTCGATGATCGCCGTCATTTTATTCTATCTCCGTTAAGAAAGTTGAGGCGCAGAGAGGGGCAGGCCTCGGTATCATAATTAAGCAATAGACACAGGATGTGCTTTTGCCAGTTTGTCGAGCTCAACCAGAAGCGAAAGAAGCTCTGGAAGCTCTTGTACCCGGATCATGTTTGGCCCATCACAAGGGGCATTATCAGGATCCTGATGAGTTTCCATAAAGAGGCCAGCAACGCCGACAGACACGGCAGCGCGAGCCAATACAGAAATGAATTCTCTCTGACCGCCAGAGGTCGCACCCTGGCCACCAGGCTGAGCCACAGAATGCGTTGCATCAAACACAACAGGACATCCTGTTCCCATCGCCATTATTGGTAGAGAACGCATATCAGATACAAGCGTATTATATCCAAACGATGCGCCGCGCTCACACACCATTACCTTGTCATTACCTGAATCGATAATTTTCTGTGAGACGTTTGCCATATCCCAAGGGGCTAGAAATTGCCCTTTTTTGACATTGATTGCCCGACCTGTTTTAGCAGCAGCAACCAATAGATCAGTCTGACGGCACAGAAAGGCTGGAATTTGCAAGACATCAACGACCTGCGCAACAGGTTCACACTGATGTGCCGCATGTACATCAGTAATAACCGGACATCCAAACTTAGATTTGATTTCTTCAAAAATAGATAAAGCTTCATCCATCCCAATGCCCCGAGAAGAACTAAGGCTAGTACGGTTGGCTTTATCAAAAGAAGATTTGTAAATAAGGGGAACAGAAAGCTTTTCACAGGCTTTGGTTAAAACCTCTGCCATTTCCAGTGCATGCGCCCTGCCTTCCATTTGGCAAGGACCTGCAATCAATACGAATGGTAAGTCATTACCAAAAGTAACATTACCAACTTTAACGTGTCGCGATTGAAGGTCTGCATGCACTGCCATAAAAATTACTTCCTATTCTTCCCTATAAATTACACCACCTAGTTCATTGAACCCAAGTTTTATCAACCCGAGACTTAAACGAGGCGAGACTGTTCTATCGCGGCTTTCACAAAAGAAGTGAAAAGCGGATGTGGCTCAAAAGGCCGAGATTTCAGCTCTGGATGGAACTGAACGCCAATAAACCAGGGATGATCTTCCAACTCAACAATTTCAGGAAGTTTACCATCTGGTGACAATCCAGAGAATTTAAGCCCAGAAGCTTCGAGTTTTTCACGATAGTTAATGTTCACCTCATAACGGTGACGGTGACGCTCTTCAACAAGTTCTGTGCCATAGGCTTCACGGACCCTTGATCCTTCGGCAAGTGCGCAAGGGTAACTACCCAGGCGCATTGTTCCACCGAGATCGCTACCATACGAACGTTGTTCCATCTCGTTGCCGCGCGCCCACTCTGTCATGATACCTACAAGAGGTTCTTCACAAGGTCCAAACTCGGAAGAGCTTGCGTCTGTTAGACCAGCAAGGTTACGTGCCGCATCAAGAACGGCCATCTGCATACCAAAACAAATACCAAAGTACGGTACATTGGTTTTGCGTGCAAAGCCAGCAGCCGCAATTTTACCTTCAGAGCCGCGCTCGCCAAAACCGCCAGGAACAAGAATGCCATGAACGTTTTCCAGGGCTTCGATGGCCCCTTCACTTTCAAAGATCTGTGAATCCAGCCAGTTGATTTTAACTTTGACGTTATTGGCGATACCACCGTGAACCAAAGCTTCAGCAAGTGATTTATACGCATCTAATAAAGATGTATATTTACCCACAACCCCAATCGTCACTTCACCATCAGGTTCACGAATAGTATTCGTCACCTGATCCCAACGCGATAGGTCGAGATCTTTCTTCGGCTCAATACCGAAATGACGGCAAACTTCTTCGTCCAGACCTTGCTCATGGTATGCCCGAGGCACAGCATAAATCGTATCAACATCAAGAGCCGGAATAACAGCTGTTTCGCGAACATTACAGAACTGAGCAATCTTACGAAGAGAACTTTCCGGGATTTCCTGTTCACAACGACACAAAAGCATGTCTGGCTGAATACCTACGGATTGCAATTCTTTTACAGAGTGCTGTGTAGGCTTTGTTTTCAGCTCACCCGCTGCTTTCAAATAAGGAATAAGAGTCAGATGAATAAACAGGCTGCGTTCACGCCCAAGCTCATTCCCAAGTTGACGAATTGCTTCCAAGAACGGAAGTCCCTCAATATCCCCAACGGTTCCCCCGATCTCACAAAGGATGAAATCTTCATCCCCCAGATCAGACATTACAAACTCTTTAATCGCATTTGTAATGTGCGGGATAACCTGAATAGTTGCGCCCAGATAATCGCCACGACGTTCTTTCGCCAAAACCTCGGAATAGATTTTCCCGGTTGTTACGTTGTCACTTTTACGGGCTGATACCCCCGTATAGCGCTCGTAGTGCCCAAGATCCAAATCTGTTTCTGCACCGTCGTCGGTCACAAAAACTTCACCATGTTGATAAGGGCTCATCGTGCCGGGATCAACATTGAGATAGGGGTCAAGTTTACGGAGGCGGACCTTGTAGCCACGCGCTTGAAGCAGCGCACCAACAGCCGCGGAGGTCAACCCCTTCCCTAAAGAAGAAGTCACACCACCGGTAATAAATATAAAGCGCGTCATGAAACTCGTTGTCACTTAATTCAGTTTCAACAAAACCGGGACCTTACTGGTCCCGGTCAATGATAGTACGTAACGGAAATAATCCGAAACTTATTCTGAAACCGGAGGAGCAACTGGTTGCTCTGTCTCGGTTTGAATTGCAGGAACAGTAATATCATCCGTAATAGAACTTGTTGTACGTCCTGTATCTGCAAGGATTGTCAGCAACAAGCTAGAAGCAATAAAAGCTGCCGCCAAGATTGCTGTTGTACGGGTTAGCAGGTTTGCAGTGCCTTGCCCGGTGAGAAAACCACCAAAGCCGCCTGAACCACCACCGGAACCGCTTCCTCCCATTCCAAGGGCACCGCCTTCGCTTTTCTGCACAAGGACGACGCCAATAAGGGACAAAGTAATCAACAAATGAATGACCAAAAGGACGTTGTTCATCGTTAGTAGTCTCTCAAACTTTCCGGGATATAACTATCCCTATTCAACACTAAACCACACACTCTAAATCTACCCAGAGTGTGTAGTTATCATGCACCTATTCAAAACTTAACAGGCTATTTAGCCTTTTCAGATCGATATGACCAGTGTCATCTAACACCAATCGCCCAAAAATCTTCTACTTTCAAACTCGCGCCACCAACCAAAGCACCGTCAACATTAGACACAGCAAGCAGTTCAGCCGCATTTTCTGGCTTTACGGATCCACCATAAAGTATCCGAATCTTTTTTGCCGCATCTTCACCAAAACGATCGTTTAGCAGACTGCGAATAAAATTATGTACGTCAGCAACATCTTCCGGCGTTGCCGTTTTGCCTGTTCCAATGGCCCATACAGGCTCGTATGCAAGCACAATGTTATCCGGATCACAATCATCAGGCAGTGATTCTGTTACCTGCAACTTGATCACATTTAAAGTACCACCTGATACACGTTCTTCTTCTGTTTCGCCAATGCAGATTATTGGGGTCAGACCTGCTTTGATGGCAGCAGCGCTCTTAGCGTTTACATCTACATTGGTCTCGCCGTGATCCGTGCGCCTTTCAGAGTGTCCTGTTATGACATATCCGCAGCCAATATCTTTGAGTAATTCGGCAGATGTATCACCCGTATGGGCCCCAGATACATTGGCATGACAATCCTGTCCACCTACAGCAAGATCTGTGTCTTTTGTCAACGAGAGAACAGTACCAAGCAAAGCCGCTGGTGGACACACAACAAAATCAGACGATACGGAACCTTCGTTTAGCTTCCCCAAAAGCCCTTCGACTAACTCGGTAGCAAAGGTTACAGATCCGTTCATCTTCCAGTTACCAGCAATAAGTTTGCCTGCCATATTCGATTCTCTCTGATTAGTAATGTGTAAATTATGGGCACATCTATACAGTGTCATTCACAACAATCCAAGACTACAGGCCAAGACTGCAGGATTTTTTAATGCGAACAGGTCGCTTGATCACGACAAAGAGGTCAAAAACTTCGCAACATTGTAATATGGTGCATATTCTTGAAAAACCCTGTTGCCCAGCCTTTGCTCCATCCCTAAGATGCCCGGCACGATTATGTATACGAAATTAACTTTATAAAAATTTCACGGGTAAGTTATGGCTCATAAAAAACCAGGCCTTTTTAAACGTATTGTTGTTTTGGCTTTATTCTGTTTGTTGATCCTTAGTTTTGCGGCTTGGGGTATCCAGGATATTTTCCTAAACCTCGGCAACAATCAAACAGTTGCAAAAGTTGGTGACATTGAAATCGCCCAAGAAGAGTTCGTAAGCGATTTTTCCCGTGAGACCAATGCTCTTTCGCAACAGTTGGGGCGCGCCCTTGATGCACAGGAAGCTCAGCAGCTCGGCCTCGACAATCGCGTGATTTCACGATTGGTTGCCAGAGCGCTTTCACAAGTGCAATCGGACGAGATGGGACTAACCGTTTCGCGTGAGCAACAGCAAAAAGAGATCCAGAAGATTGATGCCTTTAAAAATGAGGCCGGACTTTTTGATGCCGCACGCTTTCAATCCACGCTCTATCAGGCTGGTCTTTCAGAAACCGCTTTTCTTGCTGATCTCAGCAAAGATATACAAAGACAGCAAATCAACAATGCCATCACAGGGGCAATTCCTGTACCGCAGAAAATGGCCGAACGTCTTTACAGCTATCAAACTGAAAAACGTATCGTTGACTATATCGAAATTCTCTACAGCAGATTCTCTCAGCTAGCGGACCCGACAGATGCAGAACTTGCATCGTACTATGAAGAAGAAAAGCAAAACTACCTGGCACCTGAATATAAATCAGTCAGCTACATCTTTCTTGATCCATCAAAATCCGCCCAGAATGTTGTTCTAACAGATGATCAAATTCAAGAAGAATTCTTAGCACAAAAAGACAGCCTTTCTCTTCCCGATCGTCGTAAACTTGTTCAAATGCTGCTCAGTGACGAGACTAAAGCAAAAGAAGCTTATGAAAAAATCCTCAATGGTGCTGACTTTAATGAAATCGCCACAGAAGTAACAGGTTCTGCAGGTATTGATCTTGGGGTGATGGAACAAGCAGATCTATTACCAGAACTACAAGACTCTGTTTTTGGTATGGAAAACGCAGGTGTTGTTGCCCCGGTTAAATCCCCCTTGGGCTGGCATATTGTTTCGGTTCTTGAAGTTTCTCCAGCACGGGAAGCTCTGTTCGAAGAAGTAGAAGAGCAAATCAAAAAAGATGCCGCATTACGCATCGCAACTGATGAAATCATTTCTATCGCCAACCAGCTTGATGATGAAATTGCATCAGGTGCAACACTAGAAGAGTCTGCGAACAAGCTTGGACAAGAGATACTAAGTTACGACGCAATTGACGCAGAAGGACTTGATCGTAGCGGCTTGCCACAGCTTGGCTTAGCAGAAAATATCCGATTCCGTGACGTTATTGCGCAGACTGAATCTGGTTCAGATAGCTTGCTCACTGAACTCGAAAATGGTGGCTATTTCCTTCTAAAAGTAAATTCAATTACACCTCCAGCACCTCGCCCGTTAGCAGAGGTAAAATCTCAACTGGTGACTTCTTGGCTTGAAAACAAACGAAACGAAGAAGCTAAGGCTGTCGCAGAAAATCTTGCTGAAGAAGCTAAAAATGGCTCACCTTTGCAAGCAGTGACAGATGAAGCAGCTGAGTTAATCAAATTTGGTGTTGAGATGAACCGCTTTTCAGCAAGTATCGGCGAAGCACTAGCCCCTGCATTGGTAGGGGATATCTACAAGGCAGAAAAAGGTGATGTTATTACTGGCCAAGCCGACAACGGGTATCTGGTTGTAAGGCTAACAGAAATTGAACAACCAGATTTATCAGCTGTTGCCGAGGAAATTGAGAGCACAAAGGGGGCAATCGAAAACTCCTACAAAAACGATATTTACGCACAGTATATATCTGCTCTTGAAAAAGACTTTGTTGTTGAGATCAATCAAAACTCAATCAATCAAGTTATCAACCCTTATAGCAATTAAAACTAACAATGAAGAATCCAGTTACATTCGAGGCGTTTTTAGAAACCTACAATCAACAGAAACCACAAGTCGTGTGGACAACCTTGATTGCGGATCTGGAAACGCCCGTTTCTGCCTTTTTGAAACTGGCAGAACGACGCGCCAATAGTTTCCTTTTCGAGTCAGTCGAAGGTGGCAACACAATTGGACGCTACTCCTTTATCGGGTTTGATCCTGATTTGGTGTGGCGATGCAACGGATCAAAAGCTGAAATTAATCGTCAATACCAAACATCGCCAGATGCTTTTGTTGATGAGAATGACAAAGCTTTGGAAAGTCTGCGCAAACTGGTTGCAGAATGCAGGTTTGACTTACCCGAAGATTTCCCACCTATGGCAGCCGGTATTGTTGGCTACATGGGGTATGAAACGGTTCGTCAAATGGAACACTTACCAACGGATAACCCCGATAACTTGGGGCTGCCCGAAGGAATGTACCTACGCCCGACCGTAACAGCCATCTTTGATCGCGTAGAAGATCAGATTTTGGTCACAACTACTGTCTGGCCAAACGATACCATCAGTGCCCGCGATGCTTTTGAGGCGGCGCATAATCGATTGTCCGCCGTAACAGCAGATTTCAACGCGCCTTTGCAGCACAAACCAGAGGCATTTGAAGGCGATTTGGAGTTACCTGAAACCGCATCCAATCTTACCCGCGAAGAATTTCACGGTATTGTTGAACGCGCAAAAGAATACATTCTTGCCGGAGATATTTTCCAGGTTGTTCTATCACAGCGTTTCTCTGTACCCTTTACCCTCCCTCCCTTTGCGCTCTATCGGGCCTTACGGAGATTGAACCCCTCGCCTTTCCTGTTCTTTCTGAACTTTGGTGATTTTTCTGTTGTTGGGTCCAGTCCTGAAATCCTTGTTCGTGTCAGGGATGGTAAAGTCACGATCCGCCCAATTGCCGGTACACGTAAACGCGGCGCCAACTCAGCCGAAGACAAAGAGCTTGCTGCGGACCTGCTTTCTGATCCAAAAGAACTTGCTGAACATTTAATGTTACTTGATTTGGGCCGTAACGATGTCGGGCGCGTTGCAGAGGTCGGTAGTATCGAAGTGACCGAGCGCATGATTATTGAGCTCTACAGTCACGTTATGCATATCGTCTCTAACGTAGAGGGTACGCTCGATACCAAACGCGCTGATATGATTGATGCTCTCGCCGCAGGTTTCCCTGCTGGTACTGTATCCGGTGCGCCCAAGGTACGTGCGATGGAAATAATCGACGAGCTGGAACCGGAACGTCGTGGTATCTATGGCGGTGCTGTTGGGTATTTCGGTGCTGGTGGTGGTATGGATACCTGTATTGCTTTGCGTACGGCGATCGTCAAAGACCAAACAATGTATATTCAAGCTGGTGCCGGAGTGGTTGCGGACTCTGTACCTGAATCAGAATATCAGGAATGTCATAACAAAGCCCGCGCCCTTATCCGTTCTGCTGAAGAGGCCGTTCGTTTCGCAGCTCAAAAAAACAATATCTAAAAAGTTAAAAACACACATTATAAAGCCATTTGAGACCTTTACTCTTTTGGCTTTTTTAATGCCATAATCCGAGAGATCGGTACAATATCAAACCCGCGATCTTCGGCTTCCTCGATCCATTTATGTAAAACTTCAACCGTTGATTTATGCGGGTGACCGATTGCAATTGCATGACCATTCTTTATTGCGATGCGTTCGGCTTGTTTTAGCTGTTTCAAAATTTCCAGTGTATTTTTATAGTCATTATCAATGAAAACATCCCGTCTAAGAACAGGAACCCCCATAGAGACAGCAACAGAAGCAGCAACACTGCTTGGAGAAGTCCTTGAATCCATAAAGAAATAATTTGTCCGCTCTATTCTGGACAACACAACTTCCATGCCACGTCTCCACCCTGTGAATTTGCTGCCCATATGATTATTGATGCCGATATAGCCATCAAACTGAGACATACCCCATTCCAGACGAGCGAGGATTTCCTCATCACTTAATCCGGTCAACAGTGCTTTCGGACCAGGATCTGCAGAACCAAGTGGTTCCATAGGAACATGTAACATTAACTCGTGCCCTCGCCGACTTGCCTCCGCAGCCATCGCTTTGACATCAGGCGCATAGGTCATAAAAGCTAGGGTGATTGCTCCGGGTAACTCTATGGCGAGTTCAGCCCCTCTTTTATTTACCCCCACATCATCCAGCACAATAGCAATCATGGGGCGCTCTGGTTTTATCCATTCGGTTTGCACACCAGGATCAACCAAAGGCTTTTTCTGTGGAGGCAAGGCAGCGACTTGATCATTCCCCACCTCAGATTGATCTCCCGATGCCGTTACAGATACATTATTTGTTTTCTTTGACGATTTTACAGGCTCTTTAGTCTCTTTGATTGCATAATTTTGAGTTATTGATTTTTGGACTAAAGCTTTTTCTGTCGACGCGGGATCCTTATCTTCAGAAACCGTAACGTTTGGGGGAAGATTAGACTGTTCGTTGGTGTGCCCATCTTCCAAAACAGTATCACCAATAGAAATATCGCCAAGATTAATAGGATGCGGCTTGTTTGAAGGTGCCGCGGCCAGAGCTTCCTGCTTGGCCTGTTCTTCTGTTAACTGAGGTCGAGGTTCAGGTGATACAGAGCTAACTTTGTCCTTTTGGAGAATAAGGACGGAAGAAACAGCCAAAGCAATAAAAAAAAGAAACCCAGCGACAATAAACAGACTTCCACGACGGGAACGTCTGCTTTTATTCAACTTCTTTGGCAAAGGGCCTGTTTTTTTTGTCTTACGTTTTAAAGCCATGAATCCACTCTGTTTCGAGGGATTATATGTATATCAGCCTTACAGGAGTGAACAGTATAAACTCATAAAACTTGTCATCGGCCCTGATCGTGGCGTATCGGCATAATTAACGATCAGTTTGGGCGAAATCGTTCAAAATAGGACAATCAGGCCGATGATCCCCCTGACATTTTTCGATCAAGTTGCTCAAGGTATCTTTCATACTTTGCAGTTCTGCGATTTTACGATCCATGTCCGCAACATGCTGCTTCGCCAGTTCTTTCACCTGTGCACTTGCTCTGTTGCGGTCATTCCAAAGCATAAGAAGGGCAGAAACCTCATTGATGGAAAAACCTAAACTTCTGGCGCGCTGGATAAACTTGAGGGTTTCAATATCCTTTTCCTGATAGGCACGATAGCCAGAAGATGTTCTTCCCGCAGGTTCGATCAAACCAATGGATTCATAATATCTGATCGTTTTTGCTGGTAATCCAGAAACTTCAGCAACTTGACCAATTTTCATCATCAATCAATCCGTTTTAAAGAAGAATAAAGCGATAAAGAGCTAACCATGACAGTAACTGAACTCAATGCCATCGCCAATCCCGCCAGCAAAGGACTTAATAAACCGGAAGCAGCAAGTGGCAACCCAATAACATTATACATAAAAGCCCCAATAAGATTATGCGCTATTTTGCTGTGTATAACCTGCCCTGCCCTAATCGTTTTATACACCAGATAGGGATTGCTCTGAATAAGCGATGCATCTGCAGTATTAATCGCAACATCACTGCCATCGCCCATAGCTAGGCCAACATCCGCCCCCGCCAACGCAGGGGCATCGTTAATACCATCCCCAACCATAACGACGACTTCATTCTGTTGATGTAATTTTTTCAAGTATGCCAGCTTATCTTCTGGAAGAAGATTTCCCTCTACCTTTTCAATAGACAATTTCTCGGCAACCTTTTGAGCTGCCAGTTGCTGATCCCCACTGAGCATAACAACAGAAATTCCCTTACCTTTCAGGGCTTGAACAGTTTTAAGGGATTCAGATTTTATTTTATCCTGTAATGCAAAACCGCCAATAACCGTCATAGCATCATCGACTTCTTTTCTCGCAACCCAAACCATTGATGCTCCACGTGCATTATTGTCTTCGATAAAATCATAACAACGATCAAGCGCCACTCCAACTTGTTGCATATAGCGCTCACTTCCCAGTAAATAGGTGGCACCAGAAAGCACCGCGGAAAGGCCAAGCCCTGGAACGGCTGTTATTTCCTCAAATTCCTTCGGTTTAATTTCATCATCAATGTACTCAACAATTGCCTTCGATAGTGGATGCGCACTATCTTTCGTAAGTCCAAGAACCACAGCTAAGGTTTCTGCATTATCTTTATCAGCGGGATAGGTAGTTGCAATAACTTCCGGGCGCCCTTCGGTCAGAGTTCCCGTTTTATCAAAAACCACTGTGGTTGCTTTTGATAATTTCTCAATCACATCGGCATTTTTAACCAAGATCCCCATTCGTGCGGCCTGACCACTCCCGACCATGATTGCCGTAGGTGTTGCAAGCCCCAACGCACAAGGGCAGGCTATAACAAGAACAGTTACTGCGTTGATAATCGCAATCTCTATACCAATACCACCAAAGGTCCACCACCCCAGAAAAGTCAGCAATGAGAGTAACAATACCCCGGGAACAAAGACGGCGCTTACCTTGTCGACCAGCTTCTGTATTCTGGGTTTGGTACTACGCGCTGTTTTAACCTGCTCAATAATCTGAGACAGACGAGAGCTTGTCCCAAGAGTTGTCGGAACTAGATGCAACACGCCTTCGCCATTCACCGTACCCCCGATAACCGAGTCACCGATATTTTTGGAAACGGGCATTGCTTCACCCGTGATCATAGCCTCGTCAACCTGACTCGTTCCCTTGCGTATTTCGCCATCGACAGGAACAACATCACCCGGCCTGACAATAACAATATCATTGGCCAAAACCTTTACAGCGGGAACGGTCAGTTGTTTTTCATCACGAAGAACTGTTGCATTCAACGGCTGAAGTCGAATGAGAGCGTCCAAGGCTTTATTGGTTTTACCTTTGGCTTTTTCTTCAAGTACCTTACCCAGAAGAACAAGCGTAATGACGGCGGCCGATGCTTCGAAATAAAGCGCGTGTGCCAAATGTGATGACCAGGACATCCATTCAGAATAATCGCCCAGCATAATAAAAACAGATAATCCAAAAGCAGCAGAAGTACCAATAGCGACAAGAGTATCCATATTGCTCTGTCCATACCTTACGGCCTGCCAGATTCCTTTATAAAAACGCCCACCTGCAAAAATTTGTACTGGTAGAGCCAAGAGAAACTGTATCAAAGGCGGAATGGAAAAGTTAATGCCAAATGGCAAGAAAGCCATTTGCCCCACCAATGGAAATGTTAAAAGCAACGCCAAGAGGAATAAGCGCATATCTGAAGTTTCAGGATCAATCGCTTCGCCACCAACTTCATCATATGAGTTTACTTCTGGCACAAGAGAAGCTTGATAGCCTTTATCTGCTAAGCTTTTTAACAATAAATTTTGATCAACATTGCCCGCCAAGGTCACGGTTGCTGTGTTACTCATCAAATCCGGGGACGCACTAATTACCCCCTCAACAGCGGTTAGTGCCTTTTCGACAGAGCGAACGCACCCAGCACAGGACATTCCCTTAACAGTTAACTCAATGGATTTTGACATAAAAATACACGCTTCTGGTTTGCTAATAAGGCAAATATGAGGCTTACAGTTACAGGAAGGTCAAGCCATGAGTTATAAAAGAGTTATAAAAAAATCAAATCTTAAAATAAATCAGGCTTTTCCTTATTTCTTCGGCATAATCTTGCTGCTATAACTTTTGCAATCTAACTTTAGAAATCAGCGAAAGCCCGTGTACCGAAATGTTATTACTGATCGATAATTACGACAGCTTCACTTATAATCTCTACCATTTCCTTGGGGAGTTGGGCGCGACGATCTCTGTCGAACGCAACGATCAGATTTCTGTTGATCAGGTATTGGAGCTTAACCCGGAACGTATTGTTATCTCTCCCGGCCCCTGTGATCCCTCTTCAGCTGGTATATGCCTTGAGCTTATTGAAAGGGTCGCGGGCAAAATTCCTGTATTGGGGGTATGTCTAGGACATCAATCAATTGGTCAAGCCTTCGGGGCAAATGTTGTTCGTGCCCCAAGCCCAATGCACGGTAAAACCAGCCCAGTTAAGCACAACGGGAAAAGTGTTTTCAAAGGCTTACCAGATCCGCTAACGGTCACGCGCTATCACTCATTGACAATTGAACCAGCCAGCATGCCTGATTGCCTGGAAGTTACGGCTTGGACCGAAGATGGCGTCATTATGGGGCTTCAACACAAAGAACTCCCGCTACATGGTGTTCAATTTCACCCCGAAAGCATTGCCTCTGAAAAAGGCCATGATCTCTTGAAAAATTTTCTGACGGTTTAACAAAGCCAAGCTTTGATTAAGTCTCATCGACTTGAGCCATTAGAATAAACAATAAGGAGGCTTGTTCCATGTCAGGGGAACTAAGCGACATAAAATCATTTATCGCCTACGTGGCTGACGGCAACAATCTAACTGCCCAGCAATCGGAAACTGCCTTTGATCTGCTAATGACAGGTGAAGCCACTTCTGCACAGGTTGCCGGGTTATTGATGAGCTTGCGAGTCAAAGGTGAGACTGTTGATGAAATAACGGGCGCAGCGCGCTCTATGCGCAGTAAGATGCTTACCATCAAAACACCAAAAGGTGCCATTGATGTCTGTGGTACAGGCGGTGATGCAAAAGGCACGCTTAACGTTTCAACAGCAACAGCTTTTGTTGTTGCGGGCGCGGGTGCCATCGTCGCAAAACATGGTAACAGAGCCGCTTCATCAAAAAGTGGCGCTTCCGATGTTTTGGGGGCGCTGGGTATTGGTCTTGAAGCAAGTGTTGATGCCGTTGAAAAAGCTTTAGCAGAAAATGGCACCTCTTTTCTCGCCGCCCCTTTATATCACTCTGCCATGCGCAACGTTGGTCCAACACGGGCAGAACTTGGCACCCGGACAATCTTCAACCTTCTGGGTCCCCTCTCTAATCCCGGAAAAGTAACTCGCCAAATCACAGGTGTTTTCGCCCGGGAATGGGTTGAACCGCTCGCACAGGTACTACAGGCTATCGGTCATGAAAAAGCCTGGGTTGTCCATGGTGCCGAAGGGCTTGATGAACTATCAATTTCCGGCCTCAGTTATATTTCTGAGCTGGATCAAGGACAAATCAAAAACTTTGAGATAATCCCTGAAATGGCCGGGTTGGAAAGATCCCCCATAGAAGAGATTATTGGTGGCGATGCAGCCTTTAATGCCGCTGCAATGCGGGAAATGCTCAGCGGAACCAAGAATGCTTATCGTGATGCTGTAGTCTTGAACTCAGCCGGGGCATTAATCGTTGCAGGGATGACTAATGATCTCAAAGAAGGCGCTGCAATGGCAGCAAAATCAATTGATAGCGGTGCCGCCCTCGCAAAGCTTGACGGTTTGGCTTCATATACGAACAAGGAAACAACTAAGTGAGTGATGTTCTAAAACGCATTTGTGATGATAAGCTCGAATTTGTGCGGGCTAGAAAAGAAAAAACCTCTCTTTCTCAGTTAGAAGCTAAAGCCGCATCCCAAGATACTCCGCGTGGATTTTACCAAGCTCTAAAAACCAAATACGAGCAAGGCAAGTATGGCCTGATCTGTGAAATCAAAAAAGCATCGCCAAGCAAAGGCCTCATTCGAGCAGACTTCGACCCCTCATCATTGGCTAAAGCATACAAAGCTGGTGGTGCAACATGCCTTTCAGTCCTAACGGATGAACCTTACTTTCAAGGTGCCGATCAATATTTGCTCGACGCACGTGCCGCTGTCGACCTTCCGGCTCTGCGCAAGGATTTCATGCTTGAACCCTACCAGATTGTTGAATCCCGAGCTCTTGGGGCAGATTGTATTCTCTTGATTATGGCAGCATTAGAGGATCAACAGGCAAGCGAACTTGAAAACCTAGCCTTTGACCTTGGAATGGACGTGCTGGTAGAGGTTCATAATGCAGAAGAACTGACCAGAGCGTTAAATACACTAAAGTCACCTCTTCTTGGGGTGAACAACAGAAACCTGAAAACACTTGAGGTTGATATTGCGACAACAGAAGAACTGTCTACAATGGTTCCGCAGGACAAACTTCTTGTTGCTGAAAGCGGTTTATATAACCCAACAGATTTAAAACGGATGCAAGCAATTGGCGCGACAACCTTTTTAATTGGGGAATCATTAATGCGTCAGGAAGATGTTACGGCAGCCACCACTAACCTTCTAAAGCAATAGGCTCCGCTAATTCCCCGGAAACTGTTATGCGATCAATAAATTAGCAAAACTATAAAATGACTGAAATCGCAGACTAAAGTTGGATAAAGAGATGTCATCAGGAAACGAACTCACTCACTTCGATCAAGAGGGTAAAGCTGTCATGGTTGATGTTTCGGATAAAACCGAGACCACTAGAACAGCAACAGCCAAAGGGCGGGTATTGGTTCAACCTGAAACAATGCAACTTATCCAACAAGGCGGCTTCAAAAAGGGTGACGTTCTCGCCATCGCACGTCTTGCCGGTATCATGGGGGCAAAAAAAACCCCTGACCTCATCCCCCTATGTCACCCTCTGATGCTAACCTCAGTGAAGGTAAATTTCACTCTGGACCCAGACAATAACGCGATTGAAGTTATTGGAACGTGTAAGTTAACGGGACAGACTGGCGTCGAGATGGAAGCACTGACCGCTGTATCAATTGCCTCTTTGACTATCTACGATATGTGCAAAGCAGTTGATAAAGGTATTCAGATCACTGACATACGACTTATAAAAAAAACTGGTGGTAAATCAGGAGCTTACGAGGCTAGTTAATGATACAGGTTGAAGAAGCTTTAAAACGGGTTCTCGCGGGCTTTACCGAACTGTCCCCCGAAACGGTTTCCCTCCACGATGGCTTAGGACGGGTTCTCGCAAAAGATATCAAAGCCAGATTAACACAACCTCCGACAGATGTTTCTGCCATGGATGGTTTTGCCGTTAAATCCTCTGACATTCAATCTGTTCCTGTAACACTTAAAATTAGGGGCGAAGCCCCGGCTGGTGGAAGCTACGAGGCTCAACTCCAAGACGGCGAGGCCGTTCGTATCTTTACTGGTGGGCCCGTCCCACTTGGGGCTGATTGTATTGTTATTCAGGAAAACACCGATCATGACGATAAAAAGGTAACCGTTAAACAAAGCGAAGAACCTGGTCGCTTCATTCGCCCCGCCGGACTGGACTTTAGCGAGGGGCAAATCGGCCTTGAAAAAGGTACGCTACTTTCGGCACGAGACCTCGCACTTGCAGCAGCAATGAACCACCCCTGGCTAGAGGTATATCGGAAGCCTAAAGTTGCAATACTGGCAACTGGCAATGAAGTTGTCTTACCCGGCGTAACGCCCGGGCCAAATCAAATTATCAGCTCGAACACAACTGCTCTTATGTCATTTGTCAGAGAGTGTGGGGGCGATCCAATATCGCTTGGCATCGCACCTGACGATAAAGGGGCCCTTTCAGCTATGGCCAAAGGAGCTGAAGGTGCAGATCTTTTGTTAACAACAGGTGGGGCCTCTGTTGGCGATCACGATCTTGTTCGTTCCGTACTTGGTGAGCAAGGTTTGGAAATTGATTTTTGGCGTATTGCCATGCGCCCGGGAAAGCCTCTTATCTTTGGTAAGCTCGGGAAAACACCGATGATAGGTCTTCCCGGAAACCCGGTTTCAACGCTTGTATGCGCCTACATTTTTGCCCGCCCGGCCCTGTGGAAAATGACTGGTAGAGATCCTGATAACTTACAGGTAGAAAAAGCTATACTCACCCAAGATCTAGGTGAAAATGATAAGCGCCAGGATTATTTAAGAGCAAAGTTATCAACAAACTCATCAGGACAACTAGAAGCCACGCCTTTTGAACGGCAGGACAGCGCGATGTTAAACCTACTTCGCAAGGCTGACTGCCTTGTGATTCGCGCCCCCTTCGCTTCGTCTGTAGCCAAAGGTACAGAAGTAGAGATAATTCGGCTTTAACGGTAAGAAAAGACGCAAAACAGCTTGACCTGAAACGAGAACCAAAGTAGAACAAATGTTATGTTTTTGTTTTGTTCTACAGAAATCCAGTTCTGTATTTCGGGGGAATTTTAATGCTGACCAAGAAACAACGTGAGCTATTGCTTTACATTCGGGATCACTTATCTCGAACAGGTGTTTCGCCTTCATTCGATGAAATGAAGGACGCACTTGCATTAAAATCAAAATCAGGTATTCACCGCCTAATAACAGCCCTGGAAGAACGAGGCTTTATTCGACGGCTTGCACATAGAGCGCGAGCAGTTGAAATTCTGAGACTACCAGAAGATTTAGGGCCTGTACCGCAAGCTCAGGAATTTAATGCCCTAAAACAGCAAAACAATCGCCTGCTTAATGAAAACATCGAAGCGGCCAATCAATCATCCGAAGACACTGTACAGCTCCCTCTTTATGGGAAAATTGCAGCAGGTACACCGATTGAAGCACTAAATGATCCCGATAATTACGTTGACGTTCCTTTGAACCTTCTAAGCGGCGGTGATCACTATGCCCTGACTGTTGAGGGGGATTCAATGATCGAAGCAGGCATTCTTGATGGTGATACCGTTTTGATCAAAAGATGCGATACGATAGAAAATGGTCAGATCGGTGTGGCTTTTGTTGATAATGCAGAAGCAACTCTTAAGCATGTCAGACGCCAAAGTGGCAAAATAGAGCTAGAACCAGCTAATGCTGCCTATGAAACTAAAACCTATGAATCTGACAGAGTTCAAGTACAAGGCAAGCTTGTTGGCCTACTAAGAACATATCATTAACAATACCTTATTAGACGTTCTCAATACTTTAAATTAAAAAATTATTCACTTCTACTCCAAGGGCGATCACCGGTAATTTTATTAACCTTTTGTATGTTCGGGGTGCCCTGCATAATTGATATGCTATGCACTCCACCATTCCTCAAGGTCCATTTATCCAAAGAAAAGGAACTATGGTCTGCGCCATTTTCCCGACACCATCGTGGAATTTTCAGCCCAGGCACCACAAGTAGTTGCCCTTGATTACACTCCTCCAGAAAAGCTGTACCGTTCTTTACAAAAGAGATTTTCACACCTTTTAACCTTATGCGGCAAGCTTCTTCGTCACATTTCAAATAGGTACGAGGTAACTCTTCCCAAGGCTTAACGCTTTTTAGGGCAAGGTCCTGTTTCCAGATCCGAGCGACAAACCTCGACCGTCTCGTGTTGTTGAGATAAAGCGTATCATTGATAGCAATACCTATTAATTGTCCTTTGGGGTCAACTAAGATATCAGGATCAGAAGAAAACATATTGATAAAAATAACAAAAAATACGACAGGAATAATCCCGAACCACCTAAGTCTAGTTTTAAAAAGACAAAGCCAAATGCCACCTAATGTTACAATAACCAATGCAAAGACTGGAAAAGCACTTAACCTCCATTCTCCATAAGGAATTTGAGAAATGGCACGGGAAATCCATAACAAAAATTCGAAAGCCTGCCCTAATAATTGAATTACCCATCCTTCCAATCCAAAAGGAAACGACACATAACATATCAAAACCAATGGCATGAGGATGAAAGCCGTGAAGGGGACGGCCACCAAATTAGCAAGGATCCCGTATAAAGGCAGGCTATGAAAGTGATAGAGAACAAAAGGTGCCGTCGCGATCGAGGCTACAAGGGAACAATAACAAGTTAGCTTTATCCCGTTTAACATTTTCCCGACAAAATGCTGTTCAACATTTTTATAAGAATACCATTCAAAAAAAGCGACAAGCGCCAGAACCGCAGAAAACGACATCTGAAAACTGGCTGAGATCAAAACTTCAGGGTAAATCAGAAGCAAGAATAACGCCGCGACGGAAACCGTTCTGATGGAAAGGGCTTTACGATCGAACACCACAGCACCCAAACTTACTGCTATCATAATAAAAGCACGTTGGGCTGACAGAGGATGATTAATGAGTAACAAATAAAAGAAACAGAAAACGATTGCAGCGACCGCCGCGATCTTTTTGATGGGATAATTTAATGCAAGACTTGGAAATAAAGCTAAGACAAAGCGAATGACAAAGAAAACAATGCCGGCCATCAACCCCATATGTAATCCAGAAATTGCCAATAAGTGAGCTAGCCCCGCATTACGGATTTCTTCTTTTGTTTCCTTAGAGAGTCCACCTTTTTGCCCCGTTAAAAAAGTTACAACAAGATCTCTTTGATCACCTTCTATATATTTCCCCACATCTCGGACGATTGAATTACGAGTTTCTGCTATCACCATACTCAGGTATTCAAGCAAATGCGGACTTTCCTTCACACTTCGATCTTCGAGTATCTCTGCCTTGCCAAGAACATAACCAACGGCACCGATCTGTTGATAATAAGCATGTCTTGCATAATTAAATCCACCCGGGATACTGGGTCGTGCCGGAGGCTGGATAACGGCCAGAACCCTCACACGCATTCCGATATGGATGTCTTCCTGAAGAAGATTTGACTTTAATCGCATGGTATGAGGCGTACTAAGCCATTTGAAAGCTTTTCCCGATAGATTATCCAACAGGTACCTCTGCCCTGGGGAGCTTGGCTCTATCTGAACAACCCGCCCTTCGAAGTAACTGGGACCGAATTGCCGCTCAACTATCGGCGCAGCTATTCGATCAGTTCGATAGGTTGCAGCAACAACCCCCAATGAAACGAGAGAGGCAGCAATTAAAATATATCTGGTCAGTAAATAAGTTGCCCCTTTGGCATTATTCCTATCAGGAGTAGGAATAATATAAAACAGGGCAGCTATCGCGCTCAACAAAATCAGAAAAATAATGAGAGATAACAGTAAACTTGGCTCAAAAGGAAGCGAGAAATAAAGACCAATTCCTGTCCCAATAAAAACAGGTAACCAATTGGCAAACGCCCCCTGCTCTTTGGCAAACAACTCTGACAGCACGAAAATTATCCCCCTCTCCCCAGTGTATTACAATAAAAGGGAAAAACATCATATTTCTTCAACTCAAACTAATTATGATATGTCTTTATTTTTGTGCATGAATAACTCATCAGTGGTATACTAAAGTTATACAAATTAAACCTGCCTATTTGCGAGATAGGCAACAATGTGTTAAACCTCGGCGAAACCCAGTCTTTGTTATCCAGGTCGAGAGTTTAACAGAACTTCGCAAACACCGGATAACCCTCACTAAGACTAGCACCCAAAACCTCTGGATTATCGGAAGATCTTCATGAGCCATCCCACGAAACAGGTCGTGACCCGTTTTGCACCTTCACCTACTGGATTTCTTCATATTGGTGGCGCACGCACAGCGCTCTTTAACTGGCTCTTCGCCAAACATCATGGCGGAAAATATTTGTTGCGTATCGAAGATACTGATCGCAAACGTTCAACTCCAGAAGCTATAGAGGCCATAATAGACGGTCTGAACTGGCTGGGGCTTAACCATGACGATGAGATTACATACCAGTTTTCTCGCGCTGAACGACACCAGCAGGTCGCTCAACAGCTTTTGTCAGAAGGCAAAGCCTATCATTGTTATTGCAGCCCTGAAGAGCTGACTGAAATGCGTGAAACCGCACGTGCCGAAGGTCGTCCAATGAAGTATGATGGCCGCTGGCGTGATCGCCCTGCATCTGAAGCACCTGAAGGCGTTAAACCAGTCGTACGCCTGAAAATGCCACAAGAAGGCGAAACCCTTATCAAGGATCTAGTCCAAGGTGACGTTACAGTCGCCAACAGCCAACTTGATGATATGGTATTGCTAAGAGCAGATGGTACACCAACTTACATGCTATCTGTCGTCGTTGATGATTACGACATGGGGATCACGCACATTATCCGTGGCGATGATCACCTGACAAATGCTTTCAGACAGACACAGCTGTTTAAGGCAATGGGGTGGGAACTCCCATATTTTGCTCACATACCTCTTATCCACGGCGCAGATGGGGCTAAACTATCAAAGCGTCATGGAGCTTTGGGTGTTGAGGCCTATCGCGATGAAATGGGGTATCTGCCAGAAGCCCTACGCAACTACTTATTACGTTTAGGTTGGGGGCACGGCGACGAAGAAGTCATTTCTACCGAACAAGCAATTAAATGGTTTGATATTGATGGCGTAGGTAAATCACCTTCTCGCTTTGACTTTGCAAAGCTTGAAAACCTGAATGGCATCTATATCCGTAACGCGGATGATAGCTATCTCGCTGATATTATCTCTCCTCTCATTTCCGCAAAAGAAGAGATTGTTATATCTGCAGACCAGAAAGCTGTTCTTGTCAAAGGAATGTCTGGCCTGAAAGAACGCGCAAAAACGATTATCGATCTCGCCGAAAGTGCTGGCTTTTACGTTAAAAGTCGTCCCTTGCAACTAAACGATAAAGCCAAGAAACTTTTATCAGTTGAAGGCAAAGAGAATTTAAGCAACCTGCTACCAATTCTTCAGAACCTTCCAACTTGGGAAGAAGAACCCTTGGAAGCTACGGTAAAAGGCTTTGCCGAAGAGGCTGAGTTAAAACTCGGAAAAATTGCCCAGCCTTTACGCGCTGCACTAAGTGGTTCCAATGTATCTCCGGGAATATTCGAAGTCATGGAGATATTGGGAAAAGACGAGTCAATTAACAGAATTACAGATCAAATTTGAGGTTATAAATAATTAAAAATATTGCAGCGCACAATTTGATCTTAAGTAGTAAAAGCATTATGCTGCTGCGCAACAAACCAGAATAATAACAAAGAGCAGAGGTTCCAAATATGTCAGATACCGACAACAAAAATAGCGTTACCGTTACGGACAACCGCACCGGACACAGTTGGGATATGCCGATCCTTCAGGGAACTTGTGGACCAAATGTTATCGATGTTAGGAAACTTTACAGCGAATCTGGTTGTTTTACATATGATCCAGGGTTCACTTCAACGGGTAGTTGTGATTCCTCTATTACCTACATTGACGGTGACAAGGGGATATTGCGACACAGAGGATATTCTATTGAAGATTTAGCCTCTGGAAGTGACTACATGGAAACATGTTATCTTCTGCTGAATGGTGAACTACCGACGAAAGCAGAATCTGACGAGTTCAAAAATCAAATCACCTACCACACAATGCTCCATGAACAGATGCTGAATTTCTACCGCGGTTTCCGCCGTGATTCGCATCCGATGTCAATTATGGTTGGTGTTGTAGGGGCTCTTTCTGCGTTTTATCATGATTCAACTGATATTCGCGACCCACAACAGCGTTTGATAGCATCACATCGTCTTATTGCGAAGATGCCAACAATTGCTGCTTATGCCTATAAATATTCTATCGGTCAGCCCTTCGTCTATCCAAAGAATGATCTTAGCTATGCCGAAAACTTCCTTCACATGACTTTTTCTGTTCCATGTGAAGAATACAAGGCAAGCCCCGCGCTTGTTCGTGCAATGGATCGTATTTTCATTCTACATGCAGATCACGAACAAAATGCATCAACCTCCACAGTGCGTATCGCAGGGTCAAGTGGTGCAAATCCATTCGCTTGCATTGCGGCTGGCATTGCATCTCTTTGGGGACCTGCTCACGGCGGGGCAAACGAAGCTGTTCTCAACATGCTTCAACAAATTGGGCATAAAGACAATATTCCAAAATTCATCGAACGGGCAAAAGACAAAAATGATCCATTCCGTCTGATGGGCTTTGGGCACCGTGTTTATAAAAATTACGATCCACGTGCATCTGTGATGCGTGAATCCTGTCACGAAGTCCTTGAAGAGCTCGGTATCAACGATCCGCTTCTTGAACTTGCAATGGAACTTGAAAAAGTTGCGGTTTCTGATCCGTATTTCGCCGAGAAAAAACTATTCCCGAATGTTGATTTCTATTCAGGTATTATTCTCCGAGCGATGAACTTCCCAACATCTATGTTTACAGTTCTCTTTGCCTTGGCAAGAACCGTTGGGTGGGTCGCGCAGTGGAAAGAAATGATCGAAGATCCAAGCCATAAAATCAGCAGACCTCGTCAGCTTTATCTTGGTTCTGATGAACGTGATTTTATCCCTGTAGAAAAGCGTTAAGCTTCATAACGCGACATTACAACTGTCAAAGCATCTAGATAGTTACAATAAAAAAACCAGCTGTGTTTCACTGCTGGTTTTTTTAATCTTTCTTTTAAGGGCCATATTTATCTGTTGTCAGAAAAGAAAAGCCAAGATCAAGCCCCCTCAATCCCAATCACATTGTACAAGAAAATAACGGCATCAAAAAAGCGGCCCCAAATCTGAGGCCGCTTTTCCTGAGAAAACAGAAATTATTAATGTGCCAAAATTTGGCTCAGGAATTTCTGTGTTCTCTCCGATTGAGGATTATTAAAGAACTCTTCTGGTTCATTTTGCTCAATAATCTCACCGCCATCCATAAAGATAACTCTATCCGCAACTTTACGTGCAAATCCCATTTCGTGGGTTACGCAAAGCATTGTCATACCTGTATCAGCAAGCTCAATCATTGTATCAAGAACCTCAGCAATCATCTCAGGATCAAGAGCCGATGTTGGCTCATCAAACAACATGATGCGTGGGTTCATACAAAGAGAACGTGCAATAGCAACACGTTGCTGCTGACCACCAGAAAGCTGTCCTGGGAATTTACTTGCCTGATCTGGAATTTTAACACGTTCCAGATAGTGCATCGCAATTTCTTCGGCTTCTTTCTTCGGCATCTTACGGACCCAAATAGGTGCAAGAGTACAGTTTTCAAGAACACTTAGATGCGGAAAGAGGTTAAAGTGCTGGAAGCACATACCAACTTCACGACGGATCGCATCAATGTTTTTGAGATTTCCTGTCAGTTCAATATTATCAACGATAATATCGCCCTGCTGATGCTCTTCCAAGCGGTTGATGCATCGAATCAATGTGGATTTACCTGAACCGGAAGGACCACAGATAACGATCCGCTCCCCCCGTTGAACGTTCAGATTGATATCTTTCAACACATGAAACTGGCCATACCATTTGTGAACACCGTTCAGCTGGATAGCCACCTCATCTGTTTTTTTCGAGGTATTGGTACTTGCATTACTCATAATACCACGGGCTCCTTATCTTTTATGACCAGTGTGAAGTTTATTTTCAAGCCATAGGCTGTAACGCGACATTGCAAAACAGGATATGAAGAACAACAGCGCAATAAAGGCATACGTTTCCGGTGCCAAACCACGCCACTTAACATCTGCAACAGCCACCAGACCAATACCGATCAGATCAAACAAACCGATAATTGAAACAAGTGTTGTATCTTTGTACAGACCTATAAATGTGTTCACAATTCCTGGAATAACAATGCGAAGTGCCTGTGGAAGAATGATTAAACGCATGGATTGCCAATAGCTTAGCCCCATAGCATCTGCACCTTCATACTGACCTTTCGGAATAGCCTGAAGACCGCCACGAATGACCTCTGCCATATAAGCGGAAGAGAACAAAGCAACACCGATCAAAGCACGAAGCAACTTGTCAAAGTTCACGCCCTCAGGCAGAAACAATGGCAACATATTCGACGCCATGAAAAGAATGGTGATCAAAGGTACACCGCGAATAAACTCGATAAAGCAAACACACAGTGTCCTAACAATCGGCATATTGGATCGACGCCCAAGCGCCAACACAATACCAATCGGCAAAGAGGCAACAATACCAGTAACCCCCAAGACAAGGGTTAGTAACAACCCACCCCATTCATCAGTATCAACAGTTTCCAGTCCCCAACCACCACTCAGGAGGTAAAAAGCAATAAAAGGAAATATTGCTGAGAACAGAAGAAACTTCCCACGATGCGGTATGTTATCAAATAACACCGGAACAATGGCAACAACCATCAAGATAAAGGTAAGGTTTGGCCGCCAGTATTGATCAGTTGGATAAAGCCCATACATAAATTGATGGAAACGATCTCCAATTACAAGCCAGCACGCGCCACCTAAATCACAATCTGCTTTCGTTTCCCCCGTAAAGGTTGCCCCTGTTAAGGTCCAGAAAATAATAGCAGATAATACGTGGTAAAGGAAAAAGACAGCAACCAATGTCAGAATGGTATTACCAACACTTGAAAATAATCTTTTCTTAAACCATGCAATTAATCCGGCTTCGCCCAAAGGTGGAGGAAGATCAGGATGCTCACCTGGAGCATATTGTTGTTCAGTTACACTCATCTGCCCCTCCTACCTTTCTACCAAACTAACGCGGTTATTATACCAGTTCATAAATGCTGAAATTAGCAAGCTAATTGTCAGATATACGAGCATGGTAATAAAAATCACTTCGATCGCCTGCCCTGTCTGGTTCAATGTCACACCGCCAAAAGACTGCACAATATCCGGGTACCCAATGGCAACCGCAAGTGATGAGTTTTTGGTCAAGTTAAGATATTGACTGGTCATCGGAGGAATAATCACCCGAAGAGCCTGGGGCAGAATAATCAGGCGCATTGTCCAACTTGGACGTAAGCCCAATGCCTCAGATGCCTCTGTTTGTCCGTGAGAAACAGATTGAATTCCCGCACGAACGGTTTCAGAGATAAAGGCTGCTGTATAAAGACTTAGCGCGAACCAAAGAGCAGTGAATTCAGGCTTGATAACCACACCACCTTTGAAGTTAAAGCCTTTTAATTCAGCATATGCAAAATCAAGAGGAAACCCCGTCACAGCAAAAGCAAGAAGCGGCAAGCCGATAATCATCGCTGTATTTGTCATAAATACAGGATATATCTTACCAGTAGCAGCCTGAGTTTTCTTTGCCCAACGCGCAAAAAAGATACTTGCAAAAAGAGCAAAAATCAAAGCGATGGGCACAAGCATAAACCCATCACCAGGTAGCGGTTCCGGTAAAACAAGACCACGTTTGTTCAAGATTATAATATCATTAAACATTGTAATACTTTGCTTTACGGAAGGCAAAGCGAGGAAAATCGCATACCAGAGAAGAATTTGCAGCAACAGAGGAACGTTACGAGTAAATTCGACATAACAATAAACAATTCTACTCACCAACCAGTTTGGTGATAGACGCAAAACACCCAGGAAAACACCTAAAAATGTTGCTGCAATAATTCCCAAGAAGGAAACCAGAAGTGTATTGAACAACCCAACAAGGAATACCCGTCCATGTGAGTGTGTTGCTGTATATTCCATAAAGGGAGAAATGGCGATATCGTATCCAGCGGCAGCATCAAGAAAAGCAAAACCGGTTTGAATACCGCGTTTTTCAATATTATGCGCTGTGTTATAAACGATGAATACGAGGAATGCGCCTAGCAGGCCTATTACAAGAGCCTGAAAGAAAAGCGATCTAAACCGCTGATCCGAAAAGAGCGATGCTCCACCCGACCCACGGGCATTTTGTGCAGTTTCAGCCGACATACTGCCTCCTAAATGCTTATTTTTATTAAAATTAAAGCCTGTTTAGCTAAGGTAGGGCCACCAATTCTGGCAGCCCCACTCAAAGTAAATCAGGCTTTAATGTCTCGACTTAGCGCATTGGAGGAGCGTAAAGAAGACCACCATCTTTCCATTGAGCGTTGATACCGCGCTCGATGTTCAGAGTATCAGTAAGGTTTCTTTTGAAAGACTCACCATAGTTACCAACGTTTTTAACTACGTTGTATGCCCATTTAGCATCCAGACCAAGCTGTTCGCCCATGTTGCCTTCAGCACCAATAAGACGAAGAACAGATGGGTTTGTAGAAGAAGCCATCTCGTCAATGTTCTCAGAAGTCACACCAAGTTCTTCAGCAATGATCATCGCGTTAAGAGTCCAGCGGGCAATATCGCCCCACTGTTGGTCGCCGTGACGTACGAGAGGACCTAGTGGCTCTTTGGAAATGATTTCTGGAAGAACAATCTGCTCATCAGGAGCGGAAAGTGTGGAGCGAAGAGAATACAGACCGGAAGCATCTGTTGTGTAAACGTCACAACGACCTTCGTCATATACTTTCCCGCCTTCTTCGGCAGTTGCAACTGGAACTGTTTCGTATTGCATGCCCTGGGCACGGAAATAGTCAGCCAAGTTAAGCTCGGTTGTTGTACCAGTCTGAACACAAACAGAAGCACCGTCTAGCTCAGTCGCGCTGGAAACACCTAGTGATTTGTTTACGAGGAAACCTTGACCATCGTAGTAGTTAACGCCTACAAACTCAAAACCAAGATTAACATCACGGGAAAGTGTCCACGTGGTGTTACGCGCAAGCAAATCGATCTCACCAGACTGAAGAACGGTGAAACGTTCTTTAGAAGTCGTAGGAGTGATTTTCACTTTCATTGGGTCGCCCAATACGGCTGCTGCAACTGCGCGACATACATCAACGTCAAGACCTTCCCAAACGTTTTCTGCGTTAGGAGCAGCAAAACCAGGTAGAGGTGTTGCGACGCCACAATTAAGCTCGCCGCGAGCTTTGATGTCGTCAAGAGTACCAGCCTGAGCTGCTGTTGTCATTGCTGTGGCCGCTGCGGCCGCAAACAGGACTTTTCCGAATTTCATTTTTTGTGTCTTCCCTGCTGTTTAACACGTTTATTGTTTGTTTAAGACGCCGCAAACAGGACATCCCGATTAATTTTTCATCGGCATACAAATTGTTCACCAACGCAATAAACATATATAACCAGTAACCTATCTAAGCCTCTCAGAAAACAGCATTTTTTACTTTGTTAGGGGACAATTTTCCTTGCTATTGAAAAAAATCTTATAAATCAATAAATTAGACACACATTACTTTTTCAAACTTTCTTCGTTTTCTGTTAAAAATTTGTACATACAGATTTTTAATATGGTTAATTTGTCTTTTTTTTTGATTTTTTATCCTTAAAACGGCGTATAACCTCTTAAAAAAGAATCCTTTTGAATTGTTACACACCAAAACCTAACCTTTCCGGCCCTCACAGAATTACTTGCAATCGTCTGCTTCTATCGTGATGCTGCCATTCACAAAATAACGTCCAACAAAAATATCGTAATAGAGAATTCCTAATGTCGAACAATAAATATGCCGCAGAAACTAAAGTTACCCAACTTGGTCGGGATCCTATGGCAAACTTTGGGGTCGTTAACCCACCAGTGTATCATGCCTCTACCATTCTCTTTAAAGATACGGCAGAGATGGAACAAAGGGCTGCGACAAAGTTCGACAAAGGAACAATGAATTATGGTCGTCAGGGCACGCCGACAGTCTTTGCCTTGGAGAATGCGATTGCTGAACTAGAAGGTGGGTATGGTGCGTTTTCTGTCTCTTCCGGTCTTGCTGCCATTACGACAGCAATTTTGAGTGTTGTAGAATCCGGTGACCACATTCTGGTAACTGATTCAGTTTACGCCCCTACTCGTTTTTTCTGCAAAGACGTTCTTAAACGCATGGGCGTAGAAACAACTTATTACGACCCGCTCATTGGTAAAGATATTGAACAGTTAATTCGCCCGAACACACGCCTTGTTTTCACAGAATCACCCGGTTCGCACACATTTGAGATGCAGGATATCCCAGCGATCACCAAAGCTGCGCACAATAAAGGCGTCTTGGTGATCATGGATAATACGTGGGCGACCCCCCTGCTTTGCAAATCCTTTGAACTTGGTGTGGATATTTCTGTGCACGCTGGTACGAAGTATATCGTCGGGCACTCTGACGCCATGTTAGGGCTGATTATTACAACAGAAGAACTCTATCAAAAAGTCAAAGAAACCACTTTCCACTTAGGACAATGTTCTGGCCCCGATGATGTTTACCTCGCCCAACGCGGCTTAAGAACAATGGCGGTTCGCTTGAAACAGCACCATGAAAGCGGATTAACTGTGGCTAACTGGCTCTCAAAACGTCCGGAAGTATCCTCTGTTCTTCACCCAGCCTTGGAAAGCGATCCAGGTCACCAGATCTGGAAACGTGACATGTCAGGGGCAAGTGGCCTGTTCGGTTTTATCCTCAACCCAGCATCAAAGACAGCCGTCAACGCGATGGTTGACAGCTTGAACCTGTATGGGATTGGTTACAGTTGGGGTGGGTATGAAAGCCTTATTCTCCCGAGTGATCCAAGCTCCATCCGCACAGCAACAAAGTGGTCTGCTGCTGGTCCATTAATAAGGCTTCACATCGGCCTAGAAAACCCCGATGACCTTATTATGGACTTAGAGGCTGGCTTTAATAAATTATCATTCTAGGAATTCCATTAATGAGTAACACCAAATTGGATGCTCTTCTGTCCAGCCTCAAATTCAATGACCAAGGGCTTATACCGGCCATCGCACAGGATAGTGAAAAGAACGACGTCCTTATGATGGCTTGGATGAACAAAGAATCTATCAAAGAAACCTTTTCAAGCGGTCGTGTCTGTTACTGGTCAAGATCACGTCAGGCGCTATGGAAAAAAGGGGAAACATCTGGCCAGCACCAGGAGCTGGTTGATTTTCTTATCGACTGTGATCGAGATACAGTACTTGTAAAAGTCAAACAACATGGCGTCGCGTGCCATACAGGTCGCCGTAGTTGTTTTTATATTTCAGTTTCCGAAGATGGCGAATGCACAGAAACCTCGGATGTTGAAATAGATCCTAAGGATCTTTACAGGGGTAAGCTTTCATAAAAAAGCATCAATAATACGAATAAATAAAAGCTGCTTGGATCAATTCCGAGCAGCTTTTATTTATTCGTATTTCAGAAAATACAAGACCGCTAAAAAATCAAAAAAACCAGCGAACTAGCTGAAATATTAGCAGAGCATTAACCCATTCACTCTATCTTTGGCATTATATATTAATTAAAGATGTTAGGTGTGTGAAAATGAATTCGGGTTCTGTTATCAGCGAAGAAGAAGCAGATAAACTCGCTGAAGGCGAAATGTTGGATGAAGCAAGAGATGTGGCATCCAGTCTGGAAGTCAACCTTCAGCAAGTTCGAACAGGCGGACTGGATGGGAAAACTGCAGCTGAACGTTTAGCGCAAGATTCGTCTAACCTAAGATTTAAGGCAAAATCAGTTAATATACCGGGTTTAGCAGCCATAACCCATAGGCTGGATGAATATCTTTCCGGCCTAACAGATCTTGAACCCAAACACATTCAAGACCTTCAAACCTATAGTGACAAGATTTCCGCGTTGCTTGACGGCGAAGCTTTACCAGCAGAAAACATTGCTGAAGTTGTGCGCTCTATGCCGCACCAGATTACTTTTAATGTCGAAGACATCGAAATTACAAACACAGAAGTTTTGCTTGTGATCCCGCAAAAAACTGCTGGCAAGGTTGTGGCACGTGAACTCGCAGCATGCGGATATCGTGTTACGTCACTGACGGAACCTTTGGAAGCAATCACAATGATTCTGGAAACCAAGCCGGATCTCGTCATAACCTCTATGGTTATGCCTCGACTTGGCGGGGCTGATCTTGCTTGCGCCTTGAAGGCAATGCCATCAACCAAAAAATCCCACGTCGCTGTGTTGACAAGTTTGCCATCTGATCACCCAGACATGCAGGAATTACCAATGAATGTCGGTGTGATTCGTCGAGGAACAACCTTCGGTGATGACCTTGCTGACGTCCTACAAAAATTTAATATTACATAAAAAAATAAAATCAGACATTGCTCATTTAGAACCGCACGTTATGTATAAGGGGAAATTACCCCGCACAATGTGCGGTTTTTTTTATGGATAAACACTTTTTGAAGGAGAAACACCATGTCTGATCAAGTACGTGCATCACACATCCTGCTTATGTACGAAGGATCTATGCGTTCTACTGCCACCCGTTCACAGGAAGAAGCTCAAACTCTTATCCAAGACCTGAAAACCCAGATTGAAAGCGGCACTGCATTTGCTGATTTGGCAAAAGAACATTCTGACTGCCCATCAGGTAATGAAGGCGGCGATCTCGGCCACTTTGGCAAAGGAATGATGGTTCCGGAATTTGAAGAATCCGCGTTCTCAATGGAAGTCGGCGAAACCAGCGGTGTCGTTGAAACTTCTTTTGGTTACCACCTTATTCAACGCACTGAATAAGACAAAATTAACGAGATTCTGCACAAATTTATACTGACATAACTTGTATAGATGACAAAGGGGCGGACTTTGGATACGGATAAGACGGATCGTCGTCGCCATAAGAGATATCAAAAATCAATCCAGACATTGGTAAAAATCAATGAGCATTGGGAAAAAACTGAATGTTTTGATATATCTGGTGGTGGAGTATGTTTAGATTCTCCAGCCCGTCCCGAACTCGGCAAAACCCTCGAGCTTCATATTGAAGGGTTTGGACGCTTTGAAGGAAAAACCATCCGACATCTCGCAAATGGTTTCGTCATTCAATTCAGCTCCTCAGAACATATCCTGAACCAACTCGCGACAGATCTCAACAACACATAAAAAAGCGGGGAAAATAACATTCCCCGCTTTTTTGTTTCATCAACTATGATACGTAATTATTTAATCAAATAACGCATCAATATCATCTTGCGTGATGCCTTCGTTTTCAGCTGCCGGACCGTTCATAAGCTGCTCATCACCTTCTCGACCATCTTCAACACCGACCGGCAGATCCATAAACGCTTCGGCACCCCAAATGTTAATCATCGATACAATACGATCTTCGATAAAACGAAGCGTATTAATAATTTTCGTCATTCGTTGACCAGTAACATCTTGAAAGTTTGAAGCCTCAAGAATTGTAATCACATGATTAGCAATTTTGTCACAAGCCGTTTGCACATCCGAATCATCACTCATTAATGCAGAAAGCTCATTTACTGTTGCTTCGATCTGCTCATTCGCATCCAAAATGCTATTTGTGGCTGTTTCCGTGGCCATAACAATCGCATCAAGCTCATTAGTTGACTGAGCAAAGGGGTCATCCACATCATCTGGGTGCTTTATTTGAGCGATCTCTTTCTTCGTCTTACCGATCATCCGCACCATTTGAGCAATTTCGACACGAACATCTTCTGCATCGTTAAAACTTTTCTCAGCATCGGTTTGTTCAGCAGATGTATGTCGGATAGCTGCATTTGATTGTTTCAAAGCAACGATTTCGGACCTCAGCTCATTAATAGATTCAAACAACTGCATGTTTGAAACATTGGCATTCGGTGATAATCCCCTACGAAGTCGAACTCCTCGTTCAGCAGCGTATTCTTTTCTTGGATCGTTATTACTCATCTCTTACTCCCAAAAATCCCCCGTATTTGATGATGAAGATACCCGAACAAAATTAATGAAAATTGAATATGTTGTTATTTTAGCGTTTAAATTTCAGTTTTTTTTGACCAGTTGAACAAATTTTTGATCTTTGACAATAAGGATTAGTTGAACATATTGGCTTTTTGCCGCAACATACTTACCCGAGTCCGATAGAAATCGGACCTAAGGCAAAAAATATTTTTATAACTGATAAACAGGGATTGGGCTCTCAAATGAAGAAGCTATTCCAGACGGCTGCTGCGTCAATTATTGCATTAACTGCTGCAGCCTCTCATGCCGACGATATTAAACCAGCTGTTGTTTTTGATATGGGTGGTAAATTCGATAAATCTTTCAATGAAGGCGTTTATAACGGCGTTGAGAAATTCTCAAAAGAAACCGGCATTAAATATCGTGAGTTTGAAGTAACGAACCCTTCGCAACGCGAACAAGCAATTCGTAAAATGGCTCAACGTGGCGCAGACCCAATCGTAGGTGTTGGATTTGCTCAGGGACCAGCCATCGAAAAAGTTGCAAAAGAATATCCGGATATTCGTTTCACAATCATCGATTCTGTCGTTGACCTACCGAACGTACAGTCCGTTGTCTTTAAAGAGCATGAAGGGTCTTTCTTGGTTGGTGTTCTGGCTGCAATGGCATCTGAAAACCAAAAAGTTGGTTTTATTGGTGGTATGGATATTCCACTTATTCGTAAATTTGCCTGTGGCTATGCTCAAGGAGCTAAATACGCGGTTAATTCTGCCGAGGTTTATAGCAACATGACGGGCACAACACCGTCTGCCTGGAATGATCCAAGTAAAGGTAGCGAGTTGGCAAAAAGCCAGTTTGATAAAGGCGCCGATGTGATCTTTGCAGCTGCTGGCGGAACAGGTATTGGTGTTTACCAAGCAGCCAAAGATTCAGGTAAATACGCAATTGGTGTGGATTCAAACCAAAACCATATCCAGCCAGGAACAATGCTGACTTCCATGACAAAAGGCGTTGATGTTGCTGCCTATAATGCATTCAAAGATGCAATGGACGGCACCTGGAAGCCAGGTCTTCATGCGCTAGGTCTTGCTGAGAACGGCGTAGACTGGGCCCTTGATGACAATAACAAATCCCTTATTACCGACGCAATGAAAGCCAAGGTAAAAGAAGCACGTGATGGCATCGTATCCGGTTCCATTTCTGTTCATGATTTCACATCCGATAACAGTTGCCCTGCGCTGTAATTGGGTAACTGATTTGAAATCAGAATATATAATCAAGTACTAGGTTTTTCTATGAGCGTAGAACGCATCAAGGCCCAAGGGCCTGACGCGGTGGGGGGGCAATCAGCCCCCCCACCATCTATTGAACTGCCCGCTATTGAACTGAAGGCAATCAGTAAGAGCTTCGGCCTTGTAAAGGCAAACCAAAACGTAGATTTGAAAGTCCTTCCGGGAACTATACACGGCATCATTGGTGAAAATGGTGCTGGAAAATCAACGTTGATGAGCATACTTTACGGATTTTACGAAGCAGATAGCGGCGAAATCCTTATTAATGGTCAAACGAAAAAAATCCACTCTTCCAGAGATGCGATATCCTTTGGCATTGGTATGGTCCATCAGCATTTTATGCTCGTAGAAACCTTTACTGTACTTGAAAATGTAATGTTGGGCGCCGAAGGTGCCCCTCTTTTGAACAAAAGTAGTCAGACAGCAAGGGAAGAGCTTCTCAAGCTTTCGAAAGAATACAGCTTGGCAGTTGATCCCGATGCCATGACAGGTGATCTCCCCGTTGGTCTTCAGCAACGGGTTGAGATTTTAAAAGCACTCTATCGTGGGGCTGAAATTCTTATCCTTGACGAGCCAACTGGCGTCCTGACACCACAGGAAACAGATCAACTCTTCAAAATTCTTGATATCCTGCGCAGTCGTGGTGTGAGTATCATTTTGATCACCCACAAGCTTCAGGAAATTATGGCAATTACAGATCGTGTTTCTGTTATGCGTGCAGGAACCATGGTTTCTGAACGGGAAACATCAGCCACATCCAAAAATGAACTCGCCGAATTAATGGTTGGGCGGAAAGTTCTTTTGGAAGTGGATAAAACTGACGCTAATCCTGGTGAAATTCTACTGGACGCAAAAAACCTCTCCTATAGAGAAGATGGCATCACTAAGCTGGATGATGTTTCTCTCACCCTTCGCGCCGGGGAAATTGTCGGTATCGCAGGTGTATCCGGCAATGGCCAAACGGAATTACTTGCGGCCCTTAGCGGTATTTGCCCCCTTCAGACCGGATCAATTGATATTGGTTCCGTCCAAATCACACCACATGCCCTCAAAAACCCAAAAGAATTTAGAGAGTTAAGTGTAGGCCACGTTCCTGAAGACAGACATCGTATGGGAATGGTAACCGCTTTTAATGCCCAAGAAACGGCAATTATGGGTTTTCATGAAGATCCTGCCTATAACGGTAAGATCCTTATGGACAATAAAGCTGTCCAAGAACATTGTACTCGGTTGATGCAGGACTATGATGTCCGCCCCGAAGATCCCAAGTTAAAATCAGCAAATTTCTCTGGCGGCAATCAACAAAAACTCGTTCTTGCCCGCGAAATGGACAGACGCCCCGAAGTCCTTCTTGTTGGGCAGCCAACACGCGGTGTTGATATTGGGGCCATTGAATTTATTCATAAGAACCTGATCGCAATGCGCGATGCGGGATCTGCAATTCTTGTGGTCTCTGTAGAACTTGAAGAAATCATGTCACTCAGTGACCGCATACTCGTTATGTTCGAAGGCCGTATCGTTGGTGAAGTCGCAGGTAAAGATGCTGATGCCCGCCAACTCGGCCTTCTAATGGGGAATGCAGGCACACAATCCAAAAGCTCTGAGCAGCAAAACAACAATAACACGGCACACTCAGAGGAGATTTCGGCATGAGCAGTCCAAGTAAAGCGCTTCCCGCGTGGATTGACGTTGGTGTCATCCCCCTGATTAATATTTTACTCGCATTTTTTGTTTCAGGAATTGTTATTTTAATTATTGGTGAAGACCCAATAGAAGCAGTAAAAATTATAATCTACGGAGCTTTTGGGAATGACTATAATATAGGATATACACTCCATTATACCACGAACTTTATTTTTACTGGGCTAGCTGTTGCTGTCGCTTTTCACGCAAGCCTTTTTAACATCGGTGGCGAAGGACAAGCTTATATAGGTGGGTTAGGTGTCGGCTTACTTTGCCTGGCTTTGGACCAGTACGTTCCTTTCTGGATTATTCTACCGCTCGCGATTGCGACTTCCGGCCTTTTTGGTGCAGCCTGGGCTTATATTCCTGCTTACCTACAAGCCTATAGAGGCAGCCATATTGTTATTACAACGATCATGTTTAACTTCATCGCATTTAGTTTGATGAACTACATTTTGGTAAATGTTCTTATTGAGCCTGGTCAAATGTCTCCTGAAAGTCGTGATTTTCTGGCATCGGCTCAAATGCCAACAATGCAAGAAGCCGTTGGATGGTTTGGAATAGAGATACAAAAATCGCCGCTTAACCTTTCAATTCTTCTCGCTCTATTTAGCTGCCTTTTTGTTTGGTTGTTCATTTGGCATACACGCTGGGGGTATGCCATTCGGATGTTCGGATTTAATGAAAACGCCGCAAATTATAGTGGCATAAACACTCGACGTTTAGTCGTCGGCACCATGTGCCTTTCCGGTGTTTTAGCTGGCTTTGTCGGTATCAATGAAATTATGGGGAACCATAACAGGGTGATGCTTGATTTTGTCGCAGGCGCGGGTTTCACAGGTATTGCTGTTGCACTGATGGGACGTAATCATCCCGTCGGAATTATTATTGCCAGCCTTTTGTTTGGTACCCTATATCAGGGTGGCGCAGAACTATCCTTTGAAATACCGACCATACAAGGAGAGATGGTTAAGGCTATTCAGGGTCTGGTTATTCTTTTCTGCGGTGCATTGGCATACATGGCTCGACCAACAATTGAACGCCTTTTTACAGCTATTGTTGTAAACAACGGCGCAAGAAAGGAGCAGACAAATGGATGATTTTCTCCTGTTGCTTCTATCGACGCTCGACTCAACTCTACGCGTATCAGCGCCGCTAGTGCTTTGCGCTATGGCAGGCATTTTCTCTGAAAGATCCGGTATCATCGATATCAGTTTGGAAGGTAAGCTTCTTGGTAGCGCTTTTGCCGCAGCGGCGGTTGCAGCAGTTAGTGGATCCGCATTTGTCGGTTTGGGTGCTGCAATCATTACCTCTATCCTTATGGCGCTTTTACATGGTTTTGCTTGTATTACGCATCGTGGAAATCAGGTTGTCAGTGGTCTTGCTATCAATATTCTCGCTTCCGGGCTTACGGTTACCCTTGGCGGTGCATGGTTCCACAAAGGTGGTCAGACACCAACACTGAGCGGTGATGCACGCTTTTCACCAATAACGTTGCCCGGTGCAGATTTCCTGTCAGAAATCCCAATTTTAGGCTCCATATACGTTGAATTAATTAGCGGCCATAACTTACTGGTTTATATTGCATTTTTAGCAGTTCCTGTTACGTGGTGGGTGCTTTACAAAACCCGGTTTGGCTTACGCTTGCGTGCTGTCGGAGAAAACCCACAGGCTGTTGATACTGCTGGTATTTCTGTTACGTTCTTAAGATATCGCTCGGTTATTATCGCTGGTATTCTATGTGGCATTGCCGGGGCTTACCTCTCCACGGGGCAAAATGCGGCATTTGGTAAAGAGATGTCTGCGGGACAAGGCTATATCGCCCTTGCCGCGATGATTTTTGGTAAATGGAAACCCGTACCGGGTCTTCTTGCTTGTATGCTTTTTGGCTTCCTTGATGCAATGGCTGTCAGATTACAGGGTGTCGCAATTCTAGGGATCGGCGAGATACCCGTTCAGTTTATGCAGGCACTACCTTATGTTCTTACCGTGATCCTGCTTGCTGGATTTATCGGTAAAGCTATTGCGCCAAAAGCTATTGGTCGCCCGTATGTGAAGGAGCGCTAAGATGGAACGACCCGAAATAATAGCTCAACTTAAAGAGAACATGTCGCGGGCATACGCCCCCTACTCCAAGTTTCATGTTGGATCTGTTATAAGATCAACAGATGGGCAATATTATAATGGATGTAATGTCGAAAATGCAGCCTATCCGTTAGGTGTATGCGCCGAAGGTGGCGCGATTTCTGCCATGGTGCAAAATGGCAGTCGAGAAATTGCTGAAATCTATGTCATGGGTGATGGTGATGCACTCGTTACACCCTGTGGTGGATGTCGGCAAAAAATTCGTGAGTTTGCAAATGCAGAAACACAAATTCACGTTTGCGGTCCCGAGGGGCTGCGTAAAACCTTTACAATCGAAGACCTTCTTCCCTTTTCATTTGGACCTGATAATCTGAATAAATGACAAACCAAAATCAATCCTCGAATAATGCTTTAGACGTTATTCAAGGCCGCCTTAATGGCGTTATCCCAGAAGTAGCTATCATCCTCGGGTCTGGCTTAGGCCCCCTTGTTGAAGCCGTAGAAGACCCAACCACTATTTCATTTACTGATCTTCCCGGCTTTCCGCGCCCTTCCGTCGAAGGACACGCCGGGTCTTTGATTCTTGGGCAAATCAACGGAACAGAAGTCCTCATTTTACAAGGCAGAAGCCATTATTATGAAAATGGTGATGCCACTGGTATGCTGACAGCAATTGAGACAATCAAAGCCGTTGGCTGTAAGCAGTTGCTTCTGACCAATGCAGCTGGAAGTCTACGCGACGAAGCTGGCCCCGGAAGCCTGATGTTACTTACAGATCACATCAATTATTCCGGCATGTCACCCCTGATTGGTGCGCGTGGGAATGATCGCTTTGTTGATCTGACCGATGCTTACGATCCCGCCATACGGCAAGCCTTGAAAGCTGTTGCTGATGAAAACGAGATCAAGCTACACGAAGGTGTTTATATGTGGTTCTCAGGACCAAACTTCGAAACACCCGCAGAAATAAGAGCCGCAAAGATCCTCGGTGCGGATGCCGTTGGTATGTCCACTGTACCGGAAGTTATTCTGGCAAGGCGTGCAGGTATACCCACTACAGCAATGTCGATTATTACAAACTACGGTGCAGGTATGGGTGATACGGCTCTCACCCATGAACAAACCATGCGCAATGCCAAGATTGCCGCCAAAAGCTTAATTAAACTGGTAAGTAGTTATCTGAAGAGTTTGGGATAAGATCATGATAAAAAATGCAAAATTAGCTTTAAGCCTATTGGATCTCACAAGCCTTTCTGATGATGACACAAACGAAAGCATCCAAGCTCTCTGTTCAAAAGCAGTAACGCCCTTTACCTCTGTCGCAGCTGTCTGTGTTTATCCTCCTTTTCTGCCCGTCTGCCAAGATGAGCTTAAGGGACAGGATGTCAATTTTGCTGCCGTAGCCAATTTTCCATCGGGCGATGAAGGGTTGGAAGCAGCCATTTCACAGACAAAAAACATCATCGCACTTGGTGGTAACGAAGTTGATCTGGTGATCCCTTACAAAGAATGGATTGCTGGAAATAAAGATTCTGCACCAGAAATGATCCGCACATGCAAAGATATTTGCGGGAATCAGGTCGCGCTCAAGGTCATCCTTGAAAGTGGTGCATTCGATGATATGGACAGTCTTTACGACTTGAGTATTGCAGCTATTAACGCCGGAGCTGATTTTATCAAAACCTCAACAGGTAAAACAAACGTATCCGCGACAATCAAAGCCGCACAAACAATGCTCAAAGCAATTAAAGATAGCGGTAAAAATTGTGGCTTCAAAGCCTCTGGCGGTATTAAAACGCATGCCCAAGCCGTCGAATACATGGAACTTGCACAAAGTATCATGGGCGAAAACTGGGTCTGTGCAGATAATTTCAGATTTGGTGCAAGCGGCCTTTTGACTGATCTATTGAGCGTCTTAGACCAAGCCACTGATTCTGAGCAAAAAAGCACCTACTAATGTTTCTTCCCCAAGAAGTAATCCGAAAAAAACGTGAGGGGCACGAACTTAGCAGTGAAGAGATCGCTTACTTTGTCAAAGGAATCACGTCAGGCGATATGAGCGACAGCCAAATCGCCGCTTTGGCAATGGCTGTGTTCTTTCAGGGAATGAGTAATGCTGAAACCGTCAGCTTAACCCAATCCATGACTCAATCAGGTGATACAATCGACTGGTCTGAATTACGTAATTTGGGTCCGGTACTGGATAAACATTCAACTGGTGGGGTCGGTGACAAACTAAGCTTGATGCTCGCCCCTATCGTTGCTGCCTGTGGCGGTTATGTCCCTATGATCTCTGGTCGCGGTCTAGGTCACACAGGCGGTACGCTGGATAAGCTGGATGCAATACCCGGTTACCAAACGTCGATTGATATTAACCGTCTGAAATCCGTCACGAAAACTGCCGGCTGTGCCATTGTCGGACAAACAGGTGATTTAGCCCCCGCAGACAAGCGTTTTTATGCGATCAGGGATATTACGGCAACGGTCGAAGCAGTTCCCCTGATCACCGCATCCATCCTCTCCAAAAAGCTATCTGCTGGCTTGGATCGTTTGGTGATGGATATCAAGGTTGGCAGCGGCGCCTTTTCCGGCACCTTGTCTATGGCTGAAGAGTTAGCAGAAACTATTGTAAGCGTTGCCAACGGCGCAGGTTTACCGACCAGAGCTCTCATCACCGATATGGATCAAGTCCTCGGCTCATCAGCAGGAAATGCGCTGGAAGTAAAAGAGGCCTGGTCCTACTTATCAGGAGAAATGAAAGAAGAGCGTACCGATATTATAACCATGTCACTTTGCTCTGAACTCTTGATCTTGGGCGAGTTGGCAACGACATACGATGATGCCCATCATAAAATCATGACTGTTCTATCCAATGGCAAAGCTCTTGAACAGTTCCAGAAAATGATCTCAGGTCTGGGTGGCCCTGTAGATTTTTGTGAAAAGCCGGATAGCTATCTGAAATCAGCAACCTACTGTGAGGATATCTATCTGGATACATCGGGGTATCTTGCCTCTATGGATACGCGGGAAATCGGTATGGCCGTTGTTGCCCTTGGTGGCGGACGTTCCAAGCCGGGACAGGAAATTGATCATGCCGTCGGTTTTGATCACATAGCTCGGCTAGGAACTTACGTTGATTCTTCCTGTCCTGTTGCGCGCATACACGCCAACTCTAAAGATCAATTAGCACGGGCAAAAGCTCAATATCTAAACGGTCTTTCTGTGGCAGATAAAATGCCTAATCAACAACATCCAATCTTAAAGTCATTAGTGAGCTAATATGGCTAGAGCCTTTATATTATTAATGGATTCATTTGGTATTGGCGGAGCACCGGATGCTGGTAGTTTTGGAGATACCGGCTCGAATACCCTAGGGCACATCGCGGAACAATGTGGCCTGGGGAATGCAGATAAAGAAGGCGTCAGACAAGGCCCCCTTTATTTGCCGAACATGGAAAGCCTTGGTTTAGGGCATGCTGCTTTTCAAAGTACAGGTAATTACCCCCAAGGCTTTAATTCTCAAACCAAGGCTATCGGGTTACATGGTGCTGCCAGCGAAATAAGTAAGGGTAAAGATACACCGAGCGGGCATTGGGAAATAGCAGGCGTCCCTGTGACATTTGACTGGGGATACTTTCCGAACAAAACGCCTTGTTTTGAAAGCCCGCTTCTGGAAGACATTATCAAAGTCGGAGAGCTCCCCGGGGCTTTAGGTCTCTGTCATGCATCTGGTACTGACATTATTGCAAGGTACGGCCTAGAGCATATGAAAAGCGGAAAGCCGATTATCTACACCTCGGCTGATAGCGTTATCCAGATTGCAGCACATGAGCAAACCTTTGGCCTGAATAGGCTTATCGATCTTTGCGAAAAAATACGCGTTCTTGTCGATCCCTATAACATTGGTCGTGTTATTGCCCGACCTTTTCTTGGCGACGCGCCCGACACCTTTGTACGCACAGGAAATAGGCGTGATTTCAGCGTCTTACCGCCCGATCCAACCTTATTAGATAAAGTTAAAGAAGCTGGGAGGGACATGATTGCAATTGGTAAAATCGCCGATATCTATGCTCATCAAGGACCTACACAAGTGATAAAAGCCTCGGGGCACGACGATCTTTTCCAACGCACGTTAGAACAGGTAGAAAAAGCGCCTGAGGGGTCCTTAACCTTCACAAATTTTGTTGATTTTGACAGCCTCTACGGCCACAGGAGAGACGTTATTGGCTATGCCGCAGCGCTGGAACAATTCGACAGAAAACTTCCCGACCTCATATCAATACTGAAAGACGACGACCTGGTCGTTATCACTGCGGATCACGGGTGTGACCCAACTTGGCCTGGAACGGACCATACCCGAGAGAACGTTCCTGTTTTGGCTTTCGGCCCACAAATAAAAACACAAAACATAGGTACCCGGGAATGCTTTGCAGATATCGGACAGAGCATAGCCTCCTTCTTGAGTATCGGTACTTTAGAAACAGGAAAGTCATTTCTATAACTTCTGGTTAATCACTTCTGGCTTTTCTTTCTGAGGAGCCAAAAGTCAAAGAAACAGATACAAAAACAAGCGAGAGATATGATGGTTCTAAAAGCTGAGTTACACGTACATCTGGAAGGAACGACTTCTCCGGATCTTGTCAAACGTTTGGCACAGCGTAATTCAATGGACCTACCTGATGGCCTTTTTGATGCCGAAGGAAATTACCGCTGGACGACATTTTTAGAGTTTTTAAAAGCTTATGATCTTGCAAGTGCCGTGATCAAAACACCTTTGGATTACAGAGATGTAACCTACGAATATCTCAAACAATGCGCATCAGAAGGTGCCATCTATGTCGAAGTCATGTCTTCCCCTGATCACGCGGCTATGGCTGGTATGGGGTACCAAGATCATCTGGATGGTATTATTGCTGGCATAACCGACGCCGAAAGAGATTTCGGTATCGTTGGACGTATTATTGTTACCTGTGTGCGCCACCTTGGGCCAGAACAGGCCGTTGAGGTCGCGAAGCAGACGGTTGCGGCCCTACATCCCCTTGTTGTCGGTTTCGGTATGGGGGGCGATGAAAATGCCCATCACCCATCTGATTTCTCCAAAGCTTTTCATATCGCCCATGATGCGGGGCTATCGTGCAATGTGCACGCGGGTGAAATGGCGGGGCCAGAAAGCATTATTGCAGCACTTGATCATTTACCCGTTCAACGTATTGGCCATTGTGTTAGATCAATCGAAGACCCCAATCTTGTCTCTCGCCTTATTGACGAGAATATAACACTCGAAGTATGCCCCGGCAGCAATATCGCCTTGGGCGTTTACCCTGAGTTTGGCGCTCATCCCTTCCTGAAATTACGGGATGCAGGTTGCAAAGTAACCCTGAGTTCTGATGATCCACCCTTTTTCCACACATCAATCGGAAATGAATATGCCATTGCATCCCGAGAATCTAACCTCAGCGATCAGGAACTGGCCGACATCACAAAATGTTCCATAGAAAATGCCTTCGCCGACCAAGTGACCATAGACAAATTGCTGGCACGCCTATAGGTATGTCGCACACTCTCAACTTCTGTATCTGACGCATTTATGGCCAAGCTTTATTTTTACTATTCATCAATGAACGCAGGGAAATCCACCGTTCTCTTGCAATCCAGCTATAACTATCAAGAACGTGGCATGGGAACGCTTTTGTTCACCGCCGCTTTGGATGACCGTTATGGCAAGGGGAAGATTTCGTCACGGATCGGCTTACAGGCCGAAGCATTAATCTATGGCAAAGAAGACGATCTGCTGCAGATGACTAGGGATGAAATAAAGCAACGGGAAATCAATTGCGTTTTTGTTGACGAATCTCAGTTCCTATCAAAAGCGCAGGTTTACCAAATCAGCGAAATCGTGGACGAGTTAAATATTCCGGTACTAGCCTATGGTCTGAGGACAGATTTCCAAGGCAACCTGTTCGAAGGCAGCCAACAGCTTCTGGCTTGGGCAGATGTGCTTAATGAACTCAAGACGATTTGCCACTGTGGAAGCAAAGCAACGATGGTCATGCGTGTGGATGAGAACGGCACACCGATTCAGGAAGGTTCGCAAGTTGAAATTGGAGGCAACGACCGTTATGTCCCCGTATGCCGCAAGCACTTCAAATTAGAAGTTCTTGAACGGAATAAACCATACGAATGAGCTTCTTTCACTTGATATAGCCATCGCGAGTATTCTGGTATCGGCATGGGATTAAGCGGACCGACCTCGTATTTTAGAGCCCTTAGTTCGGATAGAACATCCCAAACCACAGAAGCATTAGGCACAGGGATTGGCCTCTCGCTCACTAAAAAGCTCATCGAATTCCATCAAGGAACACTTAAGATCGAAAGTGATTTGGGCAAAGGTACCAAAGTAACGATTACCCTGCCCAACGAGAGAATCATTCACTCTTAAATCTCTGATACCTTCTCCCGATCTGAGTTAGTTTGTACCTTTATTATTTGATACTGTTCAATTCATAAGATTTAGAAAAGCGATCGACCAAAGTACCATCTTTTAACGGAACTGCTTTTGCCGTTTTGTAGGTCGCAAACCCCACCTTTTCATAGTACTGAAGACCGCTGGTGTTATCGGCCCGAATAGTTGCGTTAATCGTAGAAAAACCTTTACGGATCAAATATGCGCAGCTTATGGGAAACAAAGCTTTACCGACGCCGTAAACACGAGGATGTACTCTGGCAAAGGTTCCAATATCAGCCCAGTCTTTGGGAAGTTCCGGGTGTCGCCCCAGAACCTGAAATCCGGTAATTGATTCATCACGGCCTTCGCTAACATGACAACAGATACAATGATCTCCCGTTAGAAAGTAATACTTGAACAAATCAACATCCAAGCTTTCTTCCATTGCTGTCGTGCCACCGATTTCTATAATTTCATTCAGAATAACACAGAGCTCTTCAGCATCTTCTTCACTTGCCAGCCTAACTTTAATGCTCACCCCACTCCCCCACTAAAATGATTATTCACATACAAGCGCTATGCTATAAGGAACCTCGCCTGATTTACATTTAAATTTTCACAAAGCTTCTTACGGAAAATATGATTAAAAATACTCACGAAACAGCCCAGAATTTCCTAAAACTTTATCAGGCACATCAAAGCTGGAGCGAAGCAACCTTCGGCACAGAAAAAGGCCCCACTGGCCCTCTCCGTCACCTGATTGATGAGGCACAGGAAGCAATCGAATGCCCTGATGATATCACCGAGTATGTGGATTGCCTGTTTCTAATTACCGACGCGGCAAGGCGAGCAGGCTTTAGCCTTGATGAGCTGGTCTCCGCAGGATTTGATAAGCTGGAAGTACTAAAAAGCAGAAGTTACAAACGTACACCAGAAGGTGAGCCTTCTTATCATGAGAAGTAATTTTCTGCATTCCATTACTCAGAAATAATTTAATCAGTATCCAACCAATTTTAAAAACGAGAAGAATAATTTATGAAACCCTTTGGTGAGGCCGGTTATGAAAGAAAGAGATTTTAAAGTACGGGCATTAGGTGAAATTGCGATCCGATGCCGTGACAAGAAAGCAATGATGAAGTTTTATGGTGAGGTGATTGGATTAGAGCACCTTGCCGGAGACGTGGATGACAGAGTGACATTTTTCAAAATTGCAGAGGGCTTTGGCGGTCACACAAGCGTTCTTGCATTGTTTCGCCCTGACAGTGAAACCAACGGAACAGACACCGTTGAGGATCAACTACCTGAAACTGGAGCAAGGTCATCGCTGCACCACATTGCCTTATCACTCCCCTATGAAGAGCAACAGGCTGTGATGGATTGGTACGAACGGATCAATCAGGATTACAGAGTTCAATTGTTCGACTGGATTGGCTGGCGTGGGATTTTCACCCGCGACCCGGATGGAAACACTGTGGAACTGGTAGCAAACGATCCTAAATGGTCAGCGACTTAACCTACAGCTCATTTGAATAAGCAACATTTTGTTCGTATTGCAGTGCGTCATTTGATAAAGATAAACCTCGCCCTCTTCCTTCTTTGTCTGGGTGTTTACCTTATTTAAAATCGGAAAATTAATGAAATATTTTACTACTCTTATTATCATATGTCTCAGTGGCTCTGCTTATGCAGATAAAACCGATAGCGGAAATGACCTTTTTCAAGCATGTAACGCAGGGAAAGAAGATTGCGACATTCCCATACAAGCGGCGTACGATACCCTTGAATACAATGAGTATATTTGCCCTCCAAGCGACATGAATAACGAAAAAGTTAAAAAAATCGTTATGAAAAATCTTAGAGAAAAGCCAAAAGAACGTAGCAAACCGTCCTTCGATTTGATGGTCAGTTGGTTTACTAAATCTTGGCCTTGCAAGTAAGTCCTCAGCTTCTCGTACAATGATTTTTGCCTTTGAGACTATGTTACCACCAGTGCGATAATCATTTACGAACAGACAAAAGACTGGGATATGGTCCTGTCCATTACTGGTCATGAGACTATGAAGATGACGCAAAAATATTCAACACAGAAAAAACGCTACTGCTACGATTAAGAAACTGTGTGAGAGTCGTGGTCAAAAAAGTAAACACCCTTGAAAGTGAAAACCCCTGACACTCATTTTCATAAGAGTATCAGGGGTGTATATGGTGCGCCCGGCAGGATTCGAACCTGCGACCTACTGATTAGAAGTCAGTTGCTCTATCCAGCTGAGCTACGGGCGCTTTATTCTTTTTAAGGTGATTAGTGTGTCCAACGACCGAGGCGGGTGGTACTGAAATTATCGCCATATCCTTTGGGCTTTAATTTCCGTTCCTTTGGCTCTTCAACGCTGTACATAACACCCTGACGTTGTGCATATGCAATCGCTTCTTCTTTACTATCGAACCACATACGAAGTTGTCCACGCGTATCACGAGAAGATGTCCAGCCCATAAGCGGTTCAATCTCGCGCGCTGCGTCAGGTTCATATTCAACAAGCCAGCGTTTGGTGTTTGCACGACCAGACTGCATTGCATTTTTCGGCGGCTGATAAATACGAACTTGCATGTTTACCTCTAGTATCAGGTCTTCAGAAAACCAGCGATATAATTTTGCCAACGATATAATCTTAGTGGTCGGGGAGAGAGGATTCGAACCTCCGACCCTCTGGTCCCAAACCAGATGCGCTACCAGGCTGCGCTACTCCCCGTTTCCACGAACATCGTATAAGACAGAGTAACACGCAAGGCAACAATCTTTTTTTAAATCATTGTAATTTTCGCCTTAAAAGAGACAATGCGCTGAATAACTTAAGAAAGTCTTTAACCCTAACGGCTAAAAAAGTGACAAAACAAAGTCACTTATCAAGCATCGAAGGTTCAAAAATTCCCCTTAAGATCGTGTAGATATAACAAGGTTTAATAAGCAGTTATGACAGAAAACGCCCTCGGATCTGATCTCTGGATCATGGCACAGGTCAGACAATCCAATCAAAATGGAATCCCGGCCATGATTATCCACAAGGGTGATCCCGATCGCGGGAGTTTGTTGCTGAAGATCAATCTTCTGGGACCAGGCTGTCAGGTATTAAGCCAGACACGGGATATAGACGGTAATCTGGCATGGTTAGCGGCCAACAAAGGCGAGCTTATGGATGACTACGCGGCCCATGAATATGTCGAACGGGCCGTTAACCGCGACCCTGATCTTTGGGTTGTCGAGTTCGAAGACAGAAACGGCGTAAACCCCTTTGGTGGAGAAATTCTCTAACGCCTTTTCTAACACCGGAGATTTACGCCATTTTGATTAGACCAATAATGATCTGGTCAATATTTGCACGATAGAAGAACTGACTTCTAATCAGTAGGTCGCAGTTACAGCCCCTATCGTTCTCTGGTCGCCGTAAAGTTGAGCTTGGGGTTATCTTCCTGAATTCGACCCATGTCCCAGTGGTTACGAGCCATGTAAACTGGGCATCCATCTCTATCGTCTGCCAACGAACCTTTGTTGCGATCAAGGAAATGCTTCATCGCAGCAGCATCGTCTGATGTTACCCAACGGGCGGTGACAAATGGTGCGGCCTCGAAACCAACATTAATGCCGTATTCCTGCTCTATTCGAGCCAAAAGGACTTCCAGCTGTAGTTGCCCGACAACACCAACAATATAGCTGGCGCCAATGATCGGACGGAAGACCTGTGTGACCCCCTCTTCCGCCAAACTCTCCAAAGCCTTGGAAAGATGTTTGGCTTTGAGCGGATCGTCAAGACGAACCCGTTGCAGGATTTCAGGGGCAAAGCTTGGAATACCAGAGAAGCGGATGTTTTCGCCCTCTGTCAGACTATCACCTACCCGAAGTGTTCCGTGATTAGGTATGCCGATAATATCTCCCGGCCACGCTTCTTCTGCCAGTTCTCTGTTCTGGGCAAAGAACATGATCGGGTTATGGATGCTCATGGATTTACCCGTGCCCATCTGATGCAGCTTCATGCCGCGCTTAAACCTGCCGGAACAGATACGCATAAAGGCAATACGGTCCCGATGTTTCGGGTCCATGTTTGCCTGCACCTTAAAGACAAAGCCGGTAACCTTGCTATCAGAAGGTTCAACTTCTTTGGGCTCTGCGGGCTGCGTCGTTGGTGCCGGGGCAAACTGCAACACAGCATCCAAAAGCTGCTTTACACCAAAGCTTTTCAAGGCAGATCCAAAATACACAGGCGTCAGGTGCCCTTCGCGGTAGCTCTCCAGATCAAAAGCAGGATAGCCATCCATGGCCAGATCTGCTTCTTCCAGCAGTGTATCGTACTGATCGCTCGGAATAAGATTAGGCAGTTCATCGCCCAGAAGCTCTGCCTTTACGGGCGTGCCATAGCTATCTTCCCCGGTAAAAGGGATCATTTCTTCACGGACAAGGTCATAACAGCCTTTGAACGTACCGCCGCCGCCAACAGGCCAAACCATCGGCACGGTATCAAGCGCCAAAGCTTCGGCAACTTCATCCAGAATTTCAAAGACTTCACGACCTTCACGGTCCATCTTGTTCACAAAGGTAATGATAGGGATATCGCGCAGACGACAAACTTCGAAAAGCTTACGCGTTTGAGCCTCAATACCTTTAGCCGCGTCAATCACCATGATCGCAGAATCAACCGCGGTCAACGTACGATAAGTATCTTCACTGAAATCTTCGTGGCCCGGTGTATCCAACAGGTTGAAAGTAGCTCCTTCGTATTCAAAGGTCATAACCGAAGTCGTAACCGAAATACCACGGGCCTGCTCAATCTTCATCCAGTCAGAATGCGCTCGTCTGTTTTCGCCCTTGGCCTTCACCTGTCCAGCCATACGAATAGCACCACCCAACAACAGTAACTTCTCTGTCAGTGTTGTCTTACCCGCATCCGGGTGCGAGATGATGGCAAAGGTGCGGCGGGCTTCGGCCTGTTTGGCAATTTCAGAAGACATGATTTTGTTTTTCTACCAATGTGTACACAAATATGTACACATTCCTGTAAACTTTAATATGCACATATATTATTCTGCCGGGACAATCTCTTTTATTCGCGTTGAGGTCAAGACCGAACAGGTTAAAGCGTCAGAAGAGAAATACTCTTATACCTATTTTGTCATGCCTTGCTCTGACCGGATCATATCCAATAACCCGGGAAATCGATTCTCGATATCCTCTATTCTCAATTGAGCGGCACGACTATTCCCACGATTAACCTGCCTGATAAGTCCAGACTCGCGCATTACCTTGAAATGATGCGTCGTTGTGGCCTTTGACACAGGCAATTCAAAAGAAGCGCACGTTCGCTCACATCCAACAGGTGCGAGTGATAACTCTCTGATCACCCTTCTGCGCAAAGGATCAGAAAGCGCTGATAACACATTACCAAGTTGCATCTCATCAACACTTGGGTGTCCTTCATCATCTGGCATTTTATCTCCATAGGTATGATTTGACTCGTACCTTAAACACAACTAAGCACATAGGTATGAAATAAATCATACCAAAGGTTAAGCCAATGTCCACGAATATTGTAATTGAACTCCCGGAAACTCAACCGAACGAAAAGGCCCCTTATGCATTAGTGGGTCGTGTCCATGCCAAACCCGAAATGAGTGATTTATTGGAAAAAAGACTATTAGAACTAGTTGAACCGACCCGCCGTGAAGAAGGCGCAATGCAGTATCATGTTCATAGAGATCGACATGATTTAAATCTATTTGTCTTCTATGAAGTTTGGCGCAGTAAGAAAGATTTAGAAGATCACCTGAACAAACCCTATGTGCAATATTTTTTAAAAGACAGGCTGTCTTACATAGAGGGTGATATGGAAATTACATGGCTAACAATGGCGAGTTCACACCCTTCCTAAAATTTAAAATGATAAAAGGGAGCATAAACATTTTTCACAGCAACATCACAAATCTGTGTTCCTTTTTAGCCAAGAAGGCAACTATCTATTTGTTTTAAAACAAATAACTATCACACCTAAAAAAACAGATCGTATTCACCCAAAAGTTGAACGAACTTGGTTTAATTGAAATTTAAGATACCTAGCGCAATATATTAAGCAGAGCAGGTGCTCGCTCTATATGGCACCCTTGAAAGGAGGCCCCTATGCTAAAGTACATCACCCTAGCTGTGATCTCTTTTACGGGTTTCGTTACGACATTACCGGCTTATGCACAAAATCAGTGCGATAAGCGCGATAGTATTCTTGAAATGCTTTCTGATCGGTATAGTGAAAAAACTCAAGCTGTTGGCGTTACGAATAAAGGCGGTTTAATTGAGGTTCTTACCAACAAAGATGGTGGAACATGGACCATTATTGTAACAACACCGCATGGTATTAGCTGTCTGGTTGCCGCTGGTGAAGGCTGGAAGCAACTAGAAAAAGCAGCTCTAGAGCCAGAGGTTTAGTCCAAGGATTAAGAAATAACCACTTCTGATTATTGCACTATCTTTGTAACAATGGATGCTGTGCGATATCGCCGACTTTGATGCCGAGCTGGAATGTCGTTCCCGCGTTAAGCTCTAATACCCCGATAACATCCTGACCAGACGCGATGGTCTTTGTAGAGTGTGGGGTCGTATTCTCTTTTATATAAACAACTTTACCTTCAGAGTTAAAAAACAACATGTCTAACGGAATATAGGTGTTTTTCATCCACATCGTGACATTGTTCTGCTTATTATAAACAAATAACATGCCCGCATTTGCTGCCATATTCTTCCGATACATAAGCCCTTGAGAACGCTCTTCATTAGTAGAGGCAATCTCGATGTTAAATTTATGGGCTTTACCAGTTGCAGAAAAAATAGTCAGAGTATCTTTTTCAAATACAATTTGTGCGACACTGATACTGGTCGCAATAAAGATCATCCCGAACAAAAGAGTAATCTTATATATATGTGTCCAGATAAAAGACATTGCGGTTACAATTATTCCTATTAATTTCAGGATTCCTGCTAATACTCGCCTACTTTATCAATCTCTCATCGTACAATATCAAAACCAAATTCATTTGGTTGGCGGCACCTAACTTTCAAAACGCTAATGCCTGTACAAATTACAAACAAGTAATAAATACACCAACAACATTACCTTTAACGTTGCTATGACTTTAAAGCAGAAAGATCTTGTCTTTACCATAACATCTTATGTTAATATTAATTGAAATATCAATCTGTTGTCCCAAAGACACCGATGAGGAAGAAACCGATGAGTCACAATAGCATCCTTGTTCACCTAGCCAATGACGATGAACACCAGACACGACTGGATGTCGCCCTACGCCTTGCTAAACAAAACAATGCTCATATATCGGCCCTCTTTATCACGACACCAATCGGCATGCCTGTAGAGGTTTATGGTCGCGGGGCATCAGTTCAATACCTTCTGGATGCGACAAAATCAGCTGAGAACAGAGCTGATGAGCTCGAAAAAGAGTTTAAAGATATCTGTCATCGTGAAAACATTTCTCATAACTGGATCGTCGAAGAAGGTGATCATATCAGCCTTTTGGCTGACCATGCTCATGCTGCGGATATCATCATTGTTAGTCAGCCAACATTTGAACACTTTGAAGATCGTTTTAGAACCCGTCTTGTCGAAGAAGTTACCCTCCTCAGCGGCCTGCCTTGCCTTATGATTCCTCGGGGGTTTGACGCTTCAAAAGATATTGGTAAGCGTATGATGGTCGCTTGGAAAGGAACCAGAGAAGCTCTTCGTGCTGTGCGTGACAATTTAAGTGAATTAAAAAAGGCGGAAAAGGTTTTCCTTTTGACAATTCAACCAGAAACAGAGGACGCCTTGTCTCTAAGCGAAGTTAGAAACTACCTCAAGCGACACAATATAGAGGCAGAAACCGTAAAGATTGCCCAAACAGAAAACTCTATCGGACAAACCATTCAAGATGCAGCATTGGCGCAATCTTGTGACGTTATTGTTTGTGGCGCTTATGGACATAGCCGCCTAAGGGAAATGCTTCTTGGTGGTGTCACAAAGTACCTGGTTAAAGAAGCAAAAATCCCTATCATCATGTCTCACTAAAAACGCAACGAGGGGATATCCCAAAAAGTTCCGTTAGGATCAATCAGGCGTAAAAATTCGCAGAAAATGAGTGTCTGACTATTTCTTCAGATACTTATTTAAAGCGCCCGTTATCGTATCAGCAATTTGATAGTGTAGTTTTTCACGTCCAACCTTTGCATCAGACACACAAATTTCATCACCACCTCCTTCTTCTTTTAAGATAAAGGCACCCTTTGGCTTACAAACACTGAATGCACTAAAATGAGCGGCGTTCTCTATTCTTGTATAGCTTGAGTTTGGTATCTTTCTCGCAAGGTCAGATGCATTAAGGGCCCTTGGGATGGTTTTTTCTGATCCTAAATTTATAATGCTAATAGGAACGGTTATCTCTTTTAAATCTTGCTCAGAAAAACTCGTCGTCAGTTCAGGATCAATAATAACAGCAGCTTGAATACGTTTATCCAAGTGTTTTTTGCCCAGCCCAGTTAAATCGATTACGCGCAAATTCACATCAAACTTTTCAAACCACTTACAATCCATTCCCCCATCGACCTCATCACATGATTGAACAAATCTGTCCTTATCAATACGCGCCCCGACAAGGTTTAACACAGATGTCCCCCCTAGAAAGAAGCCTACCGCACCTATTCTTTGATGATCAATCCGCGTACGCCAGTTTGGATTTTTTTCAATCTCTGTCAGGACTGTCGAAATGTCATCAGGACGTTTCCATAACTCTTGATTTGCAATTAGTGCGTCCTCATACCCTAGAGCAGGTGCTTTTACATCCACAACGATAAACCCGTTTTTGACAAGTTTAGAAGCAAGCCAAGAGCTTTGGTTGGGTGCAGACCTCATCCCACCATGAGAGAGAAGCACAACAGGAAAAGTTCCAGAGATAATAGAAGCATTTTTTTGTGCTGCAGTTCCTTCGAATACTGCATTTTGGCCAACATAAACAACTTTGCCACTTGCTCTTGCCGGATACCACATCATGACCTTTAACGGAACCGTCCGTTCCGGAGATTCAATCGCTAATTCCTTGACCCCAACAACGATTTCATCTGCCTTTGCGGCAAAACTCAAAAAAAAAAGAAGAAACAGAAAGGTAAACTAATATAACGAAAGAAATTTGCCGCAACTTGAACCTCCATCAGAGCTTCTCAAAAAAAGAATAGAGGGTTTACCTTACCCAATTATTTCAAAAACGCCGGGGTGAACCTTAATAGGCGCAGGAAAGCCTTTGCCCAAGACCCTCATTCCATCAGAGTTTAATCCGTCCTGGTTTTCATAGCCCTTGTTGACAACGGCATCATAGGATTCTCTATCTTTCCAAACGACGATATTGATATAATTAATTTTATCATTTTGAACCGACGCCCGATAAAAGGTCGAGGAAACAAAACCTGGCTGCTTTTTAAAATAAGTTACATACAGTTCACGTGTCTCAATTGCGATTTCCTCGTACCCGTCGGGTACTTCAATACAATTTATTGCACTGATTTGCGACATTACTGGATTATCTTTCTTCTTTGAAATTCTTCCACTCGAAATAAGCTTTCATAAAGAAGGTAGTAGCTCATTATATTAAATATTCTAGTTCAATAAAAGTTACCATTTTTATATAGATCCGACAGGCATAAAAAGCGCCCCTAAAAGGAGCGCTTTTTACAAAATCTACCTTAGTTTCAAACTAGATAAAGAAGATAAAGGTCAGCACAACAAAGCACGGGATAAGAATTGCCCCGGACCATAACATATACCCAAAGAAACTTGGCATTGGGACACCACTTTCTTCTGCGATGGAACGAACCATAAAGTTAGGTGCATTCCCCACATAGGTATTAGCCCCCATGAACACTGCACCCGCAGAAATTGCCAGCAACGTATTTGAAAGCTCTCCGGTAAGTGTCGCAACATCACTCCCTGTCGTATTAAAAAACACGAGATAGGTCGGTGCGTTATCAAGGAAGCTTGAAAGAATACCTGTGGCCCAAAAATACATATAGTTTACAGGCTGTCCATCAGAGGTACTTACAGATTCAACAATCATTCCCAAAGCACCAGAAGTCCCCGCCTTCAAGATCGCAATTGCCGGTATAATGGTAATGAAAATACCAATAAACAATTTGCCGACTTCAAGAATTGGAAACCAATTAAATCCATTTTCTTTCCGGCTTTGATCGTTGGTAAGCCGAAGGGATAGATATGCCAAAAACAGCAGTATCGCATCGCGAACGAGGTTCTGGATCTCAACATGTACATGATAGATATTAAAAGAAATGCCCGGCTTCCAGACACCCGACATCAAAACAGCCGCCACAACACCGACTAAAAGCAAGAGGTTGATTTTACCATCCAGGGCAAAAGAAGCCTCATCAGCAGGCTCTACCGTTGCGGGATCAACGATGATAGGGCCTTCTTTGCTGTATAAAAAACTATCAAGCGCAAAATACACCAATAGAAGTACGATAGATAAGAATAACATCGGCAAGAACATATGCACTGTCGGCCAAAAGAAATCTACGCCCTTGAGGAACCCCAAAAAGAGAGGCGGATCGCCAAGAGGTGTCAAAGAACCACCAATATTTGCAACAAGGAAAATAAAGAACACAACAGTGTGCGTTTTATGCTTTCGGTGCTCCATCGCCCGAATTAAAGGACGGATCAAAAGCATCGCCGCACCCGTGGTGCCCATAAAACTGGCTAAGGTCGTCCCGATCAACAAGATAATGGTATTGAGTACTGGTGTTCCTGTTAATTTTCCGCGGACTCGGACCCCCCCCGCCACTGTAAACAAGCTGAATAACAAGATAATGAAGGGAAAATATTCCAATAACCCAACATGAAGAGTTTCATAGAGTGCGAGTTCATAACCGTGGAAAATAGTAAACGGGATTAAAAAACAAACCGCCCAGAATCCAGATACTTTACCAAAGTTCTTATGCCAAAAATGTGGTGCGATTAACGGGAAAATCGCAATGGAGAGCAGCATACAAGCAAAAGGAACTACCCAAATCAGGCCAAGATCTTTTCCTTCGAGATGGGGGGCCCCCGCCCCAGCAGCAAACGCAATGCTTGGAAAAATACCCACGAGAAGCGTTAAGAAGCCGGATACGACGGCTCTGCTGAACCAAGGTTTAATTCCCATATTATCCCCTACCTTTGTTTATCTCGTTTAATAAAGTAGAACTCGATATTTTATATTTTTGTCTTATATTTGCCAGAGTATTGAATTTTACAGTGTCCATTTTTTTAAAGGCATTACACTATAAAAACAAGGTTTTGGTGTTACTTTAATTTGTACTCTGGATAAACAAATCAAGGGATTATCTCATTAATTATTTTGTTAAAGAGAACGCACCAACAAGCTCCTCAATCGATTTGGGATTACCTACCTATGGAGCAGAAATTCACGACATGCAGTCATTGATTGATAAAAAGTTGTTGCGGCGATCCTCTGTCATATGATTAATCCTGTGAATTACTCATATGTATAAAGGCAACATAATGACAAAACCAACAACCCTACCTGGCATTCAAAAACGTCTGGAAGTATTGAGCCAAGAACTGATTACCCTCATTCAGCAATACCAACTAGATGCACAAAACCCACTGGATGTAATTCCCGTTGCACGACAAAAGGTATCAAAGAAAGAAGATTACATCAGGTTTCTGGAACTATCCTTGGAAGGCCGTCTTCTTGGGGAGGCAGCTCAACATCTTGAAACATCATCAGAGAAAACATAAATGGCGCAACTGGTAACTAACACCAACACTATTACTCACAACGATAGGAAATAATTCCCCTTTAAAATACTCCTTTATTAGCAATTTATTAAAAAAACAAAGATAAAAATATTAACATATGACTGTTTTATTGATACATTAATCTTACAGTCACTCATAATACATCCTGCTATTGATTATATGCCGAATTATATTTTACTTTAATAGCATGTTACTCGACACTCACAGGCGAACACTTTGAATCAAGAGGGCGGTAAAGTATAAATGATTATCGCAACCATCAAGGGTAAGCATGAGAAATAAAAAAACACTTCCAAAAAGAATTACTGGTGTCCCTAACGCTGTTGATGTCCACGTTGGTCAAAGGTTACGGTTACGGCGTACTCTACTCGGTTTAAGCCAAGAAAAACTTGGCGAAGCACTTGGTCTGACATTTCAACAAATTCAAAAGTATGAGCGCGGAACCAATCGTATCGGCGCAAGTCGATTGTATGATTTAGCCCGCGTTCTTGATATTGATATCGGTTATTTCTTTGATGAAATGACGGATGAAGTATCCCATCGCTCCCCTGGTCAGATAAGAGGCATGGCAGCGGAAAGCGAAGAGCTTCCCTTTCAAAAGGACCCGATGGCCAGACGAGAAACCTTGGAATTGGTCAGGGCATATTACAAAATCGAAGAAACAACAGTTAGGAAGCGCTTGTTGGACATGGCCAAAACACTTGGAAAAGTGGCCAGCGACCCATCTGACTCTGAAGAGTAGCACACAGACTTATCTATCTACACCAACCTTGGAAACATACCAAGTACGATCGATTAAAATTCATATAAGCTCATTAGCGAGGTCCCACAAAAAGCCATTTTAGTGGTTTTTATCAGATTCAGAAAATTGCAGCATCTAGTAATTTTTTGAAAGATTTTAGTAAGTTTTCACTGCTAGAATTTTCACATGTATATTGACACTTACTTTTCATCTTTTGTCGATTTTCCCGGCAATGCTGCACCATATATTGGGGCTTTTCGTCCTGATCTCGTTGCACTTTCAGTCGCCATAGCCATATTTGGCGGATGGGCGGGAATGATGTGTTTGGCGCGCGCCGAAAAACTTACCGTAAATAACGAAGGAAGCGGTGCACTCTGGAAAATAGCTGGTGGGCTAGCCTTTGGCGGTGCAATCTGGGGCATGCATTTCATCGGGATGTTGGCTTTTTCACTTCCCTGCGGGATCACTTATGATTTCCTAACGACTTCTATCTCGATTATCCCGGCAATTCTTGCCAGTTTGACCGCGCTTTCTGTGGTCAGCCAGCAACGTTACAACCTTCATCTCCGGCTAATGATTGGTGCTGTCTTGATGGGCTCGGGCATCGGAACAATGCATTATGTCGGCATGGCAGCAATGCGTATGCCTGCCATTATCTTCTACGATCCACAATATGTGATTTTATCCGTCATAGCTGCCGTCGTCTTGTCTTATATTTCTCTGGCTGTTGTCGAGTATGGACAACGCCAAACTTCTTATCGCTTCGCACGACAAATAATCGCTGCGACGACACTTGGGCTCGCAGTTGCGTCAATGCACTATATTGCCATGCAAGCAGCGATTTTCTACCCAATCTTAGAGGATATCGGTCCAACGGGCAGACTGGCTGATGTTGTTCTCGCAATCTTTGTTGGTCTTGGCACGTTGGTCCTTGCCGGGGGTGTTGCCACGGCAGCCTTTGCCGCTCGCCTGAAAGAAAGTGTCCGAAATCTGGCCAATGAAGCCCGTCGACGTACGATGGCGGAAAAAGAGGCGCGTGCAGATCAAGCACGATTACAAGCAATTTTCGATACGGCCGTAGAGGCCATTATCGTGATCGATAAACAGGGTACCATTCGCAAATGGAGTGAAGGTGGATATCGTATTTTTGGATATACCGCACAAGAAGCTCTAGGGCAAAATATTGCCATGATAACCAATGGTATCAGCCCCCAAGAACACCAAAGATATATTAAACGGTTCGAAGAATCACGTGAAGCCCGCGTTATTGGTATTGGGCGTGAGGTTTCCGGGTTACATAAAGATAAAACAGTTATTCCTTTGGAACTGTCGGTTGGCGAAACCAAAATTGACAACGAGGTTTTCTATACAGGTATTTTACGAGACATTTCAGTACGTAAAAAAATTGAACGCGAGTTAAGAGAAACAACCCGCGCTAAAGAAGCCAATGAAATGAAATCAAATTTCCTGGCCCATATGAGCCACGAAATGCGAACACCTCTAAATGCCATTCTCGGTTTTTCTGATATTATGCGGGCACAGACATTCGGGCCAATTAGCGAAACGTATGTTGGATATTCAGAAGATATTTTTTCATCAGGGAACCACCTGCTTAGTCTTGTGGATGCCCTGCTCGAACTCTCAAAAGTAGAACAAAATGCTCAAGATCTGGAGTTGACAGATATCACGTTGCCCACGTTAATCTCGGATGCCATCAACATGCTCCAAAAACGTGCCAAGGAAAACAGCGTAACCCTATCCGTACTGTTGGACAATGATTTACCAGAAACCGTAAATTCAGATCGGGGTAAACTATATCAGGTCCTGATCAACCTTATTACAAATGCGGTACAATACACACCAGCACAAGGTCGGGTTACCATTCGCGCGTGGCCATGTAATGAGCTCATCAAAATTGTTATTGAAGACAACGGGATTGGCATGACCGAAGAAGAAGTCGAGTTCGCAATTAAACCGTTTGGACAAGTCAAAAATGCCTTTACTTCTGACTTGTCTGGAACTGGTCTTGGTTTGCCTATCGTTCACGCATTTGTAGATTTGCTCAGCGGCAAGCTTGAGATCACAAGCAAAAAAGGCGACGGCACAAAAGTGGAAGTTATGCTGCCAATATCTTTAGAAAAGCAGCTTGCTGAAAGGCAAACCGCCGTTGGATAAAATATCAGCGTGACAAGAAAGCCTTCCAATACTCTTTCCTAAAAAAGATACATCCCAGACAAAAGCATCATTAATCTAAAAATCGCTGGTAAGGCAGATAATACTGGTCAAAGTGCAACAGTTCTTCACAAAATTTACTGAGCAATAAATTTACTGCGCAATAACTTTAAAGGCAGTTAACCAACCATAAGAAAGCACGAATAGGAAGAACCCAAAACTACCAAACGCCACCAAACTGCTTAGTAAAAAATCCAACATTTTTGTTTCATCTTGCATATCAGGCTCCTCAGTTCAAACTCAACAAGAACAATGTATGAACATTTATGCCCCAGAGTATCAACTTCGTCAAGAACAAAAAGAGAACAAATTATGTTGATTTACATCAAAAATAGATAAAGGTGTTATTTTTCAATTAGCTAAAAGAGATAAAAATATTTAGGAGCCTAATCAGGCGTCTCTAGTAAAGGAACATAACGCACAAGGCTACGAGGACTAATTTTTAGCAAGGAACTTTCATTCTCACTGACAAGCTTGTCATAGAGGCTTTGATCCGCATCAAATTTTTTATTTCTTATTTTTTCACTCAAGCCTTCATCCCATGTCGGAAAAGGATTGTGTTCAGGCTCAGCTTCCAGAACTGACAAGGCAATCCATTCGATCCGTTTAATTGCCTTGAGTAGATCTGAAGGTATCGGCGTGTTATTTCTCTCATACTCAGAAGTGAGTTGATAAACCTGTCTGTTTAAGGCTTCGACATATTTACGCACAGGTATTCTCCACAGCCTCAGAGAACGACCAACTTTCCGGTGGTGTTAACTCTAATAACATTCGTTCAATTTCCAAAGGTCGAACCAGCCCTGTTAACCCCAGCTCCAAATCCTTTTCACCTTCGACAAAGTTTCGATCCCCTTGTTGAATTGCAATAATAAGCCACCTTATAAGCGACATCACCTCCCAAAACAGCACGCGGGTTTCATCAACATCAACACCCGTTACGGAACTATATCCCTTATAAAAGCTCGTTCTGCTTGATATTCCTCCTGCCGGCGAGTCTTCCATTCCATACCGCCAGCATTTTGCACAAAACCAGCCGAGATCGCTGTAAGGGTCCCCCCATCCGGAAAACTCCCAGTCTAACAATCCAGATAAACCATTCGGTGTTGCCAAATAATTGGCCGTTCTGAAGTCCCCATGCGTCATCGTAACGATGGATGGCTCCGTACGTTCCAATTGAGATTGACACCACCGCATCGCCCACTCGGCTGGTAAAGAGATATCATTCCGGTTATCAAAAAAATCTTGATACGATTTTATTTTCTGGCGAATTACATCCAGGTTGGATTTCGTTACCGTCGCCTGACTATCCTTGGGTTGAATAGTATGAATTTTGGCAAGTTCGCTCCCCAACTCCAAGCCCAGTTTTTCACCGATGTTAAGTTGACGAATTTGTTCAAAATCTGTTGTACCAGCCAAGTATTCTAAAAGAATAAAAGGCTTTCCTATTATGCTTAAGTCCTCACAAAGGCAAAAAGGTTCAGGAACTCTAACACCAGCCTTCCAAGCCAGAGACAGGAATTCGAACTCTTGCTTTTTAGATAGGCTACCCGGAATTTTTGTCTTGGCATCCGTCCGCAAAACAACAAAAAGTTGTTCGTCCTCAACAGAACGAAGCACCACTTTCCAGTTTTCCTGAATTGCACCTCCGGACATTGTGAACATCTTTTCAATACGAAGTCCTTGACGACCTAACACCTTGCACACAAATTGAGATAATGCTTCGTTTGTTATTTTATTGCCCAATGACAAATCCACAGCTTGTCCTTTTATTATGAAGCCAGTGTTCCTATATCTGGGTAACTCATAACAAATAGATCTTCGCCAACAAAGTCAGAAACAGACCGAGACTTTTCTAAATACGCTACAACCTATAAGGCCCGCATTACCATGACAAAGACGCCTATTGAAATCGATGTATATTCTGACCCTATTTGCCCCTGGTGTTACATTGGGTATAAAAGATTTCAAAAGGCGAAAAAACTACGGCCGGATTTTAACGTAAAAATTCGTTGGTTATCATTCCAGCTAAATCCCGATATGCCATCAGAGGGTATGGACCGCCAAACTTATCTGGATACAAAATTCGGTGGCCGGACCAATGCAACTCAATTTTACAGCCAAATTGCTGCGGCAGGAAAATCCGAAGGCATCGATTTCAAGTTTGATGACATCCGGAAAACCCCAAACACGGTTGAGGCCCATCGTCTTTCCCTTTTTGCCGCAACACAGGGGAAACAGGACGAATTAATGGAACGCCTGTTCGAAAGTTATTTCCTTGAAGGAAAAAACATTGGTGGACGTGACATTCTCATCAAAATAGCCACAGAAGTCGGTTTAAAAGGAGCTGACGAATATTTGGACAGCGCTCAGGGCCACGAAGACGTTTTATACACAGATCAAAACGCGCGTAACCTTGGCCTTACAGGCGTTCCCTGTTTCATTGTTAACCGCCAACACATTCTTCCTGGTGCACAAAGTCCAGATACCTTGGCACAAATGCTGGATATCGGGCACCAGCAACTAAGTGAAGACAGTTAAGCCGGCGCATTAAAATTTGGCACCGTAAGGTATGTACATCGCCAACCCAGGGACGAACCAAAGCAGTACAGCTGTGCAAAGCATAATTAAGACAAAAGGCCAAACACCCTGAATAACTTCAGACAGTTTGGCTTTTCCAACAGCTTGTACGACAAAAAGATTCATTCCCACTGGTGGCGTGATTAAGGCGCATTCGATCATAATAACAAAGAGAACACCAAACCAGATTGGATGAATGCCCATGGGTGCCAGAGATTCAAACAAGACCGGCATCATAATGAGCAACATGCTCAGCGATTCCAGGAACAATCCCATGACCAGTAATACGATACAGATAATCAGAGTAAACAGCCATGGTTCAGAAAAAGCAGTTGCAACAAAGCTCGTGACATCCTGTGGAATTTGATAAATTGTAATTGATTTCCCGAACAAAGCAGCAGCAGCAACAATAAGCAGAACGGTTACCGTTGTTTTCATCGCGGCCATCGCTGCAGTATGAATATCTTCGAGCGTATTTTTTCTTTTTGCTAAAACGATTGCTAGAGACAAGAAGAACCCGACCCCCGCAGATTCACTTGGGGTAAAAAGCCCCCCATAGATGCCACCAACAACAACAAACGCAATCAAAGCGACCGGAAGCGCAGCGATACTTGCAGAAATGCGTTCTTCCCTGCTCGCTTTTTCTGAACGAATATAGTCTTTATTAAACCGAGCAAAACCAAAGCTATAGAGAATAAACATCCCGGCAAGGAAAATACCCGGGCCAATCCCAGCGAGAAAGAGATTTGGGATCGATGCTTCGGTTATGACCCCGTAAATAATCATCGGAATTGACGGGGGAATTAGGATACCAAGCGTGCCACCAGCGGCAACCAAGCCAAGGACAAAGAACTTGGGATATCCTCTCTTGGTCATCTCCACAATAACAACAGTCCCAACCGTTGCAGCCGTTGCAACAGAAGAACCAGAAATAGCTGCAAACAGTGCACAGGTCAGAACCGTCGCAATCGCCAATCCACCGGGCCAATGCCCGACCCAAGACTGCACAGCCCGAAACAGATCAGAACCAATCCCACCCACGAGCAGAATATGAGACATCAAAAGAAAGAGTGGAACGGCCAGAAGCTCAAAGCTATCAACACCAGAGATCATAAACTGGCTGACCATAATCATCGGCAAGCCCTTGAGCCATAATAAAATAGCCCCGAGAGAAGCCATGGCAATTGCAACGGGAACGCGCAATAGTAACAGGCCAATAAGGGAAAGAAGTATAAGAATGGTTTCCATAATATGGCCCTAGTGCGCTTGATCTAATTCGCTTAAAGTTTCTTCAGTTCCAGTACAGGTTTTATAGAACTCTGATAAGCATTGGAGAAAAAGGAATGTTAATCCTAGAGGGAGCGAAATTTGAATAATCCACATCGGTATCGCCAGAACAGTATCTGTTGTGGCAGAGGTTTTGAGTGAATAACCGATATCTTTAAAGCTATTCACAGTAGCAACAATACAAAAGATTGCCGTCAACGAGATTGCAAAAAGATCCAAGCCCTTACGTAATAACGTACTCACGTTATCGCCAATAATATCAACGATAATCAAGCTTCTTTTTTGCAGTGCAAAGGCAATGCCCAAATAGACACACCAGATTTGGGCAATCTGGGAAAACTCTTCTGACCATTTGGTCGGCATGCCCAGTTTTCTCATTACAACTTCATAAGTGATAAAAAAACCGATCAAGAAGAAAAGCCACGCCGCAACAACACCTGCTGCGTTTGTTAGCTTATCTATTGCTTTAGAAAAGTGATTAAAGGATTTCATGATATCAAAGACTATTTATTGCCAGACACTTAAAAACTATAGAGAGGGATAAACAACATTATCCCTCTCTTGATAGTAACGTATTCACGCTAGGGTTTAGAGCTTACCTGCGGCCTCGACAATAGCTTTACCTTCTGCACCGGCTCGTTCAACATAAGCATCTACAACAGAAGACGTTGCTTTTTTCCATTCAGCGCGCTGTTCATCCGTAAGTTCAATAATATTGATTTTATCAGCAAGATATTTGCGTGCTTCAGCTTCCTTGTTTGCAATAGAAGCCCTCAGTTCCTGTTCAACACGTTGACCGGCTTTCGTAATAATAGCCTGTTCTTTTTCAGACAAACCGTTCCAGACGTCATTGTTAATAACAACAATGAATTCAATATCAGCGTGGTTTGTAAGGGTAAGGTGATCCATCACCTCATATAACTTTCTGGATTGGGCCGCCGTAATGCCGGTCATACCCGCATCAACTGTACCGTTCTGATATGCCAAGAATTGTTTGGAACCAGACATAATAGTTGGCGCAGCATCAAGAGCTTCGATTGTATCTGAAATCGTTGCTCCAAAAGACCGGATCTTCTTTCCTTTTGCATCTGCAGGAACGACAATCGGCTTATCTCCTTTTGTCAGAACAATAGCCCCACCAAAAGCTTGGTACCACAATGGCTTCGCACCCGTTTTCTCAATTGCAGGATCAAGAATTTGTCGAATAGAACTCCCCGGTGCCGTCGCGGCCTGTACCTTTTCACTGCTATCAAACAAAAACGGTACATAGAACGCATCAACGGCAGGAACAGTTCCCACAAAGCGTGTTAATGACGCAATGCCCATTTCAATAGCACCTGAAGCAACAGCTTGCGGAACCTCTTTATCCTTGAATAACTGCGCAGAAGGAAAAACTTCGATTTTTAATTCGCCGTTTGATTCTTTTTCAACTTCTTCCTTAAAGCTGGAAATGTTCTGGCCCAGTGGATGTTTCAATGGAAGTTGTAGCGTTAGTCGAAGCGTCGTTTCCGCCTGCGCAGCACCAACAAAAGAAGAGAAGACAGCGCCTGCGATCAGGCCGGGTAAAATTTTTTTCATAAGTTTGATCCCAAGTGTTTATTATTTTTTTGATCTTTACGGACTTAGATTAGGTGTTCCGCAACCTTTGATGAGGCTTATTCAATAATAGAGATATTAACTTAAATCAATTGATTTGAAAATAAGACGCAATAATAATACCTAACAGAGGCTTCTATGGATTGATTTTATTAAATTGGTAATGCTCGACTATTTTATTATTTTTCAAACACAATATTGATAAATCTCATACAGAAGAGGTTATTCGACAAATGCAGATCGCGATTATATCAGATATCCATGGAAACCTTCTGGCATTAGAAACTGTGCTTAGCGATATTAGACGCCGTAAGCCTGACCTTACCCTTAATCTGGGAGATTGCGTTTCCGGCCCCTTTTGGCCCAAAGAAACCTATGACCTTCTTAAAGAATTAGACTTACCAACCGTACGTGGCAATCATGATCGGTGGCTCGCGGAACGCAATGCTTCAGAAATCAATCCCGGCTATAATTTCGCCTGTGAAAAACTGTCCGGCTTTGAAAAGCAAAAACTTGGCAATCTCCCCTCTCGCCTTCATCTCGATGAAGATATCTTCGCCTTTCACGGTACGCCTGATAACGATACGAAATACTTACTCGAAGATAATGTCGATGGGCGCTTGGCATTAGCTCGTGGCGAAGATGTGCACAAACGTATCGGTCAGGATCATCAGGCAAGCTTGTATCTTTGTGGGCACAGCCATTTAGCACACGTTGCAATGGGGCCGAATAATAGCACAATCATAAACCCCGGCAGTGTCGGTTGCCCAAGATACACAGATACGGACAATCCCCTTGAAGCCGAGAATGGTATTGCACTTGCTCACTACGCCATTGCCACAAAAACTAAGCAACGTTGGTCTGTCGAACTTATCGCTTTGGACTATGATTGGTCAAAAGTTGCTGAACAGGCAGAACGAAACGGCTATCCGGGTTGGGCACAGGTTTTTACCTAGTATTATCATTTATTTCTGTAAAACAAATTGAGACTCATTGGGAGCCAACCCCTTACCCAAGGCATAAATCTTGAATAAAGTACTTAAAGTTCTTCTCTACATAGTTGGGTTTCTGCTCTCAATTCCCGTTATTTTTTATCTTATTCTAACGTGGTCTCAACGCCCTTATCACGCACCTACTTTTTATGCACGAATGACTGTGGATATGAAGGTTGATAGTTACCCTGTTCATATGGAGCGAATTATCACCTGTAAAACAGTTCCTATGGGAGGGAATGACCTTTCTCAAATGTTTAAGCGAGTTTCTAGCCAGTATGTCAGCTATCCTCGTGCTTTTGGGAGTTACTTGCCTGATGACGCCGCTGTAATGATGTGGACACCCTATGAGTGTGATCGCGAAGAATATCAGGATGAAAATGGTTTAACAAAGCTAAAGGCAAAACAGCTCCATCCTGATTACGTCCCACGTATTGGCTGGACGCCAGATACCGCGACAATGCAAACATTGGAACTGTATATTGACAGAGACTCATTCAAATCAAATACAGCCAGAGTAACGGATCTGAAATTTCACGTTGAACTGGTTGATGAAGATGTTGCTGAAAAGGAAATGGCTGAGCCAGATGATTTTCAGTGGTTTAGCGGCAATATTTATACTGATGGTGATTGGAAAGATTATAAAAGCGTTCGGTATAAATCCTACTACGCTTTAGTGCTAAAAGAGAACCAATGGCGTGGCTACAATCCTATTATTGATTCAGAGTTGGATAGTTATACATATCCCCAAATGGTTGAACGTCGCCCAGAACTTGGGGGGCAGCAACCGCGACACCTGCTGTCTAATTTATTTGACGCCAAAGGCCCTAATGATGATGCTGGAATAACATCTGGATACCGTGCAAATGGGGTGCTTTATTCTGTTTTAGCGGGTGGATTTCCAAAGATAGGACATGGTATAAAATCTAACTCAGAAAATCGTATTGAGCACCTTTTCCCTGAGGGGAAAGCATTAAGAGTTCAAAGAAGCGGTATTTGGGACCGCTTGGTTATGCAGAAGCAAGGTCCTAGGTTCATTGATGGTAAGAGAGTTACCGATAATCCAAATTTATTAGATAATGCTATTCCACCCTTAGAAATTAGATACTTACGGAGTAATGAGGTTATTTCCCCTAAGTCAGGATACGTCCCAACCAAAAAACTTCATCCAAGTCTTTATTTATATGATCCAAAAACAAAAGAAATCTTCCTGATCGAAGTTGCTGCGTATGTGATATACCCTGCTGTTGAACACCCCTTGTTTCAACAGGCTGAAACAAGAGGAGTTAAGTAATGACATCCCCAACGATAGACTATGCTTTGATATCAGCCCATGTGTATGAAAGCGTAACTTACTCTGACTTAGCCAGCTTAACCAACTCTTCCATCATCATTTTGACGCCTTTTAAGCGGCTTGCGGCGTCATCCCAAGCGCGACGGTAAACGAGCTTGTGGTCTGGGCGAATTTTAACCGTTCCCACCTGTTCTTGAATAAACATGATAAGCGCGGATGGATTTTCAAAGGTATCATTTCTAAAGGAAACAACTGCGCCTTTAGGGCCAGCATCAACCTTCTCGACACCACTTTGCTTGCAAAGCCCTTTGATCAACATGACTTGCAACAGGTTTTCCACCTCTTCCGGCAGGTCACCAAAGCGGTCAATAAGCTCAGCAGCAAAACCATCAATTTCGGACCGATCCGTCAAGGAAGATAAACGACGGTAAAGACCCAAGCGTACATTCAAATCAGCAACATAACGATCTGGAATTAACACCGACGTACCAAGATTGATCTGTGGCGACCATGTATGGTCCTCTTCGTTATTCACTTCATCACTGCGTAAGTTTGCAACGGCCTCTTCCAACATCTGTTGATAGAGCTCAACACCAACTTCTTTGATATGGCCGGACTGCTCATCGCCAACAAGGTTACCAGCTCCGCGAATATCCATATCGTGGCTGGCAAGATTAAATCCAGCACCAAGGCTATCCAGCGTCTGCATAACCTCAAGACGACGTTCGGCTGTTTTGCTCAACAACTTGCCAACAGGCAGGGTTAAATAACAATAACCCCGGATTTTGGACCGTCCAATACGCCCCCTGATTTGATAAAGCTGTGCAAGGCCAAACATATCTGCACGGTGAACTAGCATCGTGTTGGCGCTCGGAATATCCAAACCGGACTCAATAATACTCGTCGATAGCAAGACATCGTATTGGTGATCACAGAAAGCTGTCATAACGTCTTCCAGATCAGTTGCCGCCAACTGGCCATGAGCAACACAAATCTTCACTTCCGGTACAAGCTTTTCGAGGCGTTCCTTAAGCTCTCTCAGATCTGATAGGCGTGGGCACACATAGAACGTCTGTCCGCCACGGTAATGTTCCCTCAGAATAGCTTCTCGTACGATGACCGGATCAAAGGGAAGAACAAATGTACGTACCGCCAAGCGGTCAACGGGCGGTGTGGCAATCAGGCTCATTTCCTTAACACCCGACATCGCCATCTGTAGTGTCCGCGGTATCGGTGTTGCTGTGAGTGTTAGAACATGCACATCAGTACGCAGCTCTTTCAAACGCTCTTTCTGTTTGACGCCAAAGTGTTGTTCTTCATCAACAATCAACAAACCAAGATCAGAGAACTTCATATTTTTAGAGAACACGGCATGTGTGCCAACCACGATCTCAACAGTGCCTTCGGCAAGGCCTTTTTTGGTCTCGGTCTGTTCTTTGCTCGTTGCCAAGCGGGATAACTGTCCGATACGAACGGGCAATCCCTTGAAGCGTTCGACAAAGTTATTGTAGTGCTGGCGGGCGAGTAATGTTGTCGGCACGACAACAGCAACTTGCTTACCACTCATCACGGCAACAAAAGCTGCCCGAAGCGCAACTTCGGTTTTCCCAAAGCCCACATCACCGCAAATCAGACGATCCATCGGGCGGCCAGACCCCAAATCTTCGAAGACATCCGCAATGGCATTAAGTTGATCTTCGGTCTCAGGATAAGGGAAACGGGCCGCAAATTCGTCATACAACCCATCTGGCACATCAATTGTTTCGGCTTTACGTAGAAGACGATTTGCTGCAATGCCAATAAGCTGGTGTGCGATTTCCCGAATACGCTCTTTAACACGCGCTTTTTTGGCCTGCCATGCCGCGCCGCCCAGACGATCCAGTTCTGCACCACAATCCTCAGAACCGTAGCGTGAAAGGATTTCGATGTTTTCTACGGGGACAAAAAGCTTGTCTCCACCACTGTAGACGACCTTGAGGCAATCATGGGGTGCTCCCCCAACATCAACGGTTTCCAGACCAATATACTGTCCAATTCCATGTTCCATATGGACAACAAAATCTTTATCCTGAAGCGAGGACACTTCTCTTAGGAAATTATCTGATTTACGGCGTCGTTTTTGCGCGCGCGCAAGGCGTTCACCAAGAATATCCTGCTCAGTAATAAACGCGACATTGGGAGTTACCACACCGCGTTCCAGCCCCAGCGTCAGGAACTGGACCTGCTTGCGCATGGTTTTCTTGTGGATTTTCCAATCTTTCAGAACATCGGTATTGGTCAAACTGTGCTCATGGAACATGGAAATCAGTCGGTCGCGAGATCCGTCACTGAACCCGGTGACAATAATTTTTTTACCGTTCGTCTGTTGAAGGCGGATATATTCGCTGACCTCGTCAAAGACATTAACGTCTTCACGATTTCTAGCTTCGGAAAAATCCTTTCCCTGCTTGCCTTCGACCTCAATCAGATTTTCAAGATGATCAGGCAGCGTAAAACCTGAAAACTGTGTGACAGGCCTTTTGGATAGTATTGCATCCCAATCTTCAACAGACAGGAACAGACGCTGCATAGGAACTGGCTTGTAAACCCAGCCACCTTCCGCCGTATTTTCCATCGTTTGCCGGGCTTGGAAGAAATCGGTGATGGACTCAATCCGGGCATCTCTTGCTTCTGCCGCTTGTCCATCCAGTGTCACAACAGCTGTTGGAAGATAATCAAACAACGTTTCCAGATCGCCATAAAAAAGCGGCAACCAGTGTTCCATCCCAGGATACTGCCGCCCTTCAGATATAGCTTCGTACAGGGGATCATCCTTCGCAACAGCCCCGAAAGTCTCGCGATATCCCTTTCGAAAAGACTCTATTGTTTTTTCATCAAGAATTGCTTCACCAACAGGCTTAAGTTCCAGCCCCTCGGCATCACCCGTTGTTCTTTGTGTAAGCGGATCAAAATACCGCAAGGTATCCAACTCATCCCCAAAGAAATCCAGACGCAGAGGAAGTTCTTCACCCGGAGGATAGACATCAACAATCCCACCACGAATTGCATATTCCCCTGCCTCGCTAACCGTTTCAGAACGCAAATATCCATTGGTGGAAAAGAATTTCACCAAATCTTCGTTTTTAATCTCCACACCGGATTTAGCCACAAGAGTTCTGTTTTTGAATAGCTTTCTTGGTGGGATCTTCTGAAGTGCGGCAGAAATTGTCGTCACAACAAGACGGCCCGATTTAGTTACTGGCGTTGCCAGTAACTTCGCAAAGGCATTAATACGTGCGGCTAGAATATCCTTGTGCGGGCTCACCCGGTCATAAGGCAAACAATCCCAGGCGGGAATTTCAATAATCTCAATATCTGGTGCGAAGAATCCAACAAGCTCAGCAAGAACAGCCAGACGGTTATCATCAAGCGCAATATGCAGAACAGGTTGCGGTGCCAGTTCGACAACAAGCTCGGCAAGGAGCTGCGCATCATAGCCTTCAGGAGCTGATGAGATTTGGTAGTGATCGGCGGCTTGAAGTCGGGTCGCAAGTGTTTTCAATGTTGCAATTCTTTATATTAATCGTCGTTCTGAAAGCCTGAATATCGGCAATAAGACTTAATTCAACAAAAAAGTTATCGTTTATTCGGGGTGTATTTAAAGCTTAGCAAAGCATCAAGAACTTTGTTGTGCATATTTTCCGTTGGGGCCGAATTACCAATAATCCAGTCATAGAGTACAGGATCTGGAATTTCGAGTACCCGCTCAAAAAGGTCCAAATCTGTAGCATCCATATTACCGACGTTTTGATCAGCAAAGGTTCCAATAATGAGATCTGCTTCCTGTGTTCCACGGTGCCAGCTTCTGAATCTGAGCTGTTTACGCCTTTTGTCTAATTCAGCGTTGGCTGCCATCGTCATAAATCTCACCCGTCATTCAATTTAATACGCTTGTTCGTTTCGCTTGCACATTAAGCTGTGATATAGGAAACATTACTAGAACATTTAATAAACATCCGATTTAATTTCTGCAAGTTAAAGCCCGTGCGTCCAGAGATTCTCTTTCCACTTTTCACCCCAGTCTCAACTCTTCAAGGTGTTGGACCAAGATTAAGCACGCTTTATGAAAAGCTGGCTGGTGGACGTGTCCTTGATCTTTGCTGGCATTTACCAGTGGGGTTGGTTGATCGTCGGTATTCCCCAACCATCGCCGACGCCATCTCTGATCGCGTTGCAACGCTGAAAATCACTGTATCTCGACACATCCCCTCTGCCAACCGTCGCAGTCCCTATCGCGTTATATGCCATGATCAAACGGGCGAGATGACGTTGATCTTTTTTCATGCCCGCGATGATTATCTTATGAAGCTCCTTCCTGTTGGGGAAGAACGTATCATAAGCGGTCGGCTTGAACGCTTTGGTGATGTCCTTCAAATGGCGCACCCGGACCATATGGTTCCGATAAGCGAAGAGGAAGATGTCAAAACTGTAGAACCCGTTTACCCCCTCAGCGCAGGTGTAACACTCAAGCCACTTTCAAAAGCGATTAAAGCGTCCCTTGCTCTCGTTCCGACCATCCCCGAATGGCTTGATAGCTCTCTCAAAGAACAAGAAAGCTGGCTCGATTGGTATAGCTGTCTTCAAAAGGTTCACCATCCCCAATCAGAAGATGAACTGACAGCTTTCTCTCCCTATCGAAAACGATTGGCCTATGATGAGCTCTTGGCAAACCAGCTTGCCATTTCCCTTGTCCGGGAACAGCAAACAGCAGCAAAGGGGCGTATAATTAAGGGCGACGGCTCTCTCCGAGAAAGAATGCTGGACATCCTACCCTTCAAACTGACGGGTTCACAGGATCAATCTATTCGCGAAGTTATTGCCGATATGGAAAGCACCAATCGCATGCTCCGTTTGGTGCAGGGCGATGTAGGAAGCGGCAAAACAGCTGTCGCGCTCTTTCCCATGTTGGCAGCAATAGAAAGTGGCTCACAAGCTGCATTGATGGCTCCCACAGAAATCTTGGCACGCCAACACTACAAAACCTTACAGCCCTTCGCTGAAAAATTGGGAATTTCTATCGTAATCCTTACCGGTCGGGATAAAGGAAAAGCACGCAAAGCTATTCTGGAAAGTATCGCCGATGGCTCTACGCAAATGGTTCTTGGTACGCACGCGATTTTTCAAGATGAAATAGATTTCTCGGATCTTGCTTTGGCTGTGATTGATGAACAGCACAGATTTGGCGTTCATCAACGCTTATCCCTCGCCCGAAAAGGTGCTGGTGTTGATATGCTGGTTATGACAGCGACACCAATTCCTCGAACACTCATGCTAACGGCTTATGGCGACATGGCTGTATCTCGCCTGACAGAAAAACCAGCCGGACGACAACCTGTTGACACCAGGACAGTGTCCGTTGAACGAATTGATGATGTTATAAATGGGGTCGCCCGATCTTTGGATCAGGGTACAAAAGTTTATTGGGTTTGTCCCTTGGTTGAGGATTCAGACAAATCGGATCTTGCTGCAGCTGAAGAGAGATACCGGGAACTGAGCGAACGATTTGGCGACCGCGTAGGCTTGGTACATGGCCGCATGAAAGGCGCTGAAAAAGATGCCGTTATGGAAAAATTCTCTAAGGGTAATGTTGATCTGCTGATTGCAACCACAGTGATTGAAGTCGGTGTTGATGTCCCGCAAGCAACTATAATGGTGATTGAGCACGCCGAACGCTTTGGCTTGGCACAGCTCCATCAGCTTCGCGGGAGAATAGGACGTGGGAGCGAGAAATCCACCTGTATCCTGATGTACCAAGGACCTTTAGGCGAAACGAGCAAAGCCCGTTTAAAAATCATGCGGGACAGTGATGATGGTTTTGTTATTGCCGAAGAAGATTTACGCCTGCGTGGTGCGGGTGAAGTCTTGGGGACGCGACAAAGCGGGTTACCTGAATTCAAGGTTGCTGATCTTGCCTGTCATGGGGAATTACTAGCAACGGCGCGTAATGATGCCAAACTAATCATGGATAAAGACCCAACATTACAAACCCCTAGGGGGCAAGCTTTACGCACACTGCTGTATCTTTTCGAGAGAGATACAGCAGTTAAATATCTAAAGTCGGGCTAAAAATTATGGCCTACGACGCAGCCTTTTGAGTTTCCGCGTCGTCACCGTTTTGACCCGCTGTAACATCAGTATTAACGGTCTCTACGGTCAATTTTTCCTGCTCTTGTTCCGGAGCATGATATTCAGGGGTAACTATTCCCCCAGAGACAACCATCTTAATGCCCTCTTCCACCGACATTGTCAGCATTCTTGCTTCCTTACGCGGAACAAAAAGTAAAAAACCAGACGTTGGGTTTGGTGTTGTCGGTAGGAAGATATTAATTGATTCGTCTTCAGAGATATCTTTGATTAAACGATTAGAATCCCCAGTGTAGAACCCCAATGCCCAAGACCCCGGTCTCGGATATTGAAACAAAACAACTTCGCGAAATGCATTGGAATGATCCTGAAAAATCGTTTCAATAATTTGCTTAATTGCGCCGTAGACGGTTCGAATAACTGGCATTTGATCTAACAAACGCTCACTTATTCGGAGCAACGTTTTCCCTACAATCCCTGCGGTAAGAAAACCAATCACCGTCAAACTTATAAAAATAAAAAACAGACCAAGCCCCGGTAACGCAAAGGGAAGATAGCTTTCCGGATTCCACTTCAACGGTATATACGGGCGCACCCAGCTATCGATCAGAATAATGATTTCCCAAGCCAACCAGAACGTAAGGCCTATCGGGGCCGTAACGAGCATGCCGCCAAAGAAATAGTTTCTCAACTTCGTAAAAACACTTGGTTTCTGGTATGCATGTGCTTCTTCAGATGCTTTATTAGCTTTTTCCTCTAGTGTAAGTTTTTTGATTTCTGAGGGAGAAAGTATCCCACCCGAAATGACAAGCTTAATTCCTTCTTCAACCGTCATATCCAAATGATGAACATCCTGCTTGGGGATAAAAAGTAAGAATCCTGTGGTTGGGTTTGGTGTTGCTGGTACAAAAACATTAACGACAGTGTCGTCTGTCAAGCTTTGTACTTCCCCCTTTGTCCGCCCAGTAATAAAGCCAACAACCCAGCAACCTCGGTGAGGATATTCAACAAGCACAACCTCGTTAAAAGCGGTAGAGTTTTGAGAAAGAACGGTTTCAAAAACCTGTTGAGTCCAACTGTAAACACTGCGAACCACGGGAAGTTTTTTAACGACTGCTTCACTCGCACGTTTGAGTAGCCGACCAATATAGCCTGCGGTCAAAAAACCGATGAGAGTCAATCCGACAATAATAACCAGCAGCCCCAAACCAGGAACACCAAAAGGAAGGTAGTTTTCCGGGTTCCATTTTAAGGGGATAAGCGGCGTGACCTGATTATCAACAAAGGTGATGGCTCTCCATGCAAGCCATAGTGTTATGGTGACAGGCGCAGTTATCAAGACCCCGGCAAGAAGATAGTTACTAAGTCGTTGCGCGAAGGATTGCTTCGACTTGTGAGTGGCTTTAACGCCTTTATCTTTCATATATTCAGGTTCCATTTAACAACTATTCAAAACACCATGACAGGCTGCCTGTGCTTTGTATCTAAACATTGCTTTTAAAGCCCACATTTTCAAGAAGCAAATTAGAAAACTCTGGCGCATCAGATACGTAATCAGATAACCAACAGACAATCATCTTACATCAGAATGATGCTGTTCATATGACAACAAATTCATTTACAAGCCATTCTTGAAATCGCCTCACCTTATGATTGTGTGCATTATGAATTGGGATCATAAGAAAATAAGCTAACCCAGTTATTCTAGGTTGATTTGGAAACGCCACTAACCAGCCTTGTTTAATTGCAGTCTCTACTAACAAAGAGCTTACCAGTGCGACCCCTTGATCAGCCAACGCAGCCTGAATAACATGGTGTTCAAGGTCAAAATGTCTTCGATTTATCACATCAATTTTTCCGGCAACAACTCTATCCCACGAAATAGACGGTAAATCCTGGTTTTTCCATTTCGTCTCGATCAAACAAGCATCTTCTATTCTGGGCGTGTTTTCTAGGTACCGCGGCGTGGCATAAGCCCCAACAGTCTCTGTCACAAGTTTAATTTTATGAAGAGATTCAACATCATCACGACCGTAGCGAATTATAAGATCAATTCTCTTATCCCGGTCAAAATCATCTAGCTGCTCACCAGTTTTAACAACGACCTGAATTTGTGGATTGAGTTGATGAAACTTCTCGAGCCGGGGCACCAACCACATTGCCGCAAACGACGCCGTAGTACTTACTGTTAATGTTGTTTGTGTATTCGTTAATTCAGACACAACCGTCGAAAGCTGTCGTAAAGCTAGATAAGCTACTTGGGCGAGTTTCTCGCCTTCTTCTGTCAGCTCTATTGCGCGCGTTTTTCTTTCAAACAAAAGAGTGCCAAGAGAATTTTCCAAGCCTCGAATTTGGTGCGACACAGCTGTCGGCGTCACATTTAATTCAGATGCAGCAGCTTTAAAGCTCTTTAAACGCGCAGCGGAATCAAAAACCCGGATACTGTTCAAAGGGGGAAGATGAGAAAACATCCCTCACCTTATACATAAGTTTTTCTCATCTACAAATAAGAAATAGCCTTTTGTCAAAAGGGCACAGATGAACAATATAATTTCATATTGATAAATTTACTACGCGATATGAGGAAATACCATGACGACAATTCTACATCTGGATAGCAGTGCTCGCAGAACAGACAACTCTGAAGTAAGTTACAATTCTATCTCTAAAACCTTGGCTGCCGGATTTATCAAGGAATGGAAAAAACAAAGGCAAGCCGACACAATAATTTATCGGGATTTGGGCCAGACCCCACCAGACTTCATAAATCAAGATTGGATTGCTGCTGTTTTTACAGATGAGAAAAATCGGACAAACGCCCAAAAAGAGTTGCTAACATTATCTGATACTTTAATTGACGAAGTGAACAGCGCCGACATCATTCTAATGTCATCACCGATGTACAACTACGGGATGCCAGCAGCTTTGAAAGCTTGGTTCGATCAAGTTATCCGTATCCACAAGACCTTTACATTTGATTTAACGCGCGGAGACTATCCCCTAGAACCGATCTTGTCGGGAAAAACACTGGTGTTAATTACATCAACTGGTGAATTCGGTTTTGAAATAGGCGGTATAAGAGAAAATATTAATCATCTTGGCCCCCACGTGAAAGTCATGAGTAAATATCTTGGTGTTGAAAATTTTCATGAAATTAGATCTGAATATCAAGAGTTCGGCGACGATCGTCACACACAATCTATCGAAAATGCTCGCAACAAGATCCTAAAGTTGGTCCCGAAGATTTCTCAATTATACCAGATCAAACCAAGTTTAAGAAAAGCATCAAAATGAACACTCAACAAGCGGGCGGCCGAAATAGATTTTTATATTGCATTTTAGAGAGTTAAGATACCATTGCTCATAATGTCGATTATCATATATTAAACCTGAAGATTGTTTCTTTTCCGCTATAAATAAGTATAATATGACCAAAAAAAACAATCGGGGAATAATTAAGAATAATATGAACGACAGTGACGCAATAAACAAATACCACCTCTCTGTTGAACGCGCAGATGGTCAAACCGATAATTTAGTTGTTTCAGAAGGTCATCAACAGCCTGAAGATGTTGCTTCTACTCGACTTGAACGGGTAAATTTACGCAATGGCGGCAACGTCGACTATCAAGAATTTGCCCTTGAACAGGAAATGATCCTGAAAGCCCGAGGCGCGTCGAAAATTCTGCAAGTTTGTGTAATGTTACCACTCGAAGGGGCTTATTCCATGATAACCCCTGAAGGAGAAGAATGTCATTTCACACCAAACCAGGGATTTATGTTTCGCTATATTGGCGAAGAAGTCACGTTCACTTTACCCGGGCACCAAACAGTACGGAGCTTAGGGTTCTGCGTCTCACTTGACGTATTTAAGCGATATTTGGACAACCAGATACCAGATACGATCAAACCAATGTTACAGCCAAAAGAAATTGGATCACTTCCCGTACCCTTTCAAATCGATAACTTCATGAGAGAAACCTTAGATCGTAACCTTCAGGTAGAAGCACAGGGTTCCTTAAAACAAATTCGCTGGGAAGGTACGGCACTTCTTTGTATGGCTTTGGTTGAAGAAAAACTACACAAAGCAGCAAATCCAGAAACATTCAGCCTTACACAAGCATGTAAACAAAAAGCAGAAGCGGCGTTGGAACTATTGATGGCAGATATGCAGGACCCACCCTGTCTCGCAGATCTGGCGCAAGAACTTTCCATCACAGAAAAGAAGCTAAATCTAATTTTCAAATCATTGTACGGTGACACAGTTTTTGAGTATTTAAGATCTATACGATTGAATAAAGCAAAAAATCTTATTGAGCAGACAAACATGGCTATGAAGGAAATTGCTTGGACGGTGGGATATAATCACAGCACCAATTTCTCTAAGGCCTTTACCAGGCAATTTAATATTACGCCTGCCAATTTTGCAAAAAAAGCACGAAAATTGACTAAAGTTTCCTAAAGTTTTCAGTGTTAGTACCCGCTATTTAAAGAGATAATGATTAAGGAGATAGTGAACCCCCAACATACCGATCTCTTGCGCATACGATTCAACCTCTTGTGCATACAAAACAAGAATATATGTAGCTATACTAATCAAATACCCTAAAGAGAATATTGTTCGCAGACAGTTATATTTTCGAATGAAGAAAACTGCGACTTAGACAAAACAAGGGTATGGTTTATGCGTTGCTTTTTTATTGTTTTAGGTACTTTGATTGCACTACTTGTGAATATTTCACCAAGTAGTGCAAAGCCCGTTTGTGGGGGGATAGAACCAAACGGAAAACTTCAAAAAGCTTGCGAAAATCAGCCTGGAAAACTTATGGGCGCGCCAGTTGTCAGTTGTCCGGCTGGTCAAATTTATGATCTGGAAGCATGTTGGGTGTGTCCATCAGGTTTTGTTCGTTCCGCGGATTCAATCGCGACCAAAACAGCCTGCCATCGCGTCACCAATAAAGACATCTTTTCTGATGTAAAACGTGCTTCGAAGCTCTCAAAGGCGAGTTTTTGCCCCAAAGGTAGTTTTTTCGATCTTCATAATGGCGGCGGTTGCTGGTCATGTCCTAGTGGGTATCGCCGTACAGTATTCCCGGTTCATGAAGACAAAGCCTGCGAAACCGGAAGTCTTCTTGATGGTCTAAAATGGTTACCAGCAAACTTCACGTCAGCCACTTGTGGATCTGATGATGCTTTTTATGATTTAATAGATGGCGGGTCTTGCTGGACTTGCCCGAAAGATTACAAGCGGACCGTTTTCCCTGTAAACGGAAAGAAAGCATGTGGTCGTCCGTTATTTGAGGCCAAACCAGCAAAAAAGATCAAAAAAGCAGGATGTAAAGTTTATGGCGACGATGCCTTTTGGGATCCCAAAAAAACTAAAGGAACTGTCATAGGTAGCTGCTGGCAATGCCCCAGTAATCACGAAAGAAGTCTTTTCCCAGTAGATTCCAACCAGGCATGCAATGCACCAAATATCGCGTGGGACATGCCCAAATTACCCCAAAAAGGAGTTTTTCTACTTGATGGGGCCGCTGAAGTTGCCATAGCTCTTATCAAAGAACGTACTAAGTTGGAAAAAGTTGCCGTTGATTTGGGTAAGGCAATTGGGATCAATCGCCAACAGGCAATCGACGATCTTTGGCGAGAGATGGCGCAATATCCAGAGGAAAACTTAGCACTCCGCTATGTAATGCTTAAACATATTCTGGATATCTCTCTCGATAATAAAAAAAGGGTTGCAGCAAATAGTCCAGAAGGACGCCTTATTCGATCTTTCGAAGGTTTTATTTCTGGGTACAAAGCTTATTTGGCCCAAGAATCCCTTACCGCCTATGACAACTGGTTTTTGGCGCGTAAAACGGCATTAAAGAAGCGACAGGAAGAAGATGCAAAACATATGCGAAGCAATATGCTCATGTTATTTTCTGACCAAATGCCCGTTCCACCCGATTTCAGGCAAGTGATTGCAAGGTCCGCACTAATTAACATGGCTGCCGCAACACCGACAATTGGTCTCTTTTCGAGCAACTTCATTAAAGCAGATGATGGTTCGTTAGCCGACCAAATGATCTATAGAATTTTTAATAACCGGACGGAAGATTTAACGGAAGAGCTGTCAGAAGACTTCTTGAAAGAATTTGCAGACGAGACGACTGACTTAGGAAAGGCTGCAGTTAAGACGCTTGGTGAAGGTGATGAGGCCGCAGCTGTTGCCAAGAATTTCACGGGTGCCGTGGATGATGTTGCAAAAACGGCAGCAAATGCTGGAAAGACAGGTTTAACAGCGGGTAAGTTAGCCTCTAAAATGATGGCTATTTCAGGACCTCAAATAGCATTTGAATTTTTTATTCTCGTGTTTGAAGCAGAGCTGACCAAAAACATTGACAAGGCAGATGCCCGCCCAATACTCGAACGGTATTTGCACCAAGCGAAAAGTTATAGACCTAGCTTGCGAACCATTAGTCAGAATAAGGATGACGCCCCCAAGATTTTTAGTTACTGGGCGCTGGCAGCAACAGGAAACGCGAAACCAAAATCATCGTTACTGGCTCAGATCAAAAAAGCCTCTAATGAAAACCTTGCAAAGCACGAGCTAGTATCTGACCCGTTAGTATTCCAGACTAAAGACTGGACATGGTACAATGTGGCCGGAAGTGCAGCACAAATTTCAAGTGGTCTTGCTGGCGATGTTTGGCATGTGTCTAAAAACGGTGACGTTTATACCGCAAACATAAAATCCGACAAAAAATGGCAAAAAACCAAAATCTCTAATGCAATGAAAGTTGCCGCAATGGCGACAGCAAAAACTGCATTTATTCTAGATAAAGACGGGGCGATGAGCATTCTTAATGCTGGTAAACATCGCAAGATCTCTGGCTGGGCAGCTGACATCGCCGTGAATTCAGAAGGGGTCAAATGGCATGTTGGCGGTAATAATTCAATTTATACCGAAAATCAGAATGGTAACTGGCGCCGAGTAAACGGGCCCAAAGCCACAAAGATAGCTGCCGGTCCAGGCGATATCGCTTGGATAATTGATACAAATAATAACCTCCACTATCATTTCTCTGGAAAATGGACCAACGCAAATAAAAAAGCAAAAGACGTCGCGTTGGGCGTTAACGGCGCTGTTTGGATTACAGGAATGAATAGCGAAGCCTACCGATTGATCCACAATAATCGTTGGGAGCCCTTGAAAGGCGGTAGTATTGACAGACTTGGCTCGGGTTCTGTCGCCAGTCTATGGGCAATACGTCCGGACAATGCAATTATCCTTTTCCAACATGATCAGGATACGAAATCCCCCATGGCTGAGAAAGGTATGTTCAAGGACAGCACAACAACTGTCACCCAAAGCGATGGAATTAGCTTTACCCAGATACTGATAGACCAAAGTAAAGTTACGAAAACAACCGTCGTATCTGATGCCTTTAAGGGACCAGCAAAATGGACTGATGTTGCGGGGCAGGCTTCTCAAATTAGTACGAGTTCCAGCGGAGATGTTTGGCATATCGGCGGTAAGGGCAATTTGTATGTCAGATTGTCTGGACAATCGGGCTGGTTGAACACCGGTTTGACTTCCATCGCTGAAATCAGAGCAAAACGTCTTGCTGGCCAAGCCTTTGCTTTGGATGCAAACGGAAATATGTGGGATGTCTGGTCTAACGGGAAGAAAAGGCAAGTGCCGGGATGGGCAAGTAACATTGCTGTCGATAGTCAGGACGTCAAATGGCATGTTGGTGGTAACTCAACCATATATCAAATGGGTACAGGTGGGTGGGTTAAGATGCCTGGCCGCCTATCACGAGTTTCCGCAGGTAAAGACGGCGCCACTTGGGCGGTCGGACTAAATAGAGAAATTTATCGATTTGCTGATCAAAAATGGGCACGCGTTCCCGGTGCCGCAGATGAGGTCGCTGTTGGTTCAAATGGCTCCGTTTGGCACATAGGTGGTAGTAATACAATTTACCGGCTCGATGGTAAAGATTGGCAAAAAGTTGATGCGCAAAAAGCAATTTCTTTGTCGATCGGTTTAAACGATGAGATCTGGATCGTTAGGCCTAATGGCACAATGGCGGTTTATCGCTAACCTCCCTCACCCACGTTAACCGTCGGAAGACGCTATCGCGCTTTCGACGGTACCTTTTACTTTCCCAAAACACCAATAGAGTAGGTCCAAGATGTCAATTAATTCTGTGAAGCAGAAGGCTGTTTTTGTAGCAGGTTTTTTTCTTCTAAGTGGGTGCCAAACGATAGGAGATGCTTCTAAGAACGTCACTGAAAACAATATGCCAGAAAAGTTTGAGGTTGCGACAACATATCAAACAAGTGCCGTTCAGGAATTAGTCAAAGCCGGCATTGAGAAGATGCGTGAAAATAAGCTAAAGGAAGCATCGCGGCTGATTAATTTGGCATTGAAAATGGATATTACGAACGCGGATCTGCAATTACTTAATGGATTTGCATATCATTTAATGTCTAAGGCAGGAGATGCGACAAAATTGGACCTTGCAGAGCAAGGTTATAAGCAGGCCCTTAGGTTTGAGCCAGGTAATTTAGCCGCTCAATATCAATTAGGGCATCTCTATATGGATCAACGGCGCTATACACTTGCTCAGAAAAATTTTGCCGCTGTTGCTCAACACCATGCTGATGACCCCTTTGTTTTATATAATTTGGCAACTGCATCTTATTATGCCCGCGACCCCCGTACAGCAGAAGCAGCCCTCAATCAGTTGGTGGAAATAGATCCTCAAAAGTTAGAAGAACCTCATGTTCTAAAAGCCATGAGCCTCAGCCTTTCGGCGATGAATGATACAAGAAAAGCAAAAGAATTTGCAGACTATTTTCGCGAACGAGCTGAAGACCAGACCGACATTTCTTCGCTTGAGCGACGAATCAAGGGGTGGAACCATTTTTATAACACAGATGCCAAGATCTTAAAGGCGCAATATAGCAGCAATCCATACAGTACATCGAATAGCACCTCTCCGTACGGCAATGGATCATCTAATAGCGGCGCATATAGCCAAAGTAACCCCTATGGAAGCTCTCAATCTGGATCTCAACCCTATGGTCAGGGTTCTGAAAGCTCTTCTTTCGGAGATAGCAACCAGTTCAATGACCCTTCCATGGTTGTCGTTGATGTTGTTTTGATCGGTACACAAGAAGATGTTCGTGACACGAGAGGCGTCAACCTCTTAAACGGTCTGCAATTACAATTCGGAGACAGTTTAACGGGGCAACCTGGGTTTAGTTTCGGATCGACTTTAATCAAAGATTCCTTAGGTACGGGGCTAGCCCAAAAAACGCAGACAATTACCCGACTAATTTCTATACCCGCAGTCAATTACTCCCTTAACATTGCCAATTCAGCGGATGCCAGCAACAAAGTGTTGGCAAAACCCAGTTTGGTTGCTCAAACAGGGCAAACATCTGAATTTTTCTCTGGCACGGAAATTTTGGCCGCGGCGGTTTCTGGTGGGAATGGGGATAGCGTATCTGTTCAGAAAGAAGTCGGCGTAAAACTAGCAATAACGCCCGAAATTCTTCCAGATGACATGATCCGCCTACATGTTGTTGCTGAGAGAACTTTCTTAACCGATCCTTCTAATTCCGTGGTATTTGAGTTCCGTCTGGATACAACAAAAACAAACGTGAATTCCACCGTTACCATGAAGTTTGACGAAACATTGATTCTGGGCGGATTAAGCGAACGCGAAACGTCAAAATCAGCAGACGGTGTTCCCATTTTGATGGATATCCCCGTATTGAATATGGTGTTTTCACAGCGAACAGAACGGGAATTTGAACGCTCGGTATTAATATTACTTACACCGCGTCGCCCCCACTATGTGCGCCAAGCACATGATCGCAGAGAACAAACCATTGAAAGTCTTACGCCTCACGAGCAAGAGATAGAACGGTTAGAACAACGGCATAAAAACTGGTTCTCTCCTCGCCCAGCCTTTAATGACGTTATTGAAAGCTTACAGGGACAGATTTTCTTTGAAGAATTTAGAACTGGTGATGTGGAAGTTCTATCTTGGCAAAAAGACGGAACAGTACAGCAGAATATATCAATGCTGCAAAAAAGAATATTAAAGCAATAATATTGATTTCAATCACATTATTCAAAGGATTGAACTGTTGAAACGTACATTGAGTGTAGTATTTTTACGATTCTTCTTTACCTTTTTAATGTTTTTTTCAGCGTCAACTACCAGTTTCGCACAGTCGCAAAAAGACACTTGGTTTTCCGTACCGGGGCGTGCCATTGACCTTTCTATTAATTCCGAAGGGCAAGGATATGCCCTTGGGATGGACGGCGCTGTATGGCGCTGGGATAAGGTAGAACAACGGTGGCGCACTATGTCAGGCCACTTTATGCGTATCAGCGCAGCTGAAGGAAATCGTCCCTGGGCAATAGATAAGGACGGCAATGTTCACAGATACAACGGGTTATGGTGGGAGCTAAAGTCAACAAAAGTACTTGATGTTGCTGCGGATGCTCTGGCCAATGTTTATATTGTTAAACAGGATGGTCGCATCCAGAAATGGTATGCTCTACGCAGTGAATGGCACGATATTCCCGGCGATGCGGTGCGTATTACGGTTGCAGCAGATCAGAACCTATGGAGGATAGCACAGGATGGGAGTGTTCAGGTTTTAAAGGACGGTGCCTGGATAAACCACTTTGGTCAAGCAATCGACATCGCAACTGGCCCAGATGGAAAAGTCGCTATCGTTACACCGGAAGGTAATATTCGTCTATTAAACATTCAAAACAAATCTTGGGATCTGATTGGACAGACACAGGGTGTCTCCAGTGTCGCCATTACACCTCAAGGCGGCCTCTGGGCGCTTCAACGTGATGGGCGCATCTGGGTTGATAAGGAATTAAAACCTGAAGGTACGACAAAAATTGATCAAAAAGTTCAGGAAATCAATGCACCTTCAATCACGGTTTCGACTAATTCTGCACCATCTCAATCAGCCCCGTCTCAAACCGCACCATCCCAATCAGCATTGGTCGAATCAGCGGCAAGCATCACACCTCCTCAGGTTACAACATCACCACAATCAGAAACAACAGGAACAGCTGGCTCTCATCCACAATTAGCTAGCGTAATCGATCCTGCAACCATTTCTGGTCCGACGGACTTCATGTTTGTAAATACACGAAAGTTAGCTTCTTTTTTATCAATTGGTCGAGATGGAAGCATCTTTGGTTTAGATGAATTTGGAAATGTGCTCCGGTGGTCCAATCGTCGAAAGTCGTTTGAAAACTTTCCAGGCTCGTTAGCACGTATAGCCGTTGATCCCGAGGGTAATCCTTGGGGAATTTCTGTTCTAGGCCGTGTTTTTCGTCATGATGGGCGGGATTGGCAGCAAATACGTAACGCAGCGGCCTCTGACATTGCAATCGGGGGGGATAGCAGCGTTATTATTGCAAATTCATCAGGGGTTTTATTTAAGTTTCGGGCAGAAGAAAAGCGGTTTGAGCGTATATTTGGAAATGGGGTGTTAGTTGCGGTTGATCCAGATGGGCATCCATGGACAATTCGCAACGATAAATTGGTTCAACGTTGCGGGGAAAATTCCTGCGACGTTTTAGGGCAAAAAGCCAATAGTCTCTCTATCGGCCCTGATGGACGTGTGTGGATTGTTTCAAATACAGCGAGATTAATGCGGTTTGACGAAGAAGTTGGGCGTTTCATAATCGTCCCAACTCTGGGAATGGAGGTCAAGGATGTCGCATCTGGGCCTTTTGGATATCCTTGGGTCGCGACGGATGACAATATAGTTCTGTCATCCCAGTTCTTTACAAGGGAAGAAGAACAGGACCTTAGAGTTGCAGCAACAACAAGCGATGAAACAGTAGGCACAGGTGTCACTGATACGCCGATTTCAAATCAAGTCGCTGGATTTACATTTGTTAAAAACATGCGGTTTGAAACTCTTGGCCTAGGGGATTTAAACCCAATGGATGTTGTCTATCTGGATATAGGAAATGACGGTAAAGTATATGCCGCAGATCAGACCGGACAATTCACGCGCTTTCAAGAAACGAGTAAATCATTTCAAAGACAAGATACTCAAATCGGAAATATAGGCTATGAATTTAGTGATTTTGCTGTAGATTCAAAAGGAGGCATTTGGGTTTATATAAACGACTTACAAAAAGCAAAAGTCGGACTTTTTCGTGAAATTGGCGGAACGTTAAAAGAGTACACTGTTTCAGGTGGAATAAACTCTGGCGTCGCTATTGCACCAGACGATACAGTATTTGCCATATTCGCTTTTTCTGGCGGCAAGAGCTACCTGTATAAAAAACAACCCTCCTCCCAAACATTTTTGCGATTTAGTACATATAGTTTGGTCAATGACGTCTCTGTTGGAACCGGGGAAGACGTTTGGATTATAAATAAAAGCAATGAAGTCATGCAATGGACGGGACAGCGATTTGAAAAACGCCCTTTTTCAGGCCAATCAGCAAGTCAGATCAATATTGGCTCTGAGGGATCTGTATATATAGTGGACTTAGCTAATAAACTTTACAAATGGAACGGCGCGAACAATAGCTTTGATAGGGTAAACAATATAATATTAGATACTGTTGCTGTTGACGATACGGGTCGACCTTGGGTTGGAAGTGTTGATACAACCACCATAAAACGTGGTAAAGAATAGTGAGCGTTATTGATATCTGAACAGTAACCCAATTCCATCTCTTACTACATGTGATCTTTGCGCTTCATAGCGCGACATTAAAGGGTCTATACTCGGATATATCTCTAGTAGAGAGAATAAGGGCTCTGAAGGCTTCTTATGATGTTTTTGACGGTGCAAAGAAGTACCACCTCTGCCATTGTCCCTGATATGGCTTTTTCCCGCCTAAAAAAATCAAAATGAGCCATATCAAATGAATGTGCTATGGCTGTCAGCCTTTAGAAGGATTACTCAAAAACGATTCCCCATGAAAAACGTTATCAACGCGAGATATTATCGAGCGTTTCTTTTGTAAAGTGAAAAATATGAAGCTACTGGCAACCAGCTTTGGAAAAAGGAAGTCAACGTCCTGATCATTCAGTACTTGTTTAGACATAAAATGTTCAATCGACTAAGTTCACATCCTAAAATCCCTTGATTATCAGTATCAAGAACACACTATCTCTAAATGCAGTAATTGACTAAACTTCCCTACCCCGCCAACTTAAATTTTGTTGATAGGTGGAATTTTTTGGGTACGACGATCAAATTATAATGAAGAATATTAGGTCACGAATAGAATGGTGCGGCAAAGAGGACTTGAACCTCCACTCCCATAAAGGGAACTAGCACCTGAAGCTAGCGCGTCTACCAATTCCGCCATTGCCGCATCGCCTAAAAGGCTCTGAATTCCCGATCAGTTACGTGCCCTGAGTAAAGCAAATAATTTTGATTATCAAAATTCCTGGGGAATCATTAAGTCTTTTAAAGCAACAACATACCAATTTTGGTGCGGTCGAGAGGACTTGAACCTCCACGGGCTATTAGCCCATAACGACCTCAACGTTACGCGTCTACCAATTCCGCCACGACCGCATCGTTGTTGCTGATGGGGATATATACTGATCCACTCAGAAAGGGCAAACGAAAAATTTCAAAAAACTGAAATTTGTTGTGGATAAATCAAATGCTTCTCGCTTCTATAGTTTAAAAGAGGCTTTTATCAGAGCTTTAAAATCGTCCCAGACGGTTTTATGAAGCTATGCTTCATCCCTTCAAGACAAGAAAAACTGTAACCATACGAATAAGCTAATCGTAAGCTGTTTTTGCATAAAACTTCGCACTCTTCGAGGTAATACTTTGTTAATCTTCGTTAAATTACTGATTTAGAAACTCAGTTTAGACACAGAAACATCACAACCTGTTTCTGATTAGGTTTGATATGTTCTCTTTAACGCCCCGGAACGAGACGTTGGCCATACCATGCCTGTTCATGGTAACCCCCATTTGGCCGTCCCCCTGTTTTGTTCCGGGGCGTTTTCTATTTTCCAAGAAACTTCTATTTTATACTGCTGGAGCCATTTATTTGCTATGATGCCTTTAAAAGCGAATAGCGGGGCTAAATGTCTGATAAAAACATAAACATCAACCTTAAAAAGGTAGCCACTAAATTGGAAAAGCGAAAAACAGAAATTTCTGATGTTCGCACATCCAGCCAGCAATCCAGAGACGTCGTCGAACTGGATCAAAGTAAAGTCGGCAGACTATCACGAATGGACGCCTTACAATCACAGGCTATGTCTCTTGAATCTGAAAGACGCCGACAAGTGGAGCTAAATAAGATAGCGACAACTCTCACGCGGTTACAGAACGGCAACTATGGTTATTGCCTTCGTTGTGACGAGGAAATTCAAATAAAGCGCTTAGAATTAGACCCAACAGTCACGCTTTGCATTGATTGCGCGACCAAAACAGACGATTCCTGATAACCGTCAAAAATAAAATACCCGGAATCAATCGTTCATGATTAAAGCCCGGGCATCATAAAGTAGTCGCTAAATCACAATTTGAAACACTTTTAAGTCAGTGCGAAAACTCAACCTTATGCCCAAATATAATGATTATCTTATTTTGGTAAATCGTCTGCCAAAATAGCCATATTAAAAGAATAGGATAGATCATCATCTTCCTCATCTTTATATATAACGCCAATGAACTCACCACCAAGACTCACCTCGATAGAATCAGCCTTCTTAGTTTTTCTATCAAGCGCAATTGCCTCGTTCCCAAAAGTCTGACGCAAGTATTTTTCTACGCTGGTAATTTCGTTGTTATCCACGCTTCCGATCTCCGACATTAAATTTAAAGGACCTGATTAACGAAACATCAGGCGAACTAAAAGGTTTTTTTCCCTTTAAATCACCAAAAAATTCCTTATATCTATTAACACTTAGTTAATGTGTTTGTGTCAGGATGCAACTATGAATATTAATGCGACATCTTTCCAACCCACAGTTAGGTTCTCTGAACCTGCTGCTGCTATAGATATCAGCGTTGCTGAAAAGAATTCACAAGCAGCTGTGGAAACGAAGCGTCCTGTTGAAAACAGCGAAGCATCTGCTGATTCTAAACAGTTTAACGCAAATCAGGATCGCGGCCAAAACTTGGACATACAAGTTTAAGTATTTAAGGCTTTACGGTAAGACCTGTTGCTTTTGACTTGAAGCAATAACCTGCCACTTTCGATTAACAAGCCTTTCCAGTGTAATTTTTCCTGTGTATGTTCCGTTAATCCATCCAGATTTTGGACGCTTCATCCCATTATAATACATGAATGACGCCTGATTATTCTTTAGAATTGTCTGGTTTGTTATAATCTCGCCCTTTGGATCTTTAAATTTCAATGTAAGACGATCTGCAATTCTAAGTCCCCAAAGCTCCCCCCAGAATACTAGAAATTCAGGGTTCTCACTCACAGATATTCCTTTTTGTTCACTATGAAATGCCAAGAGCTTTTGTTCAGGAGGCTGACCGGCAAAACCTACATCAACAATTCCCGTGCTTTTATATTCAAAAAATTTTCCATCGGGCAAATTCCACAAAGAATTTTTCGTCGGGGTTATGCATCCAGATGGCTTTTCTCCGGTGAACGGATCTATCAGGCTCTTATTGTAGGACGTTTGAAAATGTAAATGCGGAAACTCGGTTTTCCCGCTTAAACCAACAATCCCAATAACATCACCAGCATTAACCTTATCCCCTGAAGACACCGTAACGGACCCCTTTTTCAAATGCGCGTAAGTTGTTTGCCATCCGTTCAGGTGATCTATCACAACGTTATTGCCAACCGCTTGCCGATATACAGCTCTATCACCCTTTAAAATATAATCACCGTCACTTGCATCGCTCCTTTGATGCAAAACAATGCCATCGGCAACAGCCAGAACAGGAACCCCTTTAAGGTATAGATCATAACTAAGAACCCTGAAATCGGTCCCCTTATGACGCTCGTAGCTTAACGTTCCACAGGTGTAGTCGCGATACCCTGTACCAGGACGCGCATCGACATAATTCTGAATGATACATTCCAAAGGCACAGAGCAGTCAACAGGGCTTATAAAGCGTGGAGAGTTATCCGCGTCAGCAAAAGCTCTCCCCAATGATATAAAGAATAACCCTGCAAGCACGATGCCTATGTAATATCCTATGGACTGTCCCCTATCCTTCACCCTCATAACAACCGGATAATACGTCTGAGGACTAACGCAGCACCGCCAGCGGTTTCTTCAAGGAATTTGATAAAGTCCATAGTGCTCTCTTGCCCCGCGAGATCACTCAGCGACCGTATGATAATAAAAGGCACCTTATAGTGTTCCGCCACCTGTGCTATTGCCGCCCCCTCCATCTCAACAGCAAGGCCACCTAGCTCATTACAAAGCCTGTCTCTCGCAACAGTACAGCCTATAAACTGATCGCCCGTTAAAATAGTTCCAGACGTAATGACAGGTTTACGGGCTTTCCCACCAGCAGCTTCCGCTGAGATCATTGGAAGATCGAAACCTTCTAGTTCTTGAAGCAACTTGTCGATAAGAATTGCATCCGCATCATAACCAAGTTTTTCAGTTGGCAGATGGATAGGTAGGTGTCCGGGTTGATAGGTCGTTAGCTTGTCAGACACAATCATCCCATAATCGTGCTGGATAAGCTTGGTTCCGATAATAACATCACCAACCCCAAGCTTTGGATCAACGCCACCAGCAACGCCAGAAAAGAGAACCACGCGACAATTGAATTGCTCGATAAGCAAAGTTGTCACCACCGCGGCATTAACCTTGCCCATGCCAGCTTCGACAAGCACAGTTTCAACCCCATCAAGCTTGCCCTGAAAAAATAAAAAACCTGCTATCTGCTTTTCGCTCGTTTTTTCAAAAGCTGACCCAAAGTGTTGGATTTCATTTGGTATAGCGCAAATCAGACCAAGTGGTTTCTGGGACACGTTTTTTTCCTTTTAAGCAAAGAGTATTTTTATCTGAGATACTTTATACGAGCCATCGTAACAGACTTAAGTATTTCAGTTTCCTCTAAGGTTATTATTCCCAGAGAAAGTGAACAAGGCTATTTCCAAAGAAAACGGGCAAGACAAGTTATGGTATTTGGGAAACAGAAAAACAAAACCCCGCTAAAAAGCGGGGTGTTTTGTACAGAATGGTGGGCCCTACAGGATTCGAACCTGTGACCTGCCGATTAAAAGTCGGACGCTCTACCAGCTGAGCTAAGGGCCCATTCTGTAATATAGTAAAACCAGAATAATCTGGGGAGAATGGTGGGCCCTACAGGATTCGAACCTGTGACCTGCCGATTAAAAGTCGGACGCTCTACCAGCTGAGCTAAGGGCCCATTCTCAATTGCTTTCCGACATTAAAGTGTAATGCGGTAAGCGAGGCGGAAGATAGAACCACTTATTGATTCGGTCAACAGCCTTTTTGTCTTCAACCGTAAAAAAAGGAATATTTTTAAATCAGAAGAGACGGATTGCGCTTAAAAGTAGGTTAATCCTTGGATTTACGCATAATTTCAAACTTCTCTTCCAACTTTAATTTCGTTGCAGGACTAACAAAAGAGGCGATATCTCCACCAAGATATCCAATCTCTTTAACAAATCGTGACGAAATAAACTGTTGTTTTTCAGAAGCCATCAAAAATACGGTTTCGATTTCAGCATCAAGGCGGGCATTCATTCCCGCCATTTGAAACTCATACTCGAAATCAGAAACCGCACGCAACCCCCGAAGAATGACCCCTGCACCAACTTCGCGGGCAAAATTCACCAGAAGATTGTCAAAGGGCAGCACTTCTATTTCAAACCCTTTGTCTCGTAGAGGAGCCGTATCGTGCAACACCATACTCACACGCGCTTCAGTACTGAACAACGGCCCCTTACGGTCATTGCGTGCAACGGCAATGACCAGTTTATCGACCACGCGGCACCCACGGGTAATAATATCCATGTGCCCCTTAGTTACAGGGTCAAAGGTACCGGGATAAAGCCCAACGTGTTTTTTCGTCATGCCCTAAGCTCTTCTTCGTTAGGTTGCGGGGATTACTCCCCGCTTTTATCATCACCAGATGCTTCCGGCGCGCTTTCTGCGGCATCACTTTCTACCACATCATTAGCTTCGACACCTTCTGCGCCTTCAGCTCCGTCGGCAACGGCACCCTCAAGATTTTCGTTTTCGTCATCTTCGCCCTCACCGTCATCCGCCAAGCGGGAAACAGAAACAATTTTTTCATCATCTGCGACGTTGAACAGGTTAACACCACGTGTTGAACGTCCTGCAATTCTAACGTCGTGCACAGGACAGCGAATGAGCTTTCCTGCATCTGTTACCAACATAATGTGATCCGTCTCATCAATTGGGAACACGGAAATAACAGTCGTTGTTTTACCCTTGGCTCTTGAAAGATCAAGGTTACCAATCCCTTTACCGCCACGGCTGGTCACACGGTATTCATAAGAAGACGAACGTTTACCCAAACCATCCTGAGAGATCGACAGAATGAACTGCTCTCTTTCAGCCATGCTATCAAGCTGCTCCTGAGACAGTGTCGTCTCTAGTGCTGATGGATCAAACTCGCCCTCATCCGCGTTTTCACTGCGACGCTTAGCACTTGCGTAACGAAGATATTGATCACGGGTTTCTGAATCTGCATCCATATGATTGATAATCGCCATGGAAATAACAGAATCACCCTCAGCGAGAGAAATCCCTCTCACACCTGTCGATGTACGGCCAGCAAAGACACGAACGCCATTCACAGGGAAGCGAATACATTTACCACGCGCTGTAGACAGCATGATGTCATCGTGTTCAGTACAGGTCTGCACGCCAATCAATCTGCTGTCTTCATCTTCCAGCTTCATGGCAATTTTACCATTCGCCATTACACGGGTGAAATCAGACAGTTTGTTACGACGGATACCACCTGTTGATGTCGCAAACATAACGTACATTTCTGACCAAGCTTCCTCGTTTTCAGGAAGCGGCATCATTGTAGAGATCGTCTCGCCCGGTTGCAGTGGCAACATATTAACCAGCGCTTTTCCGCGTGATGTCGGTGTCCCAGGTGGCAAACGGTAAACTTTCATCTTGTAAACCATACCACGGGAAGAGAAAAAGAGAACTGGCGTATGCGTATTACAAACAAAGATCTGTGATACAAAATCCTCGTCTCTTGTCGCCATACCAGAACGGCCCTTACCACCACGACGCTGCGCACGATAAGTACTTAGTGGAACACGTTTGATGTAGCCACTGTGACTAACAGTCACCACCATGTCTTCACGCTGGATAAGATCTTCATCGTCATACCCGAACACACCGTCCAGAATTTCCGTACGACGTGGCGTGGCATATTTGGCCTTCATTTCGATGAGTTCTTCGCGCAGGATACCAAGAAGTTTTTCGCGAGAAGCGAGTATTTCAAGATAATAACGGATTTGATCCGAAATATCTTCCAATTCCTTGGCAATCTTATCCCGCTCAAGACCGGTCAATCTCTGTAGACGTAGCTCTAGAATCGCACGCGCTTGTGCTTCAGAAAGGAAATAGTTGCCATCACCATCAACATTTCGGCCCGGCTCATCAATCAATTTAATAAGTGGTTCCACATACTTAGCAGGCCACGGACGGTCCATAAGCTGTTCGCGCGCAATCACAGGATCAGAAGCGGCACGAATGAGCTCGATCACTTCATCAATGTTCGCAACAGCAATCGCCAAACCAACCAAGAGATGCGCGCGATCACGTGCTTTATTCAGCTCAAAGATAGTACGGCGTGTAATCACTTCTTCGCGGAATGCGATAAATGCAGAAATAATTGACTTCAAATCCAGTAGCTCTGGGCGACCAGAATTTAACGCCAGCATGTTAGCCCCAAAGGACGTTTGCAGCGGGCTATAGCGATAAAGCTGATTCAGAATCACTTCCGGCTCGACATCACGACGCAGCTCAACAACGACACGAACACCGTGACGGTCACTTTCATCGCGAATATCAGTAATGCCTTCGATTGTCTTATCACGGGCAATATCCGCGATCTTTTCAAGCATTCTGGCCTTGTTTACCTGGAAAGGAACTTCGGTGACAACAATCGCCATCTTATCCTTGCGGATTTCCTGAACCTCGGCCTTACCGCGCATAACAATAGAGCCGCGTCCAGTATGATAGGCATCGCGAATTGTTGTACGCCCAAGAATAACACCACCCGTCGGAAAATCAGGTCCGGGGATAATCTCGTTCAACTGATCAATGGATAGTTCTGGATCGTCCACGAAGGCACAACAAGCATCCAAGACTTCACCGAGGTTATGCGGCGGGATGTTTGTCGCCATACCAACCGCAATACCACCAGCTCCATTGACCAAAAGGTTTGGATAACGGGCTGGGAGAACAATCGGCTCTTTCGTGGATTCATCATAGTTGTCTTGGAAATCAACCGTATCGCGATCAATATCTTCCAAAAGTGCTTCACTGGAAACGCGCTGCAGACGAGATTCCGTATAACGCATCGCCGCGGGTGGATCACCATCCATGGAACCAAAGTTACCCTGGCCATCAACCAGAGGCAGACGCATAGAGAAATCCTGCGCCATTCGAACCATAGCATCGTAAATGGCTTGGTCACCATGCGGGTGATACTGCCCCATCACGTCGCCGACGATACGGGCAGACTTACGATAAGCTCTGTTCCAGTCGTAGCCGGACTCTTTCATCGCATAGAGAATACGACGGTGTACCGGTTTAAGGCCGTCTCTGACGTCTGGAAGAGCACGCGACACGATAACGCTCATGGCGTAATCGAGGTACGATCGTTTCATTTCGTCTTCAATAGTTACCGGAAAAACATCCTGGTTATCGGATGATGTATCAGAGTTCGAAGTCACGTAATTATCCTGTTTCTGTTTAACAGAAAGGCCCTTTCAAACCGAGTACAGCACAACACTGGAACTCAACTTGTTTCAGGCTAAAAAAAAATCACATGAAATGTAACAAATTCATCGCGTAGCTACAACAAATTGTGTGTAAAAAGAGAGGGAAAAATTAAGTTCTACAGGATTGAATTTAAATAATTTTTTGATCTCAACTTTAAATCAACAAATTCTACTTTATTTTAATTTGTCAAGTCGCTAATTCACACCGTTTTATGCAGCACGTATCATGTCAACGTGCGGTATACCAGCATCATCATAAGGTTCATCAGAAACGGTGACATAACCGTGATTATTGTAGAACTTCTGTAAATGCTCCTGTGCTGAAATCTCAATCCTTTCAGCAGCATCTTGCTTCGCAATAAAGCCGTGTGCCCGCTCCATTAGCTCAACAGCGATCCCTTGCCCTCTGGCTATCTTCGCAACAGCGACCCGGCCAATCTTGAAACAGCTTTTATCTTTAGGATCTTTTAGAATACGAAGAACGCCCACAACAGCATCTTCGTCGCCATAAGCCAGCACATGCCAGGCAACGGCATCCTGCCCATCCATATCCCGATACAAAGATTTCTGCTCCAGAACAAAGACATCGGAACGAAGCTGTAAAACCTGATAAAGCTGTTCCTTAGAAAGCTGCTCGAAATGTAAAAGATCAGTTTTGATCATTACCTTTAATCCATCATAGAAATAAAAAAGCGGCCCAAAAGAGCCGCTTTAATTGACTACATTCTAATATACTTAGAATGGAATCTCGTCGTCAAGGTCATCAACCGGGGCACTGCCGCCTGTCGATCCGCCACCACCGCCAGAGGAACCACCACCGAAGCCGCCGCCATATCCGCCGCCTGAGCTACCGCTACCGCCAAAGCCACCGGCGTCACCGCCAGAAGAATCGCCAAAGCCACCGCCTCCTTGACCATCGTTACGACCATCAAGCATTGTCAGTTCACCGCGGAAATTCTGCAGAACAATCTCTGTCGTGTATTTTTCAACACCAGCGTTATCAGTCCACTTACGGGTCTGCAATTGGCCTTCCAGATAAACTTTGGAGCCTTTACGCAAGAATTTCTCGGCAACATCGACCAAACGATCGTTAAAGATAACAACGCGGTGCCATTCGGTTTTGTCCCGACGCTCACCTGAAGTACGATCTTTCCAGCTTTCTGATGTTGCTATGTTCAAATTAGCCACACGCTGCCCTGATTGCATGGAACGGATTTCCGGATCACGCCCCAAATTACCAACCAGAATCACCTTGTTAACACTACCAGCCATGGCTTCTTCCCTATGATTTACTTTAGAATCTAAAAAAATTGATCTGGAACCCTATCAGTCGGGTCGCCTAGAGCCAACGTCTAATAGAAGATGGATCTCTTTTCTGCAAGATGTTCGCATTTTATTGAAAGGTTTTAAGCAAAATATTCACCCTATTTTATAAAAAAGGATGCATTTTGTTCACTGTTCGTCCATATATATTCCAACGAGAACATTTGCAAAACATTTACAGGCGATAAAATGAGTTCAATACAGGAATCCCGCACTATTTCCGTACGTGGCGCGAGAGAACATAACCTGAAAAACGTCAGTGTTGATTTACCCAGAAACGAACTCGTTGTTATCACGGGCCTCAGTGGGTCCGGCAAATCGTCTCTCGCCTTTGATACGATCTACGCTGAAGGGCAACGACGCTATGTCGAATCCCTTTCTGCTTATGCTCGCCAGTTTCTTGAGCTCATGCAAAAGCCGGATGTGGATTCTATCGAAGGATTATCTCCTGCGATTTCAATTGAGCAAAAAACAACCTCGAAGAACCCACGCTCTACCGTTGGTACCGTTACAGAAATTTATGATTACCTGCGCCTTCTCTTTGCGCGTGTCGGTATCCCCTACTCACCTGCAACAGGGCTCCCAATTCAAAGTCAGTCCGTCAGCCAGATGGTTGATAAGGTCATGGAAATGGAAAGTGGCACTCGCCTGTACCTCCTCGCGCCAATTGTCCGAGGACGCAAAGGCGAATACCGCAAAGAACTCGCCGATCTGCAAGTCAAAGGCTTTCAGCGCGTAAAGGTTGACGGAGAGCTTTACGAAATCGGTGATGTTCCCGCACTGGACAAAAAGAGAAAACACGATATCGAAGTTGTTGTTGATCGTGTCGTAGTCAAAGGCGACATCAAAACGCGTTTGGCTGACAGTCTGGAAACAGCACTAGGCCTCGCCGATGGTATTGCCTTTGCTGAAGATGCAAAAACAGGTGAACAGACAATCTTCTCGGCCCGTTATGCTTGCCCGGTATCCGGCTTTACCATTGACGAAATTGAACCCAGATTGTTCTCTTTCAACAATCCCTTTGGTGCTTGCCCAGCCTGTGACGGATTGGGCAAAACCCTCATCTTTGACGGCGACCTGATTGTTCCAGATCAACGCGTCTCCCTTAAAGACGGTGCAATAGCCCCTTGGGCAAATTCGACTTCTAAATATTATCTGCAAACTCTCAAGAGTCTGGCAGAACATTATGGTTTCGCCCTTGATCTTGCATGGAATGAGCTGCCAGAAAAAATCAAAAACCTGCTTCTGAATGGTTCGGGTAAAGAAGTTATCGAAATGACCTATACCGATGGCAACCGGAGTTACCAGACCAAGAAACCTTTCGAGGGGATCATCCCCAATATGGAGAGGCGTTTTCGGGAAACGGACAGCGACTGGGTACGCGAAGAACTATCAAAATACCAAACGAAACAGCCGTGTCAGACATGCGATGGTCACCGCCTGAAACCCGAAGCGCTTGCCGTCAAAATTGGCAAAAAGCACGCTGGTGAAATCGCCCAGCTTTCCATTGCAGAAGCCGCAGAGTGGTTTAATAAAATCCCCAAAATACTCAGCGACAAAGAAAATGAAATCGCAGTTAGAATCCTCAAAGAAATCAATGAAAGGCTCTATTTCCTTGTAAATGTCGGTCTCGATTATCTGACACTTTCCCGTTCTTCAGCAACCCTGTCTGGTGGGGAAAGCCAACGTATTCGTCTGGCGTCACAAATTGGCTCGGGACTGACAGGCGTTCTCTACGTTCTGGATGAACCTTCTATTGGGTTGCACCAACGAGATAATGCACGGCTATTGGAAACACTGCGCCGCTTGCGGGATCTTGGTAATACCGTTGTTGTTGTCGAACATGACGAAGATGCCATTCGAACCGCAGATTATCTCGTCGATATGGGCCCGCGAGCTGGAAAACATGGTGGTCAGGTTGTTGCCTGTGGAACACCGGATGAAGTGATGGCAACGGAAGCAAGCTTAACGGCAAAATATCTAACAGGTGAAGTTTCCATCACCCTTCCGGAAAAACGCCGTAAAGGCCATAAAGGCCAAAAGATTAAAGTCCTGAACGCTAACGAAAATAACCTGCAGAATGTATCTATAGAAGTTCCTCTTGGCACTTTCACCTGTATCACAGGCGTTTCCGGTAGCGGTAAGTCAACACTGATCCTTGAGACTTTGTATAAAGCCGTTTCACGTAAGCTGCATAATGCCAAAGGGCAACCGGGCAGCCATGATTCCATCGTAGGGCTAGAGTTCATCGACAAGGTGATTGATATTGACCAGTCCCCTATTGGCCGGACACCACGATCAAACCCTGCGACTTACACTGGCGCATTCTCACCAATCAGAGACTGGTTTGCCGGATTACCCGAAGCCAAAACCCGTGGCTACAAACCCGGTCGCTTCTCTTTCAATGTAAAGGGTGGTCGTTGCGAAGCCTGTCAGGGTGACGGTGTCATCAAGATCGAAATGCACTTTCTGCCTGATGTCTATGTTGAGTGCGATGTCTGTAAGGGTAAGCGCTATAACCGAGAGACACTTGAAATTCTCTATAAAGGTAAATCCATCTCAGATGTTTTACATATGAATGTTGATGATGGATTGGAGTTCTTTAAAGCAGTTCCATCTATTCGCAATAAGTTGGAGACATTGCAACGAGTTGGACTGGGGTATGTTCAGGTTGGGCAAGCGGCCACAACGCTTTCTGGCGGGGAAGCTCAGCGTGTTAAATTGGCCAAAGAGCTTTCCAGACGAGCAACAGGGAAAACACTCTATATCCTCGATGAGCCAACAACTGGCCTTCACTTTGACGATGTAAAAAAGTTGTTGGAAGTCCTGCAGTCCCTCGTGGATCAAGGAAATACCATCCTTTGTATTGAACATAATCTTGAAGTTATCAAAATCGCCGACTGGATTATCGACATGGGACCAGAGGGCGGTGACAAAGGCGGACGCGTTGTTGCCACAGGAACACCTGAAACCGTTGCAAAGACAAAAGGCAGCTATACAGGTGAATACCTAGAACCTTACCTGAAATAAATAACTTGATGGAGACCGAAAACACCCTTTTATAATCACTATCTCACAATACCCGGTGTTTTCGCCGCTTCTCTCTTCAACCATTCAATAAACGAGCGGAGAGCACCCCGTAACGGATCGTTTATTGAATGATATACAATATAATAAGGCCAGTCAGAAACTTGCTTTTCTTTAAACGGTTCTATCAATCCACCTTTTCGAAGCTCTTCGTTAATTAAAATACTCCGACCTAACATAAAACCTTCTCCGTTAATGCAAGCTTGTATAGTTAGGTTACTATCGGTGTAAAATTGTATCGGCTGTATCTTCGTTGAAGGAATAATACCTTCTCGAGCTATCCAACTAGTCCAATTAAGATTAGTCTCATCTTTACCAAATGTATGATCGGCAAGAAGCGAGCATGCCCCAATTTCAACTAGAGATGTTTTATTTTTCTTCCAATACTCCGGACTACAAACAGGCGTTATATATTCGTCGAATAATTTCTCTGACTGACACCCTGAATACGACCCTGCACCTGATCTAATAGCTATCGTTAGTTCTTTCTTTGTGAAATCTACTAGATCAAATGAAGCTTCTACCATTACTGAATAATCAGGATAAAGCGCGGAATATATCGGTAATCTATTAATCAACCACCTTGTCGCTAAAGACGGAATTATACTGAGCTTAATTTCGTTATGATTAACTTTTTTTTGTGTGTGAAATATATTTTTTTCAAGAGTATCAAAAACTGAATTTATCTCATTTGCAAACTCAACACCTTCTCGTGTTAAAGAAGTTTTATTTGAAGTCCGTTTTAAAAATTTAACCCCCATCCAATCCTCTAGGATCGAGACTTGCTGACTTACAGCAGAAGAACTCACTTTCAACTCTAAAGCAGCCTTTGAAATACTGCCATTTCGGGCAATAGCATCAAAAGAACGTAAAGAATTTAGTGGCGGTAATTTTCTCATCATGAATGCTTATTACGCCTATAAAAATCGAATTATTTCAGTGAATAATTATGACACCAAAGATCGTAATTTATTTCTCACCAAAAGAAAATCTAACCGTGCGATTAATATTTGGTGGGGACCTTTTTTGGTTTTTATCACTTATGGTTATTTTATCTACAGATAAATCGAAATAGGTATAAAGTTCATGAAAATTATTGGCGTTCGAGAGAATTTATCAACAAGTCATAAGAATTGTTTCATTGAAAGCAAAACAAAAACAGCCTCCCCAGAAGGAAGAGATTTATTAATTAGAATTGATGCTATCTCGATTAATCCTGTTGACTGTAAACAAAGGCAGATGATCGAAGGATACCTTGAGGAGCCTCGTATTTTAGGTTGGGATGCCTGTGGTGAAGTTATCAGTGTTGGCAAAGATGTCGAGAACTTCGAGCCCGGAGATAGAGTGATATATGCGGGAGATATTACTCGACTAGGATGTTACGCGGAATTCCAACTCGTTGACGAGCAGTTGGTAGGACCAAAGCCAAAAGGCTTAACAGCAGAAGAAGCAGCTTCTTTACCCTTAACATCCCTAGCAGCTTGGGAGTCACTATTTGATAGATTAAGTTTGGATCAAGACAAAGCCAAAGGACAGGCTATCCTAATAATTGGGGGTAGTGGTGGACTAGGTTCTATGGCAATCCAATTTGCAAAACGATTATCTCAGTGTAATACGGTCATTACAACGGCATCCAGAGACACTAGCCGCGACTGGTGTTTTAAAATGGGTGCGGATCATGTTTTAGACCATTCCAAAGATCTTAAAGAACAACTAGCTGCTCTTGGTTATGCAACGGTTCCATACATTCTAAATTGTAATAATAACCTCCCCTATTGGGAAATCATGAGTGATATAATATCTCCCGAAGGTTCGATTTGCTTAGTAGCAAGCACAAAAGCAAAGTTAGATTTAGATCTCTTTATGAAGAAAAGCGTTCAAATTAACTGGGAGCTTATGTTTACAAGGTCAATTTTCTCAACGCCAACGATGTCCAAACAAGGTAACATATTACGTCGCATATCAGAATTAGTAGAAAGCGGTATAATCAGACATACTCAAACGAGCAGAGGCGGAACAATTTCAGCAACAACACTAGCCAAAGCACATCAAACTGTTGAAAGCGGTCGAATGATTGGAAAACTCACACTTACTGGCATAAACACGTGAACAATTGTGATGAAGATAACCCATAATAAAATTAAAAGTCAGGATATAATGCAGTATTAATTTTTCAGATAAACATAAGAGCTGTCCTTGTTTAGACAGTTCTTATGTCCCTTGTTTTAAGTATATTTATGAATCAATCATCTAGCGTAAAGATCTCACGTCGCTCTTCAATACCACGCAAGGTATGCTCTCCCATTGGCATGCATTTACGTCCGACGATTTCAGCAAATTCTTTGCTCATGAGGATGCGCTTACCAAGCTCTTTGGTCAGCGCTTCCAGTCTCGCAACCTCGTTAACCGCTGGCCCGACTGTTGTAAATTGCAGTCGATCAGGTAAACCAATATTGCCGAACATGACATTTCCCACATGAAGCCCGAGACCAAACGAGGCTTCGCACTTACCATTATCACAAGCACAGGCATTTAGTTCTTTGATACGCTCAAGCGCATCATATGCTGCCTTCACGGCCATCTCACCAGTTTCAGCTTGTGTTCGATCATCTGTAAAAGGAAAAATTCCCAGAACAGCATCACCAATCAACAAAAGAACATCACCGCCATTATCGATAATGGCCCCTGCCGTACTTTCAAAGTACCCGTTGAGCAGATCCAGATAGTCTTCTTCCGGCATCATATCTGCCAGTGCGGTTGAGTTCCGAAGATCGCTGTACCAGATAACGGCGTGAATTTTTTCACCGTCACCACGCTGAATTTGCCCTTTAAGAACTCGCTGTCCTGCATTACGACCAAGATATGTCGTCGAGATGTTATGGGCAATCTGCGAGGTGATAATTACCTTACAAGCAACAGCCAGACGGTTTTGTACGCGAATAAGTGATTTTATATCCGTATCACTCAGACCGGCTTTGATATCGCTCGACCAAGTTCCAAGAATGCCTCTGCCATCTGTATCACCAAGGGATTCCTGATCAAAATGGATCGCATAACACAAGACGTCTGTATAGCCATCATCACGAAGCTCTTCCATAAGCTTGAAGTCGTGGATAGCCCCTTCGCCGACCAGCCTTCTCCGAAGCAAACCAATCTCTTTACTCAGCATGAAATAGAACGGACTTCTACGCCACTCTTCCGAAGCAGAACTTTCATGTGACATGCCAACAGTTTTAACGCCGTTACCAAGCTCCCAGGTCAACCCCATGGCGCTATACAAAGGATGCAGCGTACGAAACGCAATGTATCCCCGGGCAATAGGTAATCCCGCAGATCTCAGCCTTAGGCAGCAACCTTCAAATAACTGTTCGATCGTGGTATCGCGTAGTGCTTGAGCCATAACCCAATCAACCACAGAGCCGATCAGACTGTCTTCGTCGCCACCACGTCTAACGCGATCATCTATTCGTTGCATGAAATAAAGAGCTCCGGTTTATTATGTTATTATGGATTATATGAAAGAAAATATGTTTATCTAAAACATATGGGTGCAAAGCTGCTTTTTAGTAGATATAACACAAAAAATTTTATTATTGCAGACGCAATGAATAGTAAAGAGACAATCATGAGCAAGAGTGACTTAAAAGAAATTCACGTCGTCGGTGGTGGTATGGCCGGAACGGAAGCAACCTGGCAGATTGCACAGGCTGGTATTCCGGTAATTCTTCATGAGATGCGCCCTGTTCGAAAAACAGAGGCACACCAAGGCGAAGGTCTTGCCGAATTGGTCTGTTCCAATTCATTCCGGTCTGATGATTATGAGAATAATGCCGTTGGCCTGTTGCACGAAGAAATGCGCAGAATGGACTCTCTCATTATGTCCTGTGCAGCAAAACATATGGTGCCCGCAGGCGGTGCGCTGGCTGTGGACAGAAATGATTTTTCAGATGAAGTTACCAAGCGCCTTGAAGATCATCCTCTCGTAACCATCAAACGCGAAGAAGTTTCTGCCCTTCCGCCAGAAGAGTGGGATTCTGTCATTATCGCCACAGGGCCTTTGACATCGGAAAGTATGAGCGACGTTATCGGCTCTATTACAGGCGAAGAATATCTTGCGTTTTTTGATGCGATCGCGCCGATTGTTTACAAAGATTCTATCAATTTTGACAAAGCTTGGTTCCAATCCAGATACGACAAGGTTGGCCCCGGCGGCGATGGTGCTGACTACATCAACTGCCCAATGAATAAAGAACAGTACGAAACCTTTATTCAGGCACTAATTGATAGCGACAAAACAGATTTTAAAGAGTGGGAAGAGAACACGCCCTATTTCGAAGGCTGTTTGCCAATTGAAGTCATGGCGAGCCGCGGTGTTGAGACCTTGCGCTTTGGTCCGATGAAGCCTGTTGGCCTCACCAACCCGCACAGCGAGGAAGAGCCCTATGCTGTTGTCCAGCTGCGCCAAGATAACAAACTGGGGACCATTTATAATATCGTTGGTTTCCAGACAAAGATGAAATACGGCGCGCAAATGGAAATCATCCGTGCGATTCCCGGCCTTGAAGAAGCTGAATTTGCCCGCCTCGGTGGCCTGCATCGTAATACCTTTTTGAAGTCACCTAAGTTACTTGATCATTCGCTTCGTATGAAACCAATGCCACGCCTCAGATTCGCCGGGCAGATTACTGGCGTTGAAGGCTATGTGGAATCAGCGGCATCAGGCCTCATGGCCGGGCGATTTGCTGCCGCGGAACGTTTGGGCAAAGATCTGCCTGCGCCACCAATCACCACAGCGCACGGCGCACTGATTAATCACGTCACGGGTGGTGCTGATGCCAAGACCTTTCAGCCGATGAATGTAAATTTTGGTATTTTCCCGAATATTCCCAAAGGGCCAGGTAAGAAACTTAAAAAGAAAGATCGCAAGCCGCTCTATTCCAAACGAGCCCTCGAAGATTTGAAAACCTGGCTGGATGAAAATCAATAAGACTTAAGAAAGCCAGTTAGCACTCATAAACCTGAGTTCGAATAAAGAAGGTCGCTCTCGTTAGCGGCCTTTTTGTTCAAAATCCTTTATTAATAACGGGAACAAATATTAGCCCACATCAACTTCCACGTGGCAGAAGATTTTGGACGATGAAGTGAGACATCAAAAGGATCGTAATTATTACTCTCCAGCCTTTTGATATACTGATCAGCCAAAACCCCGAGTAATAGAGGCGATTTCGCCTGTTTAGGTATTTTACCAGAAAAACTTCGCGCCATGCTCAAATGTTTTTTGACAGCTTCGGTCAGAACCTTGCTAATCTCACATAATTCTGGCGAAGATTTTAGCTCGAAAAGCGTAGAAGTATTCAATCCGTGCTGATTGATAAGATCCTGAGGCAGATAAATTCTTTTTTTTGCTGCATAAAAAGGAGTGGCCCGAATAATGCCAAGCAGCCCCCAAGCAATGCCCATGGATCGACAAACCTGTCCAAGGACTTTACTGGCCTCTTTATCCTGTTCGCATTTTTCAATCGTGATATCAGTTGCCAAACTCAAGAGCTCGGCAGAGGTTTTTCGAACGTACCTTTCCAAAGAAACAAGATTCTGTGGAACAGTATTTTCCAAGTCAAATTCTCTGGCATTAATAAATTCATCAAGCTTTTCACACTTTAACCCATGGTCTTTCACGGCTCTCGCTAAAGCCTCGACAACCAGATGTTTACGGGGTTTACCCTCGAAGATTCCTTCAATAGATTCACGCCACCATTGCAAGCGAATCATTCCTGTTAACGGCTCACTGACAACCTCTGCTGTTTTGGCTATTTCCTGATTGAAAGCATAAAGCGCAAAAAGATTTTCGCGGACGGTATCATCTTTTGCAAAAAGACACGTTAAATAACGATCATAGTCGTTCTTCTTAATGTCGTCTCCGCAAAAGGATAGGCCAGTATCATTCGACATTTGGTTTGTGCCCGCAGAAAATTTTAATCGACTGCGATTAACGCAGCAGCAACATTTCGACCTTCGGAAAGAAGCACGTTATAGGTACGACAGGCAGCACCTGTATCCATCGCATCTACAATTAAACCTTTATCCTTCAGGCTATTGCGGAAAGTGGGGGTAATGAATTCGCCTTTAGCGCCGCATCCAAGAATCAACACTTCAATCACGCTCGCCTTTTCGACAAAGGGGGTAAGTGTTTCCAAAGATACATCAGAAAAAGTTTCTACGGCCCAGCTTTCTGTTAAGTCAGGAAGCACAAGAATAGAGCCTTCATGGTAATAGTCGGATACCATGAACCGACCATTACCATACTTTTCTATGATCTGCTTTCCTTCTGGAATTTTAAGAGATATTTCCACGAAGGGTGTCTCCTAGTTGGCTTTATCATTTTCCGGGACGAACTCAATCTTCTGACCATTTTCGTCCACAAGTCCTTCTTCTTCCTCTTCTTCTGGAATAGAAGATCTGACATTCGTAGAAAAAAGTAACGGAACAGCAAGGCCTACAGAGGAATAGGTACCAATAGTAACGCCCCAAATAAGACCGAGGCTCAAACCTCTGATAACTTCGCCACCAAACGCAAACAGCGCGATAAGAGCAAGAAGGGTTGTAACAGATGTCAGGATTGTCCTGGAAAGAGTTCTGTTAATCGACATATTCAAAACGTCGATAACGTCCATCTTTTTGTAACGTCGCAATTCATCACGTACCCGGTCAAAAATAACAACCGTATCGTTGATTGAGTATCCCGCAATGGTCAAAACAGCCGCTAAAGTTGCCAGATTAAATTCGTACTGCGTCAGGGCAAAGAAACCAATTGTCGTGATGATGTCGTGTGTCAATGCCATTAAAGCTGCGACCGAGAACTGCCACTCAAATCTGAACCAGATATAAAAAGCAATACCCAACAAGGCAAAAAGCGTGGCCAATGCGCCGTCTTCTTTTAGTTCGGCACCAACCTTTGGGCCAACAAATTCGACACGACGATATTCTTCAACCGCACTGCCCAGCTCATCCTTTACCAGCTGAATAGCCTTCATCTGTTCTTTTTCATCACCATCCTGTTTTTGGATGTTGATCAGAACGTCAGTTGGCGCACCAAATTCCTGAAGGCTAATTTCTCCCAGCCCAAGTGCCCCTATTCTAGATCTGAGAGAGGATAAATCAGCAGGCTCTGATGTTCTGATTTCTATCAGAATCCCGCCCCGAAAATCCACGCCAAAATTCAATCCGCGGGTTGCTACCAACACTAAGGACAAAGCAATCATTAAGGCTGAAAAAGCCATGAAGAGCTTTCTCTTACCCATAAAGTTGATATTGAGATCTGTAGGAAGCTTTTTAATTAACGCCATGATTTCAGCCTCCTCTTATATACCAAGCGACAGCGGCCGACGACGGCGCAGCCAGACAACAATAAGCAATCGGGTAAACATAATCGCAGTGAACATAGATGTAACAATTCCAATAGTCAGTGTTACGGCAAAACCTTTAATGGGTCCCGTGCCGAACTGGAACAACAATACAGCCGCGATAAGCGTCGTAATGTTTGAATCCAAAATCGTTGCAATCGCGCGTTTATAGCCAGCATCAACCGCCATAACCGGTCCGCGGCCGTTACGTATTTCTTCACGAATACGCTCAAAAATAAGTACATTGGCATCCACAGCCATACCGATTGTCAGAACAATCCCGGCAATACCCGGCAACGTAAGTGTCGCCTGAAAAAGCGAGAGCACAGCAACAATCAGGACAAGGTTCGCAACCAGCGCAACGTTCGCCATAACGCCGAACAGTCCATAGGCTGATCCCATAAAGATCAACACAAGCACCAGACCAATGATACTCGCGATTTTACCTGCATTGACGGAATCTTCACCAAGTCCGGCACCAACTGTGCGCTCTTCAAGAATATCAAGCGGTGCAGGCAAAGCACCAGCCCTGAGAAGTACAGCAAGCTCTTCAGCAGATTGCGGGGTGAAGTTACCAGAAATAATGCCATTCCCCGTTAGAATTGGTGATCTGATAACAGGGGCTGAAATAACTTTACCATCCAAAACAATCGCGAAAGGACGATTAACATTTTCTTGTGTTACCCGGGCAAACCTTTGCGCACCAGTTGTATCAAAAGTAAACGAGATAACTGGCTGTGCATCCTGAAACGTTGCTTGCGCATCGATCAAATTTTCACCACTTACCATAACCCGTTTTTTGATAACGTAACGTTGCGGTTGCCCACTTGCCTGTGTTTCTTGCGACAGCATAATCTGTGAACCAACAGGTGCTTTACCAGAATAAGGATCTGCATTTTGGTCAACCAGATGGAATGTCAGCTTTGCTGTTTTACCAATCAGACGTTTAATTTCATCAGGGTCTTTAACGCCTGGAACCTGAATAAGAATACGGCTTTCACCTTGTCTTTGCAGACTAATCTCTTTTGTACCTGTTTCATCCAAACGCTTGCGAAGGACTTCGATCGATTGGTTGATCACTGCGATCCTGCGTTCGCGCAAAACCTGATCGCTGTATTCAGAAATAATCTTGGCACCATCGGTCGAAATCAAAAGCCCCGGGTTGTTTTCGAAGATCATCTTTCGTACACGACCAACCATTTCCTCACTCGCATCGCGAAGCGTGAAGGTGGCGGCTTTGCCTTCGACACCGAGGTTCTGGTATCCAATGCGTTCAGTACGAAGGTTTAACCTGATCCCCTCGACTAGATTGGTAAGCTGTTCTTCTTCCACAGCATCCAGATCAACTTCGAGTAAAAGATAGGAACCACCTTGTAAATCGAGTCCCAGATTAATCTGATCACTCGCGACCCAATCAGGGAAGGTTTCAAGAGTTTGTTCTTTGAACAAGTTCGGCATGGCATAAAAGATACCGAGAACAAGAACGCCAATAACTGCAAAAATTTGCCACTTGGAAAACTGAACCATAACGGGCCGTATTATCTGTTGATATATGAAATAAACCTGCTCTGGATATAGGACCAGAGCAGGTAAAAACCACCCCTAAAGATGCTTTTCTATAAACTTTCCTTAAAACGGAAAATCCAAAAAAGGCTTAATCTTTAGATTTCTTGTCTTTTTTGTCTTTGTCTTTATCGTCGTTAGCAGACTTATCAGCAGGTTCTGTCTTACTGACAACACTTGCGATTGTGCTCTGGATAACAGTGATACGAACGTTTTCAGCGATGTCCACCTGAACTTCGCCTCCGTCTTTTACTTTTGCAACGGTTCCAATAACACCACCAGCTGTGACGACTTTATCGCCACGACGGATAGCGTCAATCATCGCTTTTTGCTGTTTCATCTTCTTGCTTTGCGGGCGAATAATCAGAAAATAGAAAACCGCAAAAATCAAAACGAGTGGGAATAGTGTCGCAAACAATTCACTCGACGAACCAGCACCACCAGCTGCCTGGGCATAGGCTGTGGAAATCAACATTAATCCCTCCAAAACTAAAGAACTTGGAATCGGTTGCTAAGCAACCCCCAAAAAAAATTACCCGCGGACTATAACTGTCTGGCCCGGAAATGCAAACGAACAGAAAAACAAAGAAAACATCCCGGAATGACAGAGCATTTGACTGACTTAGGTCCGCCCGCTAGGGTTCGAAAAATGATCGACCGACAGGCTTAGCGCCGGAGTAGTATAAATGACTGATTCTAAAGACTTGTACCCTGTACTTGAACGTATTGCTTCGGCACTGGAAAAACTATCTCCACCGAAAGAAAGTGCGCCTGATCTTTCCCAGGCAGATGCCTATGTATGGCAGACCGAACCTGATGTTCTGGAAGTTGTTGAAGATGTGAATCGGGTTGATTTTGATCTTCTAAAAGGAATTGATCGGCAAAGAGAATCTCTTTTGAACAATACCCTGCGTTTTGTAGAGGGGTATCCAGCAAATAATGCGTTGTTATGGGGTGCAAGAGGTACCGGGAAAAGTTCGATTGTCAAAGCCGTTCATGACAGGGTGAATTCACTCGCGGAAGAAAATAATTTCAACAAAGTAACCCTTGTCGAAATACACCGTGAAGATATCCCGTCCCTCCCCCGACTTTTAAAGATTTTAAAAACATCAGAACGTCCTTGTATTCTTTTCTGCGATGATCTCAGCTTTGACACTCAGGACGATACATACAAATCACTTAAGGCTGTTCTGGAAGGCGGTATTGAAGGTCGCCCAAAGAATGTGCTTTTCTATGCAACATCAAATCGTCGACATCTCATGGCCCGTGACATGATTGAAAACGAACGGTCATCAGCCATCCATACCTCAGAGGCAACAGAAGAAAACGTCAGCCTGTCCGATCGTTTTGGCTTGTGGCTTGGTTTCCATAATTGTGATCAGGACACCTTCTTTGCCATGATCGAAGGCTACGTAGAAAAGTACGGCATAAAAATAGATCGCGATGCTTTACATGCCGAAGCACGTGAATGGTCTGTTACCCGGGGATCCCGCTCTGGTCGTGTCGCTTGGCAGTTTATACAGGACCTTGCCGGAAGAATGTCCATCAAAATTCCATAGGAATGATCCCCATATACATGATACAATACGCTTTTAGTTCTAGCATGAAGTAAATCACAGAAACAGATTTAGTTCGTTAGCAGCTTGTTGGGATTAACAGCTTCAGAGCCTTTGCGAATTTCAAAGTGAAGCTGAGGTTTGGAAACATTTCCTGTACTGCCAACTCTGGCAATATCCTGTCCCCTCTTTACTCGTTGGCCGCGTCCAACGAGTAATTGATCGGTATGGGCATATGCTGTTACCCATCCATCTGAATGCTTGATCAACAGCATCTGTCCAAAGCCCTTTAGCTCACTTCCCGCATAAACGACCACACCATTTTCAGCAGCCTTCACAGGCGTTCCCCGCCCCGCAGCAATATTGATACCATCGTTGTGAATACCGCCCTCTTTAGGGCCAAAAGATGAAATTACTTTGCCCTTAACTGGCCGCAAGAAATTACTGAATGACCGCGGTAACGGCTTGGGAACCGGGCCGGTGAAATTTTTAGGACTGGCGGGAATAGCGCTTCGAACAGGTGTTTTAGCTGAGGTCTTCGGAACTGCCGCCGTAATATTTGGTCTATTGGTCGAAGGTGAAACACTTGCTGAACGTACCACATTATTTTGCCGTAATGCAGGAAGGTTCAAACGCTGCCCCACATACAGAGAATAAGGTGGATTGATTTTGTTAATCTTCACCAATGCTGTGGTTTCAACACCATACCGACGTGATATGCTGTAAAGCGTATCCCCGGCAATCACAACATGCTCTTTCGAAACCGGCAGCTTAATAGCCTGCCCGACCAATAGCTTATAAGGCGGGGACAAACGGTTCAGAATAATAAGTTCACGAATAGAAACCCGGCGTTTACGAGATATAGAATAGACCGTATCACCACGGTTTACAGTGTATTGAGTGGTAGAAATTTCTGTCTGATTATTTACAAGTTGCGAAGTCGCTCTCGCTTGTTTTTGGATCACAGTCGTTGAACTGCTTTGCCTTAGCTGCCTTCTCGGGTTTCTTTTGGGCAGAGGAATATTTTTAGGTAACAACGCCGGAATTGAAACACCTGCAACACGACCAGTCGTATGCCCCGCTGTTGAAGGACGCGACGGCGGTGTTGGCTTTCGCTTTGGCAAAATAGACGGTGGATAACTATAAACCGTCTGAGTTGGTGTTGATTTTTGTGTCGTTGTCGGAAAGGACGACGGATTGATCGTGCACCCGTACAGCCCTGCGCTTAACAGTACAAAACCTAGTTTCAAATTTGGTAAGCAGGTCCGATTAAACATCAAATTAGTTACGAGCGTATTCCTGTACTACAACCACCAAAGCCAATTAGCTGCCTTTTGGCATCCCGTGAACAAGAGGCACAAACCGTACCTCGCCAAGGTTCTCATGATCAAACCCGTTTTCTGTCCGCGTAATCCTGATCAATTCCTGATTATTACCTTGTGACCCCAACGGTAAAACCAGAATACCACCTATTGCCAGTTGCTCAAGCAGAGCTTCGGGAATTTCCTTTGGTGCAGCTGTGATAATTATGCGTTCGAACGGTGCTTGTTCTTTCCACCCCTTGTAACCATCTCCCAACTTTGTGGTCACATTGTGAAGACGAAGGTTTGTAAAACGTTCTTCTGCCTCCCCCAATAGCTCACGATAGCGTTCGATCGTATAAACACGCCGACATAAACGTGACAAAATGGAAGCTTGATATCCAGATCCTGTACCAACCTCGAGAATCTTCATTCTTTTCGTTACGGAAAGAGCCTGTGTCATCATGGCGACGACTTGTGGTTGGCTCAGCGTTTGCCCTCTACCAATTGGAAGAGCCATATTTTCATAGGACTGATCCTGAAAAGGCCCGGGGACAAAAGCTTCTCTTGGAATACGCTCAATCGCGGAAAGGACGCCGGTATCAGAAATACCACCGCGTCTCAATTCCATAATAAGTCTAATTTTGCGGGCTTCAAGACTCATGGGAACAGAGTTTCCATCTTTGACAACAGACCTTTATCTGTCAGATCGTATTTCAAAGGCGTAACTGTAATATACCCCTCAGCAATCGCTGTCAGATCCGCATTCGGAATAGATGTGTGGTGACTGACAAACTGACCAACCCACAAATAAGGCCGGCCACTGGGGTCATTTCCTTCGACAACGGTTGTTCCCTCGTCCCGATGCCCTTGAGCACAAACCTTGATGCCTTTGACTTTATCAGCAGGAATTCCCGGGAAGTTCACATTGAATAGCAGGTTTCCGGGCTCATCCCACGTTGCAAGCCTCGTAATAACTTCAGGCGCAAACTTGGTAACGGTATCCCAATAAAAAAGACTTTCATCCTTATCATCCGGCCTTAGACTAAGAGCAACGGACCGGGCGCCGAGAATGGCCCCCTCCATTGCCGCAGCCACCGTGCCGGAATAGATAACATCTTCACCCAGATTTGCCCCGACGTTCACCCCAGACAATACGATATCGGGAACCTTATCAGCCATTAGATACTTCATAGCCATCAGAACACAATCTGTTGGCGTGCCATCAATAGAGTAACGCTTGTCATCAAGCTTGCGTTCCCGCAAAGGACGTCTCAAAGTAAGAGAATGACTACTGGCCGACTGTTCGGATTCTGGTGCGACAACCCAGACGTCATCGGATAATTGGCGAGATATTTCTTCTAAAACAGATAATCCTTTGGCGTGGATACCGTCATCGTTTGATAACAGTATCCGCGCATTTGTAAGGCTCTGTATCGTCTTAGTCATTCAAGAGGATACTTTCTTTGCCCCCCATGTATGGTCTAAGAACCTCGGGTACAATAACGGAGCCATCAGCTTGCTGATAGTTTTCCATAACGGCAATGAGACAGCGCCCAACTGCAACACCAGAGCCATTCAAAGTGTGTACAAAAGCAGGTTTCTTCGTTTCAGTAGATCTGAAACGCCCGTTCATACGACGCGCCTGGAAATCACCACAGGTAGAACAGCTAGAAATTTCACGGTATGCATCCTGACCGGGCAACCAAACTTCGATATCATAAGTCTTACGCGCACCAAAGCCCATGTCACCTGTGCAAAGAACCACAACGCGATAATGCAGCCCCAGTTTCTTCAACACATCTTCCGCGCAACTTGTCATACGCTCGAGCTCATCATCGGATTTATCCGGGTGAACAACAGAAACCATTTCCACCTTATCAAACTGATGTTGTCGCAGCATACCCCGGGTATCACGCCCGGCAGAGCCAGCCTCGGAACGGAAACAAGGCGTCAACGCAGTCATGCGCTTTGGCAACTCATCTTCCTTGAGGATTTCGCCAGCAACCGTATTCGTCAATGGCACTTCAGCTGTTGGAATAAGCCAGAAACCTTCTTCAGTCTTGAAAGAATCTTCTGCAAATTTTGGGAGCTGACCCGTACCATACATCACGTGATCACGCACAAGAACTGGTGGTATCACTTCGGTATAACCGTGTTCATCGATATGCATATCAATCATGAACTGTGACAAAGCACGGTAAAGACGGGCCACACTTCCCTTAAGAACAACAAATCGGGATCCAGAAAGCTTCGCCGCCAGCTCAAAGTCCATTTCGCCCAGCTCTTCGCCCAGCTCAAAATGCTGCTTTGCGTCAAAGCCCAGCTCAGGTTTGTCACCAACAGTGCGCAAAAGAACATTATCGTCCTCGTCTTCACCAACAGGAACATCATCGTTTGGTCGGTTGGGAATACCGGCAAGGATTGTCTTAATCTGGTTACCAAGATCAGATTCAGCAGTCTCTTTTTCAGACATACCTTCTTTGATACCCGCGACCTCTGCCATCAGATCCGATGCGTCTTCGCCATTGCGCTTGGCAATACCAATCTGTTTTGATGCTTCGTTACGGCGCGCTTGCATTTCTTGCAGCTCGGCCTGAAGTGCACGATGCTGTTTGTCCAGATCCAGAATCTGGGCAGACATTGGTTCCATATTACGGCGCTTAAGCCCTTCGTCAAAAACTTCAGGGGTGTCGCGGATCAACTTTAGGTCATACATAGGTATCTCTGTCCTTGTACTGAGAGAGACAAAATTCAATTAAAACGATATACTTATCAACAAAGTATACTCAACGCTAAGATAAGCAAAATCTCGATATCAAAGGCCTTAAAAGGGTTCGGTATCAACTGTGCAGCGAACGGACGACCTTAGTCAGGGGTTACGTCAGTCGACTCAGCTTCTTCTTCCTCGGCACGTTTGCGTTCTACCATTTTGGCCATCAGGATCGACACTTCGTAAAGAAGTACAATCGGAATAGCCAAGGCCAACTGGCTCAATGGATCTGGCGGGGTAAATATTGCAGCAACAATAAAGACACCAACAATCGCATATTTACGCTTTTCAGCCATTCCTTTGGACGATGCAATACCCACCTTAGCCAACAGCGTCATCAAAACAGGCAACTGAAAACAAAGGCCAAAAGCAAATATCAACTTCATCATAAGTGAGAAGTATTCATTAACTTTAGCTTCAAGTTCAATAGCAATTGAGCTATCAGTACCTTCAACCTGAAACGCAAGAAAGAATTCTGCGGCAAGCGGGAAGATCACAAAATAAACCAAAGCCCCACCGACAAAAAACAAAATCGGCGACGCGATCAAAAACGGTGCAAAGGCAGATTTCTCGTTTTTGTATAAACCCGGCGCAACAAACAACCAGATCTGAGACAGAAAGATTGGACAGCTGATGAAAGCCCCAAAAAAGAACGCGACTTTCACATAGGTAAAAAAGACCTCTGTCAAATCAGTAAAGATCAATCGTTGCTGACGATCACTGACCGAATTTTCGCGCATCACTTCTGCCAAAGGGGCTGCAAGATATTCAAAAAGCTGTTCAGCAAAAGCGAAACAGGCCAAAAAAGCGACCAACAGAGTGACGACACTCCATAACAATCGCTTTCTGAGTTCAATCAGATGCTCCAGTAATGGCATCTTCTGTTCTTCGGTTGTATCACTCACTACTTAGCTGCTTTTTGAAGAAGTTGTATTATCTACCTGAACTGCTTCAGATTGAACTGTCTCTGGAGCTTTCTCAGGTCCTGTTTTTGTCGAAGGTGTATCCGCAAGCGGCTTTTGAACAGAAGCAAAGGGATTATGATCTTCTTTGTCTTCTTTTGTTATCGCTTCGACACCATCTTTGACTTCTTGTGACGTCTTGGTCAGCGCCTGTGTAGGATCAATAACATCTTCAACCGTTTTACGGATTGATTCGCTATTGGCCCCCTCCAGCGCTTTTCGTGCATCCTGAAGATCAGACTCACGAATGACATCATCAACACCGGATTGGAATTCCCGGGCAAGCCCCTTTGCCTTGCGTACCCATTTAGAGACGGTACGAAGGGTATTCGGCAGCTCTTTAGGCCCCATTATCAAAAGGGTAAGAACTGCAACGACCATCATTTCCGACCAACCGATGTCGAACATTGGCTACTGCTCCTTAGGAATTACGGATCCCTGAACACACCCAAACACAAATACAAATCAATCCTGAATAAGGCTGATTTATGCTTTATCTTTGTCTTCAGAGATTGTTTTGCTTTCTTCCTGATCAGAAGCAGCCGTATCTTTATTCTCTTCTTTTAGGCCCTTTTTAAAGGCTTTAATGCCTGAACCTGCATCGCCCATAAGTTTGCTGAGCTTTCCGCCCCCACCAAAGAGAACCAAAACAACAACTAAAACAATCAGCCAATGCCAAATGCTGAACGCACCCATTACTCTCTCCTTAGAGACAATTACCTTTAATCTGTAAGGGACTATGGCAAAAAGAAAAGGCGCAAGCAACGATTCATACGTCAGAGCACCGAGTGTTTTACATGTGTTGAGTTTTTCAGTCAGGCGTCTTTGCTGAAAAGACAAAGGTCAGGCGCTTATCCAATTCGAGAACACAGTCATTTCCTGTTACCGGAATCGTGTGATTATCAAGACGAGCTTTTACATAAAGATCGCCGCCTAACCCATTGGAAACTTTAAAGTCTACTAAGTTTGATTTTCCGAGCATTCGCGATTTTAGGACACGGGCCTCAACACCAGTTCCATTCACTTTTTTGCCCAAAATAATCCCTTCATGACGCACCAGCACATCCACAGCGGTTCCATGATGAAGATCAGGAACTTCGATCTCGCCAAAAGGTGTGGCAACGTGTCCATCATAGCAAATCCCTTTAAATTCGTTCACTTCCCCAAAGAAGTGCGCAACAAAGGTATTCGCCGGATTACTGTAAAGTTCATTCGGTTGTGCAAACTGAATAATCTGCCCCTTGTTCATAATGGCAACTCGATCCCCCATATACATTGCTTCTTCCGGATCATGGGTCACCATCAAGGTGGCAATGTTATTTTCTTTAAGCACTCTCAGTGTTTCTTCGCGCACCTGATTTCTAAGCCTGACATCAAGACCAGAAAAAGGTTCGTCCAATAAAACAAGTTTGGGGCGTGGGGCAATTGCTCTGGCCAAGGCGACACGCTGTTGTTGCCCACCCGACAGGGTATGTGGGTACGCATGAAGGTAATCAGCCATACCAACTTGCGCCAACGTCTCAAGAACACGTTCTTTACGTTCCCGACCAGAAAGATACTTTAAACCAAATTCAATGTTCTTGGATACATCCAAGTGCGGGAAAAGAGCATAGTCCTGAAAAACAAGACCGACGCTTCTTTTTTCTGGCGGCAAATCGGCTTTATCATCCGCAACAATGGTTTCACCCATTGTGATTGTACCGGACTGTAAAGTTTCTAGTCCGGCCGCCAATCGCAAAATTGTCGTCTTACCACAACCAGACGGTCCTAACAGGCACACGAACTCCCCAGCATTAATCAACAGATTAACATTGTTCACAGCTGGCAGGATGCCAAAATTATGGCTAACATTCTCTAAACAGAGGGCCGACATTTAGTAACCGTCTAAATTTAATACAATCTTTGCAGCAACCTCGCAGAACTGCAGTTAAAAATCAATATCAACTGACATCATAATCCAAAATGTCGCAGTAAGTTGATTGTTTTTTTCTTTTACAGGTAATTTTTTAAACAGGAAGTAAAGTTTGTTCGCTTTCTTCATCGGCCAAATCTTCGCCAAACTCACTGCTCAGTCGATCATCATCTTCTTCTTCAGCGCCTGTTTCCAGATCAACACCATCACCGGATACCGATAGTAGATCACCATGATCGCCAAGGGCCGTAATTGCCGGTCTTGCATCAAGCAATCCAGCAACTTTCAATTCATCAAAGCCCGGAAGGTCATCCAGACTTTCTAAGGCAAAGTTATCCAAAAAAGTCTGGCTGGTCGCCCATGTTACCGGACGTCCTGGGGTTCGCCGCCGCCCCTTTGGTTTGACCCATCCAATTTCCAAAAGCGTATCCAGCGTGCCCTTGGATAAACTAACGCCGCGGATTTCTTCTATTTCTGCCCTAGTAACTGGTTGATGATATGCAATGATTGCCAACGTTTCGACACCTGCCCGCGTCAACTGTTTTGACTGGCTTTGTTCAACTCTTAACAAAGGCGCCATATCAGGTGCCGTGCGAAAAGCCCATCTGTCTTCAACTTTTATAAGATTAACACCGCGATTTTCATAATAGGATTTCAACTCCTCCAGAAGAGGATTCAAATCTCTGTCTTTCTGAAAATGTCTAGAAAGTTGTTCAATGGTTAGCGGTTCTATAGATGCAAAGAGCAACGCTTCCAAAAGTCGAAGATCATCAAAGCGTGTTTCCATCTGTTCCTCCCCTACACCTCATAAACAATCCTCATCCCCGTCACTTTTCAGCTATCCGCGTCGTGCCGTCTTTGATAAATATCGGGCCATAAATTTCATCTTGCCAGAGATCAATTTGCCCTTCCCGACACATTTCCAAACTGGCTGCAAACAAAGAAACCACTGCCGATCTCGCCAAAATACCGCGCTCTACCTTAACCGGGAGAAATCGGCTGAGATCCTGCCAGTCAGGAATAGTTCCAAGAAAAGCTGATAGCCGCTTGATCGCGTCATCCACAGAATGAAGCTCCATATGTTCTATAAGCAGGCTCTTTTCTTCGGTTCGTATCTGGCTGTTTGCATAGGACTTTAACAAATCAAAGAGCGAGACATCATAGCTTGTTTTATGAATAACTCCGGTATTTTCCGGCAACCCCCTGGCAAAGAAATCAATTCCCAGCTGCGGACGAGACATCAACGTCTTGCCTGCATCCTGCATTGCTTGCAAGCGTTGTAATTGAAATTTCAGTGCCGCTGCAAGCTCTGCCCCGCTGGGTTCTTCTTCCCCCTCAGGCTCCGGCAGAAGTAACCTTGACTTCAAATAGGCAAGCCACGCCGCCATGACCAAATAGTCTGCCGCAAGCTCCAGCCTTAATTCATGCGCCTGTTGAATAAAATCTATGTATTGATTAGCCAGCTCAAGAATTGATATCTGGGTCAGATCAACCTTCTGATCCCGCGCCAACTGCAGCAAAATATCAATAGGCCCCTCAAAGCCATCCAACTCAAGAACAAGCGGATGTAGGGCTTTTAACCCTTCTGCCTGTTCTGATCTGTCATCTTCTTCAAAGGGAAGTGTTTCTGACACTGATTTCCTTAAACAACTAGATGATGTTTAGATTAGCAATCGCTTGAAAGAAGGGAAGCATAGCATGAATGGATTTAATTATCACATAACTGATTAAATTCAGGTCCATTCCAATTTGACGACCAATCATCGGAAGGACAAAAATCAAGCCGATAAGAATAATCATGCCGTACTTTTCCAACCGGGAAAACGGAATAGCCAATGAAGTTGGCAAAAGGCCCGTCAACACACGGCCACCATCTAACGGCGGTATAGGCAGCATATTAAACACTGCCAGCATCAAATTAATCTTGATCGCATTTTCCAGATTTTGCCCGACCCAATCAGAAGCAATATCAGGCACCAGCCCAAATACGGCAAAACCGAATGCAGCAATCAGTGCAATAAGAATATTTGATGCAGGCCCAGCCAAAGCAACAAAGATCATATCTCTTTTGGGGTTGTTTAACCGACCAAAAACAACTGGTACAGGCTTAGCCCACCCCAAAACGAACGGAGAACCAATAAAGATCAGCATACTTGGAAGCAATATCGTGCCAAACGGATCGATATGTTTCGCAGGGTTCAAGCTGACGCGCCCGAGTTTTGATGCAGTATCATCTCCGAGCAGGCGCGCGGCATAGGCATGAGCCGCTTCATGGAGAGTAACTGCTAACAGCACAGGTAAAACCCAAACTGATGCACCTAAAAGAAACTCGTTAATATCCATGAAATGAAAAACCTGTGTTTTAGAAATGAAAAGCTCTGAAATTCAGAACCAATGACTTATAGCCAATAAAGTGATTATGACCAGTAAGGAGAGATTATTTCTGTAAGCTCATCGAGAACTGAATTCCACTCAATATGGTTATCTTGGCGCAGTTTCCAAGCTTTATCCAAACGTGCATCCTTCATAGTGTCAATTTCCATCAAGCCCTTGGCAACGGACAGCATTTCCTGCTGATCCCCATTACAATGCAAAGCCAAATCACACCCAGCTGACAGTGCAGCCTTTGCGCGCTCTTCATAAGTTCCCGCCATGGCTTTCATGGATAGATCGTCGGAAAGCAAAATGCCATCAAACCCGATCTCGTCACGAATAACCTGCTTAATCACCGTTGGCGATACCGTCGCAATATGTTCGGGATCAATCGTTTCGTAGATTACGTGTGCCGTCATGCCCCACGGGGCAGAATTTAACAGTTTGAAAGCTTTTATATCTTGGCTTGAAAGCTCATCCCGTGATGTATTTACCTTTGGAAGCTCTTTGTGGCTATCAACCATCGCGCGGCCGTGTCCTGGCAAGTGTTTAACCACAGGCATGATTCCACTGCGCAGGAAACCCTCGACAACCTTTGCCCCGATGGTTGCCACCTTCTCTGGCGTCGCCCCATAAGAACGATCCCCAACGATTTCATGAGCCCCAGGTATTGTCAGATCCAACACAGGCGCGCAGTCAGCCGTTACACCGAGTTCTCTGAGTTCGTAAGCAATCAAGCAAGCATTGAGATATGTCGCTCTAAGTGCTTTGTCCTCATCTTGATCAAAAATCTGTCCAAAGATTGCCGCTGGCGGTGTCTTGCGCCAATGGGGTGGACGCAATCTGGCAACACGTCCACCTTCCTGATCAATAAGAACAGGCAGATCATCATTTCCAGAAAGCGATTTCAGCTCAGAAGTAAGGTTCTTTATCTGATCAGGAGTATCACAGTTTCGGGCAAAAAGAATATAGCCATAGGGATTAATTTCCGAAAAAAATCCTTTTTCCCAATCGGTTAAGCTATGGCCTTCACACCCAAAGATAACTGAATTCAACCCCACAACCTCACTCCCGAACCTTATTTAACTTTCTTGACCAAACAATCACGTTTGGCCGCTTTCAGTTTTGAGCAAAAATCACTCGCGGATTTCTTATTTTCAAAAGGTCCTGTTTGCAGACGATAGCGAACGCCAACGCCGGAAATAGACGCTTTTTCAATAATCGGCTGCTTACTACCCAAAAGATCATTCAACTTGCGCTGCATGTTCTTCCATTCAGTCATTGCGCCACCTTTGGATTTCAAAGAAGCCAATTGCAGAACGTACTGACCAGATACCGGTTTTTGTGAAACAGTCGCCGGAGTTGTTACTTTTGGCTCAGTCTTTTTGACAGTCGTGACTGAAGATGGCTCTGGTACCACAGGGTCTGGTGCTTTCGGAGCTTCCACCTTTTTGGCCACGTCTTCCTCGAATTTAGGAGCTAAAACGGACTCAACTTCAGGCGCTTTTGGTTCAGGCGCTTTTGGTTCAGGCACTTTTGGAATCACACTTCCCTCACCTGTATTGGCAAGAAGTTGCTCTTCAACTTTGGTTGTTTCTGTTTTTTGGGCAACGGATTGCGCTGCTTTTTCAGTTGCATCTACTGCCTGTGCTTCAGCCTGACTGGTCGCGGACTGGGTCGCCGTAGAGTTACCAACCTCTGGCTCTGACGCCTTGGGCGGCTGCGGTATTTCTGGCGGAGGTAAAAGCTTTTCAACTTGTGCATTTCCGCTTGCATCGGAATCATTATTAAGAACCAGTTTATCCTGATGCGGGATAACCATCCCCCCCGGCGATTCCGGTTTGGTTTTTTCCGGTGTCGTTTCTGCCTCTATAAGAGGAATAGCATCCGGTATATTGTTACTTGGCTTGTTATCACCAAGCATAATCAAAATGCCACCGCCAACAACAGCAACAGCAATCAGGCCAAGGCCAATTGGTACAAGCTTTTTAAACAAACCAGCACCGGGATCATCATCAAAATCTAGATCGTCTTCCCAATACTCTTCATTTGAAAAATCGTCATGTATATCCTGAGCATCTTGATCTGTTGATACGCGCATGCTCTCGTTTTGACGCACTTTCTCAAAATCCTTTAGATCATCATCGGAAGAGTTTGATGACATCAGCGCATCTCCTTAGCAGGTTCAATACCAAAGACGTCCAGCCCCGAAGCAATAACAAGGGATGTCGCCTTGACCAGCGCCATCCGCGCTTGTGTCAGATCCTGATCGTCAGTCACGATGAAACGTAACCGTGCATTATCTTTCCCTTTGGTCCAAAGACCATGAAGTTCCCCCGCCAAATCATAGAGATAAAAAGCAATCCTATGTGGCTCATGTGCTTCGCCCGCACTCTCCAAAAGGCGCGGCCATTCACAAAGCCGACGGATCAGGCTTAACTCACCCTCGCTGTTTAGCTGAGGCAGATCTACTTGCTCCAGAGCTTCTATAGAAAGATCCATATCAGGAAACTCGTTCAGTGAATGTTTCAAAACTGAACAAGACCGCGCATGGGCATACTGAACGTAAAAAACAGGATTATCGCGGCTTTGTTCCACGACCTTCTCAAGGTCGAAATCAAGCGAAGCATCATTTTTCCGCGTCAGCATGATAAAGCGAACAACATCTTTGCCAACTTCGTCAATAACAGATCTTAGAGTGATAAAGTTCCCTGAACGCTTTGACATGCGGACCATTTCACCGCCACGCATAAGGTTGACCAACTGGCAGACCTTGACATCAAGGCTACCCTTTTTCTCGGTCATCGCCGTAACCGCAGCTTGCATCCGTTTAATATAGCCACCGTGATCCGCACCCCAAACGTTAATCATGGTGTTAAAGCCACGGCGATATTTGTCTAGGTGATAAGCCATATCCCCTGCAAAATAAGTCCAACTACCGTCGGACTTTTTGATTGGCCGATCAACATCATCACCGAAGTCAGTTGATTTGAAAAGTGTCTGTGGACGTGCTTCCCAATCATCAGGCTTTTTACCCTTTGGCGGTTCCAGCACGCCCGTATAAACCAAGTCGTTGGCTTCCAGAAACTTCATGACTTCATCGACGCCACCAGCTTCAACCAAAGTGCGTTCGGATGAATACACATCCATCACGACACCCAGCGCTGCAAGATCGTCACGAATAAGATTCAGAAGTTGATCAATTGCAAACTTCCGAACTTCAGAAATCCAGTCTGCTTCTTCTTTGCCCAGCCACTTATCGCCGTCTCTATCTGCCAGTGCCTTACCGACATCTTTCAAATATTCACCAGGATAAAAACCTTCAGGAATTTCACCAATATCGTCGCCCAGAGCTTCGCGGTATCTTAGATAAGCAGAGTTTGCCAGAACATTAACCTGATTACCCGCATCATTGATGTAGTACTCTTTGCAAACGTCATAACCGACCTTGGCAAGAAGTGCAGCAAGTGCATCACCAACAACGGCACCACGAGCATGACCAACGGTTAGAGGACCTGTCGGGTTTGCTGAAACGTATTCAACATTAACCTTTTCACCCTGCCCCATATCAGAATCACCATATGATGTTCCTGCTTTGAGGATCGTCCCAACCTGTTCGAACCAGAATTTTTCATCCAGACGTAAATTAATAAAGCCCGGCCCCGCAATCTCTACCGATTTGATAACATCCAGATTTTCAAGACGTGACGCTAAAAGGCTCGCAAGGTCACGTGGCTTCATCCCCGCAACTTTGGAGAGAACCATGGCAGCATTGGTCGCAGCATCACCATGGGAAGAATCACGAGGAGGTTCCGCAGCAACGCGGCTGAAATCCAGACCAGTTGGAATTTCTCCTGCAGCAGCCATATCTTCTAATTGCGCGACAACTTTACTTCTTAAGTCTTTAAAAACGTTCATTTTATCTCAAAATCCAGATTAAAAATCTGTCTATGTTGTTCAAAAGCGTATCGGTCGGTCATACCAGCGATATAGTCTGCGATCAATCTTGCGCTACGCTTTGTTAGTTTAGTACCAGCTTCAAGACGCCAATAGTCAGGAAGCTCTTCTGGGTGCTCTGAATAATGCGAAAAGAGGTTTCTCACAACCTGCTTTACACGTTTACGCATTTCTTTGACTTTTTCATGGCGATACATGTGTTCAAATAAAAATGCTCTTAGTTGTTTTTCCACCTCACGAAACTGATCCGAAAAAGCAACCATTGCCCTATTTTGACAGCGAATATCAAAAGCGGTCTTCGGGTTTGCTTTCCTTATCCTTGTTTGCGTCTCAGACAAAACATCATTGATCATATAGTCAACCAGACGGCGTACAGCTTCGTGGACAAGGCTTTCAGTTTCAAGGTTAGGATATTTCTTCAATACCTGTCGGAATGTATCACCAACCACAGGAATGGGCAAAAGGTCATCAACAGTAAAAAGCCCCGCCCTGATACCATCATCTATATCGTGATTATTATAGGCAATGTCATCGGCAATAGCCGCAACCTGCGCCTCAAGGCTTGCAAAGGAAGACAGCTCCAGATCCCGCGCGTTCTTGCAATACTTTGACATGGATTCTGGTACATACTCTTCCCGGCTGTTCGGCCCCTCAATAGGGCCGTTGTGCTTTGCCAACCCCTCAAGGGTTTCCCAAGTCAGGTTCAGCCCGTTGAAATCTGCATAACGCCGTTCCAGCTGTGTCACAATCCGGAAAGTCTGTTCATTGTGATCGAAACCGCCAAAGGGTTCCATCACATCATGCATGGCATCTTCACCAGCATGCCCAAAAGGAGTGTGCCCAAGATCGTGAGCAAGAGCAATTCCCTCGGCAAGATCTTCATTTACACCAAGCGTTCGACTTAATGACCGAGCAATCTGTGCGACTTCAAGGGAATGCGTCAGGCGTGTCCGAAAATGATCCCCCTCGTGATAGACAAAGACTTGCGTTTTATATTGCAGCCGACGGAACGCAACAGAATGTATAATACGATCTCGATCTCTCTGAAAACAAGTTCTCGTATTGCTCTCAGGCTCTTTCAGCAAGCGCCCTCGACTGCTTTCCGGAGACGATGCATATAATTTTTTCGAATCGTTTTGCGTCATAGCCAAAGACTAACCCTAAGAGAGACTTAGTAAAGTAAAATGAGTTCATGAATATTCATTGACCAAGCTTGCTCATTTCAAACAGATACCCAAAGCTTTAAACACACGATTTACAACTATAAAAAACATCTCTTTTATAATATTTCTATTACTGGATGATCCGTCCTGATACAGTTCCCCGATAACATAAAAAAAATCCTGGGGGGGGCAGTGCTTTGTATCTTTTATGGCGGTGCTGGGGTGCTTTTGTAGCACTCTTAATTACAATATTATCTGTTCTTACAGTACTATCCATTCTGCAGCATAACTCTGTATTATCCAACCTTGTGCAACAACGAATAGCCGTTGTTGTCGAATCAGTAGACGATGCTCTGTCTAAAAATATTGGAAATGACCCTTCTGTTTCAAATATCCCAAATGCGCGACAGATATTGACCCAAGCAAAGGCGCTTGACCCTGACATCAACGCAATCCACATTTTGAACGCAAGTGGTAAAATCGTTCACTCAACGGACAGAACACAACCATTAAATCTCACACAGAACGAAATTAACCTGAAGAGAACGAGTAAAAATGAGACATGGAATAAAGAAAACGATAAACATTTTTTTAGTTACAAAAAAATAACCAATACAAGCGGCCAATTAATTGGAGCTGTCGCAGCAAATTATCCTAAAACTAGCTATAATAACACCGTCGCAAATTTTACCTTCATCGTGATAATTACAGCTCTAATTTTACTTCTACTATTTTCAGGGATTGGATTTATTGTTCTCAGGCTCCGACTTTCAGAAGCTGTAAAATCGGGTAATTTGCTTAAACAATGGTACAAAGCCCGGTCGGATGTTCCGACAGTTTATCAGATCCCAGAAGGCGCAACAAAAGAACAAGTTAACCCGCAATTTATGGATCTTCTAGAGCATCTGAACGCCGCAGATAAAAATTATGACCAAATTGATTCTCAATTAAAAAAATGGGAATCAGAATGCCAAAACGATCGCGATCCTACCCTCGAAGTATTACCTCAGAAAATTGTGATGAGCCCTCTTTTAGATATACGTTTGGGTATTGCTTACCAACGAAAGGTATATACTTGGATTATCGGCTTGATTATCACTGCCACACTGTCTTTAGGCTTTGTCACATACACTTCTGTCAATGCCTCTCTCAAACCAGAAATGGTAAAGCGAACCGACCTTATTTCGCAAATAGCAACAAACAACATTCAACAGAATGTCACCGCTGGAAATCCCATAGAAAGCATAAATAACCTTGAGGACGATTTAAACAACACCCTCACCCATTTCCCCGAGATATCCTTTTTGGGTGTTGCGACAGGAAAATTTATTTTCACTGCTGGTGATTGGCAAAATCCATTTTATTCAACGACACAAGACGCACGTAAACTCCCTATCTACCCTATAATTTCGGATAAAGAGAACGTTGGATACATTATCATTCGACCAGATGTAAATTATATCGCCAAGCAATTTCGTGAAGTTGCATTGGACCTAACTGTCATCGTTCTTGTTGTCTTGCTTTTTGCTTACGAGGTCATTGTACTCGTAATGACGATGTCACTGAGCTCGCCCCTAAACAGACTTAAGCAGCTATCAGAAATGCAAGCCAACGGTGATTATTCCAGTGTTATTATTCCCCGACGCGGAAACTTTACAGAATACTTAATTACCCGACTATCAAACAGGACGCATAGTATTCATAAAAGATATCGAGCTTTGGCAGCATATCTAAAAACCACAAAAGCTAAGGGTTTCTTTCAAGAAGAACTGACCTCTATGGCTGAGAAATTTAAACTACCAACCAAAGGACCTTTGACACTAACTTATCCCTATAAAAACGATATTCGGCTTGCTCTCTTTTTATTCGCTGCCGCAGATGAACTCGCATTATCTTTCTTCCCCTTGTTCACCAGAGCAGCAGAAAATCCTTTAACATGGATTGATCCGGCTATTGTCATTTCCTTGCCAATTGCTGGATATCTGATTGCTTATCTTTTTGCTGCTCCTTTTGCCCGGTCGCTAACAGGTAAATGGGGGCACAAGAAAATGATCCTCGGGGCTCTGATTTTTATTTTCCTGTCAAACTTTGGGATGTTTTTTGCCACCAATGTATTGGAAATCATTTTTTGGCGATCTTTGGGGGGCATTGGATACGCCTTTGCCGTACTTGCTTGTCAGGATTATGTAATTGACTACGAACCCCGTGGTGAAAGAACCAAATCACTTGGTCAGTTCTCAGCTGCCCTTTTTGCCGGAATTTTTGCAGGTACAGCTTTGGGGGGCGTTCTTGCAGATCGATTTGGAACATCCATCGCTTTTATGTTCAGTGCTTTTCTTGTTGTTATATCCGCCATATTGCTTACCCGGATGATCCCCCCAGGGTTAAATACGAAAACAAAAGAAGAAGCTCCTCTGCGGTTCAAGTCCATAGCAGCATCCCTTAAAAATCCTCGTTTTTTTGCCGTGTGTATGGGGCTTGCTGTTCCACAAAGCCTTATGGACCAGGTTTTTATATCCTATCTCTTTTCATTACAGCTTGACGCGCTTGATGCCTCAACTGCAGATATAGCCCGACTTTTAATGGTTTACTTCTTTATGATAATGCTTTCGGGTACTTTATTAGGCTGGCTTACCAACAGTAAAATCAGTGAAAGCTCTATTGCCGTGACAGGCTCCCTGATCACGGTTGCAGGCCTCATACTCACAGCATTTATGCCTTCGCAATGGACTATGTTAATCGCAGCTGCAAGCACCGGGTTCGGCCATGGTCTGCTTCGAGGTCCACAGGTTGAGCTTACGATGAAATTGGCAGAAGGAGAGCTAAAGCACTTGGGGTCAAATTCTGTCCTTGGCGCTCTACGTTTATTTGAAAGATGTGGTAGTATTCTTGGTCTATTGATAATTGCTGCAATCGCAGGATATTGGGGATTACCAACTGCCATCTCATCAATAGGGGTTATCATTTTAGGAGGCTTAGTGATTTTCGTTGTTTATTACATCGGCACTAATTTCATTAATTTATTAAACAAAAGAAAACTGTCTTCGGAATATGAATCTTAAAAAATGAATAGATTTAGGTGTAACGATAACCTATCTATATAGTCAGATTAACAACTAGCCATCAGTATACTGCTTTTATAGATACAGAATTTCTAGTTTTCTGGATCGTAAACATTAATTGTAGGCTTACAGGTTATGAGTAGAATATGACAACAGATGATCAAACTCCATATATCTCATTATCAAGCAGTGCCGCAAAGCGGGTGGCTTTGCTGGCAGAACAAGAAGGTAAGCCGGACTTAATGTTGCGAATAACAGTCTCTGGCGGCGGTTGTTCAGGTTTCCAGTATGGCTTCTCTTTTGACAGTTCTGTTAATGAAGACGATAAAACATTCCAAAAGGACGGCACCAAAGCCGTGATCGACGACATGTCTTTGGACCTTCTAAACGGTTCCGAGATCGATTTTGTCGAAGACCTGATGGGCGCGTCTTTTCGTATAACAAATCCGAATGCGACTGCTTCTTGCGGTTGCGGGACTTCTTTTGCCATCTAATAGTGAGGCGCAACCATGCGCCCGCTTCCTAATTTCAAATCTCTAGTGTGAGCCTTACTCCAATGGTCAAGATCGCGACTTGGAATGTCAATTCCATCAACAAACGACTTCCAAATGTTCTCGATTGGATTAAAACGGCTTCTCCTGATGTCCTTCTGCTACAAGAATTAAAAACTGTCGCAGAGAAGTTCCCCTATCTGGAATTTGAAGAACTTGGGTACCACGTAGAAGTTGTTGGTCAAAAAAGCTATAACGGCGTTGCGCTGATATCCAAAGAACCTATTACTGATGTCATCAGGGAATTACCTGGAGACCTTGAAGATGATCACGCCAGATACGTCGAAGGAACCACCTTTGGCATAAGGGTTGCCTCTATCTATCTGCCCAACGGCAATAACAACAGTAATCTGACGGATGAAATCAAATTTCCCTATAAATTAAAGTGGATGGACCGTCTTAACGCCCACGCCCAAAAACTATTAAAAACGGAACAACCCATTGTTCTTGCCGGGGATTACAACCTGATCCCAACAGACGATGACGTCTTTTCCCCAAAACGCTTTGAGGGCAGCGCGCACACCCATCCAAGTTCAAGAGATCGCTTTCGGGTGATGGAAAACCTCGGTTACACAGAAGCATGGCGCGCACTCAATAAAGAAGCACATGTTTATAGCTATTGGGATTATCAACGCAGTGCTTTTGATCATAACAACGGCATCCGTATAGATTTGATGATGCTGTCACCACAAGCCGCAGATATTCTAACGAGTTGCTGCATAGATAAAGAACCCCGTGGAAAAGAATCACCATCGGACCATACACCTGTGATGTGCGAACTATCTGCCTGACCCTAGGCTAATGACTTAGGCTAGCAATATGTTCTTTCCCCTATTTGATAACCTACCAAGACTCCTTATCCACAAACCATGGGTTACCATAGCCACCATTTTTTCTTGCTGCCTTGTTTATCTTATTCAAGCTATATCACCAGAACCATTTATGGCGCGAATGATATATGCCTTGGGCCTTATCCCCGACGTATTACTTGGAAACGCCCAACGCCCACAGTCTATTGATTGGGTCTCCCCCATATTCACTCTGGTTACCTATAATTTTCTGCATGGCGGCTTTATGCATCTTGCGGGTAACATGGTTTATCTTTGGGTATTTGGTGACAACATAGAAGACGCAATGGGACACCGACGATTTTTTGCCTTTTTTATCTGTTGCGGCATCATTGCTGGCATTGGACAAACCGTTATTACGGGAACATCTCAAACACCTATTGTCGGTGCAAGTGGAGCTGTCTCTGGTATTCTCGGGGCTTACTTGCTGCAATACCCGAAAGCAAAGGTTCTCATTCCGATTTTTATGGTCCCGATCTTCGTACGTGCTTACCTGTTACTTATTTTTTGGATTGGCTTTCAAATTTTCTCAGCCTTTTTACCAGACCAATCCGGTGTAGCCTGGTGGGCACATATAATTGGATTTTTTGGCGGCATGGCCATATTTCCGTTTTTCCGACACAGAACCTTGCCATTGCTTTGCCCAGATGAACTTCCGCGCGGTATAAAAATACGCAATAAATCCAAATTTCACCGAGGATAAGTCAAGGGCCAGTATAATACTCCTAAAACAAGCCCTCGCCTCTCCTAGTTTCCCTTAGATTTGGTAACTTTTTTATTCTTTTGCGAAATAACCATGGACGTGAGCCCATGGATTACCTAATTATCTTACAAGAAACTTAATTTAAGACACGACCTAACGTTAGGATTATTACTGTGCCTGAGTATCGTTCAAGAACCTCCACCCATGGCAGAAACATGGCAGGTGCCCGCGGCCTATGGCGCGCGACTGGTATGAAAGATGATGATTTCGGAAAACCAATCATTGCCATTGCCAACTCATTCACACAGTTTGTCCCCGGCCATGTTCACCTGAAAGATCTAGGCGGACTGGTTGCCGATGAAATCGAAAAATCAGGCGGTGTTGCAAAAGAGTTCAATACCATTGCTGTAGATGATGGCATCGCTATGGGACACGACGGCATGCTTTATAGCCTGCCCTCACGCGAAGTCATTGCTGATGCCGTTGAATACATGTGTAACGCGCACTGTGCTGACGCTGTCGTTTGTATTTCCAACTGTGATAAAATCACCCCGGGTATGCTCATGGCTGCAATGCGCCTGAACATTCCTGCAATATTTATTTCCGGTGGCCCAATGGAAGCCGGAAAAATCGTTCTGGATGGAAAAGAACGTAAACTAGATCTCGTTGATGCCATGGTTGATGCCGCGGATCCAAACGTCAGTGACGAAGATGTTGCTGCGATTGAAAGATCCGCTTGTCCAACTTGTGGTTCTTGTTCTGGAATGTTTACAGCGAATTCCATGAACTGCCTGAGTGAAGCCATGGGCCTTTCTCTTCCTGGTAACGGCTCCTTACTTGCAACCCATAAGAAACGTGGTGAACTATTCAGAGAAGCCGGTCGTCGTATTGTCGAGCTCGCAAAACGTTACTATCAAGAAGGTGATGAGAGCGTGACACCACGTGGTATAGCGAACTTTGAAACATATCAGAACGCTATGGTCCTCGACATTGCCATGGGTGGTTCAACAAATACAATCCTTCACATCCTTGCGATGGCAAAAGAAGGTGGTGTCGAGTTCACCATGTCTGACATTGATGCCCTTTCAAGAAAAGTACCTCAGTTGGCCAAAGTCGCGCCATCCACAACCAAGTACCATATGGAAGACGTCCACCGTGCTGGCGGTATTATGGGGCTTTTGGCTGAACTTGATCGCTGCGGACTAATTCATCGCGATCGCCCGACAGTTCACGAAAAAACACTCGGTGATGCGATTGATAAATGGGACATCATGACCACTGATGATCCCGAGGTGAAAAAGTTCTATTCTGCGGCACCCGGTGGCGTACGAACCACGGAAGCCTTCAGTCAAGATCGCTATTACTCATCCCTAGATGATGACCGTGCCAATGGCTGTATCCACAGTGGTGAGAATGCATTTAGCCAAGAAGGTGGTCTTGCTGTTCTGTTTGGAAACATTGCCTTGGACGGTTGCGTCGTTAAAACAGCTGGTGTCGATGATTCGATCCTGAAATTCACAGGAAGCGCACGCATTTTCGAATCCCAGGATGCAGCAGTAGCTGGCGTACTCAGCGGTGAAGTTGTCGCTGGTGATGTTGTTGTTATTCGTTACGAAGGCCCCAAAGGCGGCCCTGGTATGCAGGAAATGCTCTACCCGACCAGTTACCTGAAATCCATGGGACTAGGTAAAGCCTGTGCGCTTTTAACCGACGGGCGTTTCTCTGGCGGTACATCTGGTCTATCAATTGGTCACGCATCTCCTGAAGCAGCACAAGGTGGCGCAATCGGTCTTGTTGAGGCAGGTGATGCGATAGAAATTGATATTCCGAACCGGACAATTAACGTACTAGTCAGTGATGAAGAACTCGACATGCGCCGTAAAGCCATGGATGCCAAAGGCAAGGATGGCTGGAAGCCTGTGAAACCACGCGACCGCAAAGTAAGTTCAGCCCTTAAAGCCTACGCTCATTTCACAACATCGGCCGACAAAGGTGCTTATCGCGATGTTGATCAATACGACTGATAAGTAAACATCTATTGTTAAGTAAAAAAGGCCGTAGAGTTAATCAAAACTCTGCGGCCTTTTATTTACTTCAAGGAACGTTTTCTTAGTTACCGAAATGCAAGAGAAATCATTTCCAGTAAGAAGTCCCTGCCCTTTTTATAAAGAACCTCTTGATCATTTCCTTTTGCATTTGCCAAAGGCGTCACCAGAGCTCTTTCAAAGTGGAAAATTAACGTTCCATGCTCCTGAAGCTCATATTCCGAAAGATATGCTCCTTGATTAGCCATCAGCTTGGCTAATCGTTTCGACAGAAGAATACTATGATCAAGATCCAATTGCCTTAGATCTTCATTCATCCCCATGGCTTTCAGCAATCTGTCTCTGACAATTAAATCTGTTTTGACCTGATTGAGAGCATCAAATATTTTACTAAAAAGCTTACGCCATCCCATCTGCTTGGATTGTTTCATTTCCATGCGATCAAAAACGTCATCCATTTCACTCAACCATCTTTGATAAAGGGCAAAGATAATGGCTTCTTTGTTTGGAAAGAACTGATAGAGCGTTGCGATATTAACGTCGGCAAGTTCAGAAATACGGCGCGTGGTCAGCTTGTCCACACTGCTCGTCGTCAACAATGTTGATGCAGCAAGCAATATTCTCTCAACACGCTGCTTAGATCTTTGCTGGGCTGGCAACCGCCGCCGGACTAATGTAAGGCTTGGAGTCATCTCGTAAATCTTTGGTTATCATTTTTTATAAGAATACAAAGATCAGAGATAATTTTATATACGTAAATAAACGTATAATGTCCTAAAACAGCACTTTAGCACTGCCATTCAAACACAAGAAAGCCGCCTGAATAAGCGGCTTTCTTATAAATTTATCAAAATAATAAATATTGCTTTTAGAGGTCGGCAATCCGCACCAGCGCTTCATCCAGTTTTGTTTTCACTGACATGAACTCCTCCCGACGGGCTTTCTTTTCCTCAACAACTTGTTCAGGTGCTCGGGAAACGAAATTTTCGTTCGAGAGTTGCTTGTCAATTTTCGCAATCTCTTCGAGCGTTTTTTCCATTTCTTTATTCAGACGAGCTGTTTCCTGCTCAACGTCAATAATGCCTTCCAGCGGTAGCGCGAAAGTCGCATCATCAAGAACAATCTGAATCGCTCCTTGCGGCAGATCTTCGTCTGTAAAATCAACAGAGGAAAGACCAGCGAGCCACTTCACAACATCTTTGTACTGATCAATCTTAGCCTTGACTGCATCAGAACCGTCTTTGAGCAAAAGCGGTGCCTTTAGTTTTGGCGGCGTGTTGAGTTCCGCACGTGTAGCCCGGATATCAGAGATAAGCTTGATAACCCAATCCATCTCTTTATCAACATCAGCATCCGTATGGCGTCCGTCAAACTTTGGCCAAGACGAAGAAATAAGCGGTGTCGCCCCTTCATTGCCAAGATTTTCCCAAAGTTCCTCGGTAATATACGGCATAATCGGATGTAACAGATGAAGTGTCTGTGCTAAAACCCATGCAATAGTTGCCTTGGTTTCTTTAGTCGTTGCTTCATTCCCCGCAGCCAATACAGGCTTCGTGAATTCTACATACCAGTCACAGTATTCATTCCAGAAGAAACGATAAAGCGCGTTGGCGGCATCGTTAAAACGGTAATCATCCAGTGCTTTGTCAACGGCCCCAGTCGCAGCAGCAACACGCCCGACGATCCACTTATTAATCGGCTCGTTACAGCTCAGCGGATCAAAACCCGGATCGTAAACAGCACCATTCATCTGGCTATAGATCGATGCATTCCAGAGCTTGGTTCCAAAGTTGCGATAGCCTTCAACACGGGATGATGCCAGTTTGATATCACGACCAGGTGCCGCCATCGCCGCAAGAGTAAACCTTAACGCATCACAACTATATTCAGAAATAACTTCCAGAGGGTCAATAACATTACCCTTGGACTTGGACATCTTTTGTCCGTTTTCGTCGCGCACAAGTGCGTGGATATAAACGGTCTTAAACGGCACCTCTTTCATAAAGTGCATGCCCATCATCATCATTCTGGCAACCCAGAAGAAGATAATGTCAAAACCAGTCACCAACACATCACCGGGATAATAGCGCTCAAGCTCTTTCGTTGTTTCTGGCCATCCAATAGTAGAGAAAGGCCAAAGAGCAGATGAGAACCAAGTATCCAGAACATCTGGATCCCGGGTCAGTTCAACTTCTTTGCCAAATTTCGCCAAGGCAGCTGCTTTGGCTTCTTCTTCTGTCTCTTCGACAAAAATTTCACCGTCAGGACCGTACCATGCCGGAATTTGGTGGCCCCACCACAATTGACGGGACACACACCATGGTTGGATATTACGCATCCAATCATAGTAGGTGTTTTCCCATTGTTTAGGAACAATTTCAGTCTTACCAGTTTCAACAGCTTCCAAAGCCGGTTTGGCAAGTGTCGCGGCATCAACATACCATTGATCAGTAAGCCATGGTTCAATTGGAACGTTTGATCTGTCGCCATAAGGAACAGAGTTCAGGTGATCATCAATCTTGTCGAGAAGCCCAAGTTCTTCGAATCTTGCAACAATTTTCTTACGCGCAACAAAACGATCCAGTCCTTGATAAGCATCCGGCGCATTTTCATTGATGTGCGCGAATTTATCAAAAATATTGATCATTTCCAGGTTACAACGACGACCAACTTCAAAGTCGTTAAAATCGTGCGCAGGGGTAATCTTTACCGCACCAGACCCTGTTTCAGGGTCAGCATATTCATCCGCAACAATCGGGATCAAGCGACCAACAATCGGCAACTTCACCTTCTTGCCGATCAGGTCTTTGTAACGATCATCGTCGGGATGCACTGCAACACCGGTATCACCCAGCATTGTTTCCGGGCGGGTGGTGGCAACAACAATGTATTTACCGTCTTCGCCATCAATCGGATAACGGAAATGCCAAAGCTTACCATTACTTTCTTTTTGAACAACTTCTAGATCAGAAATCGCGGTCAGAAGCTTTGGATCCCAGTTTACAAGACGTTTGTCTTTATAGATCAAACCTTCTTTATGAAGCTGAACAAAAACCTTGCGAACAGCTTCTGAAAGCCCTTCGTCCATTGTAAAGCGTTCACGCGGCCAATCAGCAGAAGCACCGAGATGACGTAGCTGCTTAACAATTGCTCCGCCAGACTCTTCTTTCCACTCCCAAACAGAATTCAGGAATTTTTCGCGGCCAAGATCGTGTCTGGAAATTCCCTTTTCAGCCAACTGACGTTCAACAACCATCTGGGTTGCGATACCTGCGTGGTCAGTTCCTGGTTGCCAGAGAACATCATGCCCCTTCATGCGCTTATACCGAACAAGGACGTCTTGCAGGGTAAAAGTCAAAGCATGACCCATGTGGAGATTCCCCGTGACGTTCGGTGGGGGCATCATAATGGTATAAGGGTCAGACGGGGAATTAGGATCTGCGGAGAAAGCTCCGGATTTTTCCCAACGCTCGTAATGCTTTGCCTCAACTTTTTCAGGGCAATAGGTTTTGTCCAGCATTACTGGGTTCCTCTTAACTAAATATTCTATGTGAAATAATGCTAGCATTTGCTAGCAGTTTCGGAAGAAAAAAGAAAGTCCGAGCCTTATAAATCTTCGGCCCGGCGCACCATCTTTTTAATTTCCTCGCGGACAATCCGCTCAACCATCGGGCCTAAGCGGACATCAAGCCATGCTTTAAGCTCGGGAACGAGTGCTTCGCGAACGATATCTTCTAGGGTTTTTCCTGTACCAATGGCTAACGAACGCTGCACAACAGCAGCACGCGCTATTTCAGATAGTGCCGAAGACGTTGAATCCTGAGTTTCTTCCTGAAGGATACTATCAGCATCAGGCGCATCAAGATCGATATCGTTATCAATATCAGAATTTTCAGGTTCATCTACGGGAGTTTCAGATAATGCAGCAACTTCGACCTCGTCTTCAACTTCATCAAAAGAAATATCGCCGATATCATCATCTTCTAAAGACTCTAGATCAGATTCCATCTCAGGTTCGTCAGCTGGGGCTTCAACTTCAATCTCGTCATCTTCAGGATCACCTTCTTCGGGCTCACCCATTGATGCTCTAAAGTCTTCTTCAATCGAATCTTCATCAGAAGCCGCTTCTAAAGGGTCCTCTTCCATATCAGATCCCTCAGGGACAGACTCTTCGTCCTCAGAAACTTCATCGGTTAGCTCGAGAACATCATCCTCTTCTGCTTCAGGTTCTTCTGCCGCAGGCTCTTGTGCCTGAGCTTCATCCCCTTCAGCTTTGGCTCCATCACCTTCTGGATCGTCCTCAGAAATAATCCGGCGAATTGATGCCAGAATTTCTTCCATTGATGGTTCACCCTGGGCTTCTTGATCACTCATTGAAATGCTGTCCCACCGCTTCCTTAACTGCGAACACTACCTGTTACCAATACAATTTCGGTAATATACGTTAGATATTATTGAAAAAGAAGGGCTTTTGCACGCCTATTTTTCAATACCCAACCCAAACCACTTATCTCTCACGTTATTATAGCCTTCTGCCGGATCAAAGACATTAACAGGCAAACCAATATACTGTGCTGTCATTTGCCCCATAGAGCTCAAAACCTGATAAGTAGCAACAACTTCATCTCGTTGTGCTCTGACAAGGTTAACCTGTGCATCCAGAAGTTCCTGTTCAGCATCAAGTACATCCAACACCGTTCTTTCACCAACTTCTTCTTCCTGGCGCACACCGTCCAAGGCAATTTCAGCAGCATTAACAGAAGACGTAAAGGATTTGATCTGTGCCTGAGAACTAATCAGATTTTCCCAAGATGATACGCCTTGCTGCTCAACCGCACGCATCTGCTCAACAATTTGGATTCTACGCTGATTTGCAGTTTGCTTAGCCTGACGCACCCGACTACTAACCAACCCCTGTTGATAAATAGGCACAACCAACTGCGCCAAAATTTCACCGGATGTGCTATCAATATCCTCACCAGATGTTTCGTCAGAACGACTGACCCGTCCGACCAATGACAGGTCCGGGTATAGTTCGCCTGTTATCTCTCTGACCTGATTCTGGGACGCAAGTTCATTGTATTTGGCAGCAAGAAGAGCTGGATTATTTTCTCGTGCTACACCTAAAAGTTCATCTTCACTTACGGGCAAAACAGCGAAAGGATTAGGTCGCGCCAGTGCTTCATCAGGATACTCGCCGACCACCTCTCCAAACACGGCCTTTGAAGAATTTAACGTTCCTTCCGAAGCAATACGCTGAGCTGTAGAGGTCGAATATCTGGATTCTGCTTGTGCAACATCCGTTCTAGTTAACTCACCAACATCAAAACGATCACGTGTTGCTTCAAACTGTCTTGCCAGAACTCTTTCATTGTTAATGTTAAGATCTAGAATAGCTTGATCTCGCCAGACATCTGCATAGGCGGTTACTGCCCGCAACAGAACATCCTGTTCAACTGATGTGACTGATGCGCGTTCTGCTAGAACCAGGTTTTCTGCTTGCTCTGTTGCCGCCTGAGTACGCCCCCCCTGATAGAGAGATTGCGTTACCTGTAATGTCGCATTCAATGGCTGCGTTGTATCAGTAGAATCTCCGGTTGGGGTGTCAGTATCAGTTCTACGGACGCCAGCAGAAGACGTAATTCGGACATCAGGTCGCCAAGCAGATAGCGCTTGAGGAACACCTTCGTTAACAGATTTCAAGCCTGTTTGCGCACTAGACAGTGATGGATTGGTCTCATAGGCCTTAATCAAAGACTCATTCAGTGTTTGAGCCATGACATCGCCAGCCATAAAGCCACCGGAAATACCAGTGTAAACTGCTAAACTAACAATGGCACATCGACTTAAAAGCGCTTTTTTTGTGTTTCCGATAGATTTAATCATCACGTTGTCCAAAATTAATCCAATGCCAAACTTAATCTGATAACGGCCCCGCATTGCGCGGATACCTATATAATGAAATGAAACCGTATATGTGGTTTATATCTGTGTCTTTTAAAGAGCATACAAAAAGTTATTAAACAGGTCACAGGCTATTTACAACTTTTTGTACATATAAAAACTGGCGCAAACTGCGCCAGCCTTCATACAAGCTTTAACGTACTACCTTAGTGCGATCTGCCGTCAGTATCTATGACCCAGTATTTAAAGTCGGATACATACTTGGTAGAGCATAAAAAACTATTAAAATGAAAATGCTTCTTTGGCTTCAAAGCCGGGTAACAAAGGCGTATTTGCATCAAATATCACACGACCGGAACAGTTCCCTGCATGCTTTTCGATCAAAGTTGCATGCCCCAGCGTCTGTTTGTCTCTGGCATTTACGTCCTGGACAACTGCAATCAAACGTCCCTTCTCAGCCAATTGTTCTAGTAGGGGATCTGGAACTTCAGAAACGGCTCCACCAAAAACAATTAAGTCATAGGGGGCTTGTTTCGGATAACCTTCGGTCAATTCGGCCTTAACAGCAACGGCATTTTCCGTACCGTGTGATGTGAAGCGTTCATTCATAGAATCAACCAACTCATCCGTATCTTCGATTGCCACAACAACACTGACAACTTTGGATAAGACAGATGCGGTGTAACCAGTCCCAGCACCAACAACCAGCGCCGTATCATTTTCCTTGGGGTCAATAGATTGTAGCATGCGCGCAAGAACCATTGGCTCCATCAAATAGCGGCCATGGTCCAACGCCAAGTCTTCATCTACATAGGCAATAGCTTTTGAAGCTTCCGGTACGTATTCTTCCCGTGCCACATTTTCAAACGCAGACAACACACCGTCATGCGTCACTTTGTTCGTGCGCAACTGGCAATTAATCATATTCATGCGGGCTTGTTCAAAGTTGTTCATCGTTAGAAACGCCGATTATTTGTAAAAATTTTGTGGGATAATAACCAAGTGACCCCAACCTTTCCAGATAAAGTATCCGTTTTTATTATTTTTATCTAGTTAACAAAGGTTCTAACAGGGCCTCATCCCAATAATCCCCCCTTACCTCTACTTTTTTACGCCTAGATTACATTGCCAACAGTCCCCCAATACATAAATGGAATTGGAATCGAGATTGATCTCTTGACCTTAGCGACAACCACTACTATACACTGCGGCACTGCCAACGAATGAGTATTCGTCAGGATGGCCCGGTGGCAGAGTGGTGATGCAGAGGACTGCAAATCCTTGTACGTCGGTTCGATTCCGGCCCGGGCCTCCAAATTATTCATCTCTATGATGTTTCTCAATATTCAAAAATTATCAAAATATATGCACTCGACTAGCTGTGTGTTCTTTTTATTCTATGTATTCTGAATGATAAAAAGTCAGCCCATGTCCCCGCATTCGATCACCAGTATCGGATATCATCGGTGACGAATCACCAACGGCGGGCCAATATCATCACCGTTTGATCAGGATCTGATGACCAAACAGATTCTCTTTAAATCAAAAACCCATATCAAATTTCTTATCAGATATAGCACTAAATACCTCGGCCTTTGACCTTCGTCCTTTTGGTTAAAAGCCAGAAACTAAGGATAAGAATCTATTTTTTACCTCTGGCAAATCCAACGAAGTCATAAGCACCCCAAGCCTTTGATTTAAAAGGAACAAAAAAAATTAAAAAAAATGCATAAAAGTTATTGCCAGCATGTAATACCACTGTTATAACCCAACCCGTCGCCAACGAGGCGGCACAAACATTGATCCGCGATAGCTCAGTTGGTAGAGCAGGTGACTGTTAATCACCCTGTCGCAGGTTCGAGTCCTGCTCGCGGAGCCATTACAAAAACCCTAAACTGTTGAATATCAACGGCTTAGGGTTTTTTGTTGCCCTCGCCTGTAACAACTAAGCTTATTGGACTTTTACTAAAACAATACTCTGGAAAAAATTTGAACCTATAGAGAATTATATAATGAAGTATTGTATAACCTTTATTTTTGTTTTTATCAGCGGCTCTGCTTTTTCGACTGAAATCAAGACTGGAAATCAACTCTATCAAGCCTGTAATGCAGAGCAAAAAAGGTGTGATACTCTCATGCGAGCAGTTTATGATACTCTTGAATATAGAGAGTTAATGTGCCCACCCGGCAACATCACAAACAAAGAAGTTAAAGATATTATTGTCCAAGAACTTCAAGAAAACCCACAAACCCGGCATAAGCCATCAATTGACCTAATTGTGTATTGGCTCCTAAAACTCTGGTCTTGCAAATAGATATAACGGGGTGAGAGAAAAGTATCCCTGGCCTTTATCTTAAGTAAGCTCACAATCTTCCCCAGATAAAAAAGAGGCAGAAAGACAATAACAGATCTTTCTCCCTCTCGTTGTATTAAGGCCCTGAAGGGCCTTATCATCGTAAAAAGAACCGAGCTTTCTACTTCACGGCTGTAATTTTATCGTTAATTGCGTATAAGACACATTCATTATTAGAGGATTTGGCCTTACATATTTCAAGCGCAGTTAACTTCAATTTATTATAAGGGGCCACTTCCTGAGATCTGGCCCGCGCTGTTGTTCCATCTTTGCTGATTGCAAAAGCAAGGTTAACGTCATCATTCTTGATGCTAACCAAGTCGAGATATCTGCCGAATGCAGTTTTTTGCCCAGAAGTAATTTCAAAGTTTTTAGGATCGTAAAGATCTACCTTGATTTCCGCTTCGGGTTTCGTCTTTTTTTCCCAAACAATTTCACCACCAAGATCATAAACCTTACAGGGCTTACCATTTGAATACTTTTCACATTGCTTAATAGCTTTAGGCATAGATTGTAGTCTCGTACCGCGACATTGAATGTCAGGGCAATAGTACCATCCCCAGCTGGTACTCCCGTCTTCAGTTACAGCAAAAACTCGCGGGTTAGATCTTAAATATTTTTCATATGATTTTTGCGCACTGGAGCTCAACGTAATTGGTCCGGAGCCAACCAAAGACGATGTCGTCGCCCCCTTACATCCCACAGTAAAAAGTACTAAACATAATACGACTAGTCGTGTCACAGGCAAATCTCCCCAATTAGAATTAAATTTTTCAAGTTCAGATAATTCATGAACCTATAAATTGTTTCTCCCTTTATACATTACTATTAGACAAAACAACCTAAAAGAGAAAATAATTCCATTCGACCTCTATTACGGACAAAACCTTATTACGCCCTATTCTCTTGTTTACTTCTGAACGGTGCAATTAAACTTCTTAACATCCAAGTTTTTCGACCAGAATATAGTGATAATCTCTGTAATCATTCAGCGTATCATTTGGGATAAATTTCCCATTACCAAAATTCTTGAAAGGTTAAATAAATCAAATTTTACACTGATTACGATAGATTCAATTTTGCATTTTACCCTTAGAGTTATATAAAGATAAAAAAATATTAACTATAATTTCAGGCTAATGATCCGCGATAGACCTATGGTATTCAAACTATTCAGAACCACAGCGTTGGCTTTTTCCATGGCGATTAACATCGCCCCAACAGTAGCTTTTGCTGATGGTATTCTTTTCGCCAGAACAGCACAGGAAGCACAGGATAATGGCAATCTGGAACTCGCTATAGAATATTACACGCAGGCTTTGAATGAAGGTGATCTGTCAAAAAAACATCAAGCTTATGTCCTAAACAACCGCGGCACTCTTTTTCAGGACCTGAACCTACCTATCGAAGCAGAACAAGATTTTATTCAGTCTATAGAACGCTTACCAACCTATGGGGATGCTTACTTTAACCTAACCTCTCTCTACCTCGTTCAAAACAAAAATGACGAAGCTCTATCTTGGTTAAACAAAGCTCTGATTGAAATCCCCGAGGACGCTGAGCTTTTGTTGAAAAGAGGCGCTCTCTACCGAGAACAAAACGAAATTGAAGCCGCTCTTCAGGATGTATCTCAAGCCGTATTGATAAAGCCTGAGCTGGGGAAAATTTTAATCAACGAGAGTAACGTCTATCTCGGCACCTATATAGATTATGCGACAATAGATCATTTTATTACTATTTTATCAGAAGAACCGCCGTCGTTAGATGCCTACATTAAACGCGCGAAGGCCTACCTCAGCACAGGCTTTCTTGAGCAAGCTTTGGCAGATGCCGAATACGTTATAGAGTTAGAGCCAAAATCGTTTGATGCTTACCAAGCAAAAGCAATTATTCTCTTTTCACAAGGGGCATACGATAAGGCCATTCGCGCTTTTGATCTTGCCCTACATTACGCCCCGAATAATCCTGAAATTTTTTATAACCGGGGGCGCCTATACAAAAGTCTCGGCGATAACAATAACGCCTCTTTTGACTTTCAAATGGCTTACAGCATCAACAGGCAGGAAAAAAAGTACCGGAGAGAGCTAAAAGAGCTTGGTCTCGTTAAATAGTCTGCTCGCGATTAGAAGTTTGTACGATAAATTGAATTAACCCGTCAGAAAAATTAATCAGCGGCTATTATTTTGATCGAAAAGTTTGGCGATACGCCTTTGTTGGGTGACACTAAGTGATGGCCAGATTTTATCCATATTTTCTTTAGCTTCTTTAGCCCCCGCCAAATATGCCCGTCCGTACCAAATATAAGCAGCTTCGTTCGGATCCAGCTCTTTTTTAGTTTTTGGCATCATGCCCTGAACATACATCCAAGCCAATAATTCCATTGCTTCTTTATCACCTGAATTGGCCTGTTTACTAATCGTAATCAAGTCCTGTTTGTATAGTTTTCCGCCCTGAACATTTCTCGCAGCACCGACTCTATTTTCCAGTACCTTTGCGGCCTTCAGCATTCTTTCAGCTTCAGCCTTTTTATTACCTTCCAACGTGTCACGTTGGTTCGTGTATGATTTCTCGATATCAATCTCTTCTGGCAGGTCAGAGCACCAGTTAGGTGGTGTGTAATCTGCACCACATTGATCCCAATTCTCTAGCTGTGATGCTTTTTCCCATTTTTTTGAGCCTGATTTTTCAGATGCATTAACATCCCCAGAATACGCCAAGAACAAAAGCGCGAGGGACAATAATTTTATAAAATGGGCACGAATTTTCATCACGTATAACATCGTTATTAATTCTATCAGAACCAAAGCTAAGATATTGTAAACGAGAAACAGTTTATACCCAAGCAGTCGCAGAACACAAAAAAACAATAAGTTTTCGTCTTGGTTCTATGGTACTTCTTGATTAAGGGTACTCCCAGATTTCCTGATCTTTAGCGTCAGGTCCGCAATATGGAAGCTTGAATGAAAGAAGATAATGATCACAAACTTGATCGTGTAAACCAGATTTGGGTAGACGAAGCGGCTGTTTCTCATCGTAACTATCTGGACGGACGCGTCGGCGGAGCGCGATTATTCCTTTCTTTTAAAGATGCGAGAAAACTTAACTTTTCCAATCTTCAGCTAGACACAGCTGAAATGGTCGGTGCCGATTTGGTCAATACAGATTTCACCAAAACCAAAATGGAACGGGTCAACCTTTTTGGCGCCGACTTATCCGACGCGGTTATGAGAGAATGCTCACTACGAAAAAGTGACCTACGCGGTGTTTGCCTTGAGAATGCCGACCTAGAAAACGCGACACTATCCGGAGCAGATATTCGAAATGGCTTTATACTTATCAGAAAACCAGATGGTACCTATGTTCCGGTAAAACATGACGAAGCGTCTAATTTTGATGGTATTAACCTGAAAGATGCTGATCTTAGTGATGCCAAGCTTGGCCGAGTCATAGGCCGCAGAACAAACTTGACCAATGTAAATTTCAAGAATGCAGATCTGTCCGGGGCGGTAATGGCGAATTCTGACGTCAGTGGGTCCATCTTTACAGGTGCAGATTTAACCGATGCAGATTTTAGCGGCTGCGTATTCCATGGCGCAAACTTAAGCGGCGCCCTATTGAATAACACCAATATGGAAGGTGCTGACCTAACCGCTGCCCATTTCAGTAACAGCGACATGACCTACGCCAATACTCATCAGGCCAGTCTGCCCAGAAGCATCGACGATCTTGATCGATCAATACGGGATATCCTCGAAGATCATCTTGTGTGGATCAATTCTCTTGGTCGAAAAGGAAAGCAAGCAATTTTAACCGAGTATGACCTTCAAGCCAACGATCTGGCAGGCATCAATCTTCAGGCTGCAGAGCTTTCCTTAAGTAATCTGTCCAACTGTACTTTCCTAGCCAGTCGCCTCAATATGGCCAATATGTCTGGCGTTATGGCTCTGAACTCTGACTTTAGTGATGCAGATCTTCGTGGCGTGAAATTGGAAAAAGCAAATCTGACCGGAGCAAGCCTTCGACACTGCCGCCTCTCCCCCATGATGATCTTAGGTACGCAAGGCAACTCTGTATCTGCAAACCTTAAAAACTGCTGTCTTGATCAAACAGACCTTGAGAGCGCGAACCTGCGTTATGCAAATTTAACTGGTGCCCGGGTTCGCTTTGCCAATCTCGCCAACGCTGATCTTTCAAATGCTAAATGTGTCGATGTTGACTTTACTGGGGCAGATTTGCGAAGTGCGAACCTTGAAAATGCCGACTTACGTGGGTGCAAAGGCTTAATACTGGAATAAACACACTTGCTTTTTGTACTATAATCTAAACCACATTTTCTATTGTAATTTACAATCAAGGCCCCTAATTTCTCATCATGGATAAAACAGCGTATAAAATCGGCGAATTGAACGAATCTGGCCAAGTGGAAGTTATTGAGAAAGCGACCTCATTTAAAGGTTATTTCCAAGTTGACACCTACCGCTTTCGTCACTCTCTATTCAAAGGGGGCCTCTCTCAGGAAGTTCAGCGGGAAATTTTTGAACGCGGTCACGCAGCTGCGGTGCTTCCCTTTGATCATAAATCAGGCGAAATTATTCTGATCGAGCAGTTTCGTCCCGGTGCCTTTGCAGCTTCTCAGGCCCCGTGGCTTTTAGAGGTTGTAGCTGGAATTATCGAAGAGAATGAAAACCCGGAAGAATTAAGTCACCGTGAAGCCATGGAAGAAGCCGGTTGCACATTAGGACGCTTGAAAAAAATCGGAACCTTTCTAATGACACCCGGGGGAAGCTCGGAAACGATTACTTTATTTTGTGGTGAAATTCTGGATCACAAGAAACAAGATTCTTATGGGCTAGACCATGAAGGTGAAGACATACGCACACATACAATGAAAGCCGAACAAGGTTTTAGGCTTATGTCTGAAGGAAAAATTACCAATGCGATTACAGCAATAGCACTTCAATGGTTGGAATTAAATCAGACAGCGCTTACATCTGTATGGTCTAATGAAACGAATAATGGCTAACCTCTAAAAAATACCTACCCGCTGAATTAAGCAACAGAAAATACGAATTCAACTTATACCTACGGACGACAAAAATGGATATTCGCGACGGATTTATTGACAGCATTGGCAACACGCCTCTTATTCGCCTAAAACGGGCGTCAGAGGAAACAGGTTGTGAAATCCTTGGAAAAGCCGAGTTCCTGAACCCTGGCGGATCAATCAAGGACAGAGCAGCATGGGCAATTGTTAAAGATGCCGAAGAAAAAGGCATCCTAAAGCCCGGCGGCGTTATTGTCGAAGGCACAGCCGGGAATACCGGTATTGGCCTAGCTCTTGTCGCACGTGCGCGTGGGTACCGTTGCGCCATTGTTATTCCGGAAACGCAGTCACAAGAGAAAAAAGATATGTTGCGCCTCTGCGGTGCGGAACTCTACGAAGTACCTGCGGCGCCCTACAAAGACCCGAACAACTACGTTCATTACTCGCAAAGACTGGCACAGGAACTTGCTGGACAGGAACCAAACGGTGTTATCTGGGCGAATCAGTTTGATAATGTTGCCAACCGTCAGGGGCATATTGAAACCACTGCCCAAGAAATCTGGAAACAAACCGACGGCAAAGTCGATGGCTATGTCAGTGCAGTTGGTACCGGTGGAACACTAGCCGGGGTTTCAATGGGACTGAAAGAGCACAACAAAAACATTCAAATCGCCTTGGCTGACCCTCATGGTGCGGCGCTCTATAGCTATTACAAACATGGCGAGCTGAAATCAGAAGGATCTTCCATTACCGAAGGCATCGGTCAAGGACGTATCACTGCCAACCTGAAAGGTGCTGTGATTGACGAGGCATTCCGTATTAGTGATGAAACAGCGATTCCTTTGGTATTCAACCTCTTTGAGGAAGAAGCACTCTGCCTTGGTGGCTCCAGCGGTGTAAACATTGCTGGCGCAATCGAACTCGCCAAGAAAATGGGCCCGGGCCACACCATCGTCACCATGCTTTGTGATGCTGGAACGCGTTACACCAGCAAGCTATATAACCCAGAATTCCTGAAAGAACGCGGCCTCCCCGTACCAAAATGGGTTGCCTAAAACTCTCAAGATCAACAAATTTCCACCATTAAAGGCCGCTCATTGAGCGGCCTTTAATGTATCAGGACAATATTTTTAATAATTTACTCGCTAAAAACTACACCTTGGCTTAAGCGCATGATAACTTTGTGCGAAATAAAAAAGACAACCTGCCGAATTCCTTCGAGGTACCCAATGGACTTACTGTTTTATAAAGATGCTTATCAAAAATCCTGCGACGCAACTGTAACCTATTCTGAAAAGGGTCAAGTCCGCCTGGATCAAACGTTATTTTATCCAACAGGCGGTGGACAACCCGGAGACAGCGGTTGGTTAGAGCTTTCTGACGGCACAAAAAGTAAAATTATCGAAGCCAAAAAAGGTACAAATCACGAAGATGTTATATTGCACCTTGAAGAAGGTGCCAATGCTCCACAAGCTGGTGATAAGGTAACTGCCTGTTTGGATTGGGAGCGCCGTTATGCTCACATGAAAATCCATTCCTGTCTGCACCTGCTGTGTGCCTCTGTCATCGGTGACGTGACTGGCGGCCAGATCAGTGACGTTAAAGGTCGCTTGGATTTTAACTTGCCCGACACGGCAATTGACAAAGCCGCACTTGAAGAGAAAATCAATCAACTTATTTCAGAGAACCACCCGATAACGCAGGACTGGATTTCAGATGAAGAACTGGATAACAATCCGTCTATGGTTCGGACGATGTCCGTCAAACCACCGCGTGGATCAGGCAAAATACGCTTGGTGAAAATTGGTAAAGATGTTGACCTGCAACCCTGTGGCGGAACACATGTAAAATCAACGGGTGAAATTGGCCTAATCAAAATTGGCAAGGTTGAAAACAAAGGCAAACAGAACCGCCGTATCAGCCTGACATTTGCATCATAATACAGAAAAAATACTGCCTTGGGGGACACTACCTTGTCTGAAAAATTTAATTCTGTCGTATCAACACAGTGGCTCGCAGACCATCTAGATGCCCCAGACGTCAGGGTTGTTGATGGCACTTATTATCTGCCTAATGAAAACAAAGATGCACGCGCTCTATACGAAGAAGCGCATATTCATAACGCGGTTTTCTTTGATATCGACGAAATTTCCGACAACGAAAATCCCCTCCCCCATATGATCCCAAGCGATATCAAGTTCGCATCCAAAGTGAGAAAATTAGGTCTTGGGGACGGTAATAGAATTGTTGTGTACGATCAGCGTGGTCTATTTTCAGCTGCGCGTGTCTGGTGGATGTTTCGACTATTTGGGCACAAGGATGTCGCAGTATTGGACGGTGGTCTTCCGAAATGGCGATCAGAGCATCGTCCCGTAGATGATGACACCGTTCACCCCGGTGAACGACACTTTACCCCCCGTTTCAACAGTTTTCTTATTCGCGACAAAGAACAACTTCTTCGCAATATTGAAACCGGAAAAGAACAGGTTCTAGATGCAAGAGCAAGTGGACGGTTTAAAGGGGAAGTGCCTGAACCGCGCGCGGGTATTCGCTCGGGCCATATTCCTGATTCGTACAATCTTCCCTTCACAAATCTCTTTAAAGAAGACGGCACCTTAAAAGAAACTCAAGAAATTAAAAGCGCATTTGAGGAAGCAGGAATTGATTACAGCAAGCCTGTCGTTACATCTTGTGGCTCCGGCGTTACTGCGGCGGTATTGAGCCTTGGCTTAGAGCTGACGGGACATAAAAAAACATCGTTATACGATGGATCTTGGTCCGAATGGGGACAGGAAGGTAACACACCTGTTGTAACCGAATAACTCATTAATTATTGAGATACCTATTGCTTATTGTTGTTTTTAGAGCTTCCGTACCATTAATTTGAGTACGCCAAGAGCTGGACTATAAAATCAGTATTAGAATAAAACTATAAGATGAAACCAATCACCGAAAAAAAACAATCCGGTTCTGAAAAACAACAAACGATTAATGCCCGCTTTGTAACAGGAAGCATTCTTCGGCATGTGATCAATATGACGGCAACCACCTCTGTCGGTTTGATGTCGATCTTTTTTGTTGAACTGGTTGATATGTATTTTATCAGTCTGCTGGGGGAAGAATCTCTGGCGGCTGCAATTGGGTTTTCCGGTGCGATTACATTCTTCATTTTCTCAATAAGTATTGGACTGTCGATAGGATTAGCAGCTGTCGTCGCCAGAGTTATCGGGGCTGGTCAGGGTGACCAAGCAAAAAGAGTTATCTTTAACGGCCTGCTCACCTCTTTCGTTATGATGTCCTTAATTGCAGTTCCCGTTTATCTCTATACCGAACAGCTTTTATCCCTCGTTGGAGCCGAAGGGAAAACACTGGAATTCGCAGTAAAGTATATGAAGATCACAGTGATATCTTTGCCGATCATTTCCATTGGTATGTCGATGGGAGCAGTACTACGTGCTGTGGGAGCAGCTAAGGCATCCATGATATCAACGGTGCTGGCTGGCCTAGTTAATATCATACTTGATCCACTCTTCATTTTTACGCTGGATTTTCATATCGAAGGTGCGGCCTATGCAACCTTGGTTGCCCGCTTGACCATGGCAATCGTAGCCGCATGGGTACTTGCACGCCAGCTGGGTTTATCTGTGTTCAAGTTTCAGGGCGGATTAAATCGCGATATCTCTTCAATTTCGAAGATAGCAGTTCCAGCAGCTCTAACTAGCTTGGCGACCCCTTTTGCCAATTCTTATGTCACAACATCTGTTGCAGAATTTGGTGCCGATGCGGTTGCCGGCTTGGCGATCATCGGACGTATAACGCCCTTTGCTTTTGGCGCCGTTTTTGCCTTGTCAGCCGCCATTGGTCCGATTGTTGGTCAAAATATTGGTGCCGTTCAAACCCAACGTGTTAAATCAGCACTTAACAGCTCGCTTCTGGTTATATTTGTCGTCGTTTGTGTAACATCACTCATAATGACACTTTTTGCAGATACAATCGCAACAATCTTTAATGCCTCTGGCCTCAGCGCAGAACTTGTTGTCTTCTTCTGTGTTTTTACCTCGTGGAGTTTTATCTTTAGCGGCGCCCAGTTCATAGCAAATGCAGCCTTTAACAACATGAATAGAGCAACATGGTCGACATTTGCCAACTGGGCGAAAGCAACAGTAGGTACAGTTCCTTTTATTTGGCTTGGTGGTGAATGGGCCGGAGCAAAAGGTATTGTCGCGGGACAGGCTATCGGATCTGTACTTTTTGGCTTCATCACGATTATCGTGGCCTATAAAATAGTGAGTTCTCCAATTAAAAATCCAAACAAACAAGATGACAGAACACGTTATTTCGGGGCATGGTTACCTGCTATATTACCTCAGTTCGGTTGGCAGAGATTCATGGAAGAAAGGTGGAATGCGGACCAGCGTGATAAAAATAACGGTGACTAACTTTTAGCAATTCTGCCAAAACAACCTAGAGAATTGATCAAGAGAAAGATTAAGAGCATGACCACCGCTCCTCAAATTGAAGTAACAATCTCTTTTCTCGAAATGTTAGAAAGACCTCACAATCTAAATTTGCATTCACCACAAGGGGAAAAAACATCCCTTATCCGTGCTTATAAACCAACTCTGTCCTTTTATCGTTACCTGTACAACACGATAGGGGAACCTTGGTTATGGTGGGAAAGACGTACGCTGTCTGACGATGAATTATTGCAAATAATTCAGGATGAAAATGTAGAGATCTACGTTCTTTATTATGACGGTGTTCCCGCAGGATATGCGGAACTTGATAGACGCACCCCCAAAGAGATTGACCTCGCCTACATGGGGCTAATACCCGACTTTATTGGCCAAAAACTTGGTCCCTATCTATTGTCATCAGTCATTGATATTGTCTGGTCATACGAACCTAAACGTTTAACAGTCAATACCTGTAGCCTTGATCACCCCAGAGCACTCAGCGTATATCAGAAGCATGGATTTAATATCTACGATAGAAACATCAAAATAATTGATGACCCAAAATTTAACGACACAGCACAATAAAGGCATTCAGTTAATAACCAAAAACCCGCCATTAGCTACCAATTTGTTTGGCCCTCTTTCGAGTGTTATAGTGCCATTAACAAAATGACGTTCATAGATTTCCTGGTAGTTACCGTATCTCTGTAAAACCCGATAAGACCAATTTGTATCAAGTCCGAGTTCTGTCCCAAGGGAACCTTTGACACCCAGTAACTTTTGAATTTCGGGATTGATCGTTGTTGAAGCTATATAATCAACATTTTGAGAATTTATATCCCAACGCTCGCTTTCCAATAATGTATGTGCATAAAATTGCACGATAGTTTTCCAGTCCTCATCTCGAGATGAAACAATCATCCCTAAGCTATTATTTGAAGACGAAGAACTCAAAACGAACGGATCAGGAAAGATCCCGGATATTTTTTGTAAAAAAATAGATTGCTCGACCCTAGGCAGTGCCACGGCTCTGCATCCATGACTTTTCACAGCTTTAAATAGTTCGCCTTCAGACTTATAACTCACAACCCCAAAGCTAACCTGATGTTTTTGACTGAATATCGCTAGGCTCGTTTTATCAATCCATTCAAGTGAGCAAATTTTCTTGCCATTGAGATCATCAACTCGATAGCCTTTGAATAGAATAGCAACATCAAGATTATTGAGGAAAAGCGTTGCTATGTTTTGATGATGCTCCTGATGCGATAAGCGCCGACTATCTGCCAATGCAATAACATCAACTTTTCCTTCAGCCAGGTTTCGGCCAGCATTGCTTTCGTTCAACGTAATTAATTTTACAGCACTTGGATCTGGAAACAGAGCTAATGCAAGACCGCGACACAGCTCTCTCCCCATATCATCTATTGGTGATTTGGAAAGAAAAGTCGTTTTGACAACGCCACACCGAAGATATCCCCGGTCCTCGACCCTGTCGCGAACTTCACCTGCATTTGAATAACTGAAGAGGCCAATGTACCCAATAACGACAAGTAAAGGATACCAGATATATTGGGTAATATTTTGTTTCATGAAATCAGCGTTCAGCAACTCATAAATAGTTCAATAAATAACACCCAATATATCACAAACTTATTTTTTCTCGATAAGTTCGATTTTATAGCCGTCTGGGTCTTCAATAAAAGCAATTACAGTAGAGCCGTGTGCCATCGGACCAGGCTTTCGAGGAATATTGACACCTTCTTTTTCAAGTAACTCACAGGTTTTGTATATGTCAGGCACACCGAGCGCTAAATGACCAAATCCGTTCCCAAGATCGTAGGCATCAGTTTGATCCCAATTATGGGTGAGTTCAATAACAGTATTATTGTCTTCATCACCATACCCCAGAAAGGCTAAGGTAAACTTTCCGGAAGGGTAATCGTTTTTTCGCAGAAGCTTCATACCAAGATGACGAGAGTAAAAATCAATAGATTTTTCAAGATCCAAAACTCTGATCATCGTATGTAAAAACCGAAAGGAGGTATTTTCTGACATATTTTTTCCTTAGATATACAAGTATTTTGGTAAAAAATTAATGCTTAGCTTCCGCAATAACGGATAAAATTGTCTTTGCAGCTTTTGTACTCGGCATATCGTCCCCGGCTTTTAACTTCACAATCGCCTCTCGATAGCCATTGATCTGTTCTTCTCTTTTTTCTTTATTGTGAAAGAGAGAAGAGATCTGCTTTACCAGATCAGGAGCATTGCACTTTTCCTGTATTAATTCTGGTTGAACTTCCCGGTCCAACAGAATATTGGCAAGACTTGCGTATTTTATCTTCACAAGAAATTTTGCCAGAAAAGCCGTAACCGGAGACACTTTGTAAGCAACGACTGTTGGAACATGGTCGACTGCCAGCTCCAAAGCAACCGTCCCCGAAGCAGCCAAAGCAACATCTGAACATTTAAATGCTTTATGTTTGCCCGTTACGCCTTCGATAACACGAACAGGTGTTGGCCAATTATCGGCTAAATCATCAATAGCAGAACGAACATTTTTCACTGTGGGAATAACACACTGTAAATTCGGTAGGGTTTTCACCAATTCCGCAACAGCCTCTTTAAAGACAGGCCCAAGCCTTGCAACTTCACCCCGGCGGCTACCGGGTAATACAGTAAGGATTGGGGCCGTAGCATCAAGTGAAAGCTCTTTACAGATTCCAACTCTATCCAACACAGCCATCAGCTCACCTTCAAGAACAGGATGACCGACAAACGTTGTCGCCAAGCCATGCTTCTCAAAATACGGAGGCTCAAAAGGAAGGAGAGTCAGCAAATGATCAAGATATTTTGAAATCTTCTCAGCTCGTTTAGGCTTCCATGCCCATACCGACGGCGCGACATAATGAATAAGAGGTATCGATGTCTCTTTAAGGCCCTTGCTTACTTTTAAGCTAAAGCCCGGCGCATCAATTGTGATAAGGGCTGATGGTTTTGTTTCGAGAACATGTTCTTTGGTTTGTTTTATACGTCTTAAGATATTGGGGATGTGGGGCAACACTTCGGCCAACCCCATAACAGATATCTCTGTAATAGGAAAAAGGCTTTCCAAGCCTTCAGCGGCCATACGTTCACCACCAATACCCATAAATCTTATGTTACCCTGCGTTTCGTCCTTTAATGCGGCCATGAGGCGTGCGCCCAGCTGATCACCCGAAGGTTCACCGGCGATGATATAAAGTAAAGGAACGTTGTTTTTGGGCTCAGTCATAATCAGCAGGTTCAATTCCTATAAGAAAGAGCCCTGCCTCATTGGCAAGTTGAACGACAGCATCTCGGTCAACAACCAAGGCACCACCAGCTTCAATCGCTATCCCCCTTAGTCCAGCTTTAACGGCTCTTTTTACAGTTTCCACGCCAATCGTTGGTAAATCAGCTCGTCGTTCCTGCTGTGGTTTTTTTAGCTTAACCAAAACACCACCAGCAGCGTCACGTTTCAGGTCGGCACAACGATCGATAAGTGCATCAGTGCCCTCAATAGCTTCCACCCCAAGGACAAGTCCTTGTTGTACGACAACCGACTGTCCAACATCAGCTAAGCCCATCAAGCGACCAACTTCAACGCCGCGCTTGATATCTGCGTAAGCTTGATCGTCAGGGGTATGTTTCCCATAAGTCTCTTTAGTTGCTAAAAGATCATGCAAAATATCATCGACCCCAATAAGGTTAAAACCTTCAGCTTCGAGGGCAGAAACAACCGATTTTAGCAACCCATCATCCCCAAGGCTCTTTGCGCCTATCTTTGCAAAGAATTGCAAGGCACGCCAGTCAGGACGAAGCTCTGCCATTGAGGGTCTTTTGACAGGCCCAATCATGACTAGATCTGTTACTTGTTCTTTTCTTAATGTAGAGAGGATTTCACCCGCAGCGCCCAATCTCGACCAAAAGTGATTTATGCCCGTGATTGTTTCGTTATCTGTTTGCCCTTTAAAGGCAACGACAAAGAAATCTCGTCCGGTCTCTTGGCATAATTTAATCAAACGCCGGGGAAGTTCTCCTCCCCCGGCTAAAATTCCAAGCTTGCCGGACATTTATTTCGGTTGGCAAATAGCACGCGAAGAGTCTGTGCCAATAAAGTCCAGAACTTCTTTCGCAGTAGGATTATCAGAATAGGTTTTCTTCGCGTTTTCAAGGCGTTCAGAAAGCGTTCCTTCATCAGAGAAAAGCATTTTGAAAACGGATTGTAAGCTGGAAATATCATCACGTGGCACACCATGGCGTTTCATGCCAACAAGATTAAGCCCGCTCAATCTTGCGCGTTCCCCCATAACCATACCAAAGGGAATGACATCATTTTCAACACCAGACATCCCGCCAATCATGGCATTACGTCCAATCCGAACGAACTGATGTACAGCTGAAAGTCCGCCGATTATGGCATAATCATCAACTTCAACATGACCGCCCAATGTCGCGTTATTCACAAGAATAACATTATTACCAAGAATACAATCATGGGCTATGTGAGCAGACATCATCAGAAGGCAGTTATCACCTACTCTCGTAACTAGTCCGCCACCCGTTGTTCCGGGGTTAATTGTTACGTGTTCACGAATACGATTATTCTTGCCAATAACAAGCTCTGACTTTTCACCATCAAACTTTAAATCTTGTGGTTGATGCCCAATCGAAGCAAACGGGAAAATAACGGTTCCCTCGCCGATAGAAGTATTTCCTGCAATAACAACATGGCTATGTAAAACAACATTTGCATCCAGTTTTACGTTTGAACCAACAATACAATAAGGTCCGATTTCAGCTGTTTCATGAACTGTCGCACCATCTTCAATGATCGCGGTGGAATGAATAGTCACAATCAGTCGTCCATAATCATTGCGGCAAATTTGGCTTCGGCGACAAGCTTTCCATCAACCATTGCTTTACCCTCAAACTTCCAAACAGCGCCACGGCTACGTGTTTTCGTAACATGAATTTTTAGTTGGTCCCCAGGTGTAACTGGCTTACGGAAACGGGCTTCGTCAACCGTCATGAAATAGACCAATTTACCCGCTGCTTCGCCATCTAGGGTCTCAACAACAAGTACTGCCGCCGTTTGCGCCATGGCTTCAACTATCAAGACCCCGGGCATAATCGGTTGTCTAGGGAAATGTCCCTCGAAGAAAGGCTCATTAATAGTTACATTCTTTAGGCCTACAGCACCTTCGTCTTTGATAATATTATCAACACGATCAATGAGTAGGAAAGGGTAACGATGGGGAATCATTTCCTTGATTTCAAGGATGCCTACAGAGCGTCCCTCTCCCGTTGTTACAGCTTCTTCACTCATTTAACTACCTTTCTTCGTATTCAACTGTTTTTTCCACATTGCAACCAAACGGAAAAAATCTTTAATCGGCATAGCAGGAGTACCGGCAACGGTCTGTCCAGCTTCTACATCTTTGATAACAGCAGCACGTCCGGCAATTTGAACACCTGTTCCCATCGTAATATGGCCGCTAACACCCGATTGCGCCCCCATCACCACATAATCACCAAGAACACTACTACCAGCAATGCCCGACTGAGCAACAACTACGCACTGCTTACCCATTTGAACGTTGTGGCCAATTTGTACAAGGTTATCGATTTTTGTCCCATCACCAATAATAGTATCAGGACCGGCGCCTCTATCAATCGTAGAGTTCGCACCAATCTCTACATTATTACCGACAATAACCCGCCCTAATTGAGGAACATCAACATACCCATCAGGTTCCATTGCAAACCCAAATCCACGGTTGCCTATACGGACCCCAGAATGAATCTGACAATTGTTCCCGATAAAAGCATATTCAACAGTCGCATTTGCGCCAACACTCGTATTTTCGCCAATTTTGCAACCGTCGTGGATAACGACGTTAGGTGCGAGATAACACCCACTTTTAATCTCGACATTTTCTCCAATAGCCACACCAGCAGAAATAACACAGTTATCGCCTACAGAAGCTGTCTTTGCGATGACGGCTGTCGAATGAATAGAACCAGATACAACTTTATTATCGGAATAAAATTTCTGGGCAATCAGAGCATACGATTTATACGGCTTATCAGTCAGTATCAGCGATGTTCCCGTCGGAGTTTTTCCCGCAAACTTTTTTTCCAGAATGCAAACACCTGCTGACGTATCAGCCAAGGCAGAAACGTATTTCTTGTTATCCAAAAAACTAATTTCTGTTTTACCCGCGTCCTCTAAAGCTCCGACGTCTGTAACGAGAAAATTCGGGTCTGAACCTTCAGAAAGCTCCCCCCCGACATAGTCGCAGAGTTCTTGTAGAGAAAAAGGACCCGCATTATGAAAAAACCGAGAATCAGCCATGATATCAGGTGCTCAAATACTATTTTAATGTCAACGCAGGTAACGAAGCATTCAGCTTTTGGATAACTTCATCTGTTACATCAAGGCTACTCTGGGAATAAACTAAAGACGTCTTTGCCAAAATCAAATCTAATTTTCTTGCATCGACGATCTGATTAATAACGACATCAAGGTGTTTTTTGATTTCATTCAATCCAGAGTTTCTTAATTGAGTAAGGCTCTTGTTCCGTTCTTTAGCTTCACTACGAATCATTGCAGCTTGCTTATCCAAATCGGCTTTCTGTTGTGCAAATACTTCAGGCGCAAGAATAGATTTTTGCCTAACCAACTCCTGATGTTTGCTCAATAAACCTTGTTCTTTTTGACGAAACTCTTGTTGGAACTGATTCTTGCGTCCCACAACAGTTTGATTAACTTGCTGCATCGCCTTTGAAGATTGAAATACTTTTTTAGTATCAACAACCGCAATTTTAAGAGCTAAATCTTGGGCAGTCGCACCAGATTTCACCGCAAATATTCCACCAAAGACAGCGACAACAACAAAAAGAGTGGCAATTTTTTTCATATAAATCATTACTTAAAAACTAGTCCCAAAGCTAAAGCTAAATATTTCAGTTTCGTCATAATCTTCTTTTAATGCGGCAAAACCAAGATCCATTGCCAAGGGCCCAAAAGGTGAAGACCACGTCAGGCCAGTACCAAAGCTAACCCTCGGGTTTGAAGAGTCATCAACACCTGAATCATTGCCATCAATGTTCCATGTTGCCCCAAAGTCAGAGAAAACACGCCCCTTGACACCAAATTCTTCAGGTAAGCCAAGCGGGAAAGTTAACTCAACACTACCGTTATAGAAATGTTTCCCACCAAGGGCATCATCACTGCCTTTATCTCGAGGCCCAACGCCACCAGATTTAAAGCCACGAAGTTTATCACCACCAAGGAAGAACCTATCAACGATACGCGTATCTTCGTCTAAGCCGATAATATTACCAACCTCTGCACGAGATTTTAAAATCAAATCTTCTGAGAATGAATAATAGTTGGTTCCACCTAATGTGACCTTCAAGTGCTGTACATCACCACCAAGGCCTGCAAGCTCATTTTCAAAGGTAAGAAGATAACCATCTGTCGGCGAAATCCGAGAGTCTAGTTTGTCATAGGTCAAAGTTGAAGATACAGCTGATTTAATCGAAGTACCTTCTTGCTCTTTAACAAGTTGAGCAGCATCAGAATCAATATTCTCAATCTCAATATGCTCAAAACGATACCGCAAGACCTGGCGTAATTCTTCAGACAAATCATAACCAATACGAAGCGCAGCCCCTGTCTTCTTTTCGTCGAAAGCAAGACTGTCTTCTTCCCGGGTAATCCTGAATATATCAAAGCCCGCTGCAATTTCTTTATCCAAGAAATAAGGTTCTGTAAAACTGATATCGGCTTCAGAACCAGATCCTGCCAAGGCAATATTAAATCTTAAATCCTGTCCTTTTCCTAAGAGGTTTCGTTCCCGAATACCAATAGATCCAAGCGGGCCAGAGGAAGATGAGAAACCAGCACCAAAAGTCAATTCACCGGTTGATTGTTCTTCGACATCAACTTTAATAACCGTTCGATCTGGCGTGCTACCAGGCTCATTATTTACTTCCACAGACTGGAAGAAACCAAGCCTTTGTATCCGAGATCTAGACCTTCTAAGTTTCGAGCTATTAAAAGCGTCCCCTTCTACAAGGCGGAACTCTCTACGAATTACCTTATCAAGCGTACGGCTGTTTCCTTCGATATCGATACGTTCGACATATACTTTCGAGCCTTCAGAAATACTAAAGACAAGGTCGATGACTTTATTTTCAGTATCTTTTTCCGGCAAAGGTCTCACATCGACAAAAGCATACCCCAAATCCCCGACTGCATCGGTGAGGTTATCAACGGTCTTATCGATAAGATCTGCATTATACCATTCATTTTCTTCCGGAAGAATTTGGTCTTCAACTGTTGCAGGATCAAAATCCTTTAACCCACTCTCAACATCAATAACTCCGAACTTATAACGTTCGCCTTCATTAATCGTGAAGGTAACGACAAAAGACTCTCTGTTCGATGTTAACTCAGCAATGACTGACTGAACCTCAAAGTCGGCATAGCCTTCTTTCAGATAAAACCGTCTCAACAATTCTCTATCAAAGGTCAAACGATCGGGGTCGTAAGTATCGCTATCCGTCAGAAAGTTCCAAAAAACAGTTTCAGATGTAGAGACAATGCCTTGCAATTTTCCATCAGAAAACTCTCTGTTTCCGATAAAATTAACCGTCGTAACATAGCTTCGGTCACCTTCGGCAACCTCAAATACCAAATCAACTCTGTTCTGCGGTAACTGTATAACTTTTGGTTCAACCGTAGCAGCAAAGCGTCCTGAGCGGCGGTAAAGTTCTAATATTTTTTGCGCATCGGCTTGTGCTTTTGTACGGGTAAAAACAACTCTTTCTCTCAAGGTTGTTTCTGCAGAAAGGATCTCATCATCAAGACGTTGATTACCTTCAAAGGCAATTCTGTTAATAATCGGATTTTCGACAACAACAACAATCAGATCACCACCCTGACGCTTCAAAGAAACATCCGCGAAAAGACCTGTTGCAAAGATACTTTTCAAGGATCGATTCAAAAGAACGGGGTCAAAGGTATCACCTGGGTTCACTTCCATATAGGAGCGAACGGATTCAGGCTCAATTCGTTGTGTTCCCTCGACAACAATATTGTCAATGGTACCGCCAGACATAAGAGCCTGAGCAAAAACTTTCTGACTATTTCCAGCTTCTAAAACTAGAAATAGCCCCCCAATTAATAGCGAAAAAAGCGTCTTACGAAACACATTTACCCCCGGGTAACCCGCATGAACTTGATTTCACAAGCAGATTTAGAACGATTTATATAATCCATAAATCGTTCCAGGTCACAAATAACATTAAGCTCAATACCAGAGCCAGTCCAATTCTGAAACAATATTCTTGAGCTCGTTCATTTAACGGCTTACCAGAAACGGCCTCAATCATATAAAAAAGCAAATGCCCACCATCAAGCATAGGGACAGGCAATAGATTTAAAAGCCCCAGATTGATAGACAGCATTGCCATCAAACCAATATAATACTCTAACCCAGCTTCGGCAGCCATACCAGACATCTTGGCTATTTGAATAGGTCCACCAAGTTCCTCCACAGAACGGTGCCCAGTAAACATTTGTCCAATAGCTTTGAAGGTGCCGATAGAGACGTCATAAGTCTCAACGACAGCTGCGCTAACTGCAGATATAAAGCCATGCGTTTTTACCGATGATTGGTCGCTCTGGATACCAATTAACCATCGTTTGGCTTTACGGCCATTATGATCTGTATAAAGATCAACCTTTGGCTGAACAGTCAGATAAACTAGTTCACTATCTCTCTCGACAACAACATCAATCGGATCTCCGGACCCTAATTGCACAAGACGTTGAAGTTGCTCAAAACGATCTATTTCTGTACCAGCAGCTTCTATAATCTTGTCATTCGTTTGAAAACCGGCAGCCTCTGCCGCACTGTTCTCCATAATTTGGGTAACAATAGCAGCTGAATAAGGCTGTCCGACGAAACTGTACAGTCCAGTTAAAAGAACAATAGCCAGAATAAAGTTAGCAATCGGTCCAGCAGCGACAATAGCAGCGCGCTGACCTAATGATTTCCCTTTGAAAGTTGTTGCAAGTTCTTCCGGGGATAAGTCTGAATTTTCAGCCGATGTTGAGCTGCTAACATCTGCATCTCCAAACATCTTCACATAACCGCCCAGCGGAATAATGCTGAATTTCCAGCGCGTTTGATTCTTATCGTAAAACCCAAATAACTCAGGACCAAAGCCAACGGAAAAAACATCAACCTTTACACCATTCTTTCGCGCGACCCAGTAATGTCCGAGTTCATGAAAGAAAACCAGAATGGTTAGAAGCACTAAAAATGCGAGAAGTGGTGTAATAAATCCCATTAGATAAATCTTATAACCATTGTTATTATAATCATATTACTCAAGAAGGACGGCATATTAGCCCTTTGCTCCCCTATTCAAAAGCTTTTTTGCAGAACAAATAAGTTAAAACTTCAATTTATTTGTGCCCTGCTCCAATTCCGAACTTCCACGTCCACCATTTTCACCGTTTCAAGCGAATTAATGTCTATCCCATCAAAAATACAAACTGCTTTTTCGACAAGTTCAGATATTCCCAAAAAGGACATCCTTTTCTGTAAAAATGCTTCGACCGCAATCTCGTTCGCAGCATTAAACACAATCGTTTTATGATTCCGAAGGGCTTCTCTGGCAATTTCGAGGGCAGGAAATTTATCGTGATCCGGTGTTTCAAAAGTCAGTTTGGAAATTTCCGCTAAATCAAGTTGCTTAACAGGGGTTTTCATTCTTTCAGGCCAAGCAAGTGCACAAGCTATGGGGGTTCTCATATCAGGGTCCCCCAACTGAGCAAGTACGGACCCATCAATATAGCTCACGGTTGAATGAATAATTGATTGCGGATGAATTAAAACCTTTATCTGCTTCTCAGACAGGCCAAACAAATAGGCCGCCTCGATTAGCTCTAGCCCTTTGTTCATCATTGTCGCAGAATCAATCGAAATCTTCGCCCCCATATCCCAATTGGGATGAGCAAGTGCTTGTTGAGGCGTAACAGTCTCCATTTCCTGCTTTGAAAAACATCGAAATGGCCCGCCGGATGCGGTCAAAGTAATATGGTCGATACCAAGTTTATTCTCAAAATCGAACACTTGAAAGATCGCGTTATGCTCTGAATCCACAGGAAGGAGGGTTGCGTTATTTTTACGGACCTCCTCAACCATTAGATCCCCTGCACAAACAAGCGCTTCTTTGTTTGCCAGAAGAATGGTTGCGCCGCGCTTAATAGCAATTAAAGTCGGCGCCAGTCCAGCAAAACCAACAATAGCAGCCATAACTTGATCCGCAGGACGTGCAGCTGCTTCCAACAGAGCTTCTTCACCCGCAGCAACTTTGATGTTTTTTCCTGATAAGGCATTTTTCAGATCATTGTAAGCCTTCTTGTCAGCGACGACAGCCATTTTGGCATTAAGCTCAATAGCCTGCTGTGCGAGCAAATCAACATTCTTATTTGCGGTTAAAGCCTCAACATCAAACAATTCTGGGGATCGCTTTAACAAATCAACGGTGCTGGTGCCAACTGACCCCGTAGAGCCCATGACAGTTATAGATTTCTTCACTACAGCACCTTTACCTTACAACGGTTTGAGTTTGATGTACGTCCATAAATACGGTTGTATTAATACACAAGATGAATAAGAAAAACTAATAAAGAACAAGCCAAAAGTCCGTCCACTCGATCAAATAAACCACCATGACCGGGGATAAGATTACTGGAATCTTTGGCATCGAATTTACGCTTAATGTGCGACTCAAAAAAATCACCCATTTGAGAAACAACAGCCAAGCCAGCCCCGAAAAAACCCTGAAGGATCGGGTTGAAAAGCTCTGTCGCGATAGCAAAACCAAAACTGATGGCAGCGGCAGCAATCATCCCGCCAATTAAACCCGCCCACGTTTTCTTCGGACTAATACTTGGCGCTATCTTTGGGCCGCCGATCGATTTTCCTGAAAAATAAGCCCCGATATCTGTAGACCAAACAACCAGCAATATCCAAAGAACAATTTCAAATCCATTATCAGAGCCATTGCGAAGCCACAATAAGGAATAGGTTGTAACAGAAACGTATCCCAACCCTAAAGTTAACCAAAAAGCCTGAGGAAAATCCCGTTCAATAAACTTTGTATAGGCAAAAATTAGAACAGTGCATAGTAACAACACTGGAATGAAAAGCTCTTCAAACCCCAATGCCCCCAACACCAGTAACGTTGTTACACTGGCGACAAGCAACCACCCAGGAACTTTGATGTGACGACGTCCTGTCAACATTGCCCATTCCCAAGAAAGAATGAGTGCGCAGAGAACAATCAATCCATCGCTATAAGGTGAGCCGAAATAAACAGCGGCAAGAACTGGCGGACCAAGAACAATTGAAGAAAGCGACCGAATTAAAAGGTCGCTCTTTTTAGGCTGTTTCGGCTGCGGATCCATAACGTCGCTCACGTTTTTGGTACTCCTCAATAGCCGAAATCAAATCTTGTTCAGAAAAGTCGGGCCAATATTTTTCAATAAAAACCATCTCGCTATAGGCAAGTTGCCAAAGCAGGAAGTTACTTATACGCATTTCCCCACTGGTACGTATAAGAAGATCTGGATCCGGAATATCCGAAGTATAAAGCTCTTGTTCAAAACAAGACTCTGTTATTTCGTCGCTTTTCAGATCGCCACGTTTAACTTTTAGAGCAATATTTTTAGTTGCTTCAACAATCTCTTGTCGACCGCCATAGCTCAAAGCCATAACAACCGTCATCTTTGTATTATCACGCGTTTGTTGTTCAGCGTCTTCAATCAAACGAACAATATCCGTTGCAAGTTTAGAACGGTCTCCAATGACCTTTAGACGAATACCAGCTTTATGGAATGTTGCCAGTTCACTTTGTAGATACCTGCGCAACAATCCCATAATATCATTGATTTCACTTTCAGGACGATTCCAGTTCTCTGATGAGAAGCTGTAAAAGGTCATGTAAGGAATACCAATTTTTATTGCAGACTTAAGCAACTCGCGCAAAGCTTCGGCACCTTTACGATGCCCAAATGCCCGGGGCAAATGTCTCGCATTTGCCCACCGACCATTCCCATCCATTATGACGGCAATATGCTTTGGTATTCCTGTGGTCATCGCTAAATCAGAACAATCATGCAGTCTTAAACCTGCATGATTTCCTCTTCTTTTTGCGCAGTTGCGTCATCAATCTTCTTGATATGAGCATCTGTTATTTTCTGAATTTCATCGCCCCAGCTATGCATTTCATCCTGAGAGATTTCACCGTCTTTTTCCATCTTCTTCAGGGCTTCCATACCATCACGGCGAACATTACGAACAGCAACTTTGCCTTGCTCAGAATACTTACCAGCAATTTTAGTCAGCTCTTTACGACGTTCTTCGGAAAGCGGTGGAATAGGAACACGAACCAATTGGCCATCTGGGGATGGATTTAAACCAAGTCCAGATTCTCTAATCGCCTTTTCAACAGCACCAACCATTGATTTGTCCCACACCTGAACCGCAAGCATCCGAGATTCGGGCACGGTCACGGTTCCAACCTGAGTAAGAGGCATAGAGGCGCCATAGGCATCAACCATGATAGGATCAAGTAGCGCAATAGATGCACGTCCTGTCCGTAACCCGGTAAATTCCTTATTCAGTGATTCAAGCGCACCATCCATACGACGTGATAAATCTTTAATGAGGGCATCTTGCGACACAGCCTATCCCCTTCTTATTTAATAATAGTAAAACAACCTTCACCGCCAACGGCTTTGGCGAAAGAACCTGTTTCATAGATAGAAAACACAATAATCGGTATATTATTTTCCCGCGTCAGTGCAATAGCAGAATGATCCATCACACCTAAATCATCCGTAAAGACACGCTTATAAGAAAGACTTTCAAAGCGTTCTGCAGTTGGATCTTTTACAGGATCAGCAGAGTAGACGCCATCAACTTTTGTACCTTTCAGCAATACTTCACATCCCATTTCCGAGGCGCGCAGAGCAGCAGCCGTATCGGTCGTGAAATAAGGATTACCCGTACCAGCACCAAAAATAACGACCCGCCCTTTGTCCAGATGGCGTTCTGCGCGTCTACGAATATAAGGCTCGGCAACAGTATCCATAGGGATAGCGGTTTGAACACGGGTTTCAACCCCAACCTGTTCCAAAGCATTCTGCATTGCCAGCGAGTTCATCACAGTTGCAAGCATGCCCATATAATCAGCAGTTGAACGCTCCATACCGGCAGCAGCGCCGGAAAGCCCGCGGAAGATATTACCCCCACCAACGACAACACAGACCTCTACGCCCATCGCGACGACTTCTTTAATATCTAGCGCAATCTGGTTTACTGTCTCAGGATCAAGCCCGAACTGGCCATTCCCCATAAGCGCTTCACCAGAAAGCTTTAAAAGAACACGTTTATATTTGGGTGCGTCTGTCACAGAGATCTCCTTTGTCCACTGCGATACCAAATCATCCTGTTATCCGAACACTCTTCTAGCGTAAAAATGTGCTCGAAAAAAGACAATCCTAGTGGAAGCGAGTGATTTTGAATACAAAAATGGCCCCGACCTCTCTCCCCACAGGAAGAACAGATCGCGGCCAAATTCGTGATTTACTTAGTTACCGAGTGTCGCAGCAACTTCAGCAGCAAAGTCTTCTTCTTTTTTCTCAATGCCTTCACCAAGCTGGAAACGAACGAAACCAGTTAGCTTTACAGGAGCACCAAGTTCTTTAGCAAAAAGCTCAACAGCTTTACCGACAGAATTTTCACCATCGATAACATAACCCTGCTCTAGCAAGCATACTTCTTCGTAATACTTGCGAAGACGGCCAACGAGCATTTTCTCGATGATTTCTTCTGGTTTACCAGAAGCACGTGCCTGATCAGAAAGAACCTCTTTCTCACGCTCAAGAGCAGTAACGTCAACAGAGTCACGATCAAGCGCCTGCGGGTTAGCAGCAGCAACATGCATTGCAACCTGCTTACCGAAAGCTTCAAGCTTAGCCGCATCACCAGATGATTCAAGAGCAACCAACACACCAATTTTACCAAGACCAGGAGCTGTCTGATTGTGGATGTAAGAAGCAACAACACCTTCACTAACCTCCAAAGAAGCAGTGCGACGTAGGCTCATGTTTTCGCCGATAGTTGCGATGTTTTTAGTCAACACGTCAGCAACAGTACCCTCACCACCTGGGTAATCAGAATTTGCAAGTGCCTCAACATCACCACCAACAGTCAGAGCCTGCTGAGCAACAGCTTTAACGAAAGACTGGAACTGTTCGTTACGAGAAACAAAGTCTGTTTCTGCGTTAACTTCAACAACAGCACCTTTGGCACCGTCGGTAGAAACAGCAACAAGACCTTCTGAAGCGACACGACCTGCTTTTTTAGCAGCGGCAGCAAGGCCTTTTTTACGAAGCCAATCAACGGCTCCTTCTAAGTTACCATCAGTTTCGGCAAGGGCTTTTTTACAATCCATCATGCCGGCACCGGACTGATCCCGGAGTTCTTTAACCAGAGCAGCAGTAATCTGGGCCATTTTCTATCTCTTTTCAGAAATTAAATATCAACATAGACACAAGTACGAGAACGGCGGCATACGAGCCGCCGTTCCAATCGTTCATTTGCGAACAGCTTAAGCTTCAGCAGCAGCGGCTTCGGCAGGAGCTTTCTCTTCAGAAGCAGCTTCAACGGCTGGCGCTTCTTCAGCAACGGCAGCTTCAGGTAGCTGCTCGGCAGGTGCTTCTTCAGAAGCACCGATATCTGCACCAGAAGCAGTCAACTCTTGCTGAAGACCATCGATAACCGCATCGGCAAAGAGGTCACAGTAAAGGCTGATCGCACGGATAGCATCATCGTTACCAGGAATTGGGAACGTGATGTCAGCAGGATCAGAGTTTGAATCAAGGATACCAACAACAGGAATTTTTAGTTTCGCTGCTTCAGCAATTGCAAGGTGTTCCTTGTTTGTGTCGATAACAACGATCACATCAGGAATACCACCCATTTCCTTAATTCCACCAAGAGCGCGCTCTAGCTTATCGCGCTGACGTGTAAGATTAAGAAGTTCTTTTTTAGTCAGGCCACCCTGATCGTTGTCAAGACGCTCATCAAGCTCTTTCAGACGACGGATAGAGTTAGAAACTGTTTTCCAGTTCGTGAGCATTCCGCCCAACCAACGGTGGTTAACATAGTACTGACCACAGCGTTTTGCTGCTTCAGCCATTTTCTCACTTGCCTGACGTTTTGTTCCAACGAACAGAACGCGACCGCCACCGGCAACAACTTCACGTGTGAAAGCAAGACCTTTGTGGAGCATTGGTACGCTCTGCTCAAGATCAAGAATGTGGATGCCGTTACGTGCACCAAAAATGTACTGAGACATTTTCGGGTTCCAACGACGAGTTGTGTGACCGAAGTGAACACCAGCTTCTAGAAGCTGACGCATTGTAAATGTAGGAAGCGCCATAGAATAAACCTTTTCTCTTCCGGTTAAACTTCCGCAAGCCGTAATCGCTATCCAAGATAGAGACACCAGAAACGACGAACAAACTGTTCTCGTTAGACCTACGTGTTGTTTTAGTGATGTTGCGGGTGATACTCTTCTAGAGCAAAGGATGCAAGTCTTTTCTCACCCACAAATGCATTCATCATAATTATATCATCAAAAGCATCATATATCAGGTATTAAACCTCTTCCAAATCGATACCTTCGATTGCCTTGATTGCCTGACGGATAGAAGGCGAAACAGTATAGCCTTTTGATAGCTCCAATTCCAGTTCCTGACCATCTTTCAGACCCAAAACAACCGAAATACGCCCTCGTCCCTTTACAGCATGATTATCCAGTATCGTTTTTAATGGCTCCAAGGGCTTATCAGAGTTTATATATAGCTTAAGGCCCGTGTCTGTTAACGATGCTGCATCATCAAGAGGCGTAACCGCCTGAAGAAGAAACCGGGGTTCGTCATCATCCGGCTTAACTTCTCCCGTAAGGGTCGCTAAAATGGGGACTTTACTCTCTAGGGTTTCACGACTGGCCAAAAGTACATTAGAGAAGACCATGGCCTCTATCGTACCATGCGCATCAGAAATCTGTACAAAGGCAAATTTAGAGCCCTTTTTGGAAATTCGTTCCTGTTTACCGACAACAATCGCACCAATTTTAAGGGGACCACCCTGGCCTTTGTATTTCTTGGTTTGTTCGATAGCCTCGGCAATATTAATGGCTCGCAAGCGTTTTAAAATCTGGGTATAGGTATCAATCGGATGCGCAGAAAGATAAAAACCAATCGCGTCAAATTCGTGTTTTAGCTTTTCCAGTTCAGGCCAATCCGGCACCTTCGGCAAAGCCAAGTCAATCATGGTTGTATTATCATCACCGCCAAAAAGATTAACTTGATCACTCTCTCTTTCTTGCGCTGCTGCGGAAATATTTCGAACAATATTTTCCGCGCCCAAGAAAACCTGTTGTCTATTGGGTGACAGGCTATCAAATGCCCCAGCCTTAGAGAGGTTTTCTACCAAGCGTTTATTGATGGTTTTCGAATCAACCCGTCCGACCAAATCAGTCAGATCCTTGAAAGGACCATTTTCATTTCGTTCGTTCGTTATGTTCTCAATAGCCTGTTCACCAACATTTTTAACTGCTGCCATCGCATAGCGAACCGCCTTATTACCGTCGTCCATGGTTTCAACCATAAACTCGGCATAGGACTTGTTGATATCCGGTACCAACAAGGGAATCTCAAGGCGCGACAGTTCTTGCCTGAAAATATTCAGCTTATCAGTATTTGAGATATCATAGGTCATAGTCGCCGCCATGAACTCAACAGGATAATTCGCTTTTAGATAAGCTGTATGATAGGCAACCAGTGCATAGGCCGCGGCGTGACTTTTGTTAAAACCATAACCCGCAAATTTATTGACCTGATCAAAGATCTCATCGGCCTTCGTGGCTTTAACGTCGTTTTTGACGGCCCCCTCAACAAAGATCTTTCGTTGCGCATCCATCTCCGCCTGAATTTTTTTACCCATGGCACGGCGCAACAAATCCGCACCGCCCAATGAGTATCCTGAAAGCTGCTGCGCGATCTGCATCACCTGTTCCTGATAGATCATAATCCCATAAGTTTCTTTCAAGATATCCTCGATCAAGGGATGCATATAATCAGGCGTTTCCTCACCTTTTTTTCGAAGAATATAGCTCGGAATATTTTCCATGGGACCAGGTCGATAAAGCGCCACGACCGCGATGATATCCTCGAACCTATCAGGTTTCATTCGTTTGAGAACATCGCGCATACCAGTGGATTCCAGCTGGAATACACCAACCGTATCTCCACGCCCAAGTAACTCAAAGGAAGCCTTATCGTCCAACGGCACTTCACTGAGATTAATCTGTATGCCCGAAGACCGGATAAACTCGCAAGCGCGCTCCAAAACAGTCAAGGTTTTCAAACCAAGAAAATCGAATTTTACCAAACCAGCTTGTTCAACAAACTTCATATTGAACTGTGTTACTGGCATATCTGAACGTGGATCTCGGTAAAGCGGTACCAGCTGGTCAAGTGGCCGATCCCCAATCACAACCCCCGCGGCATGGGTCGACGCATGGCGGTAAAGGCCTTCAATCTTTTGGGCAATGTTCAAAAGATTATCGACGGCTTCATCGGTACGGGCCATCTCTCTAAGTTGAGGCTCTTGCGCAATCGCCTCTGGCAAAGATGTTGGTTTGGCCGGATTATTCGGCACAAGCTTACTCAAACGGTCCACTTGTGGATATGGCATTTGCAAAACACGACCAACGTCACGGAGTGCTGCTCTCGCCTGCAACTTACCAAAAGTGATAATCTGCGCAACCTTATCCCGCCCGTACTTATCCTGTACGTAGGTAATCACCTTGTCGCGTTTGTCCTGACAGAAATCCACATCAAAGTCAGGCATAGATACACGTTCCGGGTTCAAGAACCTTTCGAAAAGCAAGCCCCAACGCAAAGGATCAAGATCGGTAATTGTTAAAACCCAGGCCACTACAGATCCCGCACCTGATCCACGCCCGGGACCAACCGGAATATTTTGTTCCTTTGCCCACATAATAAAATCGGCAACAATAAGGAAGTAACCGGGGAAGCCCATCTGTTCGATGATCCCCAACTCATACTCAAGCCGCTCTCGATAAGGCTTAGCCACCTCTTCACGCTCAGCGTCATCCATATCAGCCGTAAAGACGTGTTTTTCCAGACGGCCTTCCAGCCCGACCTCTGACTGATGGCGTAATTCTTCGGTTTCGGATCGGCCATCCCCCGTGTCAAACGGTGGCAGGATCGGCGCAATTGGTTCTACAAACCAGGAACAACGTTGCGCAATGACCAGAGTATTCTCAATAGCCTCTGGTATATCCGCGAAAAGCCGCTTCATTTCATCAGCAGATTTGAATCGATGCTCAGGCGTCAGGCGGCGACGCTCACTTTGAGAAACGTAAGCCCCTTCCGCAATACAAATCAGAGCATCATGCGGCAGATACATATCATCAGCGGCAAAAAAGGCCTCGTTTGTCGCAACCAGCGGAACACAATGTTTATAAGCCAGATCAATCAAACGATCTTCAATTGCTTGCTCTTCAGCTAACCCGTGGCGCATCAGCTCTACATAAAAACGGTCCTGAAAAATGCCCGCCAATTGCGTAAAAATAGCCCCTGCATCAGCAGTTCTATTTTCCAATAACAAACGCCCAACAGCCCCTTTCGGGCCTGCACTCAAGGCGATTAAACCTTCATTACTACGCTCAAGATCGGCAAGAGTCACCTGTGGTGTCAGTCCTGTTTCTGTCTCCATAAAGGCATGAGAAATCAGGTGCATCAAGTTCATGTAGCCCTTTTGGTTTTGGGCAATGAGAACCAATTGATCAGGCTCGGGAACAATCGCACCTGTCCGTTTATCAGCATCGGGACGCGCAACCATTAACTGCGTCCCCATAATTGGCTGAACACCTGCACCTTTGGCTGTCAATGAAAATTCAAGCGCCCCGAACATGTTACTACTGTCGGTAATTGCAGCAGCCGGCATATCATGCTTCTTGCACAACTCGACAAGTTCTTTAGCCTTAATAGCGCCTTCAGACAGGGAATAAGCGGTATGAACCCGAAGATGAACAAAGTCGGCATACGCCATAAGAAAACTCTCAAATCAAATAAAACTGTAACCTCAATATTTCAGGATCAGCTATACTCCAGATAGCTTGGAAAAGGCAAAATAAAAACCCGACACCAACAGGCATCGAGTTTCTATACCCGCAAACAATTTCACATTAAAAGCAACAGACTAAGTCTTATTTCTAATCTGAATTATTAAGAAATTAATTTAGCGAACTTTACCATTCTCAAAATGAAGAACCCGATCCATACGTCCGGCCAATTCATGATTATGCGTTGCGATCAAGGCTGTAAGCCCCACAGAACGAACAAGCTTTAGCAACAGCTCAAAAACTCTGTTAGCCGTTTCTGGATCAAGATTACCCGTTGGCTCATCAGCCAGCAGAACAGATGGTGCATTTGCGAGTGCCCGCGCGATTGCTACACGCTGTTGCTCACCACCCGACAATTCCGCAGGACGGTGAGAAATACGCTCGGCAAGTCCGACCGTATCCAGAAGCTCACTGGCCCGTTTATGAGCTTTTTTATGAGACAGTCCGGTGATCATCTGTGGCAGGATAACATTTTCCACCGCAGAAAATTCAGGGAGCAAATGATGGTACTGATAAACAAAGCCAATCGTATCGCGACGGAGCGATGTTCTGTTTTTATCATTCAGAGAAGCTGATGGCGTTCCATTAACCAGAATGTCACCACTATCAGGTTTTTCGAGAAGCCCCGCACTGTGTAAAAGCGTTGATTTACCAGCACCGGAAGGGCCTATCAATGCAACCAGTTCACCTGGTCTGATATCAAAGCTGACATCATTAAGAACATGAAGTTCTTTCGCCCCTTGCTCATAGGTTTTATTAACACCAACGAGGGATAGACCTTTCATTTCCTTACTCATAGCGGATTGCCTCCACAGGATCTAAACGCGCAGCACGCCACGCAGGAAAAATCGGGGCGAGGAATGAAAAGAATAAGGCCATACCCACGACCTGAAGTACTTCGGATGTCTCTACGACTGCTGGTAACTTGGAAAGGAAATAAATCTCGGCATCAAAAAGATTGGTTCCGGACAAACCTTCTAGCCATTGCCGAATTGTTTCGATGTTTTCTGCAAAGGACAGACCAAGTACAAATCCAGCCAAGGTACCGATAACACCAATAGATGCTCCACTAAGGAAGAAAACCCTGAGGATCATTCCCCGCGTTGCCCCCATCGTTCGCAGGATTGCGATATCACGCCCCTTGTCCTTAACCAGCATGATCTGGCCCGAAACGATATTGAAAACAGCAACAAGGATAATAAGCGACAGGATCAAGAACATAACATTGCGTTCAACCTGAATAGCATTAAAGAAGCTGGCGTTACTTTGCTGCCAATCTCGCGTAACGATCCCTGTGCCTATTGTGTTGTGTATATCCCGACGCACCACATTCGTCAGATCTGGGTTATCAACAAAAACCTCAATCGTATTTACCATTTCTGGTAACTCAAAGAAGATCTGCGCAGCATCAAGCGTCATGTATATAAAACTGCTGTCATATTCATACATCCCGATGTCAAAAAGCGCGGCAATAGTATAGGCTTTAAGACGTGGAATAGAACCGAATACAGTTACTGAACTGTTCGGTGACACCAAGGTGATTTTATCACCGACACCAAGACGTAAACTTCTCGCCAAACGCTCGCCGATTACAACATTATCACCAGTAAAATCATTCAGCGACCCAGCTACAATTTTTTCCGCAATCAACTTACGTGCTTTTAGGTCTTTTGGTGCCATGCCACGGACCAAACCGCCCGTAGCTGTACCGCTGGCCGTGACCATGACTTGCCCTTGCACCTGTGGCGTTGCACTTGTCACACTGGATAGGGCGCTTATCCGTTCAGCGATCGTTTCGTAATCGACTAAATCACCCTGAACCCCGACCACAGCCAAATGACCATTAACCCCCAGTATCCGGCCAAGAAGCTCCTGACGGAACCCGTTCATGACGGACATCACAATAATCAAAGTCGCAACACCCAAGGCAATACCAACAAGGGAAAAGCCTGCAATGACGGAAATAAACCCTTCTTTACGACGGGAACGGAGGTAGCGTAAGGCCACCATGCGCTCAAAAGCACCAAAAACCATCAACTATCTCTCTTCCCGTCTAAATCCTAAAGGCCTAATTTAGAAAGCGCAGCTTCCAATGTTAGCTCTTCTTTCTCACCAGTCTTACGATTTTTCAACTCAACTACGCCATTTTTAAGGCCACGTGGTCCGATAACCATCTGCCAAGGCAAACCGATCAGGTCCATGTCTTTGAATTTGGCGCCAGCAGAGGTATCACGATCATCATAAAGGCAATCGACACCAGCTGCATTGAACTTTTGGTAAAGATCATCACAAGCCTTGGCACAGGCTTCATCCTTGGCTTTCAGATTGATCAACCCAACTTGGTAAGGCGCCACGGCTTCCGGCCAGATAATACCGTTTTCATCATGGCTGGCCTCTATGATCGCACCCAAAAGACGCGAAACACCAATACCGTAAGACCCCATAAAAACAGGAACGTTTTCACCTTCACTGTTAAGAACATAAGCGCCCATTGGCTCAGAGTATTTTGTGCCGAAATGGAAGATATGTCCGACCTCAATACCACGGCACTGCATTCTCTTATCTTCAGGAACTGATCCTTCGAAATCTTCTTTGACATACATTTCATCGGTTGCCGCGTAGATACTGGTCCAATCATCAACAATCGGCTGTAGATCACCACTGTAATCGACATCAGAAGAAGGAGATGCCTTTTCCAAAAAGTCAGAATGACAGAACACTTCGGACTCACCTGTATCGGCAAGGATGATAAACTCATGGCTGAGGTCACCACCAATTGGCCCTGTGTCAGCAGCCATTGGAATGGCCCGTAGTCCCAAACGCTCAAAGGTACGCAGGTAGGAAACAAACATACGGTTGTACGCAGCTTTGGATGCTTCAAAATCAATATCGAAAGAATAAGCATCTTTCATAAAGAACTCACGACCACGCATCACACCAAACCGCGGACGAACTTCATCGCGGAATTTCCATTGGATATGATATAGATTTTTCGGCAAATCTTTGTAGCTTTTGACGGCATTGGCAAAGATCTCTGTGACCATCTCTTCATTGGTTGGTCCATAAAGCATATCCCGACCGTGACGATCTTCGATACGTAGCATTTCTTTGCCGTAATCATCATAACGGCCAGACTTACGCCACAAATCAGCAGGCTGGATGGTCGGCATCAGGATTTCCTGCGCCCCTGCCCGATTTTGTTCTTCGCGGATAATCTGCTCGACCTTACGGAGGACTTTCAAGCCCATCGGTAACCAAGAATAAATTCCAGATGTAGCCTGACGGATCATGCCCGCACGCAGCATATAACGGTGAGAGACAATCTGTGCCTCGGTTGGGTTTTCCTTCAGTGTTGGAAGGAAATAAGCAGAAAGGCGCATCTGGATATCCTGGAATGCTATGAGATCAATAATAAATAAGGAACAATTCAGTTATAGGACTGAAAAGTATGCGGTCATATATATGGGATGAAATGGCACTTGTCCATGACAGAAAAACAAGCTTTTCCTAAGAAATTTTAGCCCGTTTAAGATATCAGGCGATAACCACGAAACTACTCACGGTCTAATATTTCCTGACACTTCCGGGATAATTCTCTCTGTTCTTCACTTTGAAGCCGCTGGCCATTGAAAAAAGCTTCGCCATTTTTGTGTACTTCAACAACACCGATCTCCGCATCTGCTTCAAAATTGGCTTTGTTAGCGGGAATATTATAGCGCTCGAACATATCAACAGTTATCGGAATTCGAATGATTTCGGGAAGAACGATTGGCTGTGCATTCAAATCCGCCGGGACAACTTTTTTCCCTCTTTTACTTACGCCGGGCGTATAGGCAACATCATCGTTTGGATGGTGTAACAGCAAACGATGACAATCGTCTTCCTCAATCGTTATTACGCCATCTTCCAATGAACTTACTTCCGCGTACGCGGTTGGTGCCAAGATAAGCGCACAAATAGATGCCGACGCGAATGAACGAAAATTTTTAATCAGATAAAAACAATGATAACAATGCATTATCACACCATATTAAGAAGATGAGTCAAAAAAACGGCCTGCTGGTAATAGTATCAACAGGCCGTTTATAAATCTATAATGCTTTATCTATTACTCATTACAATTAATAGGCTAACTCACCAATTGTGATCAATTGATTAGTAATAACGTAATAAACAACGCCCCACAAAACAGCTGCGATGGCACTCGTGATAAGGGCCTTACGCAGAAGCATCGGATTTTTCGGGGCTGAGGGTTCATGACCAACTTCAGGATTTTCTTCGGCTCGAACACCAAAGGGAAGCGCCATAAAAAATATCAACCACCAAATAATAACGTAAACAAGAATACCCGTAACCCAGTTCATCTTTAATTCTCTCTCAACCTAAGCCTGTTCCAGCTCAACAAGGGTTCCACAAAAATCTTTTGGATGCAGGAAAAGGACTGGTTTGTTATGCGCCCCTATTTTAGGTTCGCCGTCCCCAAGCACCCTAGCGCCTTCTGCTTTAAGCTTATCCCGAGCGACAATAATATCATCAACTTCATAACAGATATGATGAATACCACCTGCGGGATTCTTTTCCAGAAAATTGCCGATTGGCGAATTTTCACCCAAGGGATAAAGAAATTCTATTTTGGTATTGGGAAGATTGACAAAGACGACTGTTACACCGTGATCAGGTTGATCAACCGCTTCAGTCACTTCCGCTCCCAACACATCACGATACTGAGCTATCGCTGCATTCAAATCGGGAACAGCAATCGCAACATGATTTAAACGACCAATCATTGTTAAACCTCTTTTAATCCAGATAAGAAGCCAAACGGATAATATGTACATCCGTTACAGGCTTCTTGTCATAAATTTTGCTAAAATGACGACGCACAGCGCGAATAGCAACTTCGCGAATAATACTGTCATTTTTCATTTCAGATTTTTTCAGTGTGCCAAAGATATCTTTCAGATAATCGATTGCGTCTTCAAAGTCCTCAAACTCTTCATCAAGATCAAGAATTCCCTGAACGGTCAATTGAGGCGTATCAGCCAGCATGTTTGCTTCATTGATAACCAGAGAAACAACCGCCGATCCGTTATACATCATTTTCTGACGCGCTTTGATAATCGGGCTATCAATTGGAATAAGGCGACGATCTTCTATTGCGAGAAGCCCGGAATCTATTTCTTTAATCTTTTCTGCCTTACCAGGTGCCAGACGGATAAGATGACCATTCTTTGCCACGATCTGGGTTTTCACACCACATTCAGCAGCTAGTTTTGCATGGGCACGTAGATGCCGCGCTTCACCATGAACAGGCACAGAGACTTTGGGCTGCACCCACTCATAAAGTTTGCGAACTTCTTCTTTCCCCGGATGCCCGGATACATGAACATGTTCGTCCCGATCAGTAATCACACGCACACCCAGCTCAGACAGGTTATTTTGCAGCCTGAAAATTGATGTCTCATTTCCTGGAATGATTCTGGACGAGAAGATAATCGTATCGTCCTCTTCCAAATACACATGCTTGAACCCGTCCTTTGACAAGCGTGACAAGGCAGACCGTGGTTCCCCCTGGCTCCCCGTACAAAGAACAAGAACCTCGCCCTTGGGCATATAGGAAAATTCATCCTCGGAAAGTAAAGGAGCGACTGTTTTGAGATAGCCATTCTCACGAGCCGCCGCATATATTCTGTGCATTGAACGCCCAAGAAGAACAACCCGACGGCCGCAAATCTCTGCCGCTTTCATAACGGATTCAACTCTTGCGACGTTACTTGCAAAACACGTCACCGCAACACGGCCTGTGCATTTTGCGATTACATCAATAAGCCCATTACGAACAGATGCTTCAGACCCGGATTCACTGGTAGACATCACATTGGTTGAATCACTGATCATTGCCAGAATATCTTCATCGGCCAAAGCCTGAAGACGCTTCTTGTCATAATGCGGGCCAACCAAAGGCTCAGGATCAAATTTCCAATCCCCGGAATGAAAAACCGTGCCACATGCAGTTCTAATCAGCAAAGAAGCTGGTTCCGGAATAGAGTGGGTCATAGAAATCAACTCGATTTCAAATGGTCCCGCCGTAAAAGTACCCGCAACCGGAATAACAGTGATCTCGGCTTCGTCCTCAATACCTGCTTCAACCAACTTGGAATAGACCATAGACTTGGTGAAAGGCGTACAATAAATCGGACAACGCAATTCAGACCATAAATGAGGGACAGCACCGATGTGATCTTCGTGCGCATGGGTCAAAACCAATCCGACGAGGTTCTCTCTCTGCTCTTCAATAAAGGTCGGGTCCGGCATGATAACATCAATACCCGGATACCTTGCCCCATCAGCAAAAGAAATCCCTAAATCCACCATCAACCACTTACCATTATGGCCATAGAGGTTCAGGTTCATCCCAATTTCGCCTGTACCACCAAGAGGCAGGAACAAGAGCTCGTCTTTCTTAGCGACAACCGCTTTACGCATTTCTTACCTAACTTAAGTCTTTTGACTATTTAATTCATAGATGGCAATCAAGCCACGAAGAGTTACATCTTTATCAATATGATCAATGACATCTGTCGCCGTATCAAACAACTGCGCCAAACCACCGGTCGCAATAACCTTCATTGGCCTACCATACTCGGCGCGGATGCGTTGTACCATGCCCTCAACCATAGATATATAGCCCCAGAAGATCCCGGATTCTATCGCAGGAACGGTTCCCTTACCTATCACCTGTGAAGGCGCTTTAATATCTATCCGGGGTAGTTTTGCAGACCCCATATAAAGCGCTTCGATAGACAGGTTAACACCCGGCGCGATGACTCCACCTTCATAAGCGCCATCAGCGCCAACAATGTCAAAGGTCGTGGCGGTTCCAAAATCGATCAAAATCAGATCGCCACCATAGCGTTGATACCCAGCCACAGCATTAACGAGACGGTCAGCACCCGCTTGTTCCGGCTGATCAATATTTACTTTCAATCCCAGATCAATTTTCCCCACCTCGACCATCAATGGAGTACAGGAAAAATAGCTCTGGCATAGAGTTTTCAGGTTATAGTTTGACGCAGGGACAACATTGGCAAGGATGGCGCCCGTTATATCTTTTGGCTCCAAGCCTTTCAACACCATAAGCTGCGTTAACCAGACGGCATATTCATCAGCCGTTTTTTTACTGTCACTGGTCGCGCGCCAATAGCCCTTTTGGTCATGCCCGTCGTAAACGGCAAAAACCACATTTGTATTACCTGAATCAATAACAAGCAGCATTATCTGTCTCGGTGTCTATCTCGGTTTCAAGAAGCAAAGAAGACGTCCCCTGCGGTAACCAACCGCTGTTTGCCATTTTCCAGATCTAAATCCAGTGCACCATCTTTGTCGATGGTGACAAAGCGGCCGGAAAGTGTTTCGCCGGGAAGCCTGACGTAAATTTTTTCACCTAAACCATGTGCCTGATCCAGCCAAGCTGACCGCACACTATCGAAGCCCTCTTTCTTCCATAGTTTGTATCTGGCGTCAAAACTATTGATAAAGCTTTCCAACAATTTATCGGCTCCGATATCATCTGACAGCCCCTGTTCACGCAAACTGGTTGCAGGATAACGAGCATCATCCGGATAGTGAACAAGGTTAACCCCTACCCCCATAATCAAATAATCAAGATTACCTGAACGGTCCGCTTTACTCTCAAGCAGGACACCTGACACTTTTTTACCAGAAAGCAAAACATCATTAGGCCACTTCAAGCCAGACACAAGCTTACGATCCAGTTGACGTATGGCATCGGACAGGGCCAAAGATGCAACAAAGCTTAGGTTAGCGGCTTCAGCAATAGATTTCTCAGGGCGCAAAAGTGTCGAAAAATAAAGATTTCCGACAGGACTAACCCATGTTCGCCCTTGCCTTCCCCGTCCCGCAGATTGACGAAGGGCCCAGACGATTGTTCCGTCTTGGGCCCCCTGTTCAGCAAGAAGACGAACCTCATCATTTGTACTACCTACTTCTTCTTTACAGATCACTGCAAAAGAAGATGGAATGACAAGGGATGAGGTTCCCTCTTTCATATCTTTACCCGGCAAAAAGAGCCGAAGCAGCAATCGCTGCACCATCCATAATTGGTGATGAAAACAGAATAAAGAACACGACAAAAGCAGTTGTTACCGTCAATACCAATGTCATTTCAGCACCAATAGGTTTGTCGAAAGATCCACTTGGCTCATCAAAGTACATAACTTTAATAATGCGGAGGTAATAGAACGCTCCGATTACAGAAGTCAAAATACCGATCACAGCCAATGTTGTCAGCCCCGCATCAACAGCAGCAGCAAAAACCACGTACTTTGCAAAGAAACCAGCGAGTGGCGGAATACCAGCCATTGAGAACATGAATATTGTCAAGGCCAGCGCCATCGCCGGGCTTGTTTTACTCAAGCCTTTGAGATCATCAATCTCTTCGACCATGGTGCCTTTCTGGCGCATGCTAAGAATACACGCAAAGGTTCCCATGTTCATGAAGATGTAAATGGTCATGTAAATGACAAGACCTTCAACACCCGCCTGTGTGCCAGCGGCTAACCCAACCAACGCATAACCAATGTTACCGATAGAACTATAAGCCATCAGACGTTTGATATTAGTTTGCTTGATCGCAGCAAGAGAACCCAAGATCATGGATGCAAGTGCCACGAACACAATGATCTGTTGCCATTCCGCGACCAATGATCCAAATGGATCACTTAGCAATCTGGCAAAGAGTGCAATGGCAGCAACCTTTGGCGCAGAGGCAAAAAAGGCTGTCACAGGGGTTGGGGCACCTTCGTATACATCCGGTGTCCACATATGGAATGGTACTGCAGAAATTTTGAACGCGATAGCAGCACAAACAAAAACTAGCCCGACAACAAGACCAACTTGTGGAGACTGATCACCAGCAGCAAGGCCAGAAATAACAGTTCCCAGCGTGTCAAAGTCTGTGGTTCCAGTAAATCCATAGATCATGGAACAACCGTATAACAACATCCCCGAAGACAAGGCACCGAGCACAAAGTACTTCAAGCCAGCTTCTGAAGAACGCAGATTCTCACGGCGAATGGCTGCAATGACATAAAGTGCCAAGCTTTGAAGTTCCAGACCGACATATAATGACATCAAGTCATTTGACGAGATCATCATCATCATGCCGAGCGTCGCCAAGACCATCAGCACAGGAATTTCAAACCTTGCCATGCCTTCACGTTCAACGAAGCGCTGGGTCATCAAAATACCAAAGCCAGATGCCGTCAAAGCAACAAGCTTCATATAGTTCGCATAGGCATCAACAACAAAGAGGCCACCGAATGCTAAACCTTGTTTTTGACCGCCAAAGAAGATCAGGCCGAAAGCGACAGCAATGACAGCAACCGACAAAGCCGAAACAAAACCAGCTGTTTTATTTCCTGCATAAGCTCCGTAAAGCAGCAGCACCGTTGCAGAACATGCCAGGAAAATCTCGGGCAATGCCATTGATAGATCTGTTGTGATCATCTTGATAGCCCCTCTATTGACCAAAGACCTGCGCAAACATCGGCGCGGCGTTCGAGGCTGCGATTGCAGTCTCATAGTTAGTGACAAGATTACTTACTGATGCAGACATGATATCCAGAAAGCTCGGCGGATAAATCCCCATCCAGAGTGTAAGAATGATTAAAGGTGCAAAGACAGCTTTTTCTCTCCAGTTGAGATCCAGAAGCGCTTTCACATCATCTTTTTCCAGTTTCCCGAAGATAACCTTGCGATAAAGGTAAAGCATGTAGGCTGCGCCCAAAACCATACCTGTTGCAGCAAGTGCAGCAACCCATGTGTTTGCTTTAAACGCCCCGACCAAAACAAGGAATTCGCCAACAAAACCACCTGTTCCTGGCAAGCCGACTGACGCAAGCATAAAGACCATGAACATCAGGGCATAGACAGGCATCCTGTCCACAACGCCACCATACGCCGCAATCATACGTGTATGCATACGGTCATAGATAACGCCAACACAAAGGAAGAGTGCCGCAGAAACAACACCATGTGACAGCATCTGATAGATTGCGCCTTCGATACCTTGTTGGTTCGCGGCAAAGATACCGATTGTCACATAGCCCATATGTGCAACAGAAGAATAAGCAATCAGCTTTTTCATATCTTCCTGCGCCAAAGCAACAAGTGATGTATAGATCACCGCGACAATAGAAAGCGTATAAACCAAAGGTGTAAAGTATACAGAGGCTTCAGGCATCATTGGTAGCGAGAAACGCAGGAAGCCATAAGCCCCCATTTTCAACAGAACACCGGCAAGAATAACAGATCCAGCCGTTGGGGCTTCTACGTGTGCGTCTGGCAACCATGTATGAACGGGCCACATCGGCACTTTAACCGCAAAGGAAGCAAAGAAAGCTATCCAAAGCCACTTCTGCATTTCAGACGGAAAAGTGGTTGTCATCAACGCCGTGATATCCGTTGTTCCTGCGAATGAATACATTGCCAGAATGGCAACCAGCATCAATACAGATCCTGCAAGTGTATAAAGGAACAGTTTGAAAGCCGCATAAACACGACGCGCACCGCCCCAAACACCGATAATCAAGAACATCGGGATCAACACACCTTCGAAGAAGATATAGAAGACAACAATATCAAGCGCACAGAACATGCCGATCATCATGGTTTCAAGAATAAGGAAAGAAACCATGTATTCCTTCACACGCTTGTTCACAGCACCCCATGAAGAGATAATGCAAATTGGCGTCAGAAGTGTAGAAAGCAGAACAAACAGAACAGAGATACCATCGACACCCATCCGGTAGGACAGACCAAGCGAAGGCATCCATTCAACTTCTTCCACAAACTGGAACTCGGCAGTTCCGCGTTCAAATCCAGTCCAGAGAAGAAGAGAAACCGCAAACGTCACCCCGGATACCCAAAGGGCAACCCAGCGAGAATTTTTAGCAACGGCCTCTTCATTATCCCCTCGGATAAGAAGAATGATAAGCGCACCCAACAAAGGGGCAAAGGTCACAATTGAGAGAATATGATCTTGCATAGCCCTTAACCTGCGTTGGAAACGATATACCAAGTAATCAGGGCAACGACCCCGATTAACATGGCAAATGCGTAATGATAGACATATCCGCTTTGCAGACGGCTCGCTTTACCCGCAAGAATGCGTGTAAGAGAACTCACCCCATCTGGTCCGTAAGCATCAATTACAGCACCATCCCCGGATTTCCAGAGGAAGCGGCCAATCTTGACGGCAGGACGTACAAAGAGAAAGTCATAGAGTTCATCAAACATCCATTTTCTGTAAACAAAAGTATGGATTGGTTTGATGATAGACACGAAAGTGGCCGGAAGGCTTGGCACGAACATATAGAAGACATATGCCAGAACAATCCCGCTGATCGCCGCAATTAATGGTACAAGCTTCACCCATGTCGGAACATGGTGTGCCGCTTCAACCGTATCATTTGCAGCTAGAACCAGAAGTGAATCACCCCAAAATTCTGCTTTAAGATCACCCACGAAATAGTTGTATCCCAACCACCCAGCAAAGAGAGCACCAACACCCAGAACAAGTAATGGGATCATCATCACCATTGGTGATTCGTGAACGCCCTTCATAGTGTGTTCATCCGCACGCGGATTACCATGGAAGGTCATGATCAACAGACGCCAGGAATAGAATGCCGTCATAAAGGCAGCAGCTGTCCCCGCCCAAAAGGCAAACATACCCTGTGTGGAATGATCAGCATAAGCAGCTTCAAGGATAAGATCTTTCGAGAAATATCCAGAAAGCGGTGGAATACCAGCCAAGGCAATTGATCCGATCCACATAAGAAGATAAGTCGCTGGAATCATTTTCCAGATACCGCCCATCTTACGCATATCCTGTTCGTGATGCATCGCATGGATCACAGAACCTGCACCTAAGAACAACAGCGCTTTAAAGAAAGCGTGTGTCATCAGGTGGAAAATAGCACCACCATAAGCAGATACGCCGATTGCAAAAAACATATAGCCAAGCTGTGAACAGGTTGAATAGGCAATCACCCGCTTGATATCAAACTGGGTCAGACCGATCGTCGCCGCAAAGAAGGCCGTTGCGGCACCAACGTAAGTAACAACTTCCAACGCAGCAGGTGCATATTCAAACACAGGCGAGAAACGACAAAGCATGAAGATACCCGCGGTCACCATTGTCGCCGCATGAATAAGTGCAGAAACAGGCGTCGGGCCTTCCATCGCATCTGGCAGCCATGTGTGCAGACCAAGTTGAGCTGATTTGCCCATTGCACCAACAAAGAGCAACAGGCAGATAATTGTCAGGGCATGTCCTTCATAGCCAAGGAATGTGAACTGAGCTGTCGACAGTCCCTCAGCCTGAGGGAAGATTTCAGCAAAGTTAACCGACCCAAAGAGAACAAAAACACCCATGATGCCGAGAGCAAAACCAATATCAGCAACACGGTTGACCAGAAACGCTTTCATCGCTGCCGAACAAGCCGACGCCTTTTCATACCAGAAACCAATCAGCAGGTATGACGCCAGACCGACACCTTCCCAACCAAAGAACATCTGAACAAGGTTATCAGAGGTAACCAGCATCAGCATGAAAAAGGTGAAAAGTGACAGATACGAGAAGAAACGCGTAATTGACTTGTCTTCGGACATGTAACCGATTGAATAGAGATGCACCATTGAAGAGACAACAGTTACAACAATCAGCATTACGGCTGTAAGTGTATCAATTTTCAACGCCCAGGATAGTTGAAAATCACCCGAATTAATCCAAGTAAACAAATGTGTTGTCCGCGCGTTTCCATCAATGGCGACATCAAAGAAAACAATGAATGATAAAACAGCTGATACAAGTAGTAACCCGGTGGTTAGTACTTGGGCTCCGCGATCGCCGATCCACTTGCCAAACAGGCCAGCAATAAATGAACCTAACAGAGGGAGAAAGACTATAAAGTTTTCCATCGTCGGATTAGCCTTTCATCATGTTGATATCTTCAACCGCGATTGACCCGCGATTACGGAAGTAGATAACCAGGATCGCCAGACCAATCGCCGCCTCAGCAGCAGCAACAGTCAAAATAAAGACGGCGAAGACCTGACCAACCAGATCACCCATATGGGTAGAGAAAGCCACAAAGTTGATGTTCACGGCCAAGAGCATAAGTTCAATCGACATCATAATAACAATGACGTTCTTTCTGTTCAGAAAGATACCGAAGATACCTAGGGTAAACAGAACAGCCGCGACAACTAGGTAATGGGCTAGACCAATTTCTAACATGGTTAGATTCCACTCCCGCTGGATACTTTTTTGATTTCAACGGACTCTTCACGACTACGGTTGATTTGATCAGAAATAACCTGTTTACGAACACCGTCACGTTGACGGAGCGTCAGAACAATTGCTCCGACCATCGCAACCAATAAGATCAAACCACAAGCTTGGAAGAGGTATGCGTATTTAGTGTAAAGCACCTGCCCCAAAGCCCGTGTGTTATGAACAGTGTCCATATCGGGAATTGGCACAGCCGCCGTAGCCACAACATCAGGTGCTGTGAATGATGAAGACAGGATCACGACAAGTTCCAAAAAGAGAACCAGACCGATAGAACCACCAATTAGCAAATATTGCTTAAAGCCCTGTCGTGCACGCTCGATATTGATATCAAGCATCATAACAACAAAGAGGAAGAGAACTGCCACAGCCCCGACATAGACGACCACGAGGATCATCGCGAGGAATTCAGCCCCCATCAGCACAAAAAGACCAGCCGCATTAAAGAAGCAGAGGATAAGGAACAGAACCGAATGAACCGGGTTCTTGGAAGAAATCACCATAACTGCCGAAGCAATGGCAACTGCTGCAAATAGATAGAAGACGAGCGCCTGAACGATCATTTGGCTACCCTTTCTTTATAGGCCTGGTGTTGGCATATGATTTTTTTCATAAACACTTTTTTATTCCAAGCTTTTAGCGGTAAGGAGTATCCAACGCGATATTCTGCGCAATTTCGGTTTCCCAACGGTCGCCATTCGCAAGCAGCTTGTCTTTATCATAGAAAAGCTCTTCACGTGTCTCAGTCGCAAACTCAAAATTTGGTCCCTCGACAATTGCGTCCACCGGGCAAGCCTCTTGGCAAAATCCGCAATAGATACACTTCGTCATATCAATGTCATAGCGTGTTGTACGGCGACTGCCGTCATCACGCGGCTCAGCTTCGATTGTAATCGCCTGTGCTGGGCAAATAGCTTCACACAGTTTACAGGCGATACAACGCTCTTCCCCATTCGGGTAGCGGCGCAAAGCGTGCTCTCCGCGAAAACGAGGGCTAATTGGCCCTTTTTCGTATGGGTAGTTAAGGGTGACCTTTGGCTTAAAGAAGTATTTAAGCGTCAAGGCCATTCCGGAAAGCAGTTCGGTCAAAAGAAGACTGCGGACTGGGTTTTTCATAAAAGCCATCGTCCTCTATCTCTCCATATTTCTTTTTATTATTTTCTTTTCCATTACCAGATCTCCTATTGAGCCACTGGTAACAGGTCAAAACCAACCAGTACCCCAGCCGTCAGAAATACCCATAACAAGGAAAACGGCAGGAAGACTTTCCATCCCAAACGCATCAGTTGGTCATAACGGAAGCGCGGGAATGTGGCACGAACCCATAGGAAACAGAAAAGAACCATTGCAATCTTCAATGAGAACCAAACAGGCCCAGGTATCCAGTTCAACGGCGCAATATCCAAAGGCGGCAACCAACCACCAAGGAAAAGAATTGTAGCCATTGCACTCATCAGGATCATGTTTGCGTATTCCCCAAGGAAGAATAACGCAAAGCTCATGGAAGAATACTCAACCATGAAACCAGCCACGATTTCTGATTCACCTTCGGGTAAATCGAATGGTGAGCGATTTGTTTCAGCTAGAATGGAAATGAAGAAGATCACAAACATAGGCAACAACGGGAACGCATACCAGTTCAAAAGGCCATAATTCCCTTTTTGCGCCATCACGATATCTGACAGGTTCAATGATCCTACGCACAAAAGAACTGTAACAATCACCAAGCCCATGGAAACTTCGTAAGACACCATCTGGGCCGCGGAACGAAGTGCACCGATGAAAGGATACTTCGAGTTAGAAGCCCACCCCGCCATGATCACGCCATAAACTCCCAATGACGAGATCGCGAAAAGATAGAGGATACCAACGTTAATATCACTAACAACCAGACCTTCGCCAAAAGGAATAACGGCCCAAGCTACAAGACTAAGAATAAAGGTTAGCATTGGTGCCATAATGAAGATGATCTTGTTCGATCCCGAAGGAAGAATGGTTTCCTTCATCATCAACTTGACCGCATCCGCAAAAGGTTGCAATGCACCAAAAGGCCCAACAACGTTTGGTCCTTTGCGAAGTTGCATCGCACCGATAACTTTACGTTCCGCCAGCGTAAGATAGGCCACCGCGATCAGCAAAGGACCGACAATTACCATAATTTGCGCAACGATCATGATCGTTGGCAGAGCGTATCCTTCCCAGAATTCAACCATTTGTTCCAGTAGCTCCCTGCTCTTTATCCAGTACAAATTGCTCTGTACAGGCAGACATCGTTTCAGATGAACGGCTGATCGGATCAGTCATATAGAAATTCTTGATGTTACTTGTGAATGGATCAGAAGATAACTTTTCCTTGCTCTTCGCAACATCACCCAAGCCAGTTGTTGAGACCTGATCAATTGCAGCAAAGACAGGATTAACGTCGATCATTCTTTGACGCAGTTGCCCAAGGTTATCATAAGGCAGTGCCTCACCAACCTGTTCTGACAATGCGCGAAGAATAGTCCAATCTTCTCTGGCTTCACCCGGAGGGAACGTCGCAAGACGCCCCAACTGAACGCGGCCTTCTGTATTCACATAGGTGCCGTTTTTCTCGGTATAAGCCGCACCCGGTAAAATCACATCTGCAGCCGAAGCGCCTGCATCCCCATGGTGCCCTTGATAGATCACAAAAGCATTTTTCAGCTTGGAAGTATCAATCTCGTCTGCACCTAACAGATAAACAGCTTTGATCGATCCCTTTTCAGCACCGTCAAGAATACCAGCAACATCGACACCATTTTTGCCCGGAACCAAGCCTAGATCCAGGCCAGCAACACGAGAAGCTGCCGTATGAAGAACATTGAAACCGTTCCAGTCATTCTGAACAAAACCGTATTTATCAGCAATTGCCTTTGCTTCAGCAAGAACAGCCGCACCGTCATCGCGGGTCAACGCGCCCATACCAACAATAATCATTGGCTTCTTGGCGTCCTTCAGCACATCAGCAAAAGGGCTTTTACCAGATGTAACTTCTTTCAAAGTGTCCGGGCCTGCGCCTAAATACTCATATTCATAAGTCAGATCGGCGGCTTCACCGATCATACCTACTTTAAAGCCACCTTCCAGGAAGCGTTTGCGCAATCTTGCGTTAATGAGTGCGGCTTCCCAACGTGGATTTGTTCCGACAAGAAGAACAGCGTCGGCTTCTTCAATACCAGCGATAGAGCTGTTAAAGAGATAGGTTGAACGATCATCAGCGCTCAACTTGGCACCGTCCTGACGACAGTCGATATTTTCAGACCTCAGATTAGCCATGAAGTCTTTCAGAGCCACCATGGATTCTGCATCGTTCAGATCGCCCGAAATCGCCGCAATTTCATTCCCTTTAAGAGAAGATAGTTTCCCTTTGATTGCGGCAAAAGCTTCATCCCAAGATGCCGCTTTCAACTTGCCATCAACACGGACATAGGGGCGATCAATACGCTGACGGCTCAACCCATCTGTAATGTAACGGGTTTTATCAGTGATCCACTCTTCGTTCACATCTTCATGGATACGCGGAAGAACACGAAGAACTTCACGGCCGCGCACATCAATACGAATGTTCGACCCGACAGCGTCCATCACATCAATGGAGTTTACCTTTTTCAATTCCCAAGGACGGGCATTGAATGCATAAGGTTTGGACGTCAGCGCGCCGACAGGGCAAACATCAACCAAATTACCGGACAGTTCAGTATTAACAGCCTTTTCCAAAGTCGTGATCTCAACATGACCACCACGATTTAAAAGGCCAACTTCTTCAATACCAGCAACCTCAGTCGAAAAACGCACGCAACGTGTACATTGAATACAGCGGGTCATGATCGTCTTGATCAATGGCCCCATGTATTTTTCAGTAACCGCACGTTTGCTTTCTTTGTAACGTCCGTGATCAAGACCAAAGGCCATGGCCTGATCCTGAAGATCACACTCACCACCCTGATCGCAGATAGGGCAATCAAGCGGGTGATTGATCAAAAGGAATTCCATCACCCCTTTACGGGCTTTTTGAACAACCTCGGTATCTGTCTTGATCACCATGCCTTCGCCAACCGGCATTGCACAAGATGCAATCGGTTTCGGGGCACGTTCCATTTCGACCAGACACATCCGGCAATTACCGGCGACGGAAAGACGTTCGTGGTAACAGAAACGTGGAATTTCTGCCCCCGCAAGTTCGCATGCCTGAAGAACTGTCAGGCCGTCTGCGACTTCAATCTCTTTACCGTCAATCGTCAACTTTGGCATCAGTCTCTCCTACTCCGCTGCCTGGCGCGATTGCTTGTATTCGTTAATTCGGCGCTCTAATTCCGGACGGAAATTCCGGATCAAGCCCTGAATTGGCCAAGCTGCAGCATCACCAAGCGCACAAATTGTGTGACCTTCAACCTGCTTTGTAACATCCCAAAGCATATCGATTTCTTCAACATCAGCTTCGCCGCGAACCATGCGCTGCATAAGACGGAACATCCATCCAGTTCCTTCGCGGCATGGCGTACACTGGCCACAGCTTTCGTGTTGATAGAAATGTGAAAGTCGGCAGATAGCTTCGACAACATCGGTGGACTTGTCCATCACAATAACCGCCGCTGTTCCCAAACCAGATCCCGCTTCGCGTAGTGCATCGAAATCCATGGTCATGGTATCACACACATGCTTTGGCAGCATCGGAACGGATGATCCACCCGGAATTACTGCAAGCAGATTATCCCAACCGCCACGAACACCACCCGCATGCTTTTCAATAAGCTCACGCAGAGGAATACTCATAGCTTCCTCGACGTTACACGGCTTGTTTACATGACCAGAGATAGAGAAAATCTTTGTCCCGGTGTTATTTTCGCGGCCAAACTGTTTCCACCAATCAGGTCCTCTGCGCAAGATGGTCGGCGACACCGCAACTGTTTCCACATTGGTCACAGTTGTTGGACATCCATACAGACCACAGGCCGCAGGGAATGGCGGCTTCAGACGAGGTTGGCCTTTTTTACCTTCCAAACTCTCCAGAAGGGCGGTTTCCTCACCACAGATATAGGCACCAGCACCACGGTGAACGTGGACATCAAATGCCCAGCCAGAACCGCAAGCATCATCACCCAGTAATCCATCAGCTCTTGCCTGCTCGATGGCAGCTTCCAAGCGCGTGGATTCTAGATAATACTCACCACGAATATAGATGTAAGCCGTATGAGCGCCCATTGCGAAACCAGCAATCAGGCAACCTTCGATAAGCGTATGTGGATCATTGCGCATGATCTCACGGTCTTTACAGGACCCCGGCTCTGACTCATCGGCATTAACAACCAGATAACTTGGACGGCTTGGATCTTCTTTCGGCATGAATGACCATTTAATGCCAGCCGGGAAACCCGCACCGCCACGACCACGCAGGCCAGAGTCTTTCATACGATTGACGATCTCTTCACGACCGAGAGCAACCAGATCTTTAGTGTCTATCCAGATGCCGCGTTTCTTCGCGCCTTCAAGACCCCAATCGTCCTGTCCGTAAAGATTTTGGAAAATACGATCTTTATCACCTAAAAGTGGCATCATTCACTCCCTTTTAGGGTTGTACGCTCACCCTCTGGCGCAGATGTAAGACGGCCAATTTGTGATCCGATTGGCACATCTTTGCCTGCGCGAAGCTCTTCGACAATTTCCATCATGCGTTCAGGGGAAAGATCTTCGTAATACCAATCGTTGATCTGAACCATTGGCGCATTACAACACGCGCCCATACATTCAACTTCAACAACCGAGAAAAGACCATCTTCACTGACATCACCAACCTTACTAACGCCAATTTTATCCATTGCCGCTTTCAGAATGTTGTCTGATCCGTTTAACCAGCACGGTGTTGTCCGGCAAACCTGGATAAAGTACTTGCCAACAGGTTTAAGGTTAAACATCGTGTAAAAGGTTGCAACCTCGTGTGCACGAATTGGCGCAATTTCGAGATATTCAGCAACATATTCAATTGCTTCGGGCGGTAGCCAGCCGTCGTTCTGTTTTTGCGCGATATAGAATAGACTAATGATCGCGCTGGCCTGACGGCCTTCAGGGTACTTGGCAACAATCTTTTCTGCTTCACGAAGGTTTTCTTCGGTAAACTTAAAGTCGCCTGTTTTGGCTTTTGGAAAACTACTGGTTTTCATCGGTCAACCTCGCCGAAGACGATATCCATTGAACCCAGAATAGCAACACTATCAGCCAACATGTGCCCTCGGCACATATAATCCATGGCAGCTAGGTGCGCAAATCCCGGTGCTTTGATTTTACAGCGGTACGGTTTGTTTGATCCGTCAGCGACAAGATAAACACCGAACTCCCCCTTAGGAGCTTCGACCGCAATGTAAGTTTCACCGGCAGGAACGTGGAAACCTTCTGTATAAAGTTTGAAGTGATGGATCAACGCTTCCATAGAGCGCTTCATGTCATCACGACGCGGAGGGGTAACTTTGTGATTTGGTGCAAGGACAGGCCCTTCGGGCATTTTCTCGATGCACTGCTTCATAATATGCAAGGACTGGCGCATCTCTTCGACACGAACAAGATATCTGTCGAAACAATCACCGTTCTTCCCAACTGGAATATCAAAATCCAGTTCGTCATAACAGTCGTAAGGCTGTGATTTACGAAGATCCCATGCGATACCGGAACCACGGATCATGGGACCAGAAAGCCCCCAATCCATCGCTTCGTCAAAGTTCATGACACCGATATCAACGGTCCTTTGACGGAAAATTCTGTTTTCAGTCAGCAAACCTTCGAGATCGTCAATAAAGGACGGGAAATTCTCGCAAAATTCTGAAATATCAGACAGTAATCCGGCAGGAAGGTCCTGATGGACACCACCCGGACGGAAGTAAGCAGCGTGTAATCTGGCACCACAAGCACGCTCGTAGAATTCCATCAAGATTTCACGTTGTTCAAAGCCCCAAAGGATTGGTGTCATAGCACCAACATCAATCGCAAAGGTCGTGATATTCAAAAGATGATTTAGAATACGGCCAATTTCACAATAGAGAACACGGATATACTGACCACGCTTTGGTACTTCGATATCAAGCATCTTTTCAACAGCAAGAGCAAAAACATGTTCCTGGTTCATCGGCGCGACATAATCAAGGCGGTCAAAATAAGGAATTGCCTGTAAATAGGTCTTATATTCAATAAGCTTCTCTGTTCCGCGGTGTAGCAAACCAATATGCGGGTCTGCCCGCTCAATGATCTCGCCGTCCATTTCCATAACAAGACGAAGAACACCATGCGCAGCCGGATGCTGAGGACCAAAGTTCAGCGTAAGCGGCTTAATCGTAGCTTCAGCCATTAAGCAGCCCCCTCTTCATTTTCCTGTTCGGCCTTTTCATCCCCTGGCAGGTTCACAATACCTTCCCACGGGCTGGAGAAATCGAAGTTCCGGAATTCCTGTGTCAATTTCACAGGTTCATACACAACACGCTTTTGTGTCTCGTCATACCTGACTTCTACATAGCCTGTAAGCGGGAAGTCTTTGCGTAGCGGATGCCCTTCGAAACCGTAATCGGTCAGTATACGACGAAGATCCGGATGGTTGGCAAAGAAAATGCCGTACATATCCCATACTTCACGTTCGTACCAGATCGCAGAACTGAAAAGCCCTGTCACGGATTCAACTGGCGTTTCATCGCTTGTTGAAAACTTGATCTTGATACGCTGATTATGGGTAAGAGATAGAAGACAGTAAACGATTTCAAAACGCTCTTCTCTGGCCGGGTAATCGACCGCAGTCAATTCCACCAGCTGCCTGAATTGACAGTTTTGATTGTCTCTTAGGAACTTTATAACCTGAAGGAGGGTATCTGACTTTGCCCAGATGACAAGTTCGTCATTTATAAGCTCAGTTCCAGTTACCGCCTCTCCCAAGGTAGTGGCGATAAAATCGCCCAAGTCCAGTAAAGCCTGATTCATATGGTTCACCAGTATTTAGGAATGCCCGAGATAGGCTACCTGCGGAATTTCGCGGTTCGTTTGATTTTCTTTTGAAGCTGTAGAATACCATAAATAAGCGCCTCAGCCGTCGGCGGGCACCCAGGAACATAGATATCTACAGGAACAACTCTGTCACAGCCACGAACAACAGAATAAGAATAGTGATAATAGCCGCCGCCATTTGCACAAGACCCCATTGAGATAACCCAACGAGGTTCTGGCATCTGATCATAAACCTTACGCAAGGCCGGCGCCATTTTGTTGGTAAGTGTACCAGCAACAATCATCACATCTGACTGACGAGGCGACGGGCGGAAAACCATACCAAAACGGTCCATGTCATAACGGCTACACGCCGCGTGCATCATTTCCACCGCGCAACAAGCTAAACCAAAAGTCATCGGCCACAAAGACCCAGACTGTGCCCAACCTGTAAGTTGATCCATACGCGCCAACACAAAGCCACGTTCAGCGAGTTCTTCGCCAACGTTTTGCAGAACAAGATCTTGCTCCGGACCTGGCGGCAGCGGTGCCCCTTGCTTGAGAGCTGGATTAGAGATTACTCCCATTCCAATGCCCCTTTCTTCCATTCGTATGCAAAGCCAATCGTCAAAATGACCAAAAAGACCACCATCGACCAGAAACCAAAGAGACCGATATCACCCAGTGATACGGCCCAAGGGAACAGGAAGGCGACTTCAAGGTCGAAAATAATGAAGAGGATTGCCACTAGGTAGAAGCGCACATCAAAACGGCCACGCGCGTCATCAAACGCTTCGAAGCCACACTCATAAGTACTGATTTTCTCTGAATCAGGGTGCTGTTTAGCCATGATAACAGAAGCCAGCATCATTGCGATAGCCAGACCCACTGCAATTCCGAGAAAGATCAGAATTGGCAGGTATTCCGCCAACATCCCATCTAAGCCCATCTCTCCATACAATCTGCACGAGGGTTACCGCGCAAATCACCTTTCATGTCGAATATGACAAGAGGCCTTTATGGCCCTATTTTTTAAGTATGTATTAAATATCGCCCAAAGGCGACATAAGCAAACATAGAATCGCCACAATCCAGAAAAAATCGTATTATCCCAGTAGTGGAATCAAGTATTAACCGAAGAACTCAAGAAAACACATTCCGTTCTACAGGATAAACATTTGCAATGTCTTAAGGGATATAAGGAGTATCATAAAAAATGATGGCGAGGATGACGAGACTTGAACTCGCGACCTCTGGCGTGACAGGCCAGCGCTCTAACCAACTGAGCTACACCCCCACATAACCATCCCTGCGGACGAGGGTTTATTTAGTGTAGTACCCTCCCCCTGTCAAGCGACGGAATAGATTTTTGACAGTTTTTTTTTAGTTTTTTGAATAAAGCCTAAAATAAGAAGAAAATCCTTTAGCATCAATGATCTAACGAATCGATTTAAGAGCGGTAATAGTTGAAAAACTTGCCCTCTCTTCCCCACATAAAAATATAGAATCGCGTTCAATTTTGTAGAGATTCTAAGAGAAAGTCTTTTCATACAAACCTTGAGTCCATTTTTTATATCAGAAAAAGAAACCAATAAGAAAATTACATATAGATTAACGACATCGACGCCCCATGAACGCCACGCCTATAAAATATTTAACAAAACAACCACATAAAAAAAATGGCCAGAGCATCACTCTGGCCATTTTCAGTTTCGATGTTAGCCACCAAAATCATCTAACATAATATCTTCTCGGTCGACTCCAAGTTCAAGGAGCATGTTAATTACCGAGGAATTCATGATCGGCGGACCGCACATATAATATTCACAATCTTCTGGTGCCGCATGGTTCTTAAGATACTCATCATAAAGCACGTTATGAATAAAGCCCGTGTAACCATCCCAATCATCTTCAGGCAAGGCATCAGATAGCGCCACATGCCAAGTAAAGTTAGGAAACTCGGCAGCCAACTGATCAAAGTCTTCTACAAAGAACATTTCTCGTTTTGACCGTGCACCGTACCAGAATGTGATCTTACGATCCTTATTCTTTAGACGCTTAAGCTGGTCAAAAATGTGACTGCGCATCGGTGCCATACCAGCACCGCCACCGATAAAGACCATTTCCTTATCAGTATCACGAGCAAAAAATTCACCGAACGGACCAGAGATCGTCACCTTGTCCCCTGGCTTCAGATTGAAAATATAAGAAGACATCTGTCCCGGAGGAATACCTTGTGTACCGGGTGGCGGCGATGCCACACGGACATTAAGCATAATCATTCCACGTTCTTCCGGGTAGTTCGCCATGGAATAAGCACGCTCAACAGGCTCGGCAACAGTCGATTCGAATTGCCAAAGATTGAACTTGTCCCAATCTTCCCGGTATTCTTCTTCAACGTCGAAATCTTTATATGTCAGTTTATGTGCCGGCGCTTCGATCTGAATGTATCCACCAGCGCGGAAATTCACATCCTCGCCTTCGGGCAAATCAAGAATCAATGACTTAATAAAGGTCGCCACGTTCTCGTTAGAACGAACCGTACATTCCCATTTCTTAACACCAAAGACCTCTTCAGGAACTTCGATTTCCATATCCTGCTTAACTGCAACTTGGCAGGATAGGCGATCCCCGCAAGAGGCCTCTCGTTTAGTGATGTGGCCTTCTTCGGTCGGCAGAATAGAGCCTCCGCCTGAGAAAATTTTCACCCGGCATTGCGCGCAGGTACCACCACCACCACAAGCAGAAGGCACAAAAAGCTTCTGTTCAGCCAATGTTTGCAACAACTTTCCACCAGCCGGAACCGAAATTGTTTTCTCACCGTTAATAGTGATATCAACGTTTCCGGTAGAAACCAGTTTAGAGCGTGCAGCAAGAATAATCGTGACAAGCGCCAGAACGATCAGTGTAAAAAGCAGGATGCCTAATCCAAATGTGATCAATTGAGCCTCCCCTTTACAATTTCACGCCACTAAAGGACATGAAGGCCATCGCCATAAGGCCGGCAGTGATGAAGGTAATACCTAGGCCCTGAAGACCGTCAGGTATATCCGAATACTTTAATTTTTCGCGAACACCAGCCATCGCCGTGATTGCCAAAGCCCAACCAAAACCGGAAGAAATGCCGTAGGTCGTTGCCTCTGCAAAATTATAGTCGCGCTCGACCATAAAGAGCGAGCCCCCAAGAATAGCGCAGTTCACTGTAATCAACGGCAAGAAAACGCCCAAAGCGTTGTAAAGCGGTGGGAAATATTTATCCAAAACCATTTCAAGTATCTGAACCAACGCCGCAATAACGCCGATGTAAGAAATCAGACCAAGAAAGGTCAGATCGACATTATCAAACCCGGCCCAGGAAAGAGCCCCAGGCGCCAGAAGGTAAGTCAGGATCAGATTATTTGCAGGCACAGTAATAGCCTGAACAACCATCACAGAAATACCGAGGCCGATAGCAGTCGCGATCTTTTTCGACACAGCAATAAAGGTGCACATGCCCAGGAAAAATGAAAGCGCCAGATTTTCAACGAAAACCGCCTTTACGGCTAAAGAGATCAGCTCTTCCATTAGTGTTCCTCAACCACTTGAATTTTATAATCACGCTCTTCAACTTGCTCTGGTTTCCAAGTACGGAACGCCCAGATAAGCAGACCAATGACAAAGAAAGCTGAAGGAGGCAGTAGCAAAAGACCGTTCGGTACATACCAACCACCGTTATTCACAGTCTCAAGTATCGTCACCCCAAAAAGCGAGCCAGAACCGAAAAGCTCGCGGATCACCCCCACAAGCATCAAAATTAATCCGTAACCCAAACCATTACCAATTCCATCAATGAAAGATGCAATCGGCGGATTTTTCATCGCAAAGGCTTCTGCGCGCCCCATCACAATACAGTTGGTGATAATCAAACCGACAAAGACAGAAAGCGTTTTGGAAATCTCGAAAGCATAGGCCTTGAGAACCTGATCAACGACAATCACAAGTGACGCGATAATCACCATCTGTACAATAATCCGGATAGAACCAGGGATCTGATTTCGGATCATCGAAATAAACATCGATGCGAATGCTGTAACCGCTGTTACAGCAAGGGCCATCACAAAAGCCACCTGCAAAGAAGATGTTACCGCCAGCGCTGAACAGATACCAAGAACCTGTAGCGTAATCGGATTGTTATCGACCATCGGGTCGAGAATAAGTTCTTTAGGAGTCTGCGCCATTAGATTTCTCCCGCTTTAACTGATTCTAGGAAAGGAGCATATCCCGCCTTACCCATCCAGAAACGTACCAGATTATCTACGCCATTAGACGTCAGTGTTGCACCGGCCAAAGCGTCGACATGGAATTCCTGACCAGCAGGCGGTGCCGTTTTAGCAACTGTAATCTGTAGCACGTCATTCTCATCATAAAGCTTTTTACCACGCCATAGTGATTTCCAGCGCGGATTGTCAACTTCTGCACCAAGGCCCGGCGTTTCAGCATGACTGTAGAACTGTAATCCAAAAATATCATTGGCGTTTTCTTCAACAGCAATGAACCCATAAAGCGTCGACCAAAGTCCATACCCATGTAGAGGTAAGATCACCTTGTCGAGACTGCCATCTTCATTACGAAGGAGGTACACAGTCACAAACTTGGCTTGCCGACCAATCGACGCCGGATCATCTGTCAATTCAACAGACAGTTCAGGGTCATCTGCCGCAGCGCGATCATCGAACGTACTTGCGTCGAATTGATCCGTAAATTCACCTGTTGCAAGCTCTAGCACATGTGGTTCGAAAACCTTGAACGACTCTGTCACATCTGTGCCAGGACTATAAAGCCCAGCCACCTGCAGAATGTTGATCTGCTTGTCTTTAAGCTTGTTGATTTCCTGCACAGGTCTCAACGACACCGCAACAGCAGACACAATCATCGAAGCCACAAGACAAAGCGTTACTGCTACAACTACCGTTTTACCCACTGAATCAGGGGGCGTATCAAGAAAACGGCGTAACAATCCAGGTTTTTTATTTTCGTCAGGCATTACGCTTTGCCCTCCGCTTAATATTGGCTTGTACCACAAAATAATCGATCAGTGGCGCAAAGACGTTTCCGAATAAAATGGCAAGCATCATTCCCTCGGGGAAAGCCGGATTAATTACCCGGATCATGACCACCATAAAACCAATCAATGCGCCATAGATATAACGCCCAACGTTGGTGTGGCAGGCAGAAACAGGTTCCGTAACCATAAAGGCAAGACCAAAAGCAAAACCACCCGTTACAAGATGCCAATACCACGGCATTGCAAACATCGGGTTACTGTCAGACCCAACCCAATTGAGAAGCAAAGAAAAGCCGATCATACCGCCCAAACAACCAACGACAAGACGCCAATTGGCAATCTTGGTAATCAGCAAAAAGCTCAACCCAATTAAACAAGCCAATGTAGAGGTTTCGCCAATAGATCCCTGGATCGTACCAACAAAGGCGCTTGTCCAATCAATCCCACGAGCAGCAAGTTCCGAGAACCCTTCAGAAGCGCTGACAGAAAGGGCCGTCGCGCCAGAGAAACCGTCAACAGGCGTCCAAATAGTTTCGCCCGACATTTGTGCCGGATACGCAAAATAAAGGAAAGCACGTCCGGTAAGCGCGGGGTTAAGAAAGTTCTTACCAGTTCCGCCAAATACCTCTTTACCGATAACAACGCCAAAAGAAATACCTAGAGCAACCTGCCACAAAGGGGCACTTGGTGGTAAAATCAACGCATAAAGCATTGAAGTAACTAGAAAACCTTCGTTAACTTCGTGACCACGCACCGTCGCAAAGATGACTTCCCAAATACCGCCAACAACAAGTGTTACGATATAAATTGGAAGGAAATAAAGCAGACCATGTAAGAAATTGGCTATGGGGTTATTAGGGTCAAAACCAACCCCTAATAAATCAAGAAGCCATACCCGCCAACCAGACGAATTATGGACTTCCATTGCCGCATTCGTCTGAAAACCGACATTATACAGCCCGATCAGAATACAAGGGATCGTCGCAATGACCACATAGGTCATGATGCGTTTCATATCCACATAAGATCTTGCATGCGGAGCGACTTTCGTCACCGTTTTTGGCGTGTAGAGAAAGCTCTCAACCATTTCATAGATGGGGAAGAACTTCTCGTATTTACCACCGTTGGTGAAATGAGGCTCTATACGATCGAAAAAGTTGCGAATACCCACGAGATCAGCCCTCCTTTTCGATCTTGTTAAGGCAGTCGCGTAGCGCCGTGCCATATTCATATTTGGCTGGGCAAGCAAAGCCCACTACGCCAAGATCTTCTTCGTCCAATTCCAGTGCACCGAGTGCCTGTGCCTGATCGGTGTCCATCACTAAAAGCGCTCGCAAGAGCTGAGTTGGCAAATAGTCCTGCGGCATAAGCCCTTCAAAAGTACCAAGCGGCACCATAGCTCTACGACCACCATTGAGGTTTGACGTCAAAGCATAAAGCTTCTTAGAGAAAGCAGATCCCAATACTGGTTGTACTGAATATTTCGACGGCATTGGGAGAATCCAACCCATCGTGATCTGTTTTTGGTCTTCTTCGATCAATGTAATCTGACGTGCGTAGCGGCCAAGGTATCCATCTTCGCCCTCGCCCATGCGTCCACTAAGAATTGAACCAGAAATCATACGGACCGATACATCACTAGGAATATCTTGAACAACCAGATCTACCATCGATGCACCAGCAATCGTGCGAACCAAACGAGGATTAGCGCAAAGAGGACCAGACAATGCAACAACACGGCTTGCATCATAACACCCAGTTGAAATCAACTTGCCGATCGAAATGACATCCGAATAGCCTATTGTCCAAACAGCTTGATCACCTTTTGGTGGCTCAAGAAAATGTATATGTGTTCCAGCCAAGCCAGCAGGATGAGGCCCTGAAAAACTTGCAACAGTTACGGCTGAAATGTCTGAACCTGGAATATCAACATCTGGCGCTTGGCAAAGATAGGTTTTACCCTCTGTAAGCAGCGTAATCGCTTCAAGTCCCTTGCGAAAATTCTCCGCTTCATCAGCAATGATCTCTGCAGGATCAGCTGAGAGTGGCTCTGAATCCATTGCCGTCACAAAAATGGCTGACGGTCTACTGTCCGGCACAGGAACCTTAGAATAAGGTCTCGTGCGAAACGACGTCCAAAGTCCAGCAGTACAAAGACGCTCAACCAAACCTTCCGCGGTAGAGACATCACCCACGCTAGAAAAATCAATCGGTTCAGCAGCCGTCTCGTCAATGTCAATTACGACACTGATCAAGACACGTCGTGCGCCTCGATTGATAGCTCTAATCCGACCAGAAACTGGTGACGTGATTAGAACTTCAGGTGTGTCTTTATGGGATAGAATAGGGGTTCCTGCCGCAACGACATCCCCTTCCTGAACCGTAAGGCGCGGTTTCAGGCCAATATAGTCCGCGCCTAATATAGCAACGGAGCCAACTGTAGCAGGATCTTTGATTCCAGGCTCGGGTGCCCCCAGCACAGGAACATCAAGACCTTTTCGTAACGAGAATTTCGGCACGTTTATGCAGTCCTGTAAAAATTTTTAGCTCTTATGCGACAATTATGCGGCCTCTTAAAGTACTTTTTTGGGCACAAAGACTTAATTTTTTGTTGAATCTGCTATAAAACTCGCCCATAAGCCAATGAAACTAGCTTTTATATTAGCACGGAGGCCTTAATAGTGCCGGATAATTTCCTCATTTCGCGCCGTAATTTCATGATCATGCCTGCTTGCCTCGCTGCATTGAGTGCTTGCAAATTAGGATCTTCATCATCGGTGTTAAAAGTCGCCGGTCTCACCATGGGCACCAACTACTCTATAGTAGCAGTCGATCACACACAGGCTTTATCAGAAGATCAGCTACGTAAAGATATTGATTCAGCTTTGTTGCAAGTAAACACGCAGCTATCAAACTGGGACCCAGCATCTGAAATCTCACGTTTCAATGCCTCGACCTCAACCGACTCGGTTACTGTTTCACCTGCACTTGCGGAGGTTATGAATGCTGCCAATGCCGTTCACACCGCAAGCGACGGGCAGTTTGATGTTACTCTCGGTCCATTGATTGATCTGTGGGGCTTTGGTTCAGTAGGCAACACAACACAGACACCGACAGCAGAAGCAATTGAGACTGCACTTAGTGCGTCAGGTCAAAGCCGGACCTTACGTGTTTCTGATCAATCGCTTCAGAAACAAACACCTGAAACAGAAATTTATCTCTCTGCTATTGGCAAAGGTTATGGCGTTGATGTAATTGCCCGTAAGCTTGAGAGCCACGGCATCAAAGACTTTATGGTAGAGATTGGTGGCGACCTTTACACTGCGGGCCTCAATCCAGATGGTGCACCATGGCAAATCGGTATTGAGACACCAGATGCACATGACCGTACAATGCAAGAAGTTGTGGGCCTTTCAAACCTTGGCATGGCCACATCCGGTGACTACCGAAATTATTTCGAACAAGACGGTGTGCGTTATTCACACATCATCGACGCTCAAACTGGTCGCCCTATTACTCACACAACTGCGTCTGTAACAGTACTAACAGAAAATGCGATGCTGGCTGATGCTTGGGCAACTGCCATGCTTGTTCTTGGTAAAGAGCGCGGTCTGGAAATTGCAAATAATCTTGATATGGCCGTATTGTTCATTGAACGTGATAGCAATGCTACCCATACTAAGTTTATCACAACGCCAAGCACGCGCTTTAGCGACATGCAAGCTTAGAGATTGGATAACTAACCAGTGGCAACCTTCTTACTAGCATTCGGCATCTTAGCCCTACTCGTCCTAGGCATGGCCATTGGTGTTATTATGCAGGGCAAGACGATTAAGGGCAGCTGTGGTGGTTTAAACGCCATCAGTGGCGCTGATCATTGCTTGGTCTGCAATAAAGAAGTCGATCCAAACAGTCCTCTTCGAGACAGACTAAGTTGCCCGCGCGCACGAGAAAAACAGAATCAACCGAGCTAGATAACGAACAGACTTCCTCGTCAAAAAAATCCTCTCTAATTATCTGATTAGAGAGGATTTTTTTTATCTATTTTCTTGTAATAAAAAAATCTGGGTAATCTACTTACTAAGATCCTGTTGTGAGAGGCACAAATCCTAATATCAATAGGCAACTTGCTGCAACAAGGCCGGAAATCCACAGTTGCCAAGTCGGCCCTTCGGCTTTCCACACTCGGCGATATTTATAGCCAGCCATACAGGCGATTACGAAAATTAACGTCGCGCTCCAAGGGGCAAGAGTTATCGTGATCAAAAAGCAAGACTTCCCTAAGTAAATGATTTGTCTTATAGTTATTAAGCACAGACCATAATGACAATCAAGTCAGGATGCTTCTTATGCCTACAACCTACCAAGCACCAAGAAAAAGTGATAACCAGCAAAAAAAAACAGTTAGTCAGTCGGCTCAATCTAATTTTGCTGCCGGAACAGCCACAGTGCAAAATATTATCTCCAACAAAGGCGATGCTATTTTTTCGATTAACCCTCAAGATACTCTCGGAAAAGCAGTCGATCTGCTCAGCGAAAAACGGATCGGGGCCTTGGTTGTCTCTGACTCTGATGGCACTTTACTCGGGATTCTCTCAGAGCGTGATATAGTCCGGAAACTCGCAGAAACACCCGGGCGCACCCTGCCCCATAAAGTCGAACAAGTTATGACCTGCGAAGTAGAAGTATGCACTCGGGACGAAGCACTTGTATCCGTCCTCCGCCGCATGACAGATGGTCGCTTTCGACACATGCCAGTGTTAGAGAACCAAAAACTGTTTGGTGTCGTCACGATCGGTGATGTCGTGAACTATCGACTTAATGAACTAGAGTACGAGACCCTACAGCTAAAACAGCTGGTTGTTGGTTAAAGAGCGCTCGTCGAGAGGTTAAAACGTCACCGTCAGGAGAGCGCTTTATCATGATGATGTCTCTCTCCTCGAGCTACTTTCAATCCATCACCTTCACAGCAAGCCTGACGAACGTTTATTGTATTGATTGCAACTGGAAGCGCGCTCTCTTAATAGAACGATCAATCATAATGGAATGCCAGAATGAAATGCCGAAATGAAATGATCGTGTAAAAGCTTACAACGAACTTCTAGAACAGCTTTTGGCATTCGACATCGAAGGCGCAAGACATTGATTTATAAATGTAAAAACGGCGCTTCAATTATTTGAAGCGCCGTTTTAATTAAGACGTCTGGTGGGCGATGACAGGCTCGAACTGCCGACCCTCTCGGTGTAAACGAGATGCTCTACCAACTGAGCTAATCGCCCACCAGACGTCTCGTCTGATGAAGGAGCTTTTAAGGTGATTCGCGTTCCTTGGCAAGGGTAAAATTACACAAAATTGACAATAAACAAAAAAAAACCGGCTAGCTGATCGCTAACCGGTTTTTCATAAACAACTACAAACAGTTATTACTTGTTTACAGCGTCTTTCAAGCCTTTACCGGCTTTAAATTTAGGCTGCTTAGAAGCAGGAATCTGGATAACCTCACCAGTACGTGGGTTACGACCCTGAGAAGCAGCACGTGCTGCTACACTGAAAGTACCAAAACCAACGAGACGAACTTCGTCACCGCCAGTTAGAGCATCTGTTACAGCTTCGAATACACCGTCGATTGCTTTACCTGCATCGGCCTTAGATAGACCTGTTTTATCAGCTACAGCTGCGACCAAATCATTTTTATTCATGGTTGACCCCCCCTCTAATTATACGGGTAAGATTGAAAAAAAGTGTCTAACGACTTCTTGATTGTGGGGCAATTGTAGATCGCTAATGGCAGCGACGTCAATGCAAGAAACGTCCGAATCCCAAGGGTTTTGGTCGCATTTTATCTATCTTGCCCCACAAAAAGCACAACTAGTGCGTAATTACCCCTTCACGATCGCCTTCATGATGCTTTTCCGCATCACTTCCTTCGTTCCAATCCTCTATTGGCGTCAGATTCTCTGAAAGCGCCGCTTTAAGGACCTCATCGACCGTAGAACAAGGAATTACCTTGAGTCCCTGAAGAACATTATCAGGAATATCAGCTAAATCTTTCTCATTTTCCTGTGGGATAATGACCGTTTTGATATTTCCACGAAGCGCAGCCATCATTTTTTCTTTCAAACCGCCAATTGGCAGCACACGACCACGCAATGTTACCTCACCAGTCATTGCAACATCATGTCGAATCGGTGTTCCTGTCAAAACAGAGACGATCGACGTCACCATCGCCACACCAGCCGAAGGCCCATCTTTAGGAGTCGCCCCCTCTGGAACGTGTACGTGGATGTCTTTCTTATCGAATAGAGACGGCTTGATGCCAAATTCCAGACTACGACTCTTCACAAAATATTCTGCAGCCTGGATAGATTCTTTCATCACATCGCCAAGTTTACCCGTCGCAGAAACTTTACCCTTACCTGCAACAGTCACAGATTCGATGGTCAGGAGTTCACCACCAACTTCTGTCCAGGCAAGACCGGTAACAACACCGACAAGATCTTTCTGTTCAGCTTCACCGTAACGATAACGTTGAATACCAGCAAAATCACCAAGGTTATCAACGGTCACATGAACTGCATCCGTTGTACCCATCTCGATTTCTTTAACAGCCTTACGCAACAGCTTCGCAACTTCACGCTCCAGACTACGAACCCCTGCTTCTCGAGTGTAATGCTGTATCAATTTGCGAAGCGCTTCATCATCAATAGACCACTCTTCTTTTTTGATACCATGATCTTTTAACTGCTTTGGCAACAAATGTCGGATCGCAATCTGCAGCTTCTCGTCTTCGGTATAACCCGGGATTCGAATAATTTCCATACGATCCAACAACGGCTGTGGCATACGCAAAGAGTTTGCTGTCGTGACAAACATCACATCAGAAAGATCGTAATCAACTTCGAGGTAGTGATCGTTAAAAGTATTGTTTTGTTCCGGATCCAACACTTCCAACAACGCCGAAGAAGGATCGCCACGCCAATCATTGCCCAGCTTATCAATCTCATCTAACAGGAATAACGGGTTAGACGATTTAGCCTTCTTCATTCCCTGAATAACCTTACCCGGCATAGACCCGATATAGGTTCTGCGATGACCACGTACTTCGGATTCATCACGTACACCGCCCAAGCTCATACGTACAAAATTACGTCCTGTTGCCCGCGCAATCGATTTACCCAAAGATGTTTTACCAACTCCAGGAGGGCCAACAAGACAAAGGATTGGACCTTTGACTTTACGCATCCGCTGCTGAACAGCCAAATATTCCAAAATACGTTCTTTGACCTTCTCAAGACCGAAATGCTCTTCATCTAGAACTTTTCCAGCATTGGGAATATCTTTTTTGATTTTGCTGCGCTTTTTCCATGGAATAGAAAGCATCCAGTCAAGATAGTTACGAACTACCGTTGCTTCCGCAGACATCGGGCTCATGTTACGAAGCTTTTTCAGCTCCGCCGTAGATTTCTCTTTAGCTTCTTTAGTGAGCTTGGTTTTTTCGATCTTGTCTTCAAGTTCGGCAAGCTCATCGCGACCATCTTCGCCCTCGCCAAGTTCTTTTTGAATAGCTTTTAGTTGCTCATTCAAATAATACTCGCGTTGGGTTTTTTCCATTTGGCGCTTAACGCGATTTCTAATTCTTTTTTCGACTTGAAGAACGCCGATTTCGCCTTCCATAAAGCCGTAAATTTTTTCCAGACGTTCAGCAATTGTCTCGCATTCCAGAAGTTCCTGTTTTTCGGAAATCTTCAACGAAAGATGCGATGCAACTGTATCAGCAAGCTTACCAGATTCGTCGATTTGGTTAATTGAGACCAAAACTTCCGGTGGGATTTTTTTGTTCAGCTTAATGTATTGCTCGAACTGAGAAACCACACTTCTTGAAAGAGCATCAAGTTCTCTTTCATCACCCTCGTCATCGTCCAATGGCTCAGCTTCGGCCTGGAAGAAGTCTTCATTGTCAGAAAATTTCGTAATCTTCGCACGACGAACACCTTCAACCAGCACCTTAACGGTACCATCAGGCAACTTAAGCAATTGAAGAACCGTACCGATTGTACCTACGGTGTAGATATCAGACGGGCTTGGGTCATCCTGGGATGCGTTTTTCTGTGTCACAAGCAGTATCTGCTTGTCTTCTTTCATCACATCTTCAAGCGCACGAACAGATTTATCTCGTCCGACAAATAGTGGAACAATCATATGCGGGAAGACAACTATGTCACGTAAAGGGAGTACGGGATAAACATCACCGTGAGAAATTTCCAACATATATCCTCACAAGCTCGCTGGCTTAAAAACAGAGTCTAGGGGGTGATTTCTCACCCCCCATAAATATAAACAACTATATAGATAAGAACAGGTACATAACCTTCAAGGCATTATAAAAAATGACCCTTGAAAATTATGCGTCCGTGCCGGTCTCTTCCTTGCTATCACCATATATATAGAGAGGTTGCGCCTTACCGGTTACAACTTCGCTATTAATAACAATTTCTTCGACACCTTTAAGGCCTGGCAGCTCGTACATTGTATCAAGAAGAATACCTTCCATGATAGAACGCAGACCACGCGCACCGGTTTTCCGTTCAATTGCCTTTTCAGCAATTCCCAAAAGCGCACCCTCGGTAAAGTTCAGCGCAACATCTTCCATATCGAACAGACGTTTGTACTGCTTCACCAACGCGTTCTTTGGTTCGGACAGAATTTCAACCAATGCATCAGCATCAAGATCTTCAAGAGTTGCAACAACAGGCAGACGTCCAACAAATTCAGGGATCAAGCCGAATTTCAACAAATCTTCTGGCTCAACTTCGCGAAGGATGTCACCCATTCTTCGTTCATCTGGCCCGACGACATCTGCACCAAAACCGATGGATGATCCTTTGCCACGACCAGAGATAATTTTATCCAGTCCGGCAAAAGCTCCACCAACGATAAAGAGGATGTTTGTTGTATCAACCTGAAGGAATTCCTGTTGCGGATGCTTCCGTCCGCCCTGTGGCGGCACAGAGGCAACAGTGCCTTCCATGATCTTTAACAACGCCTGCTGAACACCTTCACCAGACACGTCACGTGTAATGGATGGGTTATCAGATTTCCGGCTGATCTTATCGACCTCGTCAATATAGACGATACCACGTTGCGCACGCTCGACGTTGTAATCAGCAGATTGTAGAAGCTTGAGAATGATATTCTCAACATCTTCACCAACATATCCTGCCTCAGTAAGCGTCGTCGCATCAGCCATGGTAAAGGGAACGTCCAGAATTCTCGCCAAGGTCTGCGCCAGAAGTGTTTTACCACAACCAGTTGGACCAACGAGCATAATGTTGGACTTGGCGAGTTCTACATCACCAGATTTATTCCCATGTGCCAGACGTTTGTAATGATTATGCACAGCCACAGAGAGCACTTTTTTAGCGTGCCCCTGTCCGATGACATAATCGTTTAACACATCACAGATATCCTGTGGCGAAGGTACCCCGTCACCAGATTTTACCAATGATGATTTATGTTCTTCACGAATGATATCCATACATAGTTCTACACACTCGTCACAAATAAAGACGGTGGGTCCCGCAATCAACTTGCGAACTTCATGCTGGCTCTTGCCGCAGAAGGAACAGTAGAGAGTATTTTTCGAGTCGTTATCGCTCGATTTTGACATTACGTATGAGCCTCGAAATCAATTCCCAATATTAGGTCATGTTGACAGACAGACCCGACCCGCACAATGGGAAAAATCCATGTTATAAGCAAAACACCTCGACAATTACCAATAAAGTACCTGTCTTTTATAATGAGGATAACAAAGCTTCGTTAATGAACTCTTCCCAGTGCCGATCAAATTATCAACTATTTAGATGCATCGCCTTTATCGCTAGCATCTGCTTCCCGGTGAGAAATAACCTCATCAATCAACCCAAATGTTTTAGCTTCATCGGGTGTCATAAAGTTATCGCGCTCCATACCCTGCTCAATTACTTCAATTGGCTGACCACAGTGGTCGGCATAAAGCTTGTTCAAGCGAGATCTGGTGTCGATGATATCTTTCGCATGAATCTCAATATCAGTTACCTGCCCCTGGAATCCACCAGAAGGTTGATGGATCATGATCTTGGAGTTTGGCAGGGCGAAGCGCTTGCCTTTAGCACCAGCCATCAACAACAAAGACCCTGCAGATGCGGCCTGACCAACACACACAGTGGAAACTTCGGGTTTAATGTATTGCATGGTGTCATACATCGCCAAACCAGACGTCACCACACCGCCAGGTGAGTTGATATAGAAAGAAATATCTTTCTTTGGATTATCTGATTCAAGGAACAGCAATTGAGCGCATATTAGGCTAGCTACCTGATCGTTTACTTGACCAGTTAGAAAGATAATTCGCTCTTTTAGAAGCCTTGAGTAGATATCATAAGAACGTTCACCACGGCTTGTTTGCTCAACAACCATAGGAACGAGTGTATTCATATATATATCGCGTGGATCACTCATAGCTTCCCCTCAACGTAATTCGCGTGTCACATATTAATTAACAAATTAAGCTCGTTAACTATATCTCACTAGAAAGTAATATGGGTTGCGCGAGAGATTCGCACAACCCATACAACACGTTTAGTTTTATTAAGGCGATCAGACCTTAAGCATCTGCCTTTTTAGCAGCAGCTTTTTTAGCGGGCTTTTTGGCCGGAGCTTTTTTTGCAGCTGCTTTTTTGGCAGGTTTCTTTTTTGTTACTGCTTCGTTTTCAGCTTCGATCTGCTTACGAAGATCATCAGGAGAAATGGATTTCTCAGTAACCTTTGCAAGATCAACGATGAAATCAACAACCTTGTCTTCGAATACTGGTGCACGAAGGTTTGCCAAAGCCTGTGGGTTCTTTTGATAGAACTCGAAAACAGCCTGTTCTTGACCAGGATAGTTACGTGCTTCCTGAAGAAGAGCAGCGTTCAGTTCTTCTTGAGTAACATCAATTTCATTCTTACTGCCAACTTCGGAAAGAAGAAGACCAAGACGAACGCGACGTACAGCAATGTCCTGATACTCAGCTTTTAGCTCGTCTTCAGACTTAGCAGCATCTTCTTCGTCAAGCTTGCCCTGCTCTTTGTCGGCTTCGATCTGTTTCCAGATACCGTCAAATTCAGATTCAACCATTGCTTCTGGAACATCGAAGTCATGGTTATCAGCAAGCTGATCAAGAACTTCACGCTTCAGATGAGAATGTGCGATGCGATCATATTCAGCTTTAACCTGCTCAGCAACACGCTCTTTAAGTTTTTCGAGGTTCTCTTCACCAAGCTTTTCAGCAAGCGCATCATCAACTTCAGCAGGAACGGTTTCTTCGATGTCTTTTACTTTAACTTCAAAGACAGCGTCTTGACCGGATAGCTTCTCGTTGCCGTAACCTTCTGGGAAAGTAACATTTACGGTTAGGTCATCGTCAACGTTCGCGCCAACAACCTGATCTTCAAAACCTGGAATGAACTGACCAGAGCCAAGCTCCAGTTTAAAATCATCGCCAGCCATGCCAGGAAGAGCTTCACCACCAACGGTGCCTTTAAAGTCGATTGTTACAACATCGCCTTCTTTAGCTTTACGCTTACGCTTAAGCGGCTGAGTAGTTTTGTGGTTTTCAGCAATACGACCAAGAGATTCGTCAACTTCCTTTGCAGGAACATCAACAGAAAGCTTTTCAAGGTTCAGTTTAGCGAAATCCATAGGCTCGATATCAGGGATGATTTCAAAAGCGATTGAATATTCGAGATCTTTACCATCATCAAAAGAGGTAACTTCGATTTTCGGTTGCATTGCAGGACGCAGGCTACGCTCGGAGATAACTTCCTGAGAGGTTTCGTTTACCAATGCTTCGAGAACTTCACCCATCACGGATTTACCGTAACGTTGCTTCATCAATTTCATTGGAACTTTGCCAGGACGGAAGCCTGGGAGCTTGACTTGAGAACTTAGCTCAACCAGACGACTATCGATTTTTGCGTCGATGTCATTGGCGGGAACGACCACCGTAAATTCGCGTTTCAGATTGTCCGCGTTTGTCTCAGTTACCTGCATTTGCCGGCGACGCCTTTCATTTTAACGTAAAAAAGACCTTGGAGGACAAAAGCAAGCTGCCCGGGCAGCGCTGGCCTTCCAGGGTCAAACAAATTAGTTTCGAGATGGTGCGGGTGAGAGGACTTGAACCTCCACGCCTCTCGGCGCCAGAACCTAAATCTGGTGCGTCTACCAATTCCGCCACACCCGCATTTCGTCTCGATTTGGAGGGGTTTAATACATCATTACGGAGGACGCAACTAAGACTTTTCAATTTTGTTATTTTTTTTTGATTTTCTTATCGCGGCTTTTACTAATTCGTCAAAAAACCCCAGAATACTGCCAATCTCTATTTTTTCATCAAGAGCCAAAAACATTTTTAAGAATCTCTGTTGTTCGTGCCACTGGATTCTGACGAATCTGTTCTTCTTCCTTTGCTAGATAATAAAACAGCCCTTCCAGCGCCTTAGAAACCGTATATTCAGTCAAATCAGCCTTCACATCAGGGACAAAAGGAATCGCTTTGTAGCTAGAAATCATTTCTTCGTAACTATTCACCGCACCAACTTCAGAAAGCGTGCGGTCAATAATCGGTTTAAATTTCGCTTTTAGCTCAGGAGTCATTTTCTCTTGAAAATATCTAGTCGCCTCATCATTGCGTCCTTCATAAATTCGGCGCGCATCTTCCAGCGTCATCTTAGAGATTGTATCAATAAAGAGTTCACGTGCCTCCACGGATGCATTTTCTGCACCGCGATTGAGCTTAAGCTCCAAATCATCTGCCATAGAAGACAAGCCAACGCTACGCAATGCCCCTTGAACTCGCTTTAGATTCTCTGGCAGAGGAATATGAATATTGCTGTCCCCATTAAAGCCGTCCTTTAAACTGACCTGATCAACCACACGGGATGACCCAACACGCAATGCTTCTTTCAAGCCAGTAGAAATCTCTCCTACACTCAAATCCCCCTGACTTTGTTCTCCTTGCTGCGCCTTCTCACCATTAAGGACTTTAAGGCCTTCGCTAAACAAGTCTGCCTGCACTGGCAAAGAAACAAGTGCAAGAGAAATAATAGCTGAAACTGTAATGGATTTTTTGAGCATCGATATATTCCGAACCTGATAAAAAATAACCTAACTGAAGTTAGGTTTTGTAGTTGTTTAGCTTAATTCTTACTCTTGATGTGAAGAGAGAAGCGTAGTGTCTCTAAACGAGAAAGAAGAACTAAGCTAAACATCTACATATATAACAGATTCGGAAAGCGCGTATATATACGTAAAACGTTAAACGCAAAGAAATCACACTCATCTAAGAAATATACAAAAGGCCCTGAACATTCAGTTCAAGGCCAAGTAATCATATTCCCGATTATTCCTTAAATGCTTAGAGCATTAAACCGCCTGGCAGTAACGCTCTGAAAAGCTAGAAAGGCCTAGTGTTCTAAAATCTTCAAATCCTGTGCTGGTATCACCATCAACAGAGATCGCAAAATGTACATGCGGAATTCCAAAGGTATCCTTCTTTACATTAATAACCTTAGCTGTTTCGACAACCCGATGAGGATTCACATAGCGATACTTGTGACCAACTTTGACTTCATCTGAATCGCGCTTGAACTTATATAGACTATCAACGAATGACATAATTAAACCCTAAATACGAACACTTTCTATACATGACAGTGCAAATAATCGCAGGTAGCTATTAAATAAAAGTAAATAAATAGATCAAAAATCACATATTTTTTTGTAACTCTAAGGGGTTACAGATTTATACTTATGACCCTCAACTCCTAAAGGGTTCAATACTCTTCCCAATACATGTAACAAGATCATCAGCAATCATAGTACTTCCGATCCTTTGCGCAGCATCACTATGCAGCCAGACACCAGCACAAGCAGCATCAAATAGAAACAACCCTTGCGCAAGTAACCCCGTAATAATACCAGCAAGCACATCTCCAGTGCCGCCCTTCGCCAACCAATAAGGCGCGTTAGTATTAATGACAGCCTGAGCATTTGGTGACGCAATAATTGTATCTACTCCCTTCAAGACAACAATACATCCAGCCGCTCTTGCAGCTTGACGCGCACGCTCTAGACGGCCCCCCTGAACCTCAGGAAAAAGCCTCTTAAACTCTCCTTCATGAGGCGTAATAATTACTTGATCATTCAACAAAGTTCGCAGTTGCTCTGGACTATCTTCGAAAACACTGATCGCGTCAGCATCAAGCACCAAAGGAACAAAAGCGTTCTCCAGCACAGAAGAAACAAGAGACTTGAAGGCATGCCCTCGCCCAGCCCCAGGCCCCAAAACAAAGGAGCTAATTTTTCTATTTTTCAAAAACGCCTTTAGCTCTTCAAGATTTTTATGCCCCTCTACCATAAGGCTTGGAGAAGTTAGCGCATAGATTAATCTGTCAGTATCAGAACTAAGAACTGTCACAAGGCCGGAACCAACCCGCACCGCCGACATCGCAGCCAATCGCCCCGCACCCGACATCTGGCCACCCCACACGAGACTATGGCCAAAATCGTATTTATGACGGCCATACTGATAGCGAGGGATCTGATCACACCATAGATCTGGATGATTTTCCTGACAGTTCAAAGACAAGCTGGCCGTAACTTCTTTTGGAATACCAATATCAGCAACGACAATTTCACCACACAAATCAGCACCAGGGTAAAGACAATGCCCGGTCTTTTTTAGAGAAAAAGTAACCGTTTTGTTCGCACGAAAAGCGACACTTCCAACAACCTCACCTGTATCACCGGATACACCACTTGGCACATCGACAGCAACAACACACTTCTCTCGCGACCACCCAACATAATTACAGCAATCACGATCAAGGGGACGTGTTAGCCCCGCCCCGAAAAGAGCGTCAATAATAACGTCTGCTTGCTCAAAGTTTTCCACACCAAGCTCACAAACAACACTTCCCTGCCACTCCAGAGCAAAATGCAGGGCATCGCCCTCAAATTCTGATATCGGCAACATTGAATAGAGTTGAACCTCATACCCCCGCTCTCTCAACACCGCGGCGGCGGCAAAACCATCCCCGCCATTATTGCCAGGACCACAGAGCACAAGCACCCGTCCCTCAGGAATGATATCACAAACAACCTGCGCAACAGCTTGCCCGGCATGTCGCATCAATGAAACTCCAGACACACCAGATTTTATCGCCAAGCTATCCGCTTGATACATATCGCGAACACTAAGAAGAGAATGATCACCCCTACACATCATCAAAAGCCATAATAGTTAGAGAAATATTTCTAACTATTATCATACCACGAGTGTCCTTTCAGGCATTGATATAGATGCGCCCAAGACCTAACAGCTGAGCAGAAAAGAAAAAACTATGCTGGCTGGCTTGCCAGCAACAAAACCCACACTAAAAAATCACCTTTTGGGATTAAATTTGGGCTTTGGCGCCAACAAACTACCAACACCAGTATAGCCTCGGGGGTTTTTCTTTGGCCTGAAGTTACGGTCATCCTTAAGCGGGCCAATCAATGCAACAACGTCCGCAGCAGCAGTCGTCTCTGCCGGAACAGGCTCTGGCCTTACCACAGGCTTTGGTTCTGGCTTAGGGACCGAAACCTCTACAACACTGGTAGACACCTCTTCAGAAGCTGCCTCTAAAGCAATAGCCAGGTCTGAATTTTCAATGGCCTGCTCCCCAATGACAGGCTGCGCGTCCGCCTCTTTCACTTCAACAGCTTTCAACTGAGCTAGTTCGGAAAGTTTATCAGATGCAGAGGCACTACCATTTCTTGCAGCTGCCTTATACCACTTTTCAGCCACTTGATTATCGACTGGAACGGACAGACCAAGGCGATAGACTTCGCCCAAGGCATATTGAGCACCAGAAACATTATTATTTGCCGATTGATGGAACCAAAAAACAGCGCGCTCAAAATTTTGCGCGACGCCTTCGCCACGGAAAAGGGCAAGTCCCAAATTATATTGCGCCATCGGATGATCCGATTCCGAAGCCATACGCCAATACCCGACGGCCTTCGCCTGATCGGACTCGACACCTTTACCCTGCGCATACAAACGGCCAAGATTGTTTTGAGCAGCAGCAACACCCTGACTCGCAGCAGCTTCGTACCACTTAATTGCTTCGAGATATTTTGGCTCGCTACCAAACTCTGGTGTTTCGTAAAGCTTCCCCAAACTGTATTGGGCTTTTCCGTGTCCATTCTCTGCTAACGGCAACCAGAATGACAAAGCAAGCGCATGATCTCCCTGTTCAAAGGCCGTTACACCGTTCAAATAATCATCTGCTTTTACGATATGTAACGGTGATAGTGTCATTACACTAACAAGAAGGACACGACTAAGGGTCTTACGCATACTATTGAAACCTACGAATCTAAATTACAGGTGTGAACCTACATATTAGATCAATATGGCTCAACAATGACCTTCACATTATGAACATTTATTTAGTTGAAAATTTATTTCAGGATCTTATTTGTTCCGGAACATCCTTATCCGGAAACAAAGCCAAACAGGTGTATTGGAGCAATTTTTCGCGATTACCTGAAGACATTATAACGCGTACACCGATCTGATTATCCCGTTGCCACATAACCTCACCTTGGAATTCGCCGGCAATGGAATGTGTCAGCGTAACTTCTTCACCGATATCAGCCCCTAGATTCCCCTTGAGACAAAATCCACCAAAAGACAAATCAGCGATGGTTGTCATAACCGCTTGACCGTCTCTATCAACAACTTTTAGGGAAATCGGTTCAGAAGTCGGAAATCTGGGAGCCTGGCGTCTATCTTCACCAGAGATCGCGTTATTTTCCATCACACATGCCTTCATCAATGAAACAATTATGTCAAATTAATGATAAATCAAAACAACCTAATCAGTCGTTAAGAAAATAATGGTCGAAAATAAAATATCTGTGATCGACCAGCCGGCTTGAGGCACAAAAAAAGCGGCAAACCAAATGGCTACCGCGCACACCTAAGACTTACATTGACATGGGGTGGCTGAGGGGACTTGAACCCCCGACCCCCGGTACCACAAACCGGTGCTCTAACCAACTGAGCTACAGCCACCACAAGGTCAACGAGGTAACGTATATTCGTTACCGATGAGCGAGCTTTTATACACATAGAGTGAAGCCGTCAAGCGCAACTGTACACACAAAGAAAATTGTTTTCACTCTCTTCTTGTTATTATGGACACCCACCAAGCCAGAATAAAAGTAAAACTCCCTTAAACCGTAATATATCGCTAATCGACAGACCCTATCAGGAATCAAGAATTTTCCCTTAGTTCTACCTTAACCTCATGAATAACGGATTCCTGACTCCGATCATATTCTCCGGCTTGGTAAGATCACCTGAACGCAAAAGCACTCACAAAGACCACAAGCCCCTTAGTATAAGCGATCACGGTCGAATCCTCACATCACTCAAATGACGTGAATATAATCAAATACCGCCCGCAAACCTAAATTTTAGGCACATAATGCACAAAAAAAAGGCACCCCAATCCAGAGCATTTTTTTATACCCCTAAAATTAGCCGTTTTAGAGTTGGCATGCATCATGCAACTAAGGGTGCATAACAATATGGACGAAAGAGCCGCCCCCTACTGATGCTGGAGCATTCGGACAAATGAAAAAGATCGAAGCGATCATTAAACCTTTCAAACTCGACGAAGTGAAAGAAGCCCTTCATGAAGTCGGCATTAATGGTATCACCGTTACTGAGGCCAAGGGTTTTGGCCGCCAAAAAGGCCATACAGAGCTTTATCGCGGTGCAGAATACGTTGTCGACTTTTTACCAAAGGTAAAAGTTGAAATTGTGCTTGAAGACGAACTGGCAGAGCGCGCTACCGAAGCAATACAACAAGCAGCCCAAACCGGCCGTATCGGTGATGGCAAAATTTTTGTTAGCCACATCGAAGAAGTAATACGCATAAGAACAGGCGAACGCGGCGGCGACGCCATCTAATCTAATCAAATAACAACACATCCCATAAAGAAAATACTTTACTACAAAGGAAAGAGCTTATGGCTGACGTAAAGAGCGTCCTTGATATGATCAAGGAAAACGAAGTTGAATTCGTTGATTACCGTTTTACAGACCCACGCGGAAAATGGCACCACATGACAATGTGTGCTTCTGCTGTTGGAGAAGACGAACTAGAAGACGGCATTTTGTTTGATGGCTCCTCCATCGAAGGCTGGAGAGCAATCAACGAATCAGACATGATCATCAAACCCGATCTTACATCCGCTGTTATGGATCCGTTTTCTGCACAGGCACAAATTATTTTAACCTGTACAGTATACGAGCCGGATTCAGGCCTACTTTACAATCGCGACCCCCGTGCAACTGCTGAACGTGCCGAAGCATATCTACAGTCCACGGGCATCGGAGACACTGTTTATTTTGGACCGGAAGCTGAATTCTTCGTATTTGATAATGTTCAGTTTGACACAAACAGCCACAGCACCTTCTTTCAGCTGGATGATGAAGAATCTCCACACATGAACCGTGCTGAAATTGATGGCGGCAACTCTGGTCATCGTCCTCGTATTAAAGGTGGCTATGTTCCTGTAGGCCCAGTTGATACTGGTATTGATCTTCGTGCTGAAATGACCACTGTGCTTAAAGCAATGGGCGTTGAAGCTGAAAAACATCACCACGAAGTCGCTCCATCACAACATGAGCTCGGCGTTAAATTCAACACACTTGTGCGCGCAGCTGACGAACTACAGATTTATAAGTATGTTGTACAAAACGTTGCACACGCTTATGGCAAGACAGCTACCTTTATGCCAAAGCCAGTTGCTGGCGATAACGGCTCAGGTATGCACTGCCACCAGTCAATATGGAAAGACGGTAAAGCAACTTTTGCAGGCGAAAGCTATGCAGGTCTTTCTGAAACTTGCCTGCACTACATTGGCGGCGTCATCAAACACGCAAAAGCACTTAACGCTTTCACAAACCCATCAACAAACAGCTACAAGCGACTTGTTCCTGGTTTTGAGGCCCCTGTACTCCTTGCTTATTCTGCACGTAACCGTTCTGCATCTTGCCGTATCCCACACGGCTCGAACCCCAAAACAAAACGTGTAGAAGTTCGTTTCCCGGATCCTGTTGCAAACCCATACCTGGCATTTTCAGCTCTTCTAATGGCTGGCCTTGACGGTATTCGTAACAAAATCCACCCTGGCGATGCGATGGACAAAGATCTCTATGATCTACCAGCAGAAGAGCTCAAAGACATCCCAACAGTTTGTGGATCTTTAAGAGAAGCTCTAGAAGCACTGGAATCAGACAACGAGTTCCTGCTTGCTGGTGACGTGTTCTCTAAAGATCAGATCGAAGCTTACATCAACCTTAAATGGGAAGAAGTACAGCGCTTTGAAATGACACCTCACCCTGTTGAGTTCGATATGTATTACAGCGCTTGATGCTGTAATATAATTGATTATCCCCAGGCTTCTTTTCTCGAAAGCCCTCATCTTCAAGGGATAATACATCAAACAAAAGCCCCCGAATGATCGGGGGCTTTTGTCATTTATAGGTAGTTCTATCTACGTAAATCACTCAATTACAACTGAACGAAATTATTCTTATCTCTTTAATCAGCTAGGTATGCCTTGGTGCACGGTCACTTCACATCCCCCGAAGTGACACCCCCCTTTGCACGGGGTGTATCTAGCACCCCCAATCAAACTGCCTGCCACGCACTAAGATTTAAGTTGCGACCAAGGCTTTATCTTTTCCTTCTGCCAAAAGACAAAGCCTCACCATTTCCGGTAAGCTTCTGACATCCAGCTTTTCCATTATTCTGGCGCGATGAACCTCAACTGTTCGAGTGCTGATACCCAACTCATAGGCAATGACCTTATTCAAAAGCCCAAGAACAAGCTTATCCAAAACTTCTTTTTCTCGAGGAGTGAGTTTTTCAATAACATCAACAGCATGAGCTCTAAGCTCTGATTCTTCTTGCTGCGCCTCGCTTTGCTGAAAAGCTGAAGTCACAATCTCGGTGATTTCCGTATCAGAGAATGGTTTTTCAACAAAACTAAAGGCCCCTGCCTTCATTGTTTCAACAGCTTTTGGAATATCGCCGTGACCAGAGATCATGACAACAACAAGATTACTATCTGATGCTTTAATTTGTTTAAGTGCCTCAACACCATCCATTCCGGGCATCCGTATATCCAAGAGGATACAACCAGAATGACCAAGCAGGTTTTCAGAAAAAAATTCTTCTGCTGATGCAAAAGTCTGAATAGAAGCCTCAAAAGAGGACGTACTTAATAGCAATTCAGTAGATTCACGTACAGCATCGTCGTCATCAATAATGTATATATACATATCGTCTCTCAGCAAAACCGTTTGAACTCTGCCTCATTCTACAACAAACTATCAAACAGGTATCTAAATATTCCAAAGCCTTCCAAGCATTATTTACAACAATAAGAAAGACAACAAGCTCTAGTTTGCTTTCCTGATCACAAGCAGAATAGATTTGATCCCGACAACCAGAAGACAGCTCGCGCTAGATTGCAAATAATATGATTATCGACCACAGTAAATGCTGACATTTGCGACCAAAGCCTTTTCGAAAACAACCACGATACTGGTGGCTGTTTTGTTTTGTGTGGTCGCCCTTAAAGTTTCAGATCCATGGGCCATAAGAATTCTGCGTCACAACACTTTTGATGTGTTTCAAAAGATAAGCCCAAATCAAGAAGAAACTCAGAATATTGTGCTGGTAGAGATTGATGAAAAGAGCCTCAAAGCAAAAGGGCAATGGCCTTGGCAAAGGAATATTCTTGCAGATCTTACTCATAAGATCCTACTGCAATCCCCACGCGCTCTGGCAATAGATATCGTTTTTCCTGAACCGGACAGAACTTCCCCCAGTCTTATCATTCAGAACAATCCGACACTCGCACAGCAATTAACGCCGCTTAAGCAGAACTTCCCCTCATATGATGACATTCTTGCCGATGCACTCAATGGCCATCCTGTTATTTTGGGCATGGCCACAGGTTATGGCACAGATCAGCGTGCCCCGATCGAAACAACAACAAGTATAAAAATGTACGGGGATGATGTCAGGTCGACCTTACCACAGTTTAACTATGTCCTCAGAAACATAGAGCAGCTCGAAAAGGCGACAACACAAGGTGTCAACAATCTGGCATCAGAACGAGACGGGATTATTCGACAGCTCCCCTTGCTATACAATGTAAACGGTACAATTATCCCGTCATTTGAGATAGAAACCCTGCGCGTCGTTAACAATGCAGACCAAATTGAATTAACGACAGAAAACAATAAGCTCAAAAGTATCAAATTAAATTCATTCGATTTGACCATGAGCAATCGAGGTAAACCCTGGATCTATTTCAGTAAAAATTCCGATTACATAAACGTATCAGCCTATGAAACACTTACAGACGCAACCGACGACACTCTTTTTAAAGATAAAATTGTCATTCTAGGGGTAACTGCCCTTGGTATAGCCGATCATACACTAACGCCAGTAGGATCAAGCTTGTCAGGCCTAGCAGTTCACGCTCAGGCTCTGGATAACATGCTGACCGACACACTCCTAACGCGTCCCTCCTCTTTCTTCTGGATAGAATTAAGTTACCTGCTTTTAATTGGTATCATTTTCCTTGTCGTTCACAAACGACACGGAGCCTTAGAAGTTACCGTTACATTTGCTGTTTTATGCTGGATAACCGTCCTTGCATCTTCTGGCCTGTTCGCTTTGAGATTAGAGCTCTTTGACCCTTCCCTGCCGATGATACTCACATTAATCATGTTTATGATTTCCGTTTCCACCGGTTTTGTAATGGAACAAACACGCAGGCGAGAAGAAGCCAGAATCGCTGCACAAATGGAACGCGAAAAAGAAGCACGGATCAGAAAACTACAAAATGAGCTACTTCACACCATCGGCAAAAGCTCAGTCCAGAAGCTTTCTTCATCTATTGCACACGAACTCAATCAGCCCCTTGCAGCCATTTATAACTTCACAAACGCAGCCAAAAAAATTCTGGATAAAGGCAATCTTGATCAAGAAACAATCAAACCTGTTTTAGAGAAAATTCTAAAGCAAGCTGACCGCGGGAATGAAATTCTACGAACAATCCGGGATGCAGCCGAAACGGGCAAGACCAGCCTGATGCCCCTTAATATAAACCAGATAATTATCGAAGAAATTGAATTACTCAATGATTCTGACTTAGGAGAGAAAGTTACCATAAACACAAACCTTGCCCCAAACATTACAAATGGCACAGCAAACGAAATTCAATTACACCAAGTCCTCCTTAACCTGATTCGTAATGCAAAACAGGCAACAGAAGAAGTCGATAGAAATAACCATGAAATACTAATTTCAACATGCGAAAACCCCAAAGGTATGATTGAGGTTGCCGTAAGCGATACAGGCCCAGGACTAACATCTGATCAGAAAAAAGATCTCTTCAAACCTTTCTTTACGACAAAAGAACAAGGCACAGGATTAGGCTTGGCAATCAGCCGCTCGATTATAGAAGCTTGGGGCGGTAATCTATGGGTAGAAGGCAACAAAAAAGGGGGAGCAACTTTCAAGTTTACTCTCCCCCTTCGTGACTAAAAGGTATTTGTAGTGTTTTAACGCAATACCATATCAACTCTACGGTTGAACGCTCGGCCACCTTGCCCTTCACCGCCACCAAGTGGATTTTCCTCGCCCAGAGATTTGATATCAATAGACCCACCATCGATCCCGTTCTCGATTAGCTTGTCCCGCAAATTACCCGCCCTGCGAAGGCCCAGCTCTTTATTGTAATCTGAAGCACCAATGGTGTCAGTATGACCAATAAGGCTGATATCCACAGTTTCTCTTGTGGCAATTTCAGCTAAAACGGATGCAAAAATCACATTTGATTCCTCTGTTAGCTCTGCGCTATCAAAGCCAAAGAAGAAGAAGAATGATAGTGGCTTTGGCGGTTGAGCTGCCTCTGTTTCAGCAACCAACTTGGCAACAATATCATTTGAAAGTTCTCTTGGTTTTTTAGGCGCTTTGTCATCTGGAATTTCTACGACGGTATTAACCGAAGAAATAGTTTGTACACCAGCATCGTTTCGAACACTGACTTCACCAACACTCCCATCTTCCTCTGGCAACAGAATAACATAGTTACCACGAGGCGCCGAACAGCCAGCCAGAACCAAGAAAAAAATAGATAATAGAAATTTGGATATAAATTTAGGCATTAAACGATCCCCCTTGTCCACTGACATTATTCTGCACGTACAAACATCTTAGTGCCCCGAACAGATATTGTTCCGGCAGGCGTTGATATTTGTAAATCCTCATCTGGGTTTTTAGTCAGCTTTGCGATAATGCCCGAAATATATAAAAGCGTTCCTTCAAAAAGCTGTACAGCAAAAGCTAGCTTTTTGTTATCAGGATCGAATTCAAAATTATTCAGTTTCAGGGAAGAATTACTCCCCAAAGAAACAAGGGTGTTATCTCGAAACGAAACCCCTAACGACGATTCATTACGCGTTTTAACAATGTCATTCTTGTACAAAGGGTCCCCGATTTGAAGAATCCGCTCGGCACCCGCACTTTCAACATAACAGGCACCATTTAGTACCTTTACATAAGCTATTGCATTTTCATCTGCCTGCACCACTGAAGTCGACGCAAACAAAAGCGACATAAAAGCCAATTTTAAAAATGACGAGCTTAATTTCCTGACAAGAAACATCGTTTCACAACCTTTTAGTTCTATAAAAAATTCAGGTACGTCTTAACGCAAATCAACCCTGTAATAACAAGTATCAATTCAACATCCTTGATATTACCATATTGTGTAATTCAACTTACATCAGTAACAAATATCAATCTAGAAGTATAAGAGAGTAGCTAAATATTTTCGAACAAAAGCCATCAAAAACATAATCTTTAAATTACGTACATATCAAAAAACCGTTGATGTAGAAATCTAAACATTATGCATAATACTGAAACAATACTTTAACCATTCCCATAAATATTACTCTGCACATTGCCTTAAAATTTGCCATCACAAGCAAAAGCTGAATTATATAAATAAAATCAACCATTAATGTAACATTATCAACTTACTTAAAGACACTTGTAAAATTACATGGTATTTTAATTAAAATTTATTCACAAATTTACATTACAGGCTTCGATGTATATTCCGCCTATCTACACACGGACGGGAACAATCATTACCCCTGAACTCCGCGCGGACCGGGGGCCAGCCTTTAAGCCTGCGACAGCCAACACAATAGAAGTACAGAAAATCAAAACCATAAATCCTGATAATTCTGGTAGTCAAAAATTACTCGCGCCGCCTACGGATGGCAGAGGAAGTCGAGTTGATATTTTGGTTTAGATAAAAAAGATCAGGATTTAAGCCTACCTAACTTAATAACGCAATCCAGAATACTTTGAAACAAGGCTTGTTAGGCACCAAACTTAGACAAAACACCGGCCCAGACATAACAAAAGCGCGGTCAAACGATCCGCGCTTTTGTTATGTGTCATTTATTGCAATAACTTATTAGGCCGCAATACCTTCCCGCCAAGCGGTAGAAGACTTGCATGTCTTGCAAATGCGTTCGCCAGGCCATTCGCTCACGAACTTTTCCCGACACTTCAGACAACTACGTTTTTTCTTTTCATACACCCGGTCAGAAACCGGCTTTGTATTGGACTGATCGCTCATTAATCCCTCCGTAGGATCCGGTAACTTAATATAACCTCAAGAACCGTAGTCCTAGGTAAATAGATAATTATTTAAGTTCTTCCGCGAAAAAAGCAGAAGAAGAAGGTCTCCAAAGCTCGTCAAGAGCCATCACTATCTGACACCCTATGGACAAATGCACAGGAAACAGAACTATTTAAAATCATAAAACAGCACTGTATCTATACATTTTGTGTAGCGTCTCAAATTGTGGCGATTCCGACAGTCGACTACATAGAGACTTATGTAGTAAGAAACGGAACGGAGACTCAAACAAAGGCACTTTGTGCATTGCACAAGTATTAAATAATGTAAGTGAGAAAAAAAATCAACTGCCGTTGTGTGAAATTTGACGATGTCAACGTATTTTTCCGTCGTTTTTTTGTAATATATTATTCCACAACGAAAGGTTTCACCTGTCCTCCGTAGCCATGTACGCTATCATGCGCCCTTATAAAAACTTTTTTTATGCTCTTTGGAATCTGAACGCCAGACAAAGATCTTGTAAAGGGTTGCTCATTCTCATGCGGATGGTGAAGAACACGTGTTGCTAAAATGGTTTCGTCTTCGGTGATGACCTCCCAACGGTTAGCGTAATGATCCCAACCTGTGTCATCATGACGCACCGTCACATCAAAGCTCCAACCACTATCGCCATCTTTGTAACCTTTAACATTAATAACATCTGCCTCGCCTGCAACCACAGGATTCAAAAAAGAAAAAAGCAATATGAGAGGCAACAGTACATAACGGATAATGGCAGGATTTTTTTGCATAACGTCCCCAAGAAGAATTCTATCTAACAATAATAGTTCGCTATCTATAACAGAGGCAATGCAGTAATGCTTTTCACAACCCGGTGAGTTTTATGAAATACAAAACCACAGATGTGAATCCAGTCACCGCCATCAAGCATCACCAAATTCAACTTTGCCCCACACCTTACCCTGTCGGAGTCTAGGCGATATACATCAGGAATAAAATGCTCTTGGGCGAAACAAAACGTGAATACACTATCATCTGGAACTTGCCTTAGCCTGATCATCAACACATAATGTTCCCATGTCAGATCTATTTCAGTCAGCCCCCACAAATGAAACCACGGTTGATTATTCAGCCAAGGATATTCAAGTTCTCGAAGGTTTAGAACCTGTTCGGCATCGCCCCGGTATGTATATCGGCGGCAATGATGAACGCGCCATGCATCATCTTGTTGCAGAGGTTCTTGATAATGCCATGGATGAAGCAGTTGCAGGGCACGCAACACGAATCGATATTGAACTTGGCTTGGATAACCACATAACAATAAAAGATAATGGACGTGGTATCCCCGTCGATTCCCACCCCAAATATACTGATAAATCTGCGTTAGAAGTTATCCTAACAACCTTACACTCTGGTGCGAAGTTTACACAGGACGCCTATGCAACGTCTGGCGGCCTTCATGGTGTTGGGGTTTCCGTCGTAAATGCTTTGTCTGATTCGATGTACGTTGAAGTAGCAAGAGATCGACAGCTTTACCGACAGGAATACAGCAAAGGTCATCCGCAAACTAAGCTGGAGTTGATTGGCAAAACCAACAATCGACGAGGAACGACAATTTCATTCCACCCGGACGCCGAAATTTTTGAGCCCGGTTGTAAATTCCAACCCGCCCGTCTCTACAAGATGACGCGATCAAAGGCCTACCTTTACAAAGGCGTTCAAATCCGTTGGACATGTGAACCTTCCCTTGTCGAGGGTAGTAATATTCCCCCAAGCGAAGTCATCCACTTCCCAAACGGCTTGAAAGACTTTATTGATTCACAGCTTGGCGAACGCCCTGCTCTAACATCTGAAGCCTTTGCAGGTGAAGCTGAGTTTTCTGATGGTCAGGGACGTGCGGAATGGGCCATTTGCTGGCCTCGAGACGAACAAGGCTTCGTCAATTCCTATTGTAATACCATTCCGACACCTGATGGCGGGAGTCATGAAAGCGGTATGCGCGCAGGCCTATTAAAAGGACTTAAAGCGTACGGCGAACTTACAGGCATAAAAAAAGCGGCCCAAATTACAGGAGATGATCTTCTAAACGGTAGCATTTCAGTTCTCTCTGTCTTTATCAGGGACCCGCAATTTCAGGGACAAACTAAAGATAGACTAGCCACCCCTCTTGCTGCGAAATTAACCGAAGCAACAATAAAAGATCATTTCGATCTTTGGTTGGCCAGTAACCCAGAAAGTTCCAGACTTTTGCTGGAACGTATTATTGAGCGCAGTGAAGATCGATTAAGAAGAAGACAAGATAAAGAAACAAGTCGGAAAACTGCGACGCGTAAAGTTCGCCTGCCCGGAAAACTTGCCGACTGTAGCAGCAACAGATCAAACGATACTGAAATCTTCTTGGTAGAGGGCGATTCAGCTGGTGGCTCTGCCAAGCAAGCACGTGACAGAAAAACACAGGCGATTCTTCCCCTTCGTGGAAAAATTCTGAACGTAGCCTCTGCAACAGCGGATAAAATCAAAGCAAACCAAGAGATCGCAGATATTAGCTTGGCACTAGGCTGTGGCACCAAAGGCCAGTTCGATAAAGACAAGCTTCGTTATGAACGCGTCATAATCATGACTGATGCCGACGTTGATGGTGCTCATATTGCTTCGTTGCTAATGACTTTCTTCTATCAGGAAATGCCTGGTCTGATCGAAAGCGGTCATCTCTTTCTGGCAATGCCACCGCTTTATCGTCTTACGCAAGGCAGTAAAACGGTCTATGCCATGGATGACGAGCATCGAGTTGAACTGGAAAAAACTGAACTGACTGGACGCGCGAAAATCGAAGTCAGTCGCTTTAAAGGTCTTGGTGAAATGCCACCTCGACAACTTAAAGAAACAACAATGGACCCATCCAAAAGAGTCCTCTTGCGCGTTACCGTTCATCACAATGATGATTTTGATCCTGCCGAAAGCCAAAGAGCCGCAGCGGACAGAGTAAATTGCCTAATGGGTAAGAAACCGGAACTGCGGTTTAACTTTATCCAGGACAACGCAAAGTTCGTTTCAGATATCGATATCTAATATAAACCAAGCCATTCTTTAATAAAAAAAGCACTGCCATTCATCTCGATGGCAGTGCTTTTTTTATTTGAATTATGGTTGGCTCAATATGCGATAACCCCGACTTTGCCCCTTTTTTGTCACAAAGCCCCACCCTTTGGGCATAAAGCCGCGAGATAAGAATACAAAGAAACAAAACAACTTTATTCTTAGATGACAGGGCAGCGGCATGCTGAAAACAATCACACAAAAACAATTAAACTTTTCGATTAAACAACAATTTATCAGGAGTCTATTGGCTGCCTCTATAATTGTTATGGGCATAGGTCCCTCGGTTGCAAATGGACTGGTGTCCCCAAATGACATGAAAAGAGGTTCGTTGTTATTGAAAACAACGGAAGCCGGTAAAATGGTCGAAGCCATTCAGCTTGCAACCAATGTAGAGATTGACATCAACGGCCCAATTGCCCGCACAAAAGTGACCCAACGCTTTAGAAACCCTTCTGATGGCTGGGTTGAAGGAACCTATGTTTTTCCCCTTCCCGAAACATCAGCTGTAGATGCACTCAAAATGCAAATCGGTGATCGTTTCATCGAAGGCATTATCAAGCCCAAAGAAGAGGCTCGCAAAATTTATGATGACGCTAAAAGAGAAGGCAAAAAAGCCAGTTTGGTTGAACAGTTACGCCCCAATCTCTTTACCAACTCAGTTGCAAATATAGGGCCGCAAGAAATCATCGTTGTACAGATTGAATATCAAGAAACGGTCAGGCAATCGAATGGTCTTTTCTCGCTCCGTTTCCCAATGGTTGCAGCCCCCCGTTACACCCCAAAGCCACGCATCGTCGAAAGTGTAAACTTTGAGAATAATGAACAGTGGGGATCAGTAAAAGATTCCCTTCCTGATCGTGAAGAGATAGCGTCTCCAGTTATAAATCCGGCAAGACAAGCACAAAGCAATCCGGTGTCCCTGAATGTCAGCCTAGCTTCCGGCTTCCCCATTGCTGAAATCAAAAGCCCGTTCCACGACATTATCACAGACTATAAATCCAAAGATCAGGTTGAAGTCTCTCTCAGTGATCAAGTTATCCCTGCAGATCGTGATTTTGAACTAAACTGGAAGGCTGAACCAAAGAAATCTCCAAGGGTTGCCCTATTTAAAGAAACAATTGGTCAAGATGACTATTTCCTTGCCTTTGTTACCCCTCCAAAATTGGCGCAACTTGCTCAGGATGAAATAACAACACCAGACAGGGAAGTTATCTTTGTAATTGATAACTCAGGCTCTATGGCTGGCCCTTCTATGAGACAGGCAAAGGAAAGCTTGCTTTTAGCTCTTGCAAAGTTGAGCGATCAGGATCGCTTTAACGTCATAAGATTTGATGACACCTACGAAGTCCTTTTCCCTTCAGCTCTTGAAGCCAATACTGGCAATCTTGATATCGCAAAAAAATTTGTCTCATCCCTCGAAGCTGATGGCGGGACAGAAATGTTACCTGCGCTGGAAGCCGCCTTAGAAGATCAAACCCCGCACGAAAAATCGGCTTTACGCCAGATTGTATTCTTGACGGATGGTGCCATTGGCAATGAAAAACAAATGTTTGATACCATTGTTAAAAAACGTGGTCGTTCCAGAATCTTTACCGTCGGTATCGGTTCTGCCCCCAACAGTCACTTTATGAACCGCGCATCCAGCTACGGCAAAGGAACCTTTACCCATATCGGATCAGAACAACAAGTCAGATCCCATATGAATGAACTATTTACAAAGCTTGAAACCCCAGTGTTAACCGATCTTCAGGCAAACTGGCCAGAAAGTAATCAACCCGAGAAAAACAATGTAGAAATGAGCCCACGTCAGCTCCCCGATCTCTACAGTGGTGAGCCCGTCGTTATCTTGGCTAAAGCCAATAATACGGTTCGATCAGTCAAAGACACACTGGATGTTTCTGGCCAGTTCTCAAACCAGCCTTGGACAATTAAATTACCGCTCTACAAAGCACAACAAGGCAATGGTATTGGCAAACTATGGGGCAGAAGAAAAATTTCAGAAATAGAAGGTCAGTACTTTCAGGCCAATAATTGGAATGTACTTGATCAGGACATACTCAAAACGGCTATGAAATATGGCCTAATCAGTAAAATGACGAGCCTTGTCGCTGTTGATATCACCCCGACGCGGCCAACTGGTACAGATTACAATAGTCAGAAAATAGCGTTAAACCTTCCTGCTGGGTGGGATTTTGAGAAAGTCTTTGGGCCTGATTACACTTCGGCTCCAGAACAACTCGAAGATGCCAGCATTTCATTCCTGCATGCCTTGGCTGCAAGTGATACACCCTTGGAAAACCCAGCCTCTGCAAAAGCCAAATCCATTCCCTTACCAGCAACAGCAACAACAGCGGAATTAAAAATCATTCTTGGTATTCTTCTGTTACTTGCAACGGTATTCTTTATGCTGGCCTCCCGTAAAATACTTCTAAATGGACAGCGTCCATAGCCATGAAAACCTCTAGTACTATAAAGCCTACCTTACAAATACGAAGCCCTGTTCAAAGGCCCCCCCAATATTTGGTAAGAGGAGTGAGAAAGCTCCTCTTACTCGCATTATTCATGGTTGGTTTTGCATTGCTCGGGGATGGTCTCTACATCAAATTAAAAGCCGTTCTAGCGCAACACTTGTTACAACAGGCATGGCAGGAAACCTTAACCACAAAGACACCACAAAAAGCATGGTCATGGGCCGATACCTACCCTGTCGCAGAAATCAGTCTCCCCAATCTAGCTATAGATCCCGTTATCGCCTTACGCGGCAGTAGTGGTGAAGCTTTGGCATTTGCCCCTGGACATCTAGAAAACACCGCCCGCCCCGGACAGCAAGGAACAGCTGTCTATGCAGCACACAGGGATACTCATTTTGCTTTTCTCGAAAACATAAAAGCGACTGACATCATCCTAGTGAAAGATCCTCAAGGACAAGATCATCTATATGAAGTGGACAATATCCGAATTACCAAATGGAACCAGTCAGGCATTAACAACCAAAACGCTTCGAAAAGAATAGCCTTGGTAACTTGTTGGCCCTTCAATGCACAGACACCCGGACCGCTACGATATATTGTCGAAGGCCATTTGATCAAAAGCCTTACATCCAGCTAACCGAACAATAGCTTTGCAAGAGAGTAAAAAACCTTGAGAGACTTAGTTTCGTTCCAGCCACGCCTGTAGAGTTTCATTCACCTTTTCAGGGAATTCGAAATTTGAAAGATGCCCACAGTCTTCCAACGTCAACAGTTCAGCATTGGGCGTCAGAGAGGTAATTTCTTCAGAACAATCCAAGGGGGTAATCAGGTCATCCCGGCCACAAATAACCTGCACCGGACATTTTATCTTTGGTAAAAGATCCAAATGGCTTTCACGATCCAGAATAGCGGTTTGCTGACGTACGAAAGCTTCTTGCCCAACCTCTTCGGCCATTTTGTATATTTCAGACGTCAAAGACACATCATCCATACGATTTGGATGAATAAGAAGTGGCATCAAGTGTGGCGTTACGCCTTTAAACTTTCCTCGCCCAGCTAATGAAAGTAAGCCACGCCTACGTCGTTTTTGCTCAGGACTATCCGCACGCGCTTTTGTATCAATCAACGCCAAGCGCTTCACCCGTTCTGGCGCAATTCGCATAATTTCGAGCGCAACATACCCCCCCATAGATAACCCGACGAGATTGAATTTACCACGCACCTGCTTCAAAGCATGTAGCGCCAGTTCGTTTATGGAACTTGCCTGAGTTAGATCAGATACTTCGCAAGGATACTTGTCTTTAAAAAAGTCCAACTGCGGCGCCCACAGTCGTTCGTTACACAACAAACCTGGTAGAAAAACCAGACGTTCTTTTTCTGTCATAAAATTAATCGTTTTCTTTGATTAGGCTGGATAATTTTTTAAATTCAGGCGTACCTGCTTTTTTCAGCATTTCAAACATTACCATCTCGCTCGAAACAACTTCAGCACCTGATCTGATCATACGATCCAACGCCAATTGTCGGTTCTCATTAGTACGCGAGCCAATAGCATCAGCCACAACAAAAACATCAAATCTGTCTGCCAGCAATTCTAAAACAGTCTGCTGCACACAGACATGTGCTTCAACACCCGTTACGATAACTTGACGTCGTCCCGTTTCTTTTAAGGCGGACATAAAAGGTGCACAGCCGGCAGAGCTGAAAGAAATCTTTTCAAACACATTTTTTTCTGTGTAAAAATCACGTAGCTGTTCAACTGTATGACCAAGCCCTCTTGGATATTGCTCGGTCACGAGAACGGGAACAGATAGCTCGGATGCCGTTTTCAAGACAAGCTCATTAGCTTTCAAGATAGCTTGGAGTTCAGGGATTGCCGGTGCCAATCTTTCTTGCACATCTATAACAACGACAACCGAATCTTCTGCAGACATCAACATCTTTAAAGTGCCTCTAGCAAGTTAAGTACCCCCTATTGACTTAAACATCACAGGGTAAAAATTAAACAATAATATCACTTTATACAGTTATTTGGTGATTTTCAGTATCTAAAACATAGTACAAATTGACTTTTTCAAAGCTTTCCGTATTATGCGCACGTCGCTTCTGGAAAGCATGCGTAAGTTTTTTACGTATTTCTGCTTTTTTTGACTAACGCTCAACCGTAACTAAGGAATACATGAGCTTTTCTGATCTTGGATTAAATCCAAAGCTCCTGCAGGCTGTCGAGGATGTTGGCTATACAACACCTACGCCCATTCAGGAACAAGCAATCCCCTACGTGTTAATGGGTCGTGATGTAATGGGCTGTGCTCAAACCGGGACAGGTAAAACTGCCTCGTTTACACTGCCTATGATCGAAATGCTGTCCAGTGGTCGGGCCCGCGCAAGAATGCCGCGTTCTTTGATCCTGACACCAACACGTGAACTTGCCCATCAGATTTCGGAAAATTTCGAAAGCTATGGAAAATACAGCAAGCTTAGCAAAGCTCTCCTTATCGGAGGCTCTTCCTTTGCGGAGCAAACAAAGCTCCTCGAACGCGGCGTTGACGTTCTGATTGCAACACCTGGCCGCCTTCTAGATCTTTTCGAGAGAGGCAAGATCATGCTTGTTGATACCAAACTGTTGGTTATCGACGAAGCAGACCGGATGTTGGATATGGGCTTCATTCCCGATGTGGAAAAAATTGTCTCTTTGCTTCCACCGCTAAGACAAACACTCTTTTTCTCTGCAACGATGGCCCCGGAAATCAGAAAGCTTTCTGATAAATTCCTCAGCAATCCTAAAGAAATCTCTGTGACGAAACAGGCATCAACTGCCGAAACTGTCGAGCAGACGATTATCAAGATTGATGGTGGTCCGAAAGAAAAACGAGAAGCTCTGCGTCAAATCATGGCTAGCGAAGGTGAAATTCAGTCTGCGATTTTATTCTGCAACAGAAAAAAAGACGTGGATATCCTGAATAAATCTTTGAATGTACACGGTTTTTCTGCTGCAGCTCTCCACGGTGACATGGTTCAATCATCCCGCATGGAGACATTGAGCGACTTTAAAGAAGGCAAAGTTAAGCTTTTGGTCTGTTCCGATGTTGCTGCACGTGGCTTAGATATTCCAGCTGTATCACACGTATTTAATTTTGATGTTCCCGTTAATCCTGAAGATTATGTTCACAGAATTGGTAGAACCGGACGCGCAGGACGTGAAGGTAAAGCATTCACAATTGCTACAATTGAAGATTACAAAGGGTTACGTAACGTGTTGACGACTATCAATAGCGGTATCCCCGTCGTTTCTCTTGAAGGCTTTGATAGTTGGACCGACGAAGAAGCTGCTTCTTTGAAGGGTCGTAGACGTCGTCGCCCAACAAAAGTAACCGCAAAAAGTAGTGATGCTAAAGAAACAAAGCCAAGCCGTCGTCGCAAGAAATTCGATGATGTTGCTGAGGATGTTTCAGCTGAAGCTACGGCAACAACAGCTGTAGACAGCGGTGCAGACGAAAAACGTAGTGCGAAAAAACCAGTACGAGCTACCCGCCGCAAAGCCAGACCTACCGCAGTTATTGGTGAGCGAGAACCTTCATCAGAGCCAAGTAATCCTACTAGCTCTTTTGGAGATCACACACCTGCTTTTATTCTTCGGGAAGCAAAGGTGGCGTAGAACGCTCACTCAAGTAAATTAAAAAAGGCGTTCATTTTGAACGCCTTTTTTAATTCCTGGGTCAGATCAAATGTTCCAAACTTTTAAACAATAAATATTGATGCCCAACAATAAAGTGGTATTCATTAAAAATAGCCCCTTCCTGCGTCGCTTCTACTCTTAGATCCGGTGCCCCAAGTTTAGAGCATCCGTATGAACAAAGATTCCGCCCTTCCTTTTGGCGTTCCCTACTCACTTTTTTATATCTTTGTTTTCATGACCATGAGCATTATCTTGGTGTTCTGGCCACTTTGGTTATCAGAAAGAGGCCTTAGTAAGTCAGAAATTGGAAATATACTTTCCATACCCCCATTCCTCATGGTGCTGGTTTCACCGGCCATCGCCTTTGTTTCAGAAAAAAGTGGCTATAGCAGAGCCGTACTCTTTGCAACGGCATTAATATCTTGCGGGTTCTTCTTTGCTTTTTATTTTGCTGAAGACTTTCATCTTTACCTCTTACTTCAAGCTGGTGCATCCTGTTGTTTTCTTTCGCTTATTCCTTTAGGGGACAGCCAAACACTTAAGGCAGTTCGACTTTATGATTTAAATTATGGACGGATAAGACTTTGGGGATCTCTTTCATTCATTGTCACAAGCTTTGGCGTTGGCTACCTTTTAGATACCATCGATATTAATTGGACGCTTTGGCTCATTTTATGCGCCCTTATTACTGTCGCATTCTTCAGTTTAATCCTGCCTCAGCTCCCTAAAGAGCAAGAAAAATCACAAGGAAACCCACGAATATTCCTCAGAAAACCAAGCTTCCTTTTCTTCATCCTAGGAGCAGGTATGATTATCGGCAGCCACGCTGCTTACTACGCTTTTGGCTCTCTCTACTTAACATCACTGGGGTACAGCAAAAGCCTAATTGGATTTATCTGGGCATTTGGGGTTATGGCCGAAGTCATCCTATTTGCATTCAGTAACAAGCTGTTTAAAAGTGCACGCTCTTTACATCTAATCATTATCGGAAGTATTGCCGGTATGATCAGATGGGGGACACTCGGTTTTAGTGACAGCATGATTTTAATCATAGGCATCCAAGTTTTACACGCCCTTACATTCGGCCTAACCCATCTGGGGTCCATGTCATTTATAACAAAGCATGCCCCCAAAGATGTCTCGGCTTCTGCGCAAAGTCTTTATTCTAGTATTGCTAATGGCTTGATGATGGGCCTATCAATTTTCGTCTCAGGCTTGCTGTTTGACATTGATCCCTCATATGCCTTTCTTGCTATGGTCGGCATGGCAGCAACTGGCGGAACAATTATATGGATAGTTACGAAGATTGTACCACCGAGCAGCGCCCTGCCGGCAAAAGAATATACGCATCAAGAACTATCTTGAACGGTAAAGAATTATTAGTATTTCTATAGTTACAATAAAGATGTTCTAATGGATTCTCTTAACGACAAGAGAGAGCCGCGTTTTGATGGAAACTAAATCCGTATCTGCTGTTAATTTTATGGATCATGATTATTGAAATTATCTCCGAAACATGTCTTTTCTATCGCGTCTCTTTTATTTATTTTTCCAGTAGTGAAAAATAGTACTGCAGCTGAGAATCAACCAGTCACGATGGCTTGCAGCTCTTTTCCTCCCTATAAAATAGAAAACCCAGGCACAGGCCCCAAAGGCATAGATGTCGATATAATGCTGGAAATTTTCTCTCTTGCAGGACGGAATGTTGAGTACACGTTTTACCCTTGGCAAAGAGCTTTAAAACTTGTGCAACAAGGGAAAGTTGATGGTCTCTGCGGCTGTTCTTATCACCCGGGCAGAGATAAAGATTTCCTTTTCTCAGATATTCTTGGTTACCACAGCCAAGGAGTGTTCTTGTCGGAAGATGTGACTTTACAAAAATTTGATTCAGTCCTCGACCTTAAAGGTCTCTCTGTTGCCAGTGTAAGAGGTTACACTGTGCACAAAGAACTTATAGACAATGATATCAATGCCTACGAAGCATCAGATGACAACGAACTATTAACTTTGCTAGAAAACAAGCGCGTTGACGCCGTTTATTCCTATAGGGATTCAGTATTATTTGCTTTAGCCAGTCGTGAGAAAAAAGGGCCTGTAACTTACAAAGAGTTCGTCAGTCATCCTTATTATTTTTGTTTTTCTAAGAAGTCAGAAAAGGTTCAAGGCATCATTAATGATGTAAACCGTGGCCTTCGTACGATTAGACATAACGGCACCTACGAAAAGATCAGAAAAAAATATCAATAAAAAAGGCCCCAATAACGGAGCCTTTATTCATTCCCACAAAAATTAGAGCTTACTTCGTGCCGTAAATACGATCTCCAGCATCTCCCAAACCTGGAACAATGTAGCCGTGCTCATTTAATTTTTGATCAACAGATGCTGTATAGACCGGCACGTCAGGGTGGCCTTTTTGGAACTCTGCAATTCCTTCTGGCGCCGCCAGCAAACATAGGAACTTGATATTCTTAGCACCATCTTTTTTAAGACGATCAATTGCAGCAACAGCCGTGTGCCCCGTTGCCAACATTGGATCGACAACAATAACTTCACGATCGGCCATATCCGTTGGCACTTTGTAGTAATACTCAATTGCCTCTAGCGTTTCGTGATCACGATATAGACCAACATGACCAACACGAGCAGAGGGCAAGAGATCCATCATGCCATCCAGAATACCGTTTCCTGCACGCAAGATTGAAATAAAACAAGGCTCCAAGTCGCGAAGAACTGGGCACATTGCACGCTCAACCGGTGTTTCCACTTCACGTTCGGTAAGCACGAGATCCCGTGTGACTTCATAAGCAAGCAAGTGAGAGATTTCTTTCAACAACCGACGAAAATCAGGGGTCGCAGTTTCTTTCGAACGCATTTGAGTAAGTTTTACCTGAACCAAAGGATGCTCAACAACGATTACATTTGCGCTCATATTCATAGCCTTTACGTCTGACTGTTTCATTCTCAACAAATTATTCTTGTTACTTACCCTTTTAAGCCCTTTATGTCGAGCCCTCTCTATCCGCCGAGCCCATTAGGAAATTAGGGGTATTATTGGATACCAAAAATGTGAGACTGAGAACTCGCCCCACTAAAGATGCATTTTAAATACGACAATTTGTCGCGATAAAACCAATCTCTTTTTTCTAACAGTCTGGCTTTGTTATATTTTCCAAGGATATAGCAGTAAGTTGATTAATTACTGAGCGTTACAAGATATATTGGAACTAAAAAAAACTGTTAAAAAGAGGTTGCAATTTCGTTTTTTTGAGCTATTTAAAAAATCGGACCTTTTTAGTCCGGTATGGAGAAAAGCTATGTTCCGCCTTACGAGGTTAACAGATTATGCAGTTGTCGTTCTTGGGCAGATGTCTTCGCAAAAAGAGCAGGTTGTAACAGCCCCTCAGATTGCTGAAGAAACAGGATTGCCCCTACCAACTGTTGCCAAAATTCTTGGTCTGCTTTCCCGGCAAGGCTTAATCACATCCCTTCGCGGTGCGGGCGGTGGCTACATCAACCATCAGGATGCGTCCTCTATTACTGTTGCAGATATCATTCAATCCATCGAAGGGCCTATTGCTTTAACGGCCTGTGTCGAAGGAGCCGTTGATAACTGTTCTGTAGAGACCATGTGCCCCATGCGCGGGAATTGGAACAAAGTAAATCAAGTTGTCGCAAACGCCCTTAAAACGGTGACACTCGCCGACATGATAGATTTTCAAGACAGTTTCATAATAGATAAACAAAAATCGGACGCGAGCTCAGCAGAGCTTACCTGATCAATTCAATAAAGTCCGATAGGAGAGTAAGAAAATGGCTGCCACACAAGAAACAGTCGAACAAGTCCAATCCCTTGAGATGGACAAATATAAATATGGTTTTGTAACAGATATTGAATCTGAAAAGGCCCCAAAGGGTTTAAGTGAAGATACTGTCCGTTTCATCTCTGCCAAGAAAAATGAGCCCGAATGGCTTTTGGAATGGCGCTTGAAAGCTTATCGCCTTTGGCTGACGATGCCTGAACCCAAATGGGGAAAGTTGGAAATACCTGAAATTGATTATCAGGATTCATATTACTATTCTTCCCCAAAAAGTATGGAAGACCGTCCGCAGAGTTTGGACGAAGTCGATCCAGAGCTTCTTCGCACATATGAAAAGCTTGGCATTCCGATTAAAGAGCAAGAAGTATTGGCGGGTGTGGCCGTTGATTACGTATTTGATTCTGTATCTGTTGCCACCACTTTCCGTGAACAGTTGAAAGAAGTTGGCGTTATCTTCTGTCCGATTTCCGAAGCAATTCAGGATTATCCGGAACTCGTCAAAAAATACCTTGGCTCTGTAGTTCCCGCTGGTGACAACAAGCATGCCTGCCTGAATTCTGCTGTCTTTACCGATGGTTCTTTTGTTTACATTCCCAAGGGCGTTCGTTGCCCGATGGAACTATCCACCTATTTCAGAATTAATGAACTGAACACAGGACAGTTTGAACGCACATTGATCGTTGCCGACGAAGGTTCTTACGTAAGTTATCTGGAAGGTTGTACAGCACCTCAACGTGACGAAAACCAACTTCATGCAGCTGTTGTTGAGCTGGTAACAATGGATGATGCTGAAATTAAATACTCCACTGTTCAAAACTGGTATCCCGGTGATGAAGACGGTAAAGGCGGTATTTACAACTTCGTGACCAAGCGCGGTATCTGTAAGGGTAAAAATTCTAAAATCAGCTGGACCCAAGTTGAAACAGGTTCAGCGATCACCTGGAAATATCCAAGCTGTATCCTGCAAGGAGACAATTCCGTCGGTGAATTTTATTCCGTTGCCATTACCAATGGACGTCAACAGGCTGATACCGGCACCAAAATGATCCACTTGGGTAAGAATACGACTTCACGGATTATCTCTAAGGGTATCTCAGCAGGTAAATCTCAAAATACCTATCGTGGCCTAGTACGTGTCGCAGCCAAAGCCGAAGGCGCACGTAACTTTACACAGTGTGATTCCCTTCTGGTCGGCGAGACCTGTGGGGCACATACCGTTCCCTATATCGAGAGTAAAAACCGATCGGCAAGACTGGAACACGAGGCAACAACCTCTAAAATCAGTGAAGACCAACTCTTTTACTGTCGTCAGCGCGGTATATCCGAAGAAGATGCCGTCGGTCTTGTTGTAAACGGTTTCTGCCGCGAAGTGCTTCAGGAATTGCCAATGGAGTTTGCTGTTGAAGCGCAACAGCTTGTCAAAATCAGTCTGGAAGGCAGCGTCGGATAACGAAGCGCCCTATTCCAATTAGACACATAGATAAAGAGAACAGAGTAAAAAGATGTTAGAAATTAAAAACCTTCACGCAGAAGTCGATGGAAAAGCCATTCTTAAGGGCATAGACCTGAATATCAATAAGGGCGAAGTACACGCAATCATGGGCCCGAACGGCTCAGGGAAATCAACGCTTGCGAACGTCCTTGCCGGTCGTGATGACTATGAAGTAACTGAGGGCGGCATTCTTTTTGACGGGAAAGATATCTCTGAACTGGAGCCTGAAGAGCGTGCTGGTGAAGGCATCTTTTTGGCGTTTCAGTATCCAGTCGAAATTCCCGGTGTCACCAACACAACATTCCTGAAAGAAGCGCTGAACGCCCAACGTCGTTATCGCGGCGAAGAAGAACTGGACGGTATGGAATTCGTTAAAATGATCCGTAGCAAGACCAAAGAACTTGGCATTAAGGATGACATGTTGAAACGTGCCGTTAATGTTGGCTTCTCTGGTGGTGAGAAAAAACGTAACGATATTCTGCAAATGGCCGTTCTGAACCCTAAGCTTGCCGTCTTAGATGAAACGGACTCCGGCCTCGATATCGATGCGCTTAAAGTCGTTGCTGAAGGTGTGAACAAACTACGTGCAGAAAACAATGCTATTTTGGTTATTACGCACTATCAGCGTCTTCTTAACTACATTGTGCCTGATCAGGTTCATGTGCTCTCTAATGGTAAAATTCGTCGTTCCGGCGGTAAAGAACTGGCACTTGAGCTGGAAGAAAAGGGTTATGCTGATTATTCTGGTGAGGCAGCCTAATGGTAACACTTCCATCCGATAAAGAGGCATTCATCGCCCACTACGACCAAAGTAAAGAACGTTTACCCGGTAGCAGTCTCGCATGGCTAAATGAAACGCGGGCGAAAAATATCGCGCTGTTCAGTGACATCGGATTACCGTCAGCAAAAACGGAGCTTTGGAAGTTCACCAGCCTTAATCCCCTAAAGAAACAGGCTTTCTCTGCGCCAGAAGCATCTGAATTGGCAGCCAACGACGAGTTACCAAGACTTATCGACAGTACATCGTCTGTTCGCCTTGTCTTTATCGACGGTAACTATTCCGAAGCTTTATCCGATAGTTCGCTGCCAACTGGTCTAACGATGGAAAGTCTGGCAACAGTACTAGAAAATGGGAACCGAGATCTCGATCAAGCACGCCTGACGCGTCCCCGTGCCGAAGAGCAACCTTTTGTTGCTTTGAACACTGCGCTTATGGCTGATGGGTATATCCTGTCCATTGCAAAGGATATTTCTTTAGAGAAGACAATCGAGATTCTTCATCTCGGCAGTAGCAAAGCTGAAAGCACGCATCACACCAGAAACATCATTTCTGTTGGGTCGGGTAGTAAGGCGACAATTATCGAACACAATGCGGACCACGGAGAAAACGTCTATTTCTCTAACGCTGCCACAGATATCAATGTTGATGAAAATGCGACGCTGCACCATTATCGTGTTCAGGAAAGTAACAAGTCTGCCTTTTTGATCTCTTCAACAGAAGTAGAAGTTGGCAAAGGCGCTACATACGATAGCTTCTTGCTGAACACAGGGGCACGGCTAGCTCGTTCAGAAATTAATGTTAGCCTGGCAGCAGAGAATTCCGCCTGTCATTTGAATGGCACCTATATGGGCACTGACGATCAGCATTGCGACATCACAACTCGTGTAGATCACAAGACGCCGCATACAACCTGTGACGAAGTTATCAAAGGTGTTTTGGCAGGAAATGCACGAGGCGTTTTTCAGGGCAAAATCATTGTTCATGAGCAAGCTCAAAAAACAGTGGGCAATCAATCTCACCGTGCCATGCTGCTTTCTGACCGTGCTGAAGTGGATGTTAAACCTGAATTAGAAATCTTTGCTGACGATGTGATCTGTAGCCACGGTTGCACATCCGGTCAGATCGATGAAGACGCATTGTTCTACCTGCGCTCACGCGGCCTTTCTCAGGAACAAGCACAATCTCTTCTCGTGAACGCTTTTCTGGCTGATGCCGTTGAAGCCGTTCAAAACGAAGATTTAAAGGACTTATTTTTAGTTAGAATAACTGATTGGCTAGAGAGAAATCCAAACAAACCAGCCTGATTAAAAGCAAGGGCATAAGGACATCACAATGAGCATAGGTACAGCACAAAACGTTGATCTGGAAACCATCAAAGCTGGCGACAATTCGTTGCAGGCATTTGATGTTCATCGCGTACGCGAAGATTTCCCTATCCTACAACGTGAAATCTATGGCCGCCCCCTCGTCTATCTGGACAGTGCTGCATCCGCACAAAAACCCCGTCAGGTTTTGGATCGAATGCAAGAGGCCTATGAAACTTACTATTCCAATGTTCATCGTGGTGTCCACAGCCTGAGCCAAGCCTGTACTGAAGCTTTTGAATCCGGACGTAATGCTGCCGCACGCTTTATTAATGCAGAAAGCCCTGACCAGTGTATCTTGACCAAAGGCGCTACAGAGGCAATTAACCTAGTCGCACAAAGCTATGGTAGGAATTTTCTGAAAGCCGGTGATGAGATCATCATTTCCCATATGGAGCATCATTCCAATATTGTTCCCTGGCAAATTCTCAGAGATCAAATTGGTATTGAAATCAAAGTTGTGCCAATTGACGGGGATGCAAATTTCCTGTTTGAGGAATATGAAAGCCTTTTCAGTTCAAAAACCAAACTTGTCGCCATTACCCATATCTCTAATGCTGTTGGTACCATCACCCCGATAAAAGACATCATCCGTGTTGCCCATGCTCATGGCGCAAAGGTTCTAGTTGATGGCTGTCAAGCTGCTCCGCATGCTCATATTGACGTGCAGGATCTCAATCCAGATTTTTACTGTTTCTCTGGACACAAGGTTTATGGCCCCAGTGGTGTTGGTATCCTTTACGGCAAAGCAGATCTTTTGAATTCAATGCCTCCCTATCAAGGTGGCGGCGAAATGATTGATCTCGTTACTTTTGAGAAAACAACTTACAAAGAAATTCCGCACCGCTTTGAAGCTGGCACCCCGGCGATTGTCGAAGCCATCGGCTTGGGTGCAGCGATTGAATATATAGAAGCCTTGGGCAAAGATAATATTGCGGCCCACGAAAACGGCATTCTAGCCTATGCAACAGAACGCCTCAGCAGAATACCCGGATTGAATATTATTGGCAGAGCGAAGGAAAAGGCCAGCATCCTGTCCTTTACCATGGAAGAAGCACATGCCCATGACATCGGTACAATCCTTGATCGCAGAGGTGTTGCCGTCAGGGCTGGTCATCACTGCGCCCAACCTCTGATGCAACGTTTTGATCTACCAGCAACGGCACGCGCTTCCTTTGGTATTTACAACACCCGCGAAGAAGTTGATGCGCTCGCTGATGCACTAGAAAAAGTACGGGAACTCTTTAGTTAATGTTTGATGATGGAAAAAACTTAAGCGATTTTCTTCCCAAAGCAGAAGAAGGCTTTAAGGCTACAGCAGGTCAGCCATTGGCAGACGGAACATCCTTTGCAGGCAAAGATGACATTATTGATGCCTTCCAAAGCGTTCACGACCCAGAGATCCCAGTGAACATCTATGACCTAGGCCTCATCTATGGGCATGAGATAGATGGAAAAGGTAATGTCAATGTCAGCATGACGTTAACGGCCCCAAACTGCCCGGTCGCAGGAGAACTTCCCATGCAGGTGGCCGAAGCTGTTGCCGCTGTGGAAGGTGTTGGGGAAGTAACTGTTATTCTGACTTGGTCGCCGCCTTGGAATCAAAATATGATGAGTGACGATGCCCAACTGGCGCTTGGCCTGTTTATGTAAGCTTTTCTCATATAACCTTTTTATCTGGGGCATTACCCCCATATAGTGATATAGTACGATCAGAAACTGGAAATTAAGAGACATAATTCGATGATGCCAAAACTCATCACCCTTACAGATGCTGCCGCAAATCGCGTCAAAACGCTTATGGACCAAAGCCAGGACGAAGCTGTTCTTGGCCTGCGCGTTGGTATCAGTACCAAGGGCTGTTCCGGTCTCAGTTATGTCGTGGAATACGCCAAAGAACAAAAGAAATTTGAAGATATTGTCGAAGACAAAGGCGTTAAAATCTTTATCGAACCAACTGCCGTCATGTATTTGATCGGTAGCGAGATGGACTTTGTTCAGGATAAATTCCAAAGCTCTTTTGTCTTTAACAATCCAAATGAAGAAGGACGTTGTGGTTGCGGTGAAAGTTTTCATGTTGCACCCGAAAGCAACAAAGCTGAATTAATCACCTGATTAGTCCCTCCTACCTGCACTCGGCACCTCAACCACCGTCGGACCTTTAACAAGAAACCCCAACTCAAACAATGCCTTATACATTTGACCCTGCCCCTGTTGTCACAGTCCCCGTTGTTGGGTCAGATCAATTATTTCCTGTCCGGCGTATTTTCTGTGTCGGCCGGAACTATGCCGAACATACAAAAGAAATGGGCGGAGATCCCGAAGTTGAAACCCCAATGTTCTTTATGAAACCGGGAGAGGCTCTCGTCGCAGAAGGCGGTTCATTTCCATATCCAAACGCAACAACAGATCTTCACCATGAAGTCGAACTTGTCGTCGCCCTAAAAAGTGGGGGCAGTAATATTTCACCAGAACAGGCCAAAGCACATATTTTTGGATATGCAACTGGCGTTGATTTGACCAGAAGAGATTTACAAAAAATTTGTAAAGACAAACGTCATCCATGGGACGTGGCAAAGGGCTTCGAAAATTCCGCCCCTTGTAGTGCAATTACACCTCTCACAGAAAATCTCGCACTCTCTGGATCCTCTTCAATTTCTCTATGTGTTAATAAAGAGGTACGGCAACACGCAACACTTGGGGATATGATCTGGTCAGTTGAAAACATTATCTATCACCTCAGCCGCCTGTTTGATCTACGTGCTGGTGATATTATCATGACGGGAACACCAGCTGGTGTTGGTGCAATCAAATCCGGTGATGAAATCACTTGCTCTATCGATGGCCTCTCGGACCTCTCCTTCAAGCTCACCTAAGACCTGTTGGCTAAACCTAAACCGCACCTCAAAAAAACTATTGATACCCTGCTATAGACAACAGCTTATCAATATCAACATTTTCTTCCATATGCTGCGCCAAGGCATCAAGAGTCATGTCGATCTCTTTTTCAAAGGATAAAGTGCTGGCTTCTCGTTTTTTAATGCGATTTAAAAAGGCGGCCCTATAGCTATCAGAAACAAAAAGACCGTGCAGATAACAACCCGATACCTGCCCCGTACTAAGCTGAACGCCCTCTTCCCTTTGATCGATAGAGAGCATCGGTAAAATGTTATCAGTTTGAGCTCCATCAACTTCGGTTACACCGACATGCATCTCATAACCCGTTATCATCTCTCCGCTAGAGATATCGCATCCTTTAACTTCCGTAAGTTTCTTGTCTCCGGTTAAAATAGTTGTCACAGGTAACAGCCCCAAACCCGGAACGGACGCAGCTTCCCCTTCGATACCTTCAGGGTCAGTAATCAAGGATCCCAACATCTGATAACCACCACAAATGCCGAGAACCTGGCCACCTCTTCGAACATGAGCCTGCAAATCAATATCCCAACCTTGCGCTCTGAAGAATTCCAGATCACCGATTGTTGCTTTTGATCCAGGTAAAATAACCAAATCTGTCTCAACAGGAATAACATCGCCGGGATGAATAAACGTCAGCTCGACACCCTCTTCCGCAATCAGAGGATCAAAATCATCAAAATTGGAAATACGTGAAATCAAGGGAACAGTAATGCGAATAGTATCTTTATCGCCAGAGCCATTGCCCATAGCGGAAGCACCAGATTGTACAGACACCGCATCTTCATCGGGTAATTTACGCGCGTCTTTAAAGTAAGGCACCACACCGAGCGAAGAAAAACCACTTTTTTCTTCGATAATACTTACACCGGTTTTGAAAAGACTGAGGTCGCCACGGAATTTATTTATAATAACCCCCTTAACCAGATCTTTTTCTTCTTTTTGTATAAGCGCACTGGTTCCAACAATGGATGCAATCACCCCACCACGATCAATATCACCAATAAGAATTACGGGCACTTGCGCAGCAATCGCAAAGCCCATATTGGCGATGTCACCAGATCTCAAGTTTACTTCCGCAGGACTGCCCGCGCCCTCAACTAGTATTATGTCTGCCTCAGCAGCAAGCCGTTGAAAGCTCTCTAGAACCGTTGGCATCAATTCATGACGACGCCCCCAATAGTTACCTGTATTGGTATTACCCCATATTTTCCCCTTTACAATAACCTGAGACCCCATATCTGTTTGAGGCTTGAGTAAAACAGGATTCATATCCGTCGTCGGCTCAACACGACAGGCCTTGGCCTGAAGCGCTTGTGCACGACCAATCTCCCCACCACAAAGTGTAACAGCAGCATTATTAGACATATTCTGGGGCTTAAAGGGACGTACCTTCAGACCACGATTGGATAAAGCTCGGGCAATCCCAGCAACCAAAAGGGACTTACCCACATCAGATCCCGTACCCTGAAACATGATTGCAACCGTCATAAAGCTTCCTGTTATTAAAATTGTCTGGAAGGGTTTACTTTTTTACAGAGATACACATGAAAAACTCCCCTTGAAACAAGAAAAACTTAACAAAGTAAAGATTACATAAAATTTTAATCTTATTAGGCACTAATAACTAAAAAATATACGTTTACTTTACAATTAATAAGTACAAATAAAATAGAAAGCATCTATTCTTTAGAATATAACAACTAATATTTTTCTTTACTATTTATTAATAGATGAATGACATTATGATTTCCAGTTTACGAGGAATAGGAGCCCTGAACATGCTTAACTTTACAAAAACTTTTCTTACTGACGAATCTGGTGCAACTGCTATTGAATACGGCTTGATTGCTGCGCTTGTTTCCGTTGCCGCAATTGCAACACTGGAAGCTTTGGGTACATCACTGAATACGATCTTTGGTGAAGCAAAATCTGCTTTGGACGATGCTGCTGGCAAGGTCTAATAATACCAACCTATTCATTCCCCCTTCCAATGAACAAAGGCTCCTTCTTAGGAGCCTTTGTTCATTTCGCTGCCAATAATCCAATTATGCCTTGGCATAATCTTCAATTTACGTTTGAAAACACTTCTTTTACAAAGCGTTTACCATATCCGCATAGAATGCACATATGATGGCACGCAAATTTATCCTGATACTCATAGCGTTAATGCTAAGTGGTGGTACCGCATTTTTAGCCAAATCCTGGCTAGATGCGAACAAACGACCTATTCAATCGGCGCAAACAGTCGCAGTCGCACCTCAAGAATCTGTTCAAATTTTAACCGCAAAAATAGACATCCCCCTTGGTAAGTTCATCAGTGAGGAAGATTTTATATGGCAGGACTGGCCCGAAGACTATGCGTCAGACTACCATTTGCTTAAAGATAACTTTAAAACAGAAGATCTCATTGGGCGCGTTGCGCGAAAAGAAATTTCCGCCGGAGAACCGATAAATATCAAAAAATTTGTTCGCCCCGGTGAGCGAGGTTTTCTTGCCGCCGTTTTAAAACCAGGACACAGAGCTTTATCAATTCCGATTTCTGATGCCACCGGAGTTAGTGGTTTGGTTTTTCCTGGAGATCGAGTTGATCTCATCGTCTCACTATCCATAAAAGACGACGAAGATAATTCCGGGACAACACGAAAAGCCAGTGAAACTGTTATGACCAATGTACGTGTTTTAGCACTTGGTGCAGCAATAAATACACCAGAAGGAAAGAACAGTATCAGTGCAAAAACCGTTACGGTAGAATTGAAACCCGACCAAGTAGAAATCGTAACCGTCGCAAAAATCCTCGGCACAATTTCATTGGCCTTACGTCCCCTCGCAAAAGATGAAGAAGAGTTGCAAGAAATGATTGAAACAGGAAACATTGCCGCGGATGAAAGCCCCGAAAAAGGCGATAGCTATACATGGGATTACGAAGCAACACAGGTATTAACAGGTAACACGGGGGGATCGACAGAAAGTTCACTTGTTATTTCCAGGGGTAATTCATCTGTTAAAGCTGGGGGTAACTAATGAATCTATATAAGGTTATCCTCTTATATATTGCTCAAGCTCTACTTATCGCTAGCTTGAGCACAGCACAAGCGCAGTCTTTTCAAACCGTTGAGACCAATTCCGACCTCATGGAAATAGAGATTGGAAAAGGAAAGCTTCTAAAACTCCCACGTTCTGCATCTAATATCTTTATTGCAAACCCTGAAATTGCAGATCTGAATGTTAAGTCAGCAAAGCTTGTTTACGTCTTTGGGAAAAAATCAGGCGAAACAAGCGTCTTTGCCATTGATACCAATGATCAAGTAATCGCCAGCATTCCGATTAAAATAACTCATAACTTAGAGCTCCTTAGGGAAACCTTAGATACCGCAATACCCGATCACAAGATACAAGCAAGCTCAATCAACAATGGTATTCTTCTAACAGGACAAGTAAATAATGCTGTTGATTCCGATAGCGCAAAAAGAATTGCTGAACGCTTTATTGTGCCAGAAACAGAACAAGTCATATCACAGATGTCTGTTCTTGCCTCAGACCAGATACATCTGAGAGTAAGAATTGCAGAGGTACGAAATGATGTACTCGAACAGTTTGGATTTAATTGGACAGGATCAAGCTTCAATGACGGCTTGACGAATGCTGCTTTTAGCACAACGACATCATCGATATTAGCAACGAGTCCTCCCAATTTATTGGGGATCACATCAACAGTCGGTAAGTATTTCAATTTAAACGTCCTGATAGATGCTTTAGCTCAAGATGAACTCGTTACAATTCTTGCGGAACCAAATCTTACAGCTGTTTCTGGGGAAACAGCCACATTTTTGGCTGGAGGAGAGTTTCCAGTTCCTGTCGGGTCTAATGTGCAAGATGGCGTAAGGACAATATCAATTGCCTTTAAATCATTTGGCGTCAGCTTGGCCTTTACTCCGACGATAATATCCGAGAACAGAATATCCCTGCGCGTACGACCAGAAGTGAGTCAGTTATCTTCTGATGGGGCAGTCGTTTTATCTGACCTCGAAATCCCTGCCCTATCAACAAGAAGAGCAGAAACAACAGTAGACCTAGGATCCGGACAAAGCTTTGCTATTGCCGGGTTAATTCTAAATAACCAAACACAAGTTGCGAATAAAGTCCCCGGTTTAGGCGATATTCCCATTCTTGGTCGATTATTTAAAAGTGAACGTTTTCAAAACAGCGAAAGTGAACTTGTTATTGTGGTCACGCCTTATCTAGTTAAGCCGTCCAATAACCCTATTGCCCTTCCTACGGATCCTTACGTTGAGCAAATAAACGTGTCAACAACACCGCAAAAACTTGAGACAGTAGAAACAACTACTTCGATTCAAAATAATGATACAACGACATCCTATCCCAGCACTGAGCCAACTTTTATTTTGGAATAGATAATGCAAATAACAATACCCAGAACGGCCAGCCTTTGGATAGCTCTTTCACTTTCAGCATTCACATTGGGGTGTGCTCCGGAAGAAGGATTTAAAACAATCCCTGCTGAACAACAAATATCTAAGGCTGCGGTTGATTTCATGGATTTGGGACGATGGCGCCCAATTACCACCAGTAAGAGAGCCAGCACACATAGCTATATCGCAACAGAAGGTTTTTATATCCCCGATGGATCTACCGATACTTTAGCCTTGGAAACAGAGTTACAGAGCTTTCTTCAAAGCTATAAAGTGAATACACGGGATGAAATTATTCTGGACGGTCTTCGCGATGGTACTGGCAAAAAAACGCCTAATGCCGAAAGTGCCGTTAATCGCCTGAAATTCACGCTTACAGAACTGGGATACAAAAGCAGCGTCGCCAAGAAACCCATCGCAATCTTTATTCAGGGCACCCACAATGCTGCAATACTAATCCATAGAAAGATCATTGTTCCCCCAGAATGTACCATAAAACGTCACCCGAAAGGGACAAGACCTGCCATAAGAACATTCGGTTGTGCGCAAGAAGTCAATTTGGCCAACATGGTAGTATCCCCTGAAGCTCTGGATGGAAGCAAACCGATTACGTCTGCAGACTCGACAGCTGTTTCTCTTGGGATTGAAAGGTATAGAAAAGGCGAAATCACACCTCTGTTAGGTGGTTTAAGTACAAGCGGCGTTTCGGAATAGGGCACTAATGTAAAATGGCTTCGAATGAAATTGATGATATTTTTGGGGACTTGAACGAGGATCTCGACACAGCCGCCGAACTTGTTGCGTTTGTAAGTGATGGACAAACCCACGATGTAACTCTGGCTGTATCCAGACAACTTGGTCTTGCGGCTGAAGTGAGAGATGGGCAATGTCAGGATGCCATGTCTTACCTTGGTGACAACCCAGCCCCCAAATATCTGTTAGTCGATATAGGTAACGACGAATTATCTGCTGCTACGTCTCTATTCTCACTGATTACTGCTCTGCCTGAAAACACCAAGTTAATTTCAGTCGGGTCGATAAATGATATCGGCTTTTATCGAGAAATGATCGAAATCGGTGTGTCAGAGTATGTACTCAAGCCATTAACAGAGAAAGCATTACTAACTGCGGTCAACAATGCTGACAAATCAAATGTTGTGTACATTTCGCAAGAAGATGACGTCATTCCATCAGAGAACAATAAGACAATTATCTTAGGCGTTCGTGGCGGGGTCGGAGCAAGTACTGTCGCAGTTAATTTAGCTTGGTTACTTGCCGAAGAATTAAAAATAAAGACTGCCCTTTTGGATATGGATATCGAGTTTGGCACAATCGCACTCACCCTGGACATTGAGCCAACCCAAGGACTAAGAGAAGCACTAGAGAACCCGGAACGACTAGATAGTCTTTTTATATCCAGTACCACAGCGAAGCTGTCTGAAAACCTTGCCATTATGGCAACTGAAGAAAATTTGACAGAAGATCTGTCATTTACCCAAGACGGGATAGCTATTTTGATGGAAGCCCTTTCTCGGGAGCATCAGCAACTTATTGTCGACACGCCCAAATCGGCAGTTAAGCTTAGAAAAGACATTCTATCCGAGGCGGGTACGGTTATTCTTGTGACAGAATACAATCTACCCTGCCTAAGAGATACCATCAGAGCCCAAAGCTTAATAAAAACAATAAATCATGAATGTCGGGTCCTTGTCGTAGCGAACAAAACAGGCAGCACTCAATCAGCAATTCCTTCGTCAGAGTTTGCAAAAGCTCTTGGCGTCAGCGTTGATATTGAAATTCCAGAAGACATCAAGCTGTCAATAAAAGCGGCCAACAACGGTAAGCCCTCTGTGGCACTTGACCCAAAAGCTAAACTGTCAAAAGCCTTTATCAAACTCGCAAAGCTTGTCGCTCCTGCAGATAGTACACAATCGAAAAAAGCGACTTGGCGTAAACTAATTGGTCTCTCGTAATGCAACACGAACAGAATACTGAGCAAGCTGACGGCAATCAACAAGACGAACAGCTTAAAGCATTACTAAAGTCTAAGCTGACCGATAAACCTGCCTCTGTAATGTCACGTCCAGAATTAAGCTTGAAAATAGGGCAAATAGTCACTGAAGAATTAGAGAATCAAAGCAGTGAATTTAACCTATTGCAAAGACGGGCATTGATTACGAATCTCATAGATTGGTATGTAACTCACGTTCGAAAAGAAGAAGAAAATCAGACCGAAGCAGAGGTTGTCCCTGTCCCATCCCTTTCCAAATTTGAAAGCAGGCCCTACCCCATAAACAAACCTAAGCAACCAAATACAAACACCGAACAGCAGGCCAGTTCAGCATCTGGTAATATTGAAGAAGCAAAATCTATCATACAGCCCAAAGTAATGGACCGATTGGACATTTCTGCGGCTTCAAAGCTTCCAAAAGAAGAGCTTTCCAGCCAATTAGGTGAAATTGTTGGTGAAATTCTTTTTGAAGATAAATTACGCCTGAACGCGCCAGAGAAATCAGCAGTCATTGAGCTTATTCTTGCAGATATGCTCGGCTTAGGACCGCTTGAGCCTTTGCTCGCTGACGAAGGTATAACTGACATCATGGTGAATGGGCCGAACCAAGTCTATATTGAAAAGGGCGGTAAACTTCAACTTACTGACGTGGTGTTTAGAGATAACGACCATGTAATGAACGTAGCTAGACGAATAGTGGCTCATGTTGGGCGGCGTGTCGATGAAACCACCCCGCTGTGTGATGCCCGACTTGCTGATGGTAGCCGTGTAAACATCATTATTCCTCCACTTGCTATTGATGGTTCGTCTATCTCTATAAGAAAGTTCGCCAAGCAAAACATCACGCTCGATATAATGAAAAAGCAAAAAAATATATCACCTGAGATGGCTACAGTGATGAAAATTGCTTCGAGAAGCAGATTGAACATATTGATTTCCGGCGGGACAGGTTCAGGAAAAACAACACTATTAAATGCTTTATCTCAAATGATTGATCACGGTGAACGCATCGTTACAATTGAAGATGCTGCCGAGCTTCAATTGCAACAGCCCCACGTTGTACGCTTGGAAACACGACCACCCAACCTTGAAGGTGAAGGCGCGATTACCATGCGAGACCTGGTTAAAAACTCGCTTCGTATGCGACCAGATCGGATCATATTGGGTGAGATACGTGGGTCAGAAGCTGTTGACATGCTTCAGGCGATGAACACAGGACATGATGGATCACTGGGTACTGTTCACGCCAACAGACCAAGAGAAGCTCTTACCCGTCTTGAGAACATGGTTGGAATGGCCGGAATTAACCTTCCTGCCAAAGCTGTGCGTACCCAAATTGCTGATGCCCTTGATATGATTATTCAAGTCTCTCGAATGCGTGATGGTATGCGAAGAATTACCCATGTAACGGAAGTCATCGGTATGGAAGGCGATATTGTCACTACGCAAGATCTATTTACCTTTAACTTCTTAGGGGAAGATAAAGATGGGAACCTTACTGGTGAGTTTAAATCTACAGGCCTGAGGCCCTTCTTCTTCCCGAAAGCAGAATACTTTAGCTTGGGTAAACACTTAATGGATGCGATGGGATGATCGGATTATTTCAGGATATAGCGGCGGGCCGCGCAACTGATTTACAGGTAATGTCAGTAATTACTGTCATTTTACTCATGCTGATGATCTTGCTTTATTTAATTTTAAAGCCAGACAATAAACATACAAAAACAAGAATAAAGAACATTGTTAATAGTGCAAAAAATCAATCACCATTACCCACAGCACATCTAAGTATTCGGCGGCAAACCGAAGGTAGCGGGAATGTTAAGCTTGACGAGATTATCAGGCACTTAACACCCAAGCCTGATTTGTTAAGAGAAAACATGCAAAAAGCCGGTTTACACCCCAATCTCGGTCGCTTGTTAATTATCTCGATTATTGTGGGTATCCTCTTTTTTGGTGTCTTTCATATTACAACAGACAAACCGGTAATATTAAAAGCGCTATTGGCAATTATCTTCGGCCTCTGCGCCCCCCATTTTGGACTTTATGTACTAAAAAAAAGGCGTCAGAAAAAATTTCTAGCCCTTTTTCCTGACGCTATAGATCTCATGGTAAGAGCTTTAAAGGCTGGTTTACCAATTACAGAAGCAATTAAAAATGCGGGTGAAGAAATTGGCGATCCAGTTGGAATAGAACTGATAAAAGTCACAAATGGGGTCAAAATTGGTGGTAAGCTCCCAGATGAACTCGCTAAGGCACAAAATCGTCTAGGTCTTCAAGAGTTTCAATTTTTTACCGTTGCCCTGTCTATACAAATGGAAACTGGTGGTAACCTATCTGAAACACTCGCGAACCTGTCCGATATATTGCGAAAAAGAAAACAAATGCACTTGAAGATTAAAGCAATGTCTTCAGAGGCAAAAGCATCAGCCTATATCATTGGCTCTTTGCCTTTTGTCATGTTTGCACTTATTCATACAATGAACCCTGGCTATACATCCCAGCTCTTGACCGACCCGAGGGGGCATTTTGCTTTGGGTGTAGGGTTGTTTATGATCGCTCTTGGTTGTGGGGTTATGTACAAAATGGTGAAATTTGAAATATGAATTTATCAGACATAATCCCAGCCAGTTTCACAGAAGAGCAATTTTTAATCTTAAGCGCCAGCTTGACCGTTTTAGCGATATTTATTGCCATCTGGTACTCATTACTCGAAAGAGACCCTAGCACTAAAAAGACTGCAGAACTCGCGAAGTTACGAGATGGTTTACGCACAAGTTATCTAACCCCGAAGCAGCACAGAAGTATCACTCCTAAATCAGAAAATCTAATGAGGCAGGTTGTTGATTTCTTTAAACTGATGAAAAACGATCAAGCCGAAAAGTATGCCTTTATGCTTTCCAGAGCGGGGAAACGGACCCCAGACGCACTATACCGCTATCTATTTTTCAAGCTTATTTCTCCGATATGCGGAGCGTCCTTTGCCTATTTATATATCTATGTTCTCAAAGCAATAAACCTTGCCCCAATGGGTCAAGCATTCGCGACTATCGGGGCAACTTTACTTTGTGCAAAGCTTCCCGATATCCTTTTAAAAAATTCAATCATTAAACGCCAAGAAATCATCCGAAAATCACTACCTGATGGTTTGGATTTAATGGTTATTTGCACCGAAGCCGGACTTAGTCTAGATGCAGCGTTTGCAAGGGTATCAAAGGAAATGGCAGACGCAGCCCCAGAACTGGCGGACGAACTATCCCTAACGTCTCTGGAATTGGGATTTTTACCAGATCGCAAAAAAGCCCTTAACAACCTCGCCAGTCGTGTCGATATATCCATGATGAGAAGTTTGGTAAATGCTCTGATACAATCCGAAAAATTCGGAACGCCTTTATCTCAATCTCTCAGGGTAATGAGTAATGAACTAAGGCATGAACGATTGATGAAAGCAGAAGAAAAAGCCGCCAAGCTCCCAGCGATTATGACGGTACCAATGGTGATCTTTATTTTGCCACCACTTTTTATCGTTCTACTTGGTCCTGCTGTGATGCGAACATTGGACAGCTTTGTTAATCGTTACTAATCAACAAACACTCTCTGAGAATGATTAATAACATAGCTTCTATTAATTAATTACTTCGCTCTCTATAGGCTCTACAGGACTTTTAGCTTTCGTACTGATAGCACTATCATTTACAGCCAAAGATGACGGCTTAGTTGTTTCTGGTGTCAAAGAATTAAAGTACCGCATTCTTTTCGCCACATCTGCATCATCCATATCAATCCGCGATGTCTGCTCGGCGGCATCCAGATCGCCAGAGAGAGTATAAGCCATGGCCAGTATCTGTCGATGCTGTACGGTAGCCTTTGGGTTTTTAGACAGAGGATACAAGATAGCCAGTGCCTCGTCATGGCGGCCTTCATATGACATTGAAAGCCCGTAATTACTTTGAAGGGTAAGGTTTTCCTTATCCATTTCTAATCCTGCTTTATAATACTCTTGGGCGGTTTGACGCTCACCTTTCTTATCATAGGCGACCCCCATAGCATTCAATAGTTTGGTATTTTTTTCTATCGCGAGACCTTCAGAAAATTGCTCTATCGCAAGATCCAGCTGTCCCCTAGCCATAAAAGCAAGCCCAAGACCTCGTTTCGCTTCAACATTCTGTGGATCGACAACTAAAACCTGTCGATATGCCTGCCCTGCAGCTAGAGGTTCTCCTCTTTTATTGAGAATTGCTCCGATCCTAAGCATAGGCTTGGGGTTATCGGGGTTCAGTTCAAACACACGCTGATAAAGTCCAATTGCTGTGCGGTAATCACCTCTATTATAAGTCGCCTCGGCAATATCGAAAACCTGTTGGCTCTGTTCGTCCATCCCATTATCTTCAACGGGGTCAACACTTCCCTGCGCAACCTCACTTTTGGGGAGCTTAATGCCAACAGCGGATGAAATATTATGCATCACTGAACAGCTAGACAATACGAAGGATACCCCCCCAAGGATAACTATCCTTTTGGCAAGTATTAAGGACATATCTTTTCTCCGTTCAGACGCACAAAACAAAACTCATGCTAAAGTAACGGAAATGTACTTAAACTTTCGTTAAGTAATACAGATCTAAACAGGCGTGCCGTTTGTTAAGTTACGAAAATAGCCCATCAGGAAATATCAAAAAAATCATCATGCTTTAGATACACAGACCCAACGAGGTGCTTTAAATGATATGCCGTGTCAACTTCCGGGCTTGGGGCGATATCCCAAATCCAGTTTGCCGCAAGCTTATTGAATTTCAGACCATAGAGCGCGTTATCCCTTATCTCGCCCTCTTCCATTACTTTAACAGGTTCAACCCGGCGCTCTAAATCTGTTATTAACAAGATAGAAGAATCAGCGTTTTCCACCCACTTAAGATGATCTGTTATGATTTTTAGGCAACATTTTTGCAAATCACCATCATCCTCATCTACACCCGACTTTATTAGCCAGTTCTGAATACAGATCGGTAGTTGAGATAAAATATTACAAGAGATAACAAGGTCAGCGCCATCTAACAGATCGACTGGTGGCTTGCTTTGAATTTCTTTAACATCAAAATCTGAACTCAAATCTTCAAGGGAATCAACAAGTCCCGTAAGATCTGCTTCGACTAATGTGATCTTCGAACTTTTCTGGGCAATTTTTCGTATGGATCTTAAAAAAACAACATCGACCAGAACCACACGATCAAATCGACGTTCCAGTTCATCCAACGGTATATCGTATCCTGCCCCAGCCCCTAAAACGACGACCTTCGCGTGTTTAGACGTTTTATCAATTGCCGATACAATTTCGGACTTGGTATTTTCAAGATGGGACTTCCAGGCTGATTTACACCTTCGAAAGCGAGCGTCAATGGCAATCGCTTCGTGTAAATAGCCAAAGCGTTTGAATTTACCTTCGCACCTGGCAGAAAGAAAATTCAACGCTTCGATTAACATCCATTCGCCTTAAGAGCAGAATAAATCAGGGGTAATCACAACGATCACCGATAACCTGGACAAAACCTTTAGCACCTGTTTTCAGAGTAAACCTATACTCAGATCCATTTACAACAATAGATTTGTGTAATGGTAATTTGCCCGATAACTTCACAGACTTGCCGCCCAGAGTTGTGAAAACAAAGTCCAGTGGCTTAGCAGGATCATACCATGCTTCGATTTTATCTTCGGCATTGTATGCTGACTCACCCTTCGCCGTAATGGTAACTCCACCACGCGCAAAACTGACGCTATCGTTTACCCCAGTATAAATCGGCGTGTTAACATAAAAGCGTTTTTCTTCAGGATTATTGTCACACACACGTTTATTTTCAGCGCTCGCAATCAAAAATTTAAGTCGTTCAAGGGAAACCCCGTTCTCAATTTTTTCCTGTAAATCGGTCACGATAACCTTCAACTCGCCAGTTGGCACATCTTTTTGATATCTGTTCTCCCAACCAGCAGCAGTCTCTTTGGTCGCTTCCAAGTTACTATTAAGCTCGTCTCTTAATTCCATAAGTTCCTGAACGGTTTGTTCCAGCTCACTATTCTTATCGTTCAGGGTGATAACCTTACGATTTGCAAGCTCAAGCCCAGCCCGGTACGAGTACCAACCTGCGGCGCCGACAAGGATTAAAGCTATTGTCCATTTGAAAACCGCCCAACGGAAATTGTTTGAACGACGGCGACGGGTTTCACGAAGACCGAGAGACATCTATATTTTTATCCATACTCTAATTGTGTTAAAATCAAGCTGCGCCTCTATTACGCGCCTAACCGTTGATATACAACAAACTTACTGAATGGCAACTCTAAATTACAGCTTTTACCTCGTTCGATAAAGTAAAAGGCTACAATAGTGCTCTCCATCAGAAAAGATCGTGTTTTACCTAACATAATAGTTATTTCGAAAAATATACTCAAGTTGTGTCCATTCCATGGCAAAATGGTGTAGTATGACGATATACCTAGAACCGCTGTTTAAGGGAACTGCCAATGGCTGAAGAAGATATCAAGGAAAAAGTCCTCAATGATTTGAGATCTCTCCGTGGCAAACTTGATCCAAAAATTTTAAAGGAAGTTGAACTTCGAATGAATGGTCAAGTTCCCTATGACAAAGAATCAGCTCGAAAAACAGTCGAGCTTTTCCTTCACGCGCGCCACGATCAAGGCGCCTTTGCTGAAAAAGTGCTTAAAGCATTAAAAGATAAAGATCTAGAGAAAGAAAAAGATCAAGAATAGTCATCGCCTCACACTTCCTGAAATTAACCGCGAACAAGGTTTTATAATTAAACATTCTATACCTACCGATGATTTTTTGGGGAAACGGATGACACAGCTTAACCGATTGCCTATATAACTCTTTCCTCAGGAGAGTTATGTGAACAAAACATCAGAATTCATTGCTATTATAGGGGGCGGCCCCACAGGACTTATGGCTGCACACAAACTGCTAGAAATGGGCCACAGTGTTCATCTCTACGATGCCAAGCCCTCAGTAGCCAGAAAGTTCCAACTTGCTGGCCGTGGCGGTCTTAATCTTACACATGGCGAGCCACTCGATAAATTTGCCACCCGCTATTATGAAAATGCTCACCTCTTCGCCCCTCTTTTACAACAGTTCACGCCAAATGATTTAAGAGATTTCTGTCAGACCCTCGGACAGGAAACATTTATCGGTTCTAGTGGACGCGTATTTCCAACTAAATTTAAAGCAACAGAGCTTTTGCGCGCTTGGTTGTCCGACCTATCTGGCAAAGGATTAAAGCTCTTTACCCGCCATAAGTGGGTCGGTTTTGATGAGCAAAAAAATTTACTTATCAAAGACAGCGAGAACCAAGTCATTAACTTATCCCCAAAGGCAACTATTCTGGCTCTTGGTGGCGCAAGTTGGGGTAAATTGGGTTCGGATGCAGCCTGGGTTCCGATATTGACCAAAGAAAATATAGAAATAGAACCTTTGGAAGCGACGAATTGTGGATACGAAACACATTGGCCGCAATCATTGCCAGAAAGCTGTTTTGGCCATCCCCTTAAAAATATCTCGCTCACCCATGCTGATATGACAGTAAAGGGAGAAATCATGCTTTCTTCATATGGTCTAGAGGGAGGCGCAGTCTATGCCCTCAGCAAATCAATAAGAGAAGCAATAAAAAGTCATCAATCAACAACAGTCTTCATTGACCTAAAGCCTAAACATAGTAAAGAACGACTGGCAAAAGCCCTCTCCGAGAGGGCAAAACATCTGTCACTTGGAAAGTTCCTTAGGCAAGAGATCAGATTATCATCTGTTAGCCTTAACTTGCTCAAATCCCTTACAAGCAAAGAAGAGTTTAACAGCCCTCAGATCCTTGCAGAAAAAATAAAGGCCCTACCTGTTACTCTTAACAAAGCAAGACCAATAGACAGGGCGATCTCTACAGCTGGTGGTATCACCTTTGATTCGTGCACCGACAACTTAATGCTAAAGCACCTGACGGGCGTTTTTGTTGCTGGGGAAATGCTGGATTGGGAAGCCCCAACCGGTGGTTATTTGCTCCAAGGATGTTTCTCCATGGCTGTACATGTCGCAAAAGGCGTTGATCGTTACCTCGGAAAACGGCCTTAAAAAATCAAATATCAATAGATATTCAGAAACAAAAAACCGGGAATGCTTAACATTCCCGGTTTCCTATAACACAAAATCTCTAAAGATTTTCTCTATTAACCTTATCCAAGGTCACCTCGGATCGCCTTTAGAAGGATCGTAGAATACTCTTCCGGTGTGAACTTGATTGGGTTCCCGCCAGCAGATGGATCCTGTGTCGCAAGAACGCCGATTTCATCAACCTTGTCTTCGTCAATACCAATCGCAGACAAAGCATTAGGAATATCCAGGGTTGTGCGAAGGTCCATCACCCACTTCAACAACCCATCAAAGGAAGCGTCTTTCAAATCAAGGCAACGGGCAAGATAAGCAGCACGATCTTCAATCACAGAGCGGTTCGCAATCAACACATATGGCATCAGGATAGCGTTCAACATACCGTGGTGCGCGTCATAAATTCCCCCAAGAGGGTGAGCCAGCGCATGCATACCACCAAGACCTTTTTGGAAGGCAGTTGCCCCCATGCTTGATGCAATCATCATGTCAGAACGAGCAACCAGATCCGTACCGTCTTCAACAGTTTTCACCAAAGACTTCTGAATAAGACGAATACCTTCAACAGCAATACCATCAGCCATTGGGTGGTATCCAGGTGCACAGAACGCTTCTAGGTTATGTGAAAGGGCATCCATGCCAGTTGCAGCCGTCAGCTTTGCCGGAAGACCAACAGTCAATTCAGGGTCATCAATAACAACAGATGGCATCATCTTCGCATGGAAAATGATTTTTTTAACGTGTGTTTCTTCGTGCGTAATAACGGAAGCACGGCCAACTTCTGAACCTGTGCCAGATGTTGTTGGCACAGCGACGATTGGTGCAATCTTGTCTGCATTGGCACGTGTCCAATTGTCACCAACATCTTCAAAATCCCAAAGCGGACGATCCTGCCCAACCATCAACGCAACAGCTTTTGCAGCGTCCAGCCCAGAACCACCGCCAAAAGCAATAACACCATCGTGTTTGCCTGCGTGATAGTAAGTAACACCATCCATGATGTTTTGACCGATAGGATTCGGTTTGATGTCACTGAATACATCACAACCAAGACCAGCTGCTTTACATGTTGCAACAACATCCGCAACCATTGGCAAGGCGGCAAGGCCTGCATCTGTAATAAGAAGCGGGTTGCTCATTCCAAGACCACTGCAGACTTCAGCAATTTCTTTGATGCGACCAACACCAAAACGAACAGTAGTCGGGTAATTCCAATTACCCTGCATATTTTCAATTTTATCGTTCACGGTTTTTCTCCGTATGAGGTGGAAGGCGTTACGTTTTTCACGTATTTGCTTATTTACCGAACCTTATGGCTCGAACGAAGATATCTAAGACAAAAATTGAACAATTACCAACAAATAAATCTTCAAGCATTTTCTTTCGTATGACTGGCTGTATCAAAGAAAAAGAAAACACTTGAAGATAACAGATTAAGACACAGTTATTGCTTCACTTTTTCCATTTTAGGATCGAACAACGCGTTAAAATGTATTGCGCATTTATGGCGTACTGTTCCGACTTCCAATTCATATTCTCCAGATTCTAAATAAGCGCGGTTGACGCCCTCATCATTACGCACATATCCGTAACCGATATTTTTGTTAACGGTATACCCAAAACCTGCTGAGGTTAACCAACCAACGCGTTTGCCATTGCGATAGATCGTCTCTCGTCCCAAAAGAATGACATCGGTGTCATCAATTGTGAAACAACATAGACTCTTTTTAACACCTTCTTCCTTTTGAGATTCCAAGGCTTTTCGACCTTTAAAATCTATATCTTTTTTAAGCTTGCAAGCCCATCCCATGCCCGCCTCTAACGGTGTATGATCTGGGCCGATATCTGAAGCCCACGCGCGATAACCTTTTTCCAGACGGAGGCTTTCAATCGCCCGATATCCAGCATTGCCAATATCGTATTCTTCCCCTGCCGTCATCAAAGCTTGATAAACATTAATGGCAAATTCAGTTGGGATGTGGAGTTCCCAGCCGAGTTCCCCAACGTAGGTAACTCTGAGCGCCATAACCGGAGCCCCAGCAACACCAATGGTTTGCATTGTACCAAAGGCAAAATTTTCATTGGAAAGATCATCAGAGGAAATTTTCTGCAGTACTTTTCTTGCATCGGGCCCCATGACAGAAAGAACGGAATAACCGGACGTTACATCAACAAGTTGAGCGTTTAATCCCTCTGGTATATTTTTTCTGATCCAGTCAAAATCATGTGTGGCGTAACCTGTGCCTGTAACAATATAAAATTCGTTTTCGGCAACACGTACCACAGTCAAATCACACTCAATACCACCGCGATCATTCAGCATTTGCGTATAGATCAACGCACCTGTTTTTTTAGAAACATCATTTGCACATATCCAGCTCAATGCTTTTTCAGCATCCGGCCCCACCAGCTTAAATTTAGCAAACGATGATTGATCAAATACAGTTACATTAGAGCGAGTTAAGAGGTGTTCTTTACCAACATTCTCAAACCAATTTTGGCGTTCGAAAGAATAGATATCTTTGGCCTCTTGTCCCTTATTGGCAAACCAATTTGGTCTTTCCCACCCCAATTTCTCCCCAAAACAGGCTCCTTGCTTTTCCAAGACATCATAAAGCGGGGATCTACGATTAGGACGTCCGGATGAATGCTCTTCAAAAGGCCAAGCCATTGTATAGTGTTTACCATAGGCTTCCAGCGTGCGTTTGCGGACCCAATCTGTATCAAAATGGGCTCGGCCAAATCTTCTGATATCCACAGGCCATAGATCGTACGGCGGTTCGCCATTAACAACCCACTCCGCCAAAGCCATACCAGCCCCGCCACCAGCAGCAATACCGAAGGCGTTAAAACCAGCGCCAACAAAGTAATTTTTCAACTCTGGGGCCTCACCAAGAATAAAGTTACCATCCGGTGTGAAGCTTTCAGGGCCATTGATAAGCTCGCGAACACCCGCGGTTTCCAGTGCTGGCACACGCCCCAAGGCAAGCTCAATAAGCTGTTCGAAATGATCCCAATTTGAATCCAGCAAGGAGAAATGGAATTTTTCCGGAAATCCCTTTGTTGCCCAAGGAATACCGTTAGGCTCATAACCTCCCATAACCAAACCACCAACATCTTCTTTGTAGTAAGTTAAGCGATCCGGATCACGCAGTGTCGGGAGATCTGAGGTAATTCCCTCAATTTTCTCAGTAATCATAAACTGGTGCTCAACCGACACCAATGGAACGTTTACACCTACTTTTTTTGCTTCCTGACGTGCCCATTGACCACAGCAGTTTACAACCTTGTCACAGACAATACGTCCCTTTGAAGTAACAACGGCCACAACCTTGCCATCTTCCACTTCAACATCAAGAACTTCAGTATCTTCAAAAATTGAAACGCCGTTCATTCGCGCCCCTTTTGCAAGGGAAAGTGTAATGTCCGATGGGTTTGCCTGACCATCTGTTGGTAAGAAAGCAGCACCTACCACATCATCGATTGTCATCATCGGCCACAGCTCTTGCGCTTCCTTAGGTGTAAGCAATTGCATGTCTAAACCAAAGGAATGGGCTGTTGTTGCTTGACGCTTTACCTCTGTCCAACGTTCTTCATTACACGCCAGACGCAAACCACCGTTCATCTTCCATCCAGTGGCCTGCTCTGTTTCTTTTTCCAAATTTTTATAAAGATCAACAGAATAACCTAGTAATTGGGTAATGTTGGCATTGGAACGCAGCTGTCCCACCAAACCTGCAGCGTGAAATGTTGTGCCAGATGTGAGCTTGCCGCGTTCTATTAGTATTGTGTCACTATAGCCCATCTTGCCAAGATGATAGGCTGTTGATGTCCCGACAATACCACCGCCAATAACGACTATCCGAGCATCTTTAGGCAGGGTATCAGATTTTGAATCGGTCATTTTTGTATCTCACTTTTTTGGAAGGCTTGAAGCTGTGCTTTGAATTTATCGAGGTTTTCCTCGGTATATTTTTGATAATCAAAATCGATATCAGAATGAATTTCCGACACCATACTCCACATGGTCTCTCGCAAGAGAGAGGCGCATTTCATCGCCTCGTATCTATGCAGAAGTTCATCCGTCACAGGACTATCGAAATAACTTTCGAGTACCCACTGTTCTGCAGATTTATCCAGTGCTGAATTGGAAACCAGCCCCCCAAGGTCAAAAAGAGGGGAATTAAACCCGGCATAATCCCAATCAAATAGCCAAACCCGATTGCCATCATCAATGAAGTTTGCCGCCAACAAATCATTGTGCCCAAACACCAGATCCACCTTACCGACGGCTGCTTCCAACTCGGTCGCGCTATTCAAAAGCCAAGGCAGTTCATTGACCATTCGGCTCCGCCCTACTTTCAAGGTAGCCGCATAATCCCGAATGACATGAAATACCCAGAACACAAGCGATGGTCCGCGTAAAAATTTTGGTATTTCAGTATGTGCTCGCCGTATCAGAGGAATAATTTTTTCCAAGTTATTCCGATCACGGACCATACTCTCATCAAAACAGGTTCCTTCGATGAAGCGCAAAACCATGATGCCGTTTTCAGCAAAAATCACCTCGGGTGAAATTCCAGCCTGAAAGGCTGCTTGGCTCGCCGCCAGCTCATTAAAGCGCATCACATGATGCACCGGGATGTCTTCCCCGAAACGAACGACGTATTTTCCCTTATTATCCTGAACTGTATAGTTGTGATTGGTAATCCCTCCCCCAAGAGGTTCAGGATCAACCGCACCATCCCAACAGGGAAGCTGCGTTATGATATCTTCTTTGTTTGTCATCGGGTTTCCTGTCCCAATTCCCCGCCCAATCCAAGGCGTTGTTTAGCTTTACGAGAACCTGCGGCAATCATGCGATCCGCAATAATTGCGATAAAGGCAATGGAAAGTCCGGCCACCAGCCCACGTCCGGTATCTGCTTTGGTCAAGGCAATATAAACTTCCTGTCCAAGATCACGAGTTCCAACCAAAGCGGTGATAACTAACATGGACAACGCAAGCATAATCGTTTGATTTAGGCCGAGAAGGATTTCAGGCAGCGCAAGTGGCAGCTTAACTTTCCAGAGCAATTGGCGTCGTGTGCACCCAGAAGTTATGCCAGCCTCTACCAAGGACGATGGAATTTGCTGTATCCCGTGTGTCGTATACCGAATGGCTGGTGCAATTGCATAGAGAACAACAGCCACCATTGCTGAGAAATCGCCAACGCGGAACAGCATCACAACAGGAATCAAATACACGAAGCTTGGTAATGTTTGAAGTGTATCAATCACCACTTGTACAACACGACCGAGACGATCGTTTTCTGCTGCAAGAATACCAACAGGAATACCGATAAGGCAGGCAATCACAACCGATACGCCGCAAAGGTATACGGTAATCATTGCTTTTTCCCACATTCCAGTCGCAACAATAAACAGACTTAGAAGAAGCGTTAAAAGAAAGAGTTTTCTGCCTCCTAACTGCCACGCACCGACACAGAGCAACAGGATTGTCCAAGCCCACGGCATCTTAAGCAAAACAAGCTTCACGGGTACCATGAAGTAAACCAGAACAATGGTTTTATAGGCTTCAAGTGCATCAAAGAAGTTGACATTAATCCACGCAACTAATTCAGCTAATGAGGACCCTACGCCCAATTCCCAAGTATCGGGATAATTCTGAATAGCCGGAACGATAAAGCCGGATACAAGAGTAAAGAGAACAATAACTGTGACTGACAAAGACCAAGGGTGCCGTCGAATAATATTTGCCTGCCCGTCAAGATGTATGGGTTCAGACCGTGCGGCAAATGCTTGGCTCAACCGGTCAAGAGCAATAGCAAGGACAACGATACCAACACCTGCTTCAAGCCCGCCACCGATATCTAATCGTCGCAAGGATGACAAAACATCATATCCAAGTCCACCTGCCCCAATCATCGATGCGATAATGACCATATTCAGAGACAGCATAATCACCTGATTAACACCGACCATAATACCTGGCGCAGCAGAGGGAACAAGAACCTTCCACATCAACTGTCGCTTGGTGCATCCCGCCATATTACCGAAGTCAATAATCTCGCTTGGCACACCTTTTAACGACATAATCGCAATACGTGTCATTGGCGGCATGGCATAAATAATGGTGGCAATCATCGCCGCAACTGGACCAAAGCCAAACAAGAACAGGATCGGTACCAGATAGGCAAAAACAGGAATTGTCTGCATCAAATCCAGAACAGGAGAGATTGTTTTCTCGAACCAAGGAAAGCGATAAGCCCCTATCGCCAATAGCAAGCCCCCGACAACACCAAAGGGAACGGCAATGACAATGGAGGCCAAAGTCACCATTGCACTATCCCACTGACCAAAAATAGCCAGATAGAGGAAACACGCCCCAATAAAGCTTGCGAGTTTCCAATCCTTGGCATAATGCCCCATTGCAACCACTGCAGCGATCACCGCAATCCATGACATTGGTGGAATAATTTGAATAGCTTGCGACCCTTGGCCTTCCATAAATCCCGTTGAAAAAAGACTTGTGGCAAAAGACAAAGGAAGATCAAGTAAACCAGATATACCCCGCGTTAATTCTTTGAAGGTAAAAAAGCCAAAATTAGCTTCCTGGACTAACCAATTCATAAAATCGGATATGTAATTCTTTACAGGGATTTGTGATTTTCGCGGAACTTTGAACATCCACTTGGGAAACAGTCCCTTGCCTTCTAGATAGAAAAAAACTGTTACAAGAAGCGCCAATATCCAAAAAATTTTCGCTGAACCAAAAGGCCGGACATCCAAAACCTTATTCTTCATTGCTGAAATCACAACGACACCTCGCGCCCCACGAGGACGTCCATAACCCTTTTACGGCTTAAAAGACCAACAGGCGTGTCATCGGCTGTTGTCACAACAAAAGGCTTATCAGAGCGTTCGATATCATCTGCGATATCAGCAATTACAGTATCGTGCGCGACTGTTCCCGACGTTTTAATTGAAGAATCATAAGCTTCTTTCAACAACCCTGCTGTCAGAACCTTTGCCCTTGGGATGTGTTGGGTGAATTCTGCAACATAATCCGTTGCGGGGTTCATCACGAGATCTTCAGGTGTACCAATCTGTATCACCTTACCGTCTTTCATAATTGCAATTCTGTCAGCAAGACGAATGGCTTCGTCAAAATCGTGAGTTATGAAAACAATGGTTTTTTTGAGCACATTCTGCAGGCGGATAAATTCGTCCTGCATCTCGCGGCGGATTAGGGGATCCAGCGCAGAAAAGGGCTCATCCAAAAACCAAATTTCAGGTTCAACAGCAAGTGAACGCGCGATACCAACGCGTTGCTGCTGTCCACCGGAAAGCTCGCGAGGATAATAGTTCTCTCGTCCGGACAAGCCGACAAGTTCAATTATTTCCAGGGCTAACTTTTCACGCTTCTCTTTTGAGATCCCTTGTATTTCCAGAGGGAAAGCAACGTTACCTAGAACAGTTAGATGCGGTAGTAGCGCGAAGTGCTGAAAAACCATCCCCATTTTATGGCGACGGATCTCAATCATTTCATCATCACTAGCCTTTAAGAGGTCTTGTCCATCAAAAAGTATCTCGCCACCGGTTGGTTCAATCAACCGAGATAGACAGCGAACCAGTGTGGATTTACCAGATCCAGATAAGCCCATGATGACAAAGATTTCACCAGAATGGATATCTATATTCACATCCCGCACGCCACCAACAAGGTTGGCTGCTTTCAAATCACGCGATCTAGGTTTGTGATTGTGATTTACGAGAAAGTTTTTTGCATCGGGCCCAAATATCTTCCAGACACCACGGCACGACAATTTAACTGATGAGCTCATACCCACAGGACCTATTACAGAAAAGATTTTATGTTTCGATATTCAATAATTGCTCGGGGATAAGGAGGAGTAAAAAGGATTCCTCCTCTTCCCCGATCAATCTACATCTTATTTAATCCAAGATGCCCAACGGTCTTTATTTGCATCGACCCAATTACTCACGACGGCATCCATATCTTTGCCATCGAGATCGACTTCAATAATCATCTGAGACATTTCATCGTTGGAAATGTTAAAGTCTTCAATTGCCTTATGAGCACCAGGCCATTTGTCTTTCACACCAGACCACGCAACTTTCCAAATCGGTCCCGTAGGCTTACCACAGTCATAAGCAGCATCTTCGTTCGATCCCCATGATGGATCATTATAACATTCAGCTGTATATTTTGGGAATTCGACCCATTCGCCATCAAATTTAGCTGGTGCCCAGTGTGGAGCATAAACCCAGAGCAGCACAGGCGCCTTTCTTTGATATGCAGATTCCAGTTCTGCAAAAAGAGCTGCATCTGTACCCGCATGGATGACTTCAAAATCCATCTCGAGCGCTTCAACACGCTCATCATCAAAGCCTCCCCAAGTTACAGGGGCCCCAAGATAACGACCTTTTGGCGCGGTCTCAGGTGTGGAAAAAGCCTCGGCACATTCGTTGAGAGCTTCCCAATTCGGCAGGCCTGGGCAGACTTCTTTCATATAGGAGGGATACCACCATTCTTCGATGGCCACCATACCTGACTCGCCCAAATTTTCCACCTTGCCAGTCGCGGTCGCTTCATCCATAGCCTCACGACCTGTGGTTTCCCAGATCTCCATAGCAACGTGAAGATCGCCTTCTTTGAGACCTGCAAATTGAGCGATATAATCAGCCTGAACATATTCAATATTATAACCGGCTTCTTGTAGAACTGACCCCATGATTTTGGTGGTCAGAAGCTGTCCCGTCCAATCATGTAATGTCAGTTTAATAGGATCATTTGATTCAACATCAGCAAAAGAAGCTGTTGTTGTAAAATTTGACAGTGCAAGGCTTCCTAGTAAAGCCAATGCAAACCTTGATGTTTTAATCATAAACCTACTCCCTGTAAGGATTTCGAGTTTTTATTATTTATTTTGGACACATCAACACTTTCAATATCCAAAAATATCAACATACATCATCACAAGTCAACACAAAAACAACATTTACACCAAAATCATAACCCCTTCTGACTACATTGTGGATTTTAAAGGATTTAACCAACGCCAAATAAAAAAGGCAGTTCGGAATAATCCAAACCGCCTAAACTTTAGATAGATGATTTTTAATAATTTACGACTAAAAATTTAATGCCTCAGACAGTCACAATCACTTCGATTTCCGCGTCTCGTAAACAGGCGGCCAAATCCGGATCAGGTTCGCCATCAGTGATCAGCACATCAATTACATCCAGAGGCGCGACCTTAACCAGACGAGATCGATTGAACTTACTCTGATCGACCACAACAATAGTTTTTTGCGCCTGTTCCATCACGGTACGTGAAAACTCGGCCTCTTCCAGATGATCAACCATCAACCCCTTGACTGGGTCCACCCCCCCCAGTGACAGGACAGCATACTTCACGTCAAATTGCTTGATAAAAGCTATTGCAGAAGGGCCAAAAGCAGCGGCGTCATCGGCACGCAACTCTCCCCCGGCGATATAAACTCTGTTTCCGTTTCGGGTTGCCAGTGCTCTGGCGGTTTCCACAGAATTGGTCACAACCAGCAAATTTGAGTGCTCTTGCAGCGCATGTGCTGCAATAGCGGTCGTACTCCCTGTATCCATGATCAATGAATCGCCGCTCTGAATTATTTTTGAAAGCTCAAAACCAATACGTTGTTTGGCTTCGTGGTTTTCAACCATCCTGTGCTGAAAAGGAGGCTCATGCCCTTCGTCAGGAACAATAATACCACCATGTACCTTTTCAACCAATCCAGCATTAACCATTGGCTTTACATCACGCCGAATGGTCTCGTCAGATACCGAAAATTGGTTGGCAAGCTCAAGGATGGTACACAACCCTTTTTGCCGAACTGCTTTCAAGATTTCTTTTTGTCTTCTTGTTGGATGCATGAAACCCGCTACCCTCTCTCAACTGATTTAAGCAATAGGTTAATTCACACTAAAAATCAAATTCCGGAAATTACCCAAGCTTTAACCACCCCGTATCAAAGAAAACACACTCGAGGAACACGACCTCCTAACGACGTGTTTTATTCATGTTCTTTTTGGTTTTTGATGTTGGCTCTGCAATCAAGGGATCATCAGGCCAGTAATGTCGCGGATAGCGTCCCTTCATATCCTTTTTCACATCGTGATAGGTATTGGCCCAAAAACCGGCTAAATCGCTGGTAACTTGTAACGGACGTCGCGCAGGGGATAACAAATGGAGACGCAAAAGAATACGACCACCAAAGATTGATGGCGTTACGGATAAACCAAAAAGCTCTTGAAGCCTGACTTCAAGAACAGGCAACATTGAATCACTATAGTTGATTCTGGCTGTATTCCCGGTCGGGAGCTCAATCCGGCTTGGGAAGTTTTCATCCAAAAACTGTCGCTTATCCCAATCCAGAAATGAAAGTAGAATACTTTTAAGATCCAGTGCCTGTAATGCCTTCAGTGTCGTGACATCATCAAGATAAGGCAACAGCCAAGTCTCAACACTAGAGATCAACCCAGCTGTAGAAAAATCAGGCCAATCAACCTTCTCTGCCAGCATCCCAGCAGAGATAACCCGACAGCACAGATGTTCAAAGTCAGCACCTGGGTCAAGGATCGTCAAGCCTTTCCCCCTAACTAACGTCAGAATTTCCTGTTTGATTGCGTCCTGATCAGGTTCCTTAACGCGTGTTTCCTTGAGAATAACTTCGCCACAACGCTCAACCTTTTCCCCCAGAAAAACACCTTTTAAATCATCCAGTCTCACCCGATCTTCGGACACGATGCTTTCAGCATGAAACTTCCGAATTTGACTATCATACACCTCAATAGCCTGATAGACTCGCGCTGAGCCCCCTGCACCTCCAATATTTGTCATCACAAGATAAGATTTTGACGCCAAGGGGTCTAACTCATCCAGCTCGGCCCCCTTACCGCCAGAGAGTTTAAAGCGACCCACTGCATTTTTGCGGAGCTTTCCAATGCGGTCAGGATAGGCAAGAGAAGCCAAACCTCCGGCATACTCTGTATCAATAGCTGTGCCCGGCTTCACACCCAACGCTCTGGCATATTGTTCTGCGGTGCGTTTAACCTGTTTCAAACGATAAGAATCAAATTTGAAACCTCTATCCATCGACTTTCGTGTGAAAGCATCAATCCGAACCAAAAGATCAGTCTGCGTTTTGGTCGATCCATCTTGTAAGATATCCCTTTCAGTTAACAACGCCGCCATAAGGCAACCAAGCCAACCTGCGCCCTCCTCCTTCCCTCTGACAAGCATGTGCGCAAGCCGAGGATGAACAGGAAGTCGGGACATTTTTTTACCGTGATCTGTAATATGATCAGTCTGGTCAATAGCACCTAAAGATCGGAGCAGTTCCAGCGCCTGATTCCAAGATGATTTTGGAGGTACTGTGCACCAATTTAACTCTTCAGGATTTGTAGTCCCCCAGTTCAGCAATTCAAGCACAAGCGAACAAAGATCAGCTTCTTGAATCTCAGGGCGATCCTGTGACACTAACCCGCCATTTTGGGATTCCGGCCACAAACGGTAACAAATCCCCGGTTCCAACCGCCCAGCACGACCAGCTCTCTGATCAGCTGACGCTCTTGAGACACGAATAGTTTCCAACCTCGTTAAACCCGATGAAGGATCAAACCTCGGACTACGCCGAAAACCACAGTCTATTATTATTCTGATGCCCTCAATGGTTAAGCTTGTCTCGGCAATAGAGGTCGCCAAAACAACTTTCCGTTGCCCCCCCTCGACAGGTTCGATTGCTTTTCGTTGTTTCGCCATAGGTAAATCACCATAGAGAGGATAAACCTCGACGTCTGCCGTCGTTTTCTTTGATAACAAAAGGTTTTCTACCCGTTTTATTTCCCCAACACCGGGCAGGAAAGCAAGGATACTTCCTTCCTCTTCCTGAAGAACCCCTTCTATCTTGTCAGCCACATCAAACGGAATATTCTTGCGCTGAGTTTCTCGTCCGTAATTTATATCAACAGGGAAACTCCGACCTTCGCTTGTGACAATTGGCGCATCATCCATCAGGCGAGAAACTGTCTGACCATCCAGCGTCGCAGACATAACAAGAAGCCGAAGATCATCTCGAAGTGCTGCCTGAACCTCGAGACAAAGCGCAAGTCCCAAGTCTACCTGTAAACTACGCTCATGAAACTCATCAAAGATAACCAACCCGACACCAGATAGCTCAGGATCGTTTTGTAGCATTCGAGTTAAGATACCCTCTGTGACAACCTCAATCCTTGTTCTGGCGCTCACTTTCTTTTCCAGTCGGATACGATAACCAACTGTATTGCCAATACCCTCACCCAAAAGCTCTGCCATTCTGGTCGCAGCAGCTCGCGCCGCAAGACGCCGAGGTTCAAGCATGATAATTTTTTTATCACCAAGCCAATCTGAATGGAGAAGGTGCAAAGGAACACCTGTTGTCTTACCGGCACCAGGGGGGGCTTGAAGCACAAGCGAGTTTTTTTCAGCAAGTTTTTGCGCAACTTGTGGAAGAACGGAATCTATGGGTAAGCCAGTCATAACAGGCTTATATCATTACTATCTCTGAGATATCTAGAACTTAGACAAGAAAAGGATTATGCCCTCTACCCAGAGGTCTCAAGACAATTAGCTGTTCCATTGACCTTACAATTAAAGAGCTTGATAGCCTCATCCCCCTTTAAACGCGCTTCATTTTCAATACATTTGGACCAAATATCCAAGCTCTCAAGAAAGTATGTCACTTCTCTTTTGCATTTTTCAAAATCTTTAGCGTCTAAAAACTGAATTTCAATATACTGTTTTGTGCATTTTGGAGGGTCATAACTTGGCTTTTGGCACTCAGCAAGAACGGGGCCAGACCACAATACCCCACCCATAATCAGCGGGAGATACATTTTTTTTAAAATACCTAGCATATCAAGATTTCCGTGGCTTCTGGACAAAAGGAAACCACACATTTCGTACGGCTATCCTTTTCTTGATATCCCAGAATGGTAAAGGAACCGATAACACCCAGATTTCGCCCCCTATATCCATAATGAAAAAAGGGCACCCGAATGGATGCCCTTCTACAATCATCAGCGGTGCAATTAACCAGCTTTTTTTTCTGCTTCCTGCCCACCGGGATTAGGGTTGAAAAATTTCTCGTATTTCCCAGGCAATCCGTTGAATTCATCTGCATCAGAAGGGGGTTGTCCCTGCTCAGTGATATTTGGCCAGATCTCCGCGTACTTGGTATTCATTTCCAGCCATTTTTCAGCTTCTGGATCTGTATCAGGCAAAATCGCTTCTGCGGGACATTCCGGTTCACAAACACCGCAATCAATGCATTCATCAGGGTGGATGACCAGCGTGTTTTCCCCTTCGTAGAAACAATCTACAGGACAAACTTCTACACAATCCATGTACTTGCACTTAATGCAATTATCCGCAACGACATAAGTCATAACGCACTCCAGTAATCAGCCCATTGTCAAAATGACTGAACAATAAAATTAAGATGCTTTATTGTAGCCCAGTTCTTGGTGGCTTTCGATCAAACGCTTACGTAATGAAGACGCCGTTACTTCACCATCCACAGTAGGTTGGTAAAACACATTCACATCGGCAGACTTATTCCGGTTCAAAGAACGAAGCGTCGCATCACTTTTGATCTCAAGCGTATCAAAGCCACAGCGTTGCATAAGCTGGATCTGATCATACAGTACATCACCTATAGCTCTGACCTCCCCTTCAAACCCATAACGCTCTTTTAGAATACGTGCATAGGAATAGGCTCTGCCATCGCCAAAGGCCGGGAAGTTCAAGGCAACCAAAGAGAGTTTATTTAAATCATCCTCGATCAACTCAGGCGACTCATTGCTCTCTAGAAACACACCAAGTTCTAGACCAAGATCGACCAAAGTCTCTTTTTCACTGTTCCAGCGATCAAGTGACACGATGATAGAATCTGCGGCAGGAACTTCAGCTTCGTTATCCAGCTTGGTCCATTTATCAGCAATCTGACGTCCATCTCTTATGAGCGGCATTTTACTCTCTTTTCTTTCAATCTGCCTGACTAGTACGTCCTAAAAACTTCTAAGGACTTTATGCTAGCGATGGCTAGGTTAAACTTTAATCAACAAAAGCTGGCTTGCTTATGCGGTCGTATTCCTTGCGGCACCTGTATCAAGAAAGTGAATACCACACTCGGTCTTATCCTGATTTTTCCAACGTCCGCTTCTTGGGTCTGCGCCTGCCTCAACCTTATCCGTACACGGCATACAGCCTACTGATGGATACCCCTCAGCTTCTAGCGGGTGACGCGGCAGGTTATGCTTGTTGAAATAAGCCGTAATCTCATCACGCTCCCAATAGGCAAGCGGGTTGATTTTAATTCGCGAACCTTCTGCTTCAACAAGCTCCAACTTGGCACGTGTTACAGACTGGAACCTCTTACGCCCGGAAATCCAAGCGTCGAGATCATCAAGCGCACGGTTCATAGGCTCGACCTTGCGCACCCAACAACACATATCTGTGTCTTGATTCCAAAGGATACTCTTGGGATCTTTTTCAGACAGCTTTGCTTCATCGGGCAAGATCTGACGTACATCAGTAAGACCCAAAAACTCGGTCAGTTGACGCCGATACCTATGCGTTTCACCAAATAATTTCCCTGTATCCATAAAGATGACAGGTGTGTTTGGATTAACCTGAGCAACAAGATGCAAAAGGATGGCTGACTCTGTCCCAAAAGAAGAAACAAGAGCAACGCGACCTTTAAATTCATCTTCAATGAGTCGGACAAGGGCATCATGAGTCGACAAATTCCGAACGCTGTCCAGCAATTCTGCTGCGCGGGATTTTGTCGTTTCCATACGCTCTCGTGCGCTTCCTTCTTTTGGTAACAAGGTCGATGCCTTAAGCATAAAGTCTTTCCTTGAACGGAGCCATGCCAACCCGATTATAAGCATCAAGGAAACTTTCCTCGGCACTGTCACGGATTTCCAAGTAGGTGTTCACTACGGTCTCAACCGCATCGACAATTTTATCATAGGCAAATGATGGCCCGATAATTTTGCCGATCGCAGCATTTTCGTTCGCGTTTCCACCCAGCGTAATCTGGTAATACTCTTCACCTTTACGATCGACACCCAAAATACCGATATGACCGACGTGGTGGTGACCACAGGCATTGATACACCCAGAAATCTTTAGCTTTAGTTCACCAATATCATACTGGCGCTCGATATCAGCAAAACGCTTGCTAATGGCCTGAGCAACCGGGATTGAGCGGGCATTTGCAAGGGCACAATAATCAAGACCGGGGCAAACAATCATATCAGAAATCAAGCCAAGATTTCCTGTTGCCAATCCCGCTTCCCGTAAACCAAGGAAAACATCATAAAGATCGTCAAGCTTCACATGTGGCAAAACAAGGTTTTGTTCATGTGTCGCCCGAATTTCATCAAAGCTGTATTTCTCTGCCAGATCAGCAACAACTTCCATCTGATCATCCGTGATATCGCCCGGCGCTTCCCCTTCGGGTTTCAACGAAATATTCGCAATGGCATAGCCAGGCTTCTTATGCGCAATAACGTTCGCACGCACCCAAGTTGCAAAACCGCGATCTTCAAAGCGTTTTACTTCGAACGAACGGGATGTCGCATCAAGCGTTTCAAAAGTTGGTGGCGCAAAGTAATCGTTAATACGATCAACTTCTTCCAACGGTAAGTTCAACGCAGTATCTTTGATCCGGTTCCATTCTTCTTCGACCAGACGACGGATTTCATCAATACCCGTTTCATGCACCAAGATTTTGATCCGGGCTTTGTATTTGTTATCGCGACGACCAATCTGGTTATACACGCGCAAAATGGCTTCAAGATAAGATAACAGATGTTCCTTAGGCAGGAATTCACGAACGACCTTACCAATCATTGGTGTACGTCCCTGACCACCACCAACGTGAACTTCAAAGCCAACTTCACCTTCATCGTTCTTAACAATCGCCAAGCCAATATCGTGAACACGAATGGCAGCACGGTCAGTTGTTGCCCCCGTCACAGCGACCTTGAACTTACGGGGCAAGAAGGTGAACTCTGGATGTAGAGAAGACCACTGGCGAATGATTTCGCAGTAAACCCGCGGATCTTCAATCTCGTCGGCTGCAGCACCAGCATACTGGTCAGACGTTGTGTTTCTTATGCAGTTACCACTGGTCTGGATCGCATGCATCTCAACTTCGGCAAGTTCCTTGAGAATAGCAGGAACATCCTTAAGCACTGGCCAATTATATTGTATGTTCTGACGCGTCGTAAAGTGGCCATAGCCTCGGTCATATTTACGGGCAATATGGGCCAGTTTACGCATCTGCACTGAATTGAAAGTCCCATAAGGAATAGCAACACGGAGCATATAGGCGTGTAGTTGCAGATAGAGACCATTCATCAAACGTAATGGTTTAAATTGATCTTCGGTCAAATCGCCTTCGATACGGCGTTCTACCTGATCCCCAAACTGAGCAACACGTTGTTGAACAAAATCATAGTCAAATTCATCATAGCGATACATTGCGTTATTCCTTAACTGACCCGGATGAAACTGACCCCGATGAATTCGCCGGAGTATTATGACCATACTCAACGGTTGGGCCTTTTGCCCGAATACCTTCCTTGACTGAAAGTGGCTGAAGACCAGATTCATTGCGCCCCACTTTAATCAGGTAAGGACCAACTATAATCTGGTTCGCTTCTGCTTTTTCAGCCTCGGCCAACAACAATGCTTCGCCATCTTTATCTTCAACGGCCTTTGCAGATGAAAAATGATCTGTCCATTCTGCATCTTCACCAAAATAAACAACACCACCACCAAGCAGTCTGTTCGCAGTCATAATTTGCAATGACATATTCTTTACTCTCTCCAAAACGTGCCACTTATTGCGCGGCAACGGCGACTTCATTCAAAAAGGAAGCCGTATTTGTATTTTCCATCGCAGCAGTCGTAATCTGCTGTAAATCTGATGTATCGGCATAGGCCGCAACTGATCCGATAACGATCAGTGAAGGACCAGTCACCTGATGTCGCTTAACCATCTCAGCAGCATCAAAAAGCTGTCCGGGAAGAACCCTTTGATCGATACGCGTACCATTCTCGATGATCGCAATTGGTGTCTTTGGATCCTGGCCGTGTTTAATCAAGCGATCAGATATTTGCCCAGCATTCTTTAGCCCCATATAGAAGACCAATGTTTGGCGACTGTTGATCAAGCTTGACCAATCAGCGGCGGTCATATCATCCCCCGTCTGCCCAGTCACAAAAGTGACCATCGATGCGTGTTCACGATGGGTCAGCGGTATGCCCGATGCTGCTGCGCAACCAACCGCAGCCGTAATCCCCGGAACAACATCAACTTCAATCCCTGCAGATTGCAGTACATCCATTTCTTCACCACCACGACCAAAAACAAATGGATCGCCGCCCTTCAGACGAACAACACGCAGTCCCTTACGTGCTTCACGCACAAGAATGTTATTAATCTCGTCCTGGGTATGGCTGTGATGCCCCGGTTCTTTGCCCACATAAATACGATCTGCATCGCGGCGCACATAGTCGAGAATTTCATCACTGATCAATCGGTCATACACAACAACATCAGCCTGTTGCATAAATCTCATGGCGCGAAAGGTAAGAAGATCCGGATCACCTGGGCCCGCACCAACGATGGCAACATGACCCTCTGCATTTTCCTGTTTCCAGTTCCGGTTAATCAGCCCAAGCATACTCTCGCGGGCAGAAACTTCACGCCCAGACAGAACAGACTCAGCGATGGGGCCATCAAAGAAATTTTCCCAAAACTTTCTACGATCATTACCGTTAGAAATGGTTCCCTTTACCGCCCCGCGAAAACTGTCCGCGAAAGAGGCAAGACGTCCGAGCGCTGGGGGTAACATCCCTTCAATTTTCTCGCGAAGATTACGTGCAAGAATTGGCGCAGAACCACCACTTGAAATACCAATAACAATCGGCGAGCGATCAACAATCGCAGGCATAATGAAATCTGACAGTTCCGGGCGATCAACGGCATTAACCTTAATGCCCAGTGCTCGTGCAGCTTTCGCAACCGCTGCATCAATTTCTTCGATATCAGTTGCCGCAAAAACAAGACTTGCACCTGTAACGTCTTCATTCAGAAATTTACGCCCCAGATGAACAACCTCAGCCTGCGCAACCAGCTCTTCGATCTCGGTACAGAGTGAAGGTGCGATCACAGTTACCGCAGCATCAGCTTTACGAAGCAAACGCAGTTTTCTTGCAGCTAAGTCGCCGCCGCCAACCAAAACAACTTTCTGCCCCTTAAGAGACAGGAAAATCGGAAAGTGATCCATGACACCCTCACACTTATTTCACACATAATTACGAGAAATTATTTTCTCAATCACATTAACTCACAGTGAATAGATGACATGTTTTGAAAAAATTACAAGTAAAAATGAAATTTTTTATTATTTAACACAAAAAATATGTTTTATTTGATTTTAACAATAAACACCAATTATTGAACATAAAATCCATTTTAAAGAATATTTAAATTTCTACAATAAATACAATACACTAGGAAAATTAAACGATTTCAATAACGAATAAATTTACCATACAAGAAAAGGATTTTTCACATTTCTCGTCGGGAAAAAGATAAATACAGGAGAGAAATAAATTTTATATTCACACTTTATTTCGTGTAGTTACTCGCATCAAATCAATAATACACTTCTGGTGTGTGATTACATCCAGTTCTTTTAGATTAGATGTCACAGTGTGCTTTATTATGGAATATACAGCATTCAAAGATAAGTCGGCGGCTTCCATTTCATTTTGCCCCATGAGTATTCTTGCTATGAACATTCCTGTAAACAGATCACCCGCTCCCGAAGGGCCATTTTGTAAAAATGGTGTAGTGTATAACGTTGCATCTTCTCGACGAACGACAAGTGTATGTGTTGTTTCTTTTTCACCAAAATCAGCAGACGTAATCACCACACAACGTAGATTGAAATCTCCCATCAGCTTGCGCGCAGCGGCAACCATATCATTATGGCTCTGGCAACTTGTTGCGGTAAGAGCATCAAACTCAAATTTATTTGGTGTGATAATATCAGCAAGGGGCAACAATTTTTGTGCAATTAATTCTGGTATTCCCGCCTGGACAAAAAAACCTTTTCCGACGTCCCCCATAACAGGATCAAGACAATATATTCCCTTAGGGTTACATACTTTAAACCGCTTTACGGCTTTCTCAATAACATGCCCATTGTCCAGTGTTGCAAGGTAACCGCTCTGAAATCCTGCACTTCCATGAAAAGCGCCACGCTCTTCCAGTCCGGAGAACAGGCCCCGCAAAAGGTCACTCTCTATCGCCTGTCCATAAAAGCTAGAGTGCGCTGGATGGTTGGATAAAATTGTCGTTGGAACTGAATGCACAGATACTCCAAGCTTCTGCATCGGAAATGCCGCCGCAGAATTCCCAACATGCCCATAACAAACATGGGATTGGGCAGAGATAATTGATGGCATAGCTTTTCCCCTACACGAATTCCTCAGGCATGACATGCCTTGCTAAAAGATCTTCTTCAAAAGCCCTTAAGACAAAAATTATTTAAGACAGCGAAACAGGAAAGTCTTCCGTTAGAATAGCTAATTTGATAACCTTTTGTTGATCAATAGTTTCAGCCTCTAATTCAACGACATAATCCGGAAAGTATTTATCGAACCAGCTCTTTACAGGCCCCAGAATACTATTCTGCAAAGAAATGCTCATTAAACCACTCACACGCTTTATATGCTTTAGATAAGCATCCTTTTGATCTCGCGAGTAGAGACGCGTAAACAATCCAAGTACCTTGGCATGGCGCTGCGCAGAAAGAGCATAGTACCACGACATAAAGGCATCTCCCGCGTCACTATCACGATCAATTTCCATCGCCTTGAGATAACGATTGATCATCCTTGTTCTTAACCTGTCATCAATATCACGACGAGCATCTTCAACCAGAGACATCAGATCATAAGGCGCAACACCAAGTACAGCCGTCTGAAAATCCAATAGACCACATGATGCAACACCTTCGCGCCCATTTAAAATCATAAGATTATCAATATGGAAATCCCGCAGAACCAAAGTCGTTGGTAGCAAAGGAAGCGATTTAAAAACCTGACACCAAGCCGACACATAGGCCTGCCGCGCCTCAAGAGACAGAGCTTCACCTTTTATGCTTGGCACATACCAATCCGCCATAATAAGTGCCTCCTTTATCAAAAAGGTTAGGTCATAAGGCGGCATATCGATTTGAGCTAACTTTTCAGATGAATGCATTGTAACCAACACATCAACAGCAAGCTCATAGAGCTTTTCTTCATCCCATCCTGCATTCAAAAGTTTTGCGTAGGTATTATCGCCAAAATCTTCCAGCAACAGAAAACCGTTTTCAATGTCTTCTCGATGGATAACAGGGGTCGAAACACCACAGGATAATAAATGCCGCCCAACCTTTGCAAACACGGCAACAGGTTCAGCAATACCCGGCGGCGCATCCATAACGATCTTTGTCTCATCGCCCTTGGACAACCTGAAGTAACACCGCGCAGAGGCATCAACAGGTAAAGCCTCAACAGCAGCACCTTCCCAACCGGCGTTTTTTATAAAAGCGATTCTCTGCTGCTCTCTTTGATCGGGGATAATGCTCACCAATAGCTCCATTTAACAAAACGCATGTATTCTCAATAGCTTTTCACCTTATATCCGAAAGAGAAAAGGAAAAACAGAAGATGTAACATTCTGGATATTGACAAGATGTATAGACAAGTTATTTTGTATATACATATTCCTGAGTTGGAAAGTTGGAAAAATGAAAAAGAACACACGCACAATCCGCGCGCCACACGGCCCAGAACTTTCATGCGAAAGCTGGTTGAGTGAAGCACCGCTTAGAATGTTGATGAATAACCTCGATCCGGATGTCGCCGAACACCCAGAGGAATTGGTTGTTTATGGCGGGATTGGCCGCGCGGCACGAAACTGGGAATGTTACGATAAAATTGTCGAGAGTTTGAAGAAACTCAAAGACGATCAAACGCTTCTTGTACAATCCGGTAAACCCGTTGGCATTTTCCCAACGCATTCGGATGCCCCTCGCGTTCTGATTGCCAACTCCAACCTTGTTCCAAACTGGGCGAACTGGGAACACTTTAACAAACTGGATAAAGCTGGCCTGATGATGTACGGCCAAATGACCGCTGGATCATGGATCTATATCGGCAGCCAGGGTATTGTTCAGGGCACCTATGAAACTTTTGTCGAAGCAGGACGTCAGCACTATAACGGCGATCTTTCTGGCCGCTGGATATTAACAGGTGGCCTTGGTGGCATGGGCGGCGCCCAACCGCTTTCCGCAACAATGGCCGGCGCCTCTATGCTGGCCGTTGAGTGTCAGGAAGACCGTATTGATATGCGTATCCGTACGGGTTATCTGGATAAAAAGTGCACTGACCTTGATGACGCGCTTAACATTATAAATGATGCCGTTGCCAACAAAAAAGCAATCTCTGTTGGCTTACTTGGCAATGCTGCTGATATCTTCCCGGAACTCGTCAAACGCGGTGTACGCCCTGATATCGTAACCGATCAAACCTCAGCACACGATCCCCTTAACGGATACCTTCCACAAGGTTGGACCTGGGGTGAGTATGTCGAACGATCTCAAAAAGATCCCAAAGGCACAACAACTGCAGCAAAGAAATCCATGGCTGTCCAAGTTCAGGCGATGCTCGATTTCCATGCACAGGGCATCCCGACAGTTGACTACGGTAATAATATCCGTCAGATGGCCCTAGAAGAAGGCGTGGAAAATGCCTTCGATTTCCCGGGTTTTGTTCCAGCCTATATTCGCCCCCTCTTCTGTCGCGGTATAGGCCCCTTCCGTTGGGCTGCACTTTCCGGTGACCCAGAGGACATCTATAAAACGGATCAAAAGGTCAAAGAACTTATTCCGGATGATCCACATCTACACAACTGGCTGGATATGGCGCGTGAACGTATCCACTTCCAAGGGCTTCCATCCCGTATTTGCTGGGTTGGACTAGGGCAACGTCATAAACTTGGCCTCGCCTTTAACGAAATGGTCCGCAATGGCGAGCTTAAAGCACCCGTTGTTATCGGGCGTGATCATCTTGATTCAGGGTCTGTTGCAAGCCCAAACCGTGAAACAGAAAGCATGATGGACGGATCTGATGCTGTGTCAGACTGGCCTTTACTTAACGCGCTTCTAAACACTGCGGGTGGCGCGACATGGGTATCCTTACATCACGGTGGCGGTGTTGGTATGGGCTTCTCGCAACACTCTGGTGTGGTTATCTGTGCTGATGGTACAGAAGCCGCAGACAAACGCTTAGGCCGTGTTCTCTGGAATGATCCCGCGACAGGTGTTATGCGTCATGCAGATGCCGGATATGAAATTGCTAAAAAATGTGCTCGGGATAACAATCTCGACCTTCCTATGGAGTCAGATAAATGAAATCACTAGCCCTGACACCTCGTCAACTAACACTCTCTACTCTTCGCGCCCTTACATTTGATGATGTAAAGATTGAACTGGATCCAGCCTGCAAAGAGCAAATTGCAGCTTCGACCGAAACGGTTCGCGATGTATTAAGAGACGGCAGAACCGTTTATGGCATCAATACCGGTTTTGGACGCCTTGCCTCAACACGCATTGATGACGAGCAGCTGGAAGAGTTACAGAGCAACCTTGTCTTGTCCCACGCGACGGGTATGGGTCCATTGCTTGATGATGAAGTTGTTCGCCTTATTCTTGCACTCAAGGTCACATCACTAGCCCAAGGGTTCTCAGGTATCAGACAGGAAGTTCTTGATTACCTGATCACCTTCTACAATGAAGGCCTTTACCCTTGTATTCCATCAAAAGGATCCGTTGGTGCCTCTGGCGATTTGGCTCCGCTCGCCCATATGTCCGCTTTGATAATCGGTGCAGGAAAAGCCCGTTATAAAGGCGAGATTATGCCTGCCAAGAAAGGTCTGGAGCGCATTGGGTTAAAGCCAATGGTTCTTGGGCCCAAAGAAGGCCTCGCCCTGTTGAACGGAACTCAAGTTTCGACAGCCCTAGCCCTTGTTGGCCTGTTCAGAGCAGAAAACCTGATGAATGCCAGCACACTTATTGGTGCAATGAGTGTTGAAGCGGCCAAAGGATCACATGTTCCCTTTGATCCCCGTATTCAAGAAGCGCGGGGTCAAATTGGACAAGCAGACATCGCATCTGTTTTCAGAACCGTTCTGGATGGTAGCCCGATCAAAGACAGCCACGCAGACTGTTCAAAGGTTCAAGATCCATATTCTCTTCGCTGCCAACCCCAAGTTCTTGGTGCCTGTTTGGACCATATGCGTTTTGCAGCTAGCATTTTCGAACGCGAAGCCAATGCCGTGTCTGATAATCCACTGGTCTTCACAAAAGAGGGCGACATCCTATCAGGCGGCAACTTCCATGCTGAGCCTGTGGCCATGGCATCTGACGTTCTCGCTCTTGCCATTTCGGAAATGGGCGCTCTGTCTGAACGCCGGATTGCTCTCTTGATGGACAGCTCAATGTCAGGATTGCCACCCTTCCTTGTTGCGGGAAGCGGCCTTAACTCTGGCTTCATGATCGCACAGGTTACCGCAGCAGCCTTAGCGTCCGAGAATAAATCCCTCGCTCACCCGGCCTGTGTGGATAGCCTACCAACATCAGCCAATCAGGAAGATCATGTTTCCATGGCAACCTTTGCCGCGAGACGTCTTTCTGATATGGCAAAAAATACGTCGGGTGTTTTGGCTGTCGAGCTTTTATCAGCAGCCCAAGGCATTGACTTTCTCAAGCCACTAAAGACATCACCAACACTTGAAACTGTTATGGAAAGATTGCGCAAAGACGTCGCCTTTTTCGAACAGGACCGTTATTTTGCCGATGATCTGGAAACTGCAGAAAGTTTAGTTTGGGACGGAACCTTTAACAAAATCTCTAAAGCAGACTTCCTACCAAGCCTAGAGAAGAAATAAACGATCATTTTTTCTGCTACGTTTGGCAAAATATTACCCTTAAATATTCATAGCTCCCTTCTAGGGAGCTATGATTGGGTTGGCTATTTATTTTACTGTAATGATACATTCATTTATTTTTCTCAAGCGGCTGACTGATAATAGAAACTTCTCTATCTTTAACAGCATAATAAAAACAATTTGGCCGACCTGTGTGACAAGCTGGCCCGGTTTGATCAACCAACATCAAAACCGTGTCTTCGTCACAATCAAAACGGAACTCGATTAATTTTTGACAATTGCCCGAGGTTTCCCCTTACGCCAAAGCTTTCTACGAGAGCGCGACCAGTAACATACCCGGTTAGTTTCCAGAGTTTCATGGATAGCATCATAATTCATCCAAGCAAGCATTAGCACCTCACCAGTATCATGCTGTTGCGCAATCGCAGGAACCAGCCCTGCATCGTTATAGTTAATTAATTTTGCAATATCAGCACCCATGCCACGACCTTGTATTTATAATTCATCTCAAACTAAAGGTAGAATTTTCTATATTTGGACAGCTCGGTTACTAGTTTTTGGTTGCCAGCCTTCGATTAACTCAATAACAGTACGTTATAACATTACACAACTTAATCAATGGCAAAAAGACATATGACAAAAGAAGCAAAAACCAAGAGCCTCTCAGAAACTCGACAAACTCCTAGTCGTGAGGAGGCTATGCAAGCCGTAAAAACACTCATTTCATGGGCAGGTGACAACCCTGATCGTGAGGGGCTAATTGATACCCCTAAACGCGTCGTAAATGCATATAAGGAATTTTTTGCGGGTTATGAAATGAATCCAGATGAGATCCTTGCCAGAACATTTGAGGAAGTTGAAGGCTATGATGAAATGGTCATCATAAAAAACGTGCGGTTGGAATCACATTGTGAGCACCATATCGTGCCGATACTTGGTAAGGCACATATTGCCTATATCCCTGATAAGCGTGTGGTCGGCATCAGCAAACTAGCTCGTTTAGTTGATGTTTATGCGAAACGCCTTCAAACCCAAGAAACTCTTACAGCCCAGATTGCTGACACACTCGAGCGTGTACTTAAACCTAAAGGTGTTGCAGTTGTCATTGATGCCGGACATCAATGTATGACAACACGTGGTATACATAAGACTGAAACCAGTACGGTCACTAGCCGAATGCTTGGCCTATTCCGTAAAGACCCCCGTACGCGTGCTGAGTTTATGAACCTAATAACTAAAATTTAGAAACTTTATTGGCAAAGATTCTATTCTACATAAGAGTAGCAATTCTGTGGCAGCCTCAATGACTGCGTGCATCCGGAGGAATTAAAATTCACACCCCACCAGATGTGTGCCTCCTAAACCTATCTTTTATTAAACAGAGCTATGGCAAGGCAACAGAAGATGTGACCTTCATTTGCGCAGGGCCGTTATTTTACCGATGATCTGGAAGCTACAGATGATTTGGTTTTGGGCGAAACGTTCAATAGGATTTCCAGCCCTGATTCCCTGCCTAGCTTTGATTATAATGATAAATTGCTCTTTTAAAGTTCCAAATTGAAGCAACTTGTTGACACAAATACAGTGTATTTCCGGTTGAATAGTAAGTTTCGACTGGAAATATGCTGTAAAACCATGCATCTATAGTTTTATTATTAATAATAACAAGAAACGATCAATAACGCTTAAAGCGTGCGGGGACATATAATGGATGCCGACAGCTGCGATAAGAAAGTACCTCTTTACCAAAAGGTAAAAGAGTACATTATCAATCATATTCAATCTGGCCAGTGGCAACCAGGATTTCAAATACCGTCAGAAAACGAACTAACCCAAAGCCAGAATATGTCACGTATGACAATTCACCGGGCTTTACGGGAACTCACCACAGACGGATGGTTGATGCGTGTTCAAGGTGCAGGAACCTTTGTTGCGGAACCCCGCCCCCAATCGGCAGTACTTGCAATAAAAAGCATTGCTGAGGAAGTTAGATCTCGTAATAGCCAATATAGCAACGATGTTATCCTACTTACACAAGAACAAGCTTCTGCAAACGTTGCGGGTGTGATGAATCTGGAATTAAATTCCCCAGTTTACCATTCTGTTATTCTTCACATGGAAAACGGGACACCTATTCAGCTGGAAGATCGCTATATAAATCCTGCGGCAGCTCCCGATTATCTAAATCAGGATTTTAGGGATATCACTCCCTATGATTATCTGGTGAAAGTCGCTCCGTTAGATAATGCCGAACATACTATTTTTGCCATTTCTCCAGAGGAAAACCAGGCTGAGTTACTGCAAATTTCCGAAACTACGCCTTGCTTGTTATTAAGAAGACGCACCTGGTCCGAGGGGAAAGCAGTTACCTATGCCAAACTCATCCACCCCGGGGATCGATATAGTCTGGGTGGGACATTTCAAGGATAGAGATCCTTTAACGTAGCAGCTTTCACTAATTTGTAAGTCACAAACCTTTTTTGATATCTCTCATCAAAAATCGGGCAGGATGTATTGCATCTCTAATATCCGTAGAAATCGGCAGGGCATCACAGCCACATATCAATTTCACCAAATAATTTGCCATCAAAGGTGCCGTCAAAAACCCACGAGACCCAAAACCAACAGCACAAAACAGGTTTTCGTAATACTCACCCCGTGGCCATGAAAGCTTACTTTTCTGCCCATTTTTCAGCCCAACATAATCATGACGATATTGCTGTTCCTGATAGACAGGACCGACAAGCGGCAACCGATCAAAGGTTGTTCCCCGAACGGATGTCCGCCCCCCTAGATCTAGCGGATCTATTTGTGCTGAAATTTCGGGAACAATTTCATTAAGAAGCAACAAGTTATGATCATGGCGCTCTGCTGTAACAGACCTGTCTTTAGCTTCATCGTAACAATAGAGCCGCTCAAAAGTGGCACCAAAGACGTGCTGCCCTTTGATAGCGGGTGTAATATATCCGCTACCATTAACAATGGTCTTTAAATTTGCACTGACCTTGTTCGGCGGGCAAGTACTGACTTGTCCTCGGTTCATAATCACTGACAAGCTTTCAGATTGTGCGAAATTCCTAACATTAAATGCGTTGGCAAGAACAACGCTATCAAACTCAAGATCCTCGCCAGATTCCGACATTGAGAGCTTCCATTTACGCTGTCCTTGATCTGTAAACGGCTCAAGTAATGTCACTTCACAATCGAGCCTGAAATCAATCCCACGGGTTAAGGCCATTGCAAGAGCAGTCGTATTGAGGCATCCCGCGTAGGGATACCAGACACCCGGCGATATCAGATTAATACCAGCGATCTCAGAAGCACGATTCGCATCAACAATACAAAAATGATCCTGTGGTAGAACGTTCGAGGCCACAAAAGACTGTCGGCGTTGAAGCTCTTTGTTATCGCCAATAAGATCCAAAGATCCGCACTGATGATGCCAGATTTCCTGCCCTGTCTGTTCTTCCAGTTTCCGATAAAATCTCAAAGCGTAGAGATAACAAGATGCTAAATACTGCCCCAATACAGTACCGCTACGCATCAACTTAGGTTCAAATACCGCAGCCGGGTTTCCTGACGCCCCTTCGGCAATAGAAGATGCCTTATCAATCAAAGTAACATCGACACCTGCACGTGACAGGCTATAGGCCAGACAATTCCCGACAATTCCAGCGCCAACAACGGCTACTTTTTTAGGTTTGCTTTGTACTTTAGGGATATCAAACCAAGGTAGCGATCCGGGATAAAATCTTCTTTTATCCTCATCAACTTTATCAGGCGAGAATACCCCAACGATGCGTTCTCGTTTAAAAGCGTACCCTTTGCGTCTATCAATCTTAAAACCAGCATCTTCTAATCCACGGCGAACATGTCCAGCCGCTGTAAAGCTGGCCAACTTTGTACCCGATTTGGATTTCGCCGCCAGCAATTCATAAACCTCTGCATTCCACATGTCGGGATTTTTCTTAGGAGCAAAACCATCCAAAAACCAGGCATCAGCCTGCCCCGAAAAACACGTTAGAACTTCCCTAACGTCGCCAAAGAGAAGAATGAGCGTAACATTATCTCGTTCAAACTCCAGCGTGTGAAAACCAGGGCTAAGATCTGGGTAAGCCTTAATAAGCTCATCACGATTTTCTCCAAGCTCATCCCAAGGCTTCAACGATTTTTGCAGCTGAGTACGGCTAAGGGGAAAACCTTCAACAGAAACAAAAGTTAGATGCTGATCTGGTCGAGAAGTTTTTTTCCACTCTTTCCAAGTAACTAAGAAATTTAATCCCGTTCCGAACCCTGTTTCACCAATAACTGTATTCTGTTGATTCTTCCAAAGTTCACTCCCACCAACAGCATTTAGAAAAACAAACGCGCTTTCCGCTAATCCATTAGAAAGGGAATAATACACATCATCATGTTTGCTAGATACCGGAACAAGATTATCCCGCCATTCCAGTTCGGCTGTACTAAATTCAGTCATTCAAAAAACCGTTAAAAGAGTTCATGACTTTTAGCTTTTTGGGATCTTAAAGAAAAGTACTGTCGTCAGAAATAGAAAAAGCCAGCTACTTTGGTTAGTAGCTGGCTCTTTTTTACGAAATAAAAACTTAGTTACCAAAAAGCTTTTTCAAAGCATCTTTTGGCTTTTCAATAACTTCATCGACACCGCCGGCAGCATCACCATCGCCAAGAGGTAATTTTACTCCCCCTTCGCCACTCGTAACACCTTCGATAAGAGCGGATGGATCTTTCAGTTGGTCAGTCAAGGCCCCTGCAAGATCTGGAGCAACTTTAGGGTTACTCCACGTGCCCGTAATCATTAACGGTACAGCAAGCCCTTTGGCACCACTATCGCCACCTTGCCCTTCGAGATCACCGACAAGTTTAGGTTCGACACGATAATTCAATGTTTTGGGCGGCATTGGAACTGTGCCTTTACCAGAAAGACGGAACAAAGGTGCAACCATGCTCAAGTCCTGGTTATTCACAACACCTTGCTGAATTGTATAGCTACCAGATAGTTCAGCAAAGTCAGTAGACTGAGCTTCATCAAAGGAATTTTGCAAAGCATCCAAAGAAACATTGCGGATCAAGCCAGGAATATTCACGCCCTTGACGGCCCCGTCCTGAAAAATGAAATCTCCGGTTCCGTTGAGATTAGAAACCATCGCTTTCTGAGAAGCCCCCTGTGTCGTCAGGTTTGCTTTGGAACTAAGAGTTCCCAAAAGTTTTTCGAAATCTGCACTATCAGACAACAGTGGTTCAGCCTGAACACCGGAAAGATCAAAATTAATTGCAGTTGTCGGCGTTGCTTTTGAGCTATCCAAAACAACTTTACCACGGGCTTGACCATCATAGAGCGCAAGTTGTTTCAAGTCTGCGGTTAACTTGCCACCTTGAAGTAGGATACCAAGCTCACTGACACCAATTGTAATCTTGCGGATTTTTACACCCTCGGATTTAAGGGCTAGATCAGCATTCACAGATTTCAGCCCAGAGAAATCAATTGGCGTATCATCCCACCCCTGATCAGCACTTGCACTCTGCGCCGTTGCAGCTTCACCAGATGTGTTTCCAGTAGACGCATCATCCGTAGCTGCTGTTTCTGGCGGTAGGTAAGGCGTAATATCCAGAACCCCCGTAGAAAGTGCGGCAACTATATTTGGTACAGCACCAGAACTATCAATTTTCAACGCACCCTGAGCAGTCAGCGCATCAAATGCAAGAGATACATCATCAAACGCAACCACAGAACCGTTTAGATCAAGTTGCCCTTTCACGGACAATTGACCAAAGGTTTCTTCATTTTGACGCTCAATCGGTGCACCGACCCAATCGGTCAAACCTTTAACAGATGGAACATCAAGATCAAGAGCGCCAGCAAGAGCAAAAGCACTTGCCTGTTGCGCTGTTCCATTGAAGCTAAAGTTTACCGGGGATGAACTAACAGATGCTTCAAGAGCTGTACTTGCACCGTTCATCAGGCTTTCAAGGTTAGCAATATCTGCTTTTAAATTAATCGTTTCTGCTTTCCAGTCCAAACGACCATCCACAGACAAAGGTTTGCTCAAGGCATCCAGAGAAATTTCAAGGTTTAACGCCTCAATATCTTCTTTTGTTCCTGAAGAGAGGTCTGTGAAGTGCAATTCACCATCCTGAATACGAACATCGCCTAGAGATAGTCCACTTAGGCTAGTACTGCTTCCACCTTCTGAAACTTCAGAGCTTTCAGCCGCTGCGGTATCACTTGCTGGATCTTGAGCTCCCTCAAGTTCCCAGTTTGGTTTCCCGTTTTTGTCAACTTCAAGGTTAATAACAGGCTTCACAAGTACAAAGCGATCAATAACAACTTCACTAGATAACAACGGCATGACCTGTAACTCGAGCGCCATCTGCTCAAGAGTTACCATGTCTTTACTCTGTCCTTGTTCATAGTTTGCCAAGGCAACATCGTTAACTTCAACGGCAACAGTCGGGAATAGGCTGAGAGAAATTTTCCCTCCAATTTTTAAATCGCGTCCCGTCGCCTCTTTCGCTTTTGCTGCAATTTCAGGCTTATAATCTTCAAGAGAAATAAAGAAGGGGGCAACCAATAGAACAGCAATGACCAAAAGAATTAAGCCGCCGATTGATAAGAGTATTTTTTTCATTTTTTAGTCTCCATTACACGATTTAATAAAAATCATGCAAATGACACGATTATTGAAGGATATAGACGAATAACAATAAGGCGGTACCCGCATTAAGCCAGTACCGCCTTTTGATTCTGGCATAGATTAGCCAGACATGTGAATTACTTCACGAGTGTCACAATAACACGACGGTTTCTGAATTCAGAAATGCCATCACCTGTGTCAACCGCAGGAGCATTCTCGCCAACACCTTGGCTTTGAACGATAGAAGCAGCAACACCGTGGCTTTCAAGTGCACTTACAACAGCAGCGGCACGTCTGTTAGCTAGGTTCTGGTTGTATTCAGAAGAACCAGCTGTATCAGTGTGACCAGCAACAATCACTTTTGAGGGTGAATGTTTCTTCACAGCTGCAACGATCACAGAGACTTCTGCCTGTGCATCAACAGTCAGCACATCAGAGTCGAAATCAAAGTAAACTGCATAAGGCGCTGGTGCAGGAGCTGGCGCTGGTGCAGGAGCTGGAGCCTTGGCTTTAGGTGCCATTGCTGCATCAACTTTAGCCATTGCAGCTAAGAAACCGTCACGACATGCAGCGATATGGTCAGGCTGAATATTCTCTTCTTGCTCTTGGATCCAGCAATCGAACATAACCTGTGCGTTTGCAGCGGATGTAGGCGCTACGTTACCAGCGCCATTTGCCAAAGCAGAAGCAAGACGGTCATGTGCAGAAGAAAGATCATCAACAAACTCTGCGCCAAGATCCCAGTTTGCTACCTCTTCAGGAGCAACAACTTTACCATCCGCAGAGGCCAATGCTTTATTTGCAAACAGGTCGGAATCACCCCAATCCTGTTCGGATTTCTCATCACCAGAAAGGCCTACGTAACCTTTATATAGCTCTCTTGTAAAAGAGGAGCCTGAAGGCTCTGCATCGCTGGCCATTTGATAACGATCAGCACAAGCAGATAAAGATACAGCCGCAACACCGGCCAACAAAGCAAACTTTAAACCCCGCATGATATTCTCCCTTGAAGGTTTAGATATTCATAAAAAAACGAGACAAACAACAAACTAATTCAGGTACTAAATTATTTAGAACAATCCAAACTTAACTGTATGATATTTGCACAAATAAGAGTGAACATATTACCGCTTCTTTTTTGTAAATACTAGAGACCACATTCCCAGCCTCATTATTAACACAAAGAAAGTAACACAAAATCAGATAGATACCAAAAGGAATCAATACTTGTCGCTGTCAAATCTTCTCCCAAAATCAGGTTGACACTAGAATAGAACAAACAAAACATCAACCTGAGGTAATTAAAAACATTGTTTGTTTAATGTCTTGTTAAGAAGAATACAGACCTAAAATAAAAACACATCTTGGTAAAATTACGTACCTGTATAACGTTGTTCTAATTAGAGTTTTGCAGGTCCTAGATCTCTCATAAATTATTACGCCTTGCCAGAAAAAGCATATCACTCTTCTATGACACTTTCATTATCTTCTTTCTTTGAGAGCAAGAATTTACACCCGCTAAACCCTGAGGCTATAAAGATAACAACAAAAACAATCAAATATGATATTGTGTCCCAAGAAGATCGGAAAAAGGTCAGGAGAAATAAAAATGGAAACACCTCAAATAGCTGACACCACACCATGCATTATCCAGCTAGAGGAAGGGAAAACTTACTTTTGGTGTGCTTGTGGGCGATCTAAAAAACAGCCTTTTTGCGATGGTAGCCATAAGGGAACCAATTTTCAGCCTTTATCATTTAAAGCCGACAAATCAAAACAATACTTCCTATGCCAATGTAAACATAGTTCGAACAAACCTTTTTGCGACGGCAATCACAAGCACCTGCTTTGAATAAAGGATTAATACTCACCTCTAAAGATTATAACTCTCATACTTTTGCCAATCAGCCTTTTGAATACCAGACAAAAGTTCCTCTTGAGTAAGCAAGCCTGATTGCGTATCCATAACAGAAACAACCGAAGCAGAATTAATAGAAGCAGCTTTCAGCGCTAACTCTTCCTCTTTACCAAGACCGATAAAAGACGCAAATGTTGAGGCAAAGGAATCCCCTGCACCCGCTGTCCCCATAACTTTTGCTTTTTGCGCCGGACAGAACATAATTTGCTCATTTGTCCCTAAATAAGCACCTTCTTTGCCATTCGTGACCAACAATCTCTCTGGTCCAAGACTGTTAATTATCTTGGTAAATTCGCGGAGGCCCATCATTGTACCAGAAACGCCAACGCCTTTTTTTAATAACTCAGGAAGTTTTTTATCATCGGAGTAAGCACAAGGATGGATCGCATCAATCTCTGATTTCGCCGAGACAAATGGAACCAACTGCCCAGCTTCGACCTCGTTCATAACTAAAACGTCAATATACTGCAACGAGTTCCAAAATGATTGAGTTCTCGAAGAGAGTTGGCGAATTCCAGGGTTGGCAACAACAAGACTTCCTGCGGCCTTCGCCAATTTTACAATCTTTGGAAAGCAGTCCGCTGAAGCTCCACTCAAGCCCGTTACGTATGTAAGCTCGATACCTTCGAACATTTCAGGCTTGATTTCATCGGGAGTGAGTAACGTGTTGGCCCCACGCGCAACAAAAATCGTTGGGTTTCTGACATGCGAAGAAACCATAACCGCACAGCCTGTAGGCAAATCAGCATTAGATAAAACCCATTGGCTACCAATTGATTTTTCTTTCAAACGCTTCAGAACCATCTGGCCTTCGATGTCATCAGCCAATTTCACAACACAGGAAACATCTATGCCCAATTGCGCCATAGATACAGATGCGTTGATAGCACCGCCACCGGTGTGAGTTTCAATGTTCTCTGCATCCACTTTTTTGCCTTCTTCCAAAAGCAAAAAATTTGTGATTGCGTTGTGCATTGTCATACGTTCGATTTCATCGTCAGATACTGATGCGATAATATCGACAGTAGCCCCACCCAGTGTCAGTGCCTTCATTATACCCGTCCTACCTGTTAATCTTGCGCGAGAGACTTGCCTACAGATCCCAGCACAGAGAAAATTTCGTCCAGCTTTGTGCCGACACCTAGTTCAGCCTGACGCACCCATTTACGTGGGTCGTATTTGCTCTTTAGCGGCTTGCCTGTTTCTGGGTCTATCTGCGCAACAAATGCATTTTGGTTCGCATTTACATAAGCCCCAACAGGTTCGGAGTACGCGTACTGAAGATCCGTATCAACGTTCATTTTAAAGACGCCGTAAGAAACAGCCTCTTTAATATCTGCCTCAGAAGAACCCGATCCACCATGGAAAACAAGATCAAGAGACTTGTCCTCCAAGCCATAACGATCGGACATTAGTTTTTGAGAGTCTTTTAGGATTACAGGGCGAAGTTTAACATTCCCTGGCTTGTAAACGCCATGAACATTCCCGAATGATGCAGCAACAGAAAAATCACCCAGCGGGTTTAGCTGTTCGTAAGCATAAGCCACATCTTCCGGTTGAGTATAAAGTTTTGGATTATCCGCACCGGTGTGCTCGGACCCAACACCATCTTCTTCACCACCAGTAACACCCAATTCAATTTCCAGGCTCATATCAAGTGGTGCCATTTTCTTGAGATAATCAGCACATGTACCAACGTTCTCTTCCAAAGGCTCTTCAGAAAGGTCGATCATATGAGATGTATACAGAGGCTTTCCGTTCTTTTCACGGAACTTGGCACCTTCGGCCAACAGACCGTCGATCCATGGCAAGAGACCGCGATTTGCGTGATCTGTGTGCAAGACGACACAAACCCCATACCCCTCGGCAAGAAGATGAACGTGCTGAGCCAAGGAAACAGCACCAAGCACTTTACCCTGAAGACCATCCGGATAAGCCGCACCAGCATAAAATCCTGCGCCACCGTTTGAGACCTGAATAATCACATCCGATTTGTTACGGGCCGCAGCCTCTAGAACAGCATTTACGGTACTACTGCTAGTAACATTTACCGCTGGCAACGCGTAGTTTCCGGCCTTACAAGCCTTGACGAGTTTCTCATAGTCCTTACCGGTAACAACACCCGGGCGAAGTTTTTCAGACACCGCCGATCCTCCCTGTTTTCTAGATCACAAAACGCATCTTAGCGCTTCAAATGTACGACTTGACCGCTTCGAACCGATTCATCCGCAGCCAAAACAATTTTCATACTGTTCACAGCATCCCGCATGTGAGATGTCAAATCTAAATCGTCGATAATGGCCTTTAACAGGAACTCCTGTTCTCTTTGGCAAAGGGCATCATGATCAGGCTCATCATCCATTCGTATTAAATTATCTTTGTGTGTGAATGACTTATCATCATTTAACTTTGCAGAATGACATAATAACGCGGATGTTTTGGTATGTGCATCAATATCGTCAGATTCCATTGCTTTGTTTTGATCTTCCGCAACAATAGATACACAGCCTTTGGGACCAATTACATCCTTAACGAAGAATGCCGCTTCACTCATCATTGGTCCCCAACCTGCTTCATACCATCCCACAGACCCATCATCGTAGGTAACCTGTAGCTGGCCATAGTTATACATGTCAGAATCAATTTCATCGCTTAAGCGAACACCGATTGCATGCACCTTGATCGGTTGGGCCTGTGTCATCAGACACATCATATCAACATAATGAACACCGCAATCCACGATCGGAGAAATGCTTTTCATAAGCTGCTTATGAACCTGCCAAGTTTCGCCACTGCTTTGCTGGTTAAGGTTCATCCGCATCACCAAGGGCTTTCCTAGCTTTTGTGCCTGAGATACGAACTCTTGCCACGAAGGATGATGACGAAGAATATAGCCAATAACGAGCTTAAGTCCCTTTTTCTGCGCAGCTTCAATTACCCGTTCGGCTCCCGCGACCGTATCTGCAATTGGTTTTTCAAGAAAAACATGCGCCCCGGCGTCAAAAGCTTTCAAGGCATAGGCTTCATGTGTATCCGGCCAGGTATTGATAGAAACCACATCCGGGTTTGATTTTTTAAGAGCTTCATCGTAATCAGAAAATCTGTCGTAACCGGAAAGTTCCGTGGGTAATGATGTTTGACGGCTAAGGCTTCGACTACAAAGCCCAACAACCTCAAATCCATCCAAATTGTGATAGGCTTTGGCATGGGATTGCCCCATGTTCCCCAAACCGACAACAAGAACCTTTTGTTTATTATTCATTACCCATTCCTCTGCGAATACCGCTAGACCTTTAGGCCATCCATTTCGGTGTCACGTCCATCAACCCAAGTCTCAAGAACACGTCCAGCATCATCCAGTAAAACCATTGATGCTCTGTACCCTTTTTCAATACGTCCCAACTCCCCCCCTAACCCTAAGAAATTTGCGGGATACAAGGACGCCATGCGCAAAGCTTCATCATGGGAAAGATTTAACATATCTACAGAATTTTGGACGGCGGATGCCATATCTAAATGTGCCCCAGCCAAGACGCCGTCTTCTGTTGTGCAGCGCCCTTCTCGGCTATAGATTTTTTGCCCATAGAGCTCGAAGAAATCCTCATCGCTGCCCACAGTTGCCATCGCATCTGTGACCAACATCATCTTCCCATGCTTCTTCGCTTTAATAGCATTCCGCAGCGTAGCTGGATGAACGTGGTATCCATCAACAATTAAGCCACACCAACTATTATCATCATCCAAAGCGGCGCCAACGGCACCCGGTTCTCTACTATCCATTGGCGTCATGGCATTAAACAAATGTGTAAAACAGCTAAGACCTTCGGAAAAAGCAGACTGGTAATCAGCATAGACACCGGCAGTATGCCCTGCAGCAACCAAGACACCGCGCTCAACAAGTTGTCGAATAACCCCAGAAGTATTCTTTTCGGGAGCAAGCGTGACCAATGTCTTGGCTCCCTTGAGGCTCGACAAAAGATCCAGAGCATCAGATTCCATTGATCTGATTTTATCTTCCTGATGCACGCCTTTTCTTATCTGGTTAAGATAAGGCCCCTCTAAATGTATCCCCAAAATTCCGGGTTCATTGTTATCCACAGCCCCCTGCATTGCAGAAATAGCCGCTTCCATCACAGGACGGTCATCTGTAATCAAGGTAGGAAGCATCCCCGTTGTACCATACCGACGATGCGCTTGGGCTATACGCCTTAGCCCCGTCGGTGATGTATCCTGATTAAACATGACACCACCACCGCCATTGACCTGCACATCAATAAAACCAGGGACAAGTTTCGCACCGTGTAAGTCTCGGACCAGATTAACATCGTCAGGAATAGAAACTTCTTGCCCTACATAATCAATAACAGCACCGTTGATTATAACTGTTGCAGCACCCAACCACTCTTCCCCGGTGAACACCTGTGCGTTGGTCAACGCAGTTTTCATCAAACTGTCTCCGTAACTTTTTTCAGGTGACGAGGATTGTCAGGATCCAAACCGCGTAGCTGAGTAATTTTCTCTGCCATGACATAAAAACTTTGAATCATCACAGGCAACTGACAGAACGGGTGAATGTTAGTTTCTATTGGCAATATACCTTTGTTCAAACTGCCTTCTTGAACGCTAAAAACCGCACCGCCTTTTTCCCGGAAATTTTCAGCAAGCTCTCCGACTGAATCCCAAGACTGATCACGCTGCCTGAACAACAGTACAGGATAGCCATCTGCAACAAGTGACATTGGTCCGTGTTTTATTTCTGCGGCGCTGAAAGCTTCCGCATGAATATAAGATGTTTCCTTGAACTTCAGCGCAGATTCCAAGGCAACACCAAACCCGGGGCCACGGCCAACTGTAAACAGATTGGAAGATGAAGCTAACAGCTCAACTGGTTCGGACCAATCCGCAGACAAACCCCGATCCAATTGATCCGGAAGCCTTTCCAAAGCAGGTAACAACCCGCTATCAAAATTCCAAATAGCACTAAGCTGAAGCAAAGCAGTCAAAGACGCAATATAGCTTTTTGTTGCTGCAACAGAGTTTTCAGGACCAGCATGGAGTGGCAGATAACAATCAGCCAATGCCACCAGTGGTGATGTTGCATCATTACAGATACAAAGAATAAAAGCGCCTTGATCTTTCGCCTGTTGCGTTGCCTGTACCAAATCAGGACTTTGCCCCGACTGTGACACCGCAATAAACAAACTATCTTGTAGTTTTAACGTTACCCCATAAAGAGTAGACACAGACGGTGCAAAAGAAACCACAGGAAGTCCGGTACCAATTTCCAATACATACTTCGCAAAAGCACAAGCATGATCAGAACTGCCCCGGGCACAAGTTGCAATAAACCGGAATCTTTTCTCACGGATCCGACTTGAAAGGTCTTCGAGCACATCTCGGTTTGCTCTAAGCTGCCTTGAAATCACAGCTGGCGTTTCAGCCGTCTCTTTTGCCATCAGGCTCATTTTATTCGTCATTATTCATTTCATTCGTATTAATCACGGCTATCCAAATAGAGTTCAGCAATAAAATCATAGCTGTCTCCACGATAATGAGAGCGGGTAAATTCAATAGGGCGCATGTCGGGCAGGAAAGAACGTCTTTCTATATAAAGGGTTGGCCCGCCAACCGGGACATCTAACAGGTCGGCTTGCGTTGGCTGTAGCAATTCAGCTCTTAGCCTCTGCAGGGCTCTTAGAGGTCGCAATCCGGATTTATCCAGCACACTGTAAAGAGAGTCTTCAACAACCAAAGGATCTGGCAAGAATTCCTGTGGAACTGTGGCCAGCTCAATCGCAAGCGCTTTGCCATCCGCACAGCGTATCCGATGTAAACGAGAGACCCCGACACCCGGTGACAAATTAAGCGCCATAGCTTCTTCGGGTGTCGCAAGTCCAGTGGCACGCTCGACCCAAACCACAGAAGGCTGCATCCCTCTGGCTGTAATATCCTCGGTAAAGCTGGTCAACTTGGAAAGAGGTTGTTCCATTCGCGAAGCAACAAAAGTTCCCGCCCCGTGACGCTGAACCAGCAAACCATCCCTCACCAGCCCCTGCACCGCTTTGCGCACGGTTACTCGGGATACTTCCAGCTCAGACGCGATATCACGTTCACTTGGCAATGCGTCTTCAACCTTAAACGCCCCGCTTTCTATTGCCTGTCTGATTAGCGTCTGCAATTGCTTATAGAGTGGCGTCGGATTACTACCATCAAGTCTGGATTTAACTTTCAGAGCGCGAAAGGTACTTACTTTCATTTTGAATCCTCCTGCTCATCAGAGGCCGATTTTCTTACCATTCGTATCGCACCATCCATCGCATCGCCGCGTGGTTTACTTAGAATTTTTTGGTATTTTTCTGGCAACTTAGGAGCAATACGTTTTGAAACACCCCCCATAAGACAAACAGTCTCAACACCTCTATCAAGCAGAGCCTGTATCATACACCCTGCTTCATGCACGGATTTGGCGACAATCCGGCACGCCAGTTCATCGCCTTCATTAGCATGATCAAAAATAAGCGGCGCAAAAGAACCGTAGTGATGTGGTTCTGCTTCTTCTGCCCACTTAACCATCACTTGGCGATCATTCTTAAAGTGCGCCATAATAGCCTTTGTTAATGGCGTTTCCGGGCGACATCCTTCAGCGGCGAAAAGAGAACTGCGAACAGCCGTTAAGCCAAGAACAGCGCCACTGGCATGATCCGAGATTTCAAACCCCCAACCGCCAACATTAATAACTTCGTCCTTAACAATACCCAGTCCGCAAGATCCCGTTCCCAAAATTAGAATACCCCCATCCTCACCAGCGTGGGCACCCAAACATGCTGTATAGGCATCCGTGGCTCCAGAGACGGATGCAAAGGAATGCGGGAAAGAAAGCATCGCCTGAAGCTCACTTTCCAATCCGAGACCAGCAAGCCCCAGCCCTACATGAAGGGACGCAAAATCTTCCCTGCCTCTACCAGATTGATGAAGTGCCTCAAGACAGGCTTTCTCGATTTCGTAGTAAACACGAACAGCTCCGAGCCTAGAATTTGACGGACCGGCAAAACCTTCACCCAGTATGTCACGATTCGCATTCTCAATCCGAACACGACAGCTCGTTCCGCCACCATCAACACCTGCATAGAGCATTTCGCTTACCACTTATCACCCCAGAACCAATAACAGACCAATACACAAAACCAATCGAATACCAATTTATGGCATTTTCTAAGAAAGGTAAATTCAAAAGATTTTATTTTTTTATAAAAATTATATTTTTTATTATTTTATCATTAAAAATCAGAATGTTAAATAAAACAAATGATAAATAATCCATTAACCCTTTCAAATACTACCTATAAAAATTGAAAAAATTGATTTCAAATTGGTTTCTTTTTGGTATTGTCAAATCAATCATTCATGAATTTATAGGTTTAAAAGCTTGGCGAAAGATATCCAGGGCACAGAAAAACATAGTCCCCGTTATCATAATATAGATACTTGGCCTGCTGAGGACATGCTTGAATCGCTTTGGGCTTCTCAGCTCAGAGCTATCTCTTGCATACAACAATCAATCCCGGAAATTTCTGCAAGTGCAGAAGCAATCGCCGAGCGATTATCCCACGGTGGACGACTTTTCTACATTGGCGCGGGATCTTCCGGGCACCTTGCTATTCAAGACTGTGTAGAAATCAACCCGACCTACGGCTGGCCTCTAGACAAACTAATTCCGTTGATTGCGGGTGGCAAAGATGCCCTTCTCGCCCCCATGGGTGGCGCAGAAGACGATGAAAGAATATCTGTTAAATCCCTAAAAGCGCATGCAATAAGTGCTCAGGATGTCATCATCGCCGTCGCAGCAAGTGGCTCTACCCCCTATACATTGGCGGCTGTAAAGCATGCGCGATCACAGGGAAGTCTGGTAATAAGCGTCGCCAACAATCGACACGCACCGATTTATGATCACGCACATCATTCGATTTTCTTAGATAGCGGCAGTGAAGTCATCGCTGGATCAACCAGGATGGCCGCTGGTACAGCACAAAAAGCAGCCCTGAACATGCTATCAACTCTAACGATGACAAAGCTAGGTCACGTTCATGACGGTTTGATGGTCTCCATGGTGATCAACAATGAAAAGCTGGAAAATCGTGGTGCAGCAATTATTCAGGAAATTACTGGAAGCGACAGTGAAACAGCAAAGAAATGCCTGAACGAAGCAGATAAAAACATAAAGCTCGCCGTTCTTCTGGCAATGAACCACCCCAAAGCTGAGGCAGAAAAAGCCCTCGCCGATAATCAGGGTCACCTGCGACAAGCAATGGAAAAACTTAAAGTAACCTATTAATAATTTTAACAAAAACCGGGAAAAACCCGGGCTCTTTATTAACTCGGAGGATAAGATGAAAAAAAGTAATCTAACATTAGGCACAAGTGTTGCTGCGATCGCTTTCGCAGCGGCTTCACTGACGCCAACTGTATCTGCTTTTGCAGATGAATTGATTATTGAAAGCTGGCGTACAGATGATTTGGACATCTGGGAGAGTCAGATTATTCCAGCATTCAACAAATCACATCCAGACATCAAAGTTCGCTTCGCGCCGTCACCGCCAACAGAATACAACGCCAACATGAATGCCAAGCTAACAGCTGGGACAGCTGGCGATCTTATTACCTGTAAGCCCTTTGACGCATCACTTGACCTATATAACAATGGTCATTTGACAAAAGTTGATGATCTTCCCGGTATGGAGAACTTCTCTGGCGTTGCGAAGTCCGCTTGGCAAACAGATGACGGCTCTACAACATTTTGCCTGCCAATGGCATCTGTGATCCACGGTTTCATCTACAACAAAGAAGCCTTTAAAGAGCTTGGCCTGGAAATTCCAAAAACAATTCCAGAATTTATGGCTGCCCTTGAAAAGATCAAAGAAGATGGCACTTATATTCCAATGTCAATGGGGACTGCTGATCAATGGGAAGCAGCGACCATGGGCTTTCAGAATGTTGGTCCAAATTTCTGGGCGGGCGAGAAAGGGCGCAAAGGCCTGATCGACGGCACAGAAAAACTGACTGATCCGCAGTATGTAAAAGTGTACAAGCATCTTGCTGAATGGGGGCCATATCTAGGCAAAGGCTACAAAGGTCAGTCTTATCCTGATAGCCAAAATCTCTTTAGTCTAGGTCGTGCAGCGATTTACCCGGCAGGGTCATGGGATATTTCGACCTTTAATGGTCAAGCTGATTTCGAATTTGGCGCTTTCCCACCACCCGTTCCGGCTGGACAGGACACTTGCTACATCTCTGATCACACAGACATTGGGCTTGGTATCAATGCAGCATCTAAAAATGTAAAAGCAGCCGAGACCTTCCTTAGCTGGATGGCATCTGCTGAAGCTGGTTCCATTTTCTCAAATGCACTGCCCGGCTTCTACGCATTGTCAAAGCACGAGCTAACCATTAACGACCCTGTTGCACAGGAATTCGTAAGCTGGCGTGGCAAATGTGAATCTTCTATCCGTAACTCCTATCAGATCCTTTCACGTGGCACACCAAACCTCGAAAACGATCTTTGGAATACTTCTGTTGGTGTTATCAATGGTAGCATGACAGCTGAAGAAGCAGCCAAGAAGGCACAGGACGGACTTGCTAGCTGGTACAAACCACAGCAATAAATCTGGTATAATAAAACGCCGGTACCTGAGCGGTACCGGCGTTTTACATATAAATTATGTCCCAATCGAAGTGAGTACCTATCCATATGGCCTTAAAAAATCAAAGGGGATCGTTCTTTCGAACACATATCTTAGTGTTCCTTTTGCCTGCGGCCCTGATCTATACCCTTTTTATGATCGTACCGCTGATCGATACTGTCAGATACAGCTTTTACGGTGAAACTGCCGAGGGCATTACGTCCTTTGTCGGTTGGGATAACTACATCCTCATTCTTACTGACGAACGTTGGTGGACAGACTTTAGTAATGCGCTAGAGAACAACTTTATCTTCTTTGTCATTCATATGTTTGTTCAAAACCCGATTGGCCTTCTCCTCGCTGCTTTATTGAGCTTGCCAAGATTAAAGATGGCAAACAGCTATCGCACCCTAATCTTTATGCCGACAATGCTCTCAGTTGTAATCATTGGCTTTATATGGAAGCTGATCCTCAGCCCACTTTGGGGCGTTGGCGATACTTTGGTTGGTTTTGTCGGAATGACAGATGGTCTTCCTGCCCTTTTAGGGGAAGAGTCCACAGCCTTGATCACCTTGTCATTTATATCTGTATGGCAATTTGTCGGGATCCCCATGATGTTGATCTATGCCGCCCTACTCAATGTCCCGGACGATTTAGTCGACGCAGCCATCGTTGATGGCGCGAACCAATGGACCGCCTTCTGGCGCATCAAGCTTCCCTTAATTTTACCAACTATTGCAATGGTTTCCGTCTTAACTTTCGTTGCAAACTTTAATGCATTTGATCTAATTTATGCAGTCAAAGGTGCCCTTGCTGGACCAAATTTTGAAACAGATATAATGGGTACAATGTTCTACCGCACCTTCTTTGGCTATCAACTTCAACCCGGCAGTGCCACCTTGGGCGCAACAGTTGCCAGCTTGATGTTCCTGGTCATTCTTTGCGGTGTCATGCTTTATCTTTTTGTTGTTCAACGTCGCTTACAACGCTATCAACTTTAGGAGGACGGACTGATGAAACTCACAAAACGCGTCGGCCCGTTAGGCGTTCATGCCGTCCTTATGTGCTACACCCTTATCGCGCTTTTTCCGATCTATCTCGTGATTATGAATTCCTTCAAAAGCAAAAAAGGAATTTTCAGAGACCCCCTCGCCCTACCAACAGGTACGACTTTTGACCTCGTTGGTTTTGAAAAGGTTATCGCCAGATCATCATTTGATGTCTATTTCACCAACTCCATATCTGTCACTGTCATTAGCTTAGTATTTGTATTACTACTTGGCGCAATGGCGGCATGGGCCTTGGCCGAATACGATTTCCCCGGCAGTGACATGATGGCGCTTTACCTTGCCATTGGTATTATGATCCCTATCCGTTTGGGCAGTGTTAGTTTGCTGAAGATGATTGTCGGCATGGGATTGGTGAACACCCTCACCGCTCTTGTTCTGGTCTATACAGCCCAAGGATTACCCCTGGCGATATTCATACTCAGGGAATTTATCGCGCAGATACCCAACGACCTCAAAGAAGCAGCGCGTTGTGATGGCGTCTCTGAATATAGAATTTTCTGGTCTATAATACTGCCGCTTATTCGTCCGGCTTTAGCAACTGTTGCGGTCTTTACCATGATACCAATCTGGAATGACCTCTGGTTTCCGCTAATTCTTGCACCAAGTCAGGAAACAGCAACTGTAACACTCGGTATCCAGCAGTTCATCGGCCAGTATGTTACAGACTGGAATGCAGTATTGGCATCACTGACACTGGCAATCGTTCCTATTTTGATCCTTTACGTCATCTTCTCTCGACAGTTGATACGTGGATTAACATCGGGGGCCGTCAAATGACCTTGCGCTTACAACAAACAAAAAACTTACAAATACTCATAAAGACATGCACAGCTGTGCATCAGGAGAGGTAGATTCATGGCTGATATCAAGCTTTCAGGTATCAAGAAATCCTATGGCAAAGCCGAAGTGCTACACGGGATAGATATCGACGTCAAAGATGGCGAGTTTGTGGTTTTTGTCGGCCCGTCAGGGTGCGGAAAATCAACACTTCTTCGGTTGATTGCTGGCTTGGAAACCATTTCAGACGGCGAACTGCAGATTGATGGAAAAACCGTCAATGACATGACTCCTTCGCAGCGAAAAATCGCCATGGTTTTCCAGTCATATGCGCTTTATCCGCATATGACAGTTTACAAGAACATGGCATTTGGTCTGACACTTGGCAAAAAAGGGTCGCTCGGCGGACTTCTCGGTGGTGGAGAAAACAAAAAACTGATTGATGAAAAAGTTCAAAAAGCAGCTAAAAGTCTTAAACTGGAAGACTATCTTCACAGATATCCGCGCGAACTTTCCGGCGGACAGCGCCAACGAGTTGCCATTGGCCGCGCCATTGTTCGCGACCCCAATGTTTTCCTTTTTGATGAACCTTTAAGTAACCTTGATGCAGCTCTACGCGTGAACACACGACTAGAGATTGCCAAGCTTCATCAGGATTTAGAAGCAACGATCATTTACGTTACCCATGACCAGGTCGAAGCCATGACGTTGGCGGACAAAATCGTTGTGGTAAACGGCGGCCATGTTGCCCAGTGTGGCTCTCCACTAGAACTTTACCACCACCCAGCAAACAAATTTGTTGCTGGTTTTATTGGCTCCCCTTCAATGAACTTTCTTGAAGGAACAATCTCTGCCGTTCATGCCGGAACCCTTGATGTATTACTCGATTACGATAACAGCACAGTCAGCATTCCAGTTCATCCGGACAAAGCCAAGCTCGGAGACAAAGTCACCATCGGCATTCGCCCAGAGCATATGAAAGAAGGTAATGATCAGGCCTTTAAACTCGCGGCTAAGGTAAATGTTGTCGAACGGTTGGGTGAAGCCAGTTATCTCTACTTGGAAAATGGGGAAAACGATCCTCTTTGCGTTAAAACCGACGGGCACAGCACCACAAAAACGGGTGACAAAGTTGATTTATGCGCAGATCTCTCTGCCGTTCATGTTTTCGACGCCGGAAGTAATGCTCTGGTACGGACAACCAGCAACGAAAAGTATACCGCTCCCCAATTTACAACATAAAACCAACAACAGTTCGTCCATACATTAACAGGTCCTGGAACTTATTTGATTCCAGGGCCTTTTTTTGTGTTACTATTTGCCAAAAACAAACATGCCAAATGCAACACAATTTGATCCATATCAAAGATAATTTTTGCCCGATCTATAAGATGTATCAAAACAATATCTATAGAGACGACGAGAGAGATGAGACAGTTAACTGAAAATAACCGAACGACTGGACCTGATCCGGTCATAAACGCGACAGTTAACAACGGCCTTGGGACCTACGATAACATGACCGATGATACTCAGTTATTTATTTCAAGCCACATCGCTCAGACACCACCAGAGCACCTTGAAGAAACTCTACGAGCAATTATGGAACACCCTCATGCAGATGTCCCCATGGTTGATGACAAGGGAAAGCTGGTTGTCCTTATAGACGCCCCCACAAGTAAAGATGCGATTAAAACCATAGAAAGCATCCAAGCTTTGGCGAATATCTATTCTTTCACGCCCGTCTACCAACACGAAGAAGTTTGAAAATTCAATCTGAAATTCAACAGATTAACTGAGGAACCTATGTCATGAAGTTATCAAGACGTGACTATATCAAGGCCAACGCCGTCGCTGTCGCCGCGGGTGTTGCGGGAATGACCGCGCCAAGTGCTGCGAGCAATCTGCTTACAGAAAGTTCTAAAACAGCATTAACCTGGTCCAAGGCTCCCTGCCGCTTTTGTGGTACAGGCTGTAGCGTTATGGTTGGCACCAAAGAAGGTAAAGTTGTCGCGACACACGGTGACGTTAAGGCTGAAGTCAACCGCGGCTTGAATTGTGTAAAGGGGTATTTCCTGTCCAAAATCATGTACGGGAAAGATCGCCTAAAGACACCCCTTCTTCGTATGAAAGATGGCAAATACCATAAAGAAGGCGAATTCACCCCCGTATCTTGGGATGTTGCCTTTGACACAATGGCTGACAAGTTCAAATCTGCCATTAAAGAAAAAGGGCCAACCTCTGTTGGTATGTTTGGTTCTGGTCAGTGGACTGTCTGGGAAGGTTACGCTGCATCCAAGTTAATGAAAGCCGGCTTTGCGACAAACAATATTGATCCAAACGCACGTCACTGTATGGCCTCTGCCGTAGGCGGTTTTATGCGTACCTTTGGCATTGATGAGCCAATGGGCTGTTACGATGACATTGAAGCAACAGATGCTTTTGTACTTTGGGGCTCTAACATGGCAGAGATGCACCCCATCCTCTGGACACGTGTTGCAGATCGCCGTCTAAGTGCGCCAAACACCAAGGTTGCTGTTCTCTCTACATATGAACATCGCTGTTTTGATCTTGCAGACATTCCAATGGTTTTCACACCACAGACTGACCTTGCAATTCTGAACTTTATTGCGAACTACATCATTCAGAACGACAAAGTAAACCAAGACTTTGTTTCAAAGCACGTCAATTTCCGTCGCGGCAATGACGATATCGGGTATGGTTTACGTCCAGAGCACGAATTACAGAAGAAAGCGAAGAACGCAGATAAAGCTGGTGGATCTTCTGAAATGAGCTTTGAAGAGTTCAAAGCATTTGTTGCAGATTACACAGTAGAAAAAGTATCAAAGCTTTCTAGCGTTCCTGAAAATCGTTTGATCGAACTCGCCGAACTTTACGCTGATCCTGATCGTAAAGTTGTTTCCTTCTGGACTATGGGTTTCAATCAGCACACACGCGGTGTTTGGTGTAACAACCTGATTTACAACATTCATCTACTTGTTGGTAAAATCTCTACACCAGGTAATTCTCCTTTCTCATTAACAGGCCAGCCATCCGCTTGTGGAACAGCCCGTGAAGTCGGAACCTTCTCACACCGTCTTCCTGCCGATATGGTGGTTACAAATCCAAAGCATCGCGCTGCAGCTGAAAAAATATGGAAGATTCCAGCTGGCGTTATTCCGCCTAAACCCGGCTTTCATGCTGTACTACAAAACCGTATGCTCAAAGATGGCAAACTTAATGCCTATTGGGTTATGTGTAACAACAACATGCAAGCCGCACCAAATTTCAATGAAGAAGGCTATCCCGGATATCGTAACCCAGAAAACTTCATTGTCGTTTCAGACCCTTATCCTACAGTAACTGCCGAAGCTGCCGATCTTATTTTACCAACAGCCATGTGGGTCGAAAAAGAAGGTGCTTATGGTAATGCAGAACGTAGAACTCAATTCTGGCACCAACTAGTGGATGCACCGGGCGAGGCCCGCTCTGATTTATGGCAGCTAATGGAATTCTCCAAACGCTTCACCACAGATGAAGTGTGGCCTGCTGACGTTCTAAAAGATAACCCGGAGTACAAGGGAAAAACTCTTTTTGAAGTGCTTTATCAAAACGGCAATGTAGATAAATTTCCGCTTTCAGAAACACATCCTGATTACAACAATGTCGAAGCAAAACATTTTGGCTTCTACGCTCAGAAGGGACTCTTTGAGGAATACGCAACATTTGGACGGGGTCATGCCCACGATCTCGCACCATTTGAAACCTATCATAAAGAGCGCGGCCTAAGATGGCCTGTTGTTGATGGTAAAGAAACTAAATGGCGCTTCAAAGAAGGATCTGATCCTTACGCGAAACCGGGGAGTGATTATGACTTCTATGGCAAGCCAGATGGACGTGCCGTTATCTTTGCCCTTCCCTACGAGCCGGCAGCAGAAAGCCCTGATGAAGAGTATGATCTATGGCTATCAACTGGTCGTGTTCTAGAGCACTGGCACTCAGGGTCTATGACACAACGTGTGCCAGAGCTTTATAAAGCATTCCCGGATGCCGTTGTCTTTATGCATCCGGACGATGCAAGTAAGCGTGGTCTGAGACGCGGTCAAGAAGTGAAAGTTATTTCCCGGCGCGGTGAAATAGTTACCCGTGTAGAAACCCGTGGTCGAAACAAACCACCAAAAGGGCTGGTGTTTGTACCTTGGTTCGATGCAAGCCAGTTGATCAATAAGGTCACATTGGATGCAACCGATCCACTGTCAAAACAAACAGATTATAAAAAATGTGCTATTAAAATAGTTGCAACGGGGAGAGCATAAAATGAAACGCCTTCTTGTAAACATCACTGCTGCTGTCGGCCTTATGTCACTTGCAAGTACTGCTGCATTTTCTGATGGAGCGGCAACCTTGAGACAGGGAGAACCTATTGCTTCCGAAGCACAAGCCCCGAAAATGAACAAGGTAGAAAACAACGATGTAAAGCGTGTTCGAAACTATCCTGAACAGCCGCCGACCATCCCGCACCAAACCAGAGATTATGAAATATCTTTGAATGCGAACAAGTGCCTTTCCTGTCACGCAAGAACACGTACAGGTGAATCTCAGGCGCCGATGGTAAGCGTGACCCACTATATGGATAGGGACAATCAGGTTCTGGCAACGGTTTCACCACGTAGATATTTCTGTAATCAATGTCACGTTACTCAAGTCACAGCACCACCGCTCGTAGAGAACGAGTTCATTGACGTCGAACACATCATAAAGGGTGAATAGGCAAAACCATGTTGACACCAATCAAAAAATTATGGGGATTTGCCTGTAGGATCTGGTCCAGTGCCAATCGCCCAGCCAAGCATCTTTCTATTGGGTTTCTAACCATTGGTGGTTTTGTTGCCGGTGTCATGTTCTGGGGTGGTTTCAACACCGCCCTCGAATTGACCAATACGGAAGAATTCTGTGTTAGTTGTCATGAAATGGGCGACAACGTTTTTGTTGAACTCAAACCAACCATTCACTACAGCAATAGATCTGGCGTAAGGGCAACATGTCCGGACTGTCACGTTCCTCATAATTGGACGGACAAAATTTCTCGTAAAATGCAAGCTTCCAAAGAAGTGTGGGGCAAGCTATTTGGGACGATCAACACCCGTGAAAAATTCCAGGCCGAACGAAGACGCCTTGCCGGACACGAATGGGAGCGCCTGAAAGCGAACAACTCATTAGAATGTCGGAACTGCCACTCTACTGAATCAATGGACATCACAGTACAGTCTACCCGGGCCGCCGAAGCGCACCAAGCGTTCCTGTTTACTGGTGAGAAAACCTGTATCGATTGTCACAAAGGTATCGCACACGAACTACCGGACATGACAGGTGTTGAAGGCTGGGAATAAAAAATAATCTTATTACACAGATCTTACGATAAAACGGGCCTTTTAACGGCCCGTTTTTTTTAAGCAAATTAACCACAAAAAACTCAGATGTTTCCATCTGAGTTTTTTTACTTACACAAACCAGTTTGCCTTTATTGTGTTGGTGGGCCTGAGATAAAAATCTGATACATCCAGATTGAAAAGCCATAGGCACCGACCAAGGCAATTGTTAGCGCAGGAATAAGACCTGCGGCCAAAAACATGAACAATGACACTTCTTGTGTCTTGGTTTTCTCATGTGTTGCAGTTGGAGCTTCTTGCACGTTACATCCCTCTGGTTAACATCGCTTGAGAAAACGTCTTTGCAGACGCACGAAAAATTTTAATTCAGTTTTCCATAATACACTTACAAACAAAACCTGTTTTGATTCATATCAATTTGGGATCAATAAATCTATCTTAGCTAAAATTACAGCCTATAAATAATTCTTACTATAAATCAAACGCAAATACACCGGAGACCAATTTATAAATATATTGAGTCCAAGCCTAACATGCTTGTCTATTGAAGCTCTATCTTTTATAAACTTTAGTTTCCTAGGGGTGCCGTATAAATACGGCTGAGATTGTAATCATTAAGTACAGGACCCTTCGAACCTGATCCGGGTAATGCCGGCGAAGGGATTGGAATATAGGCAAAAACGACTCTCAATTCAGAGCAGTATCAATTTGTCAAAACCTCCCCAAGCTCCCCGGATCTCCATTGTGACTAAAACACAGGAGATCTATTTATGCCGATACAAAGCACTATCCACGAGACTACAGTTGGCCACGAGACTACAGTTGGCCACGAGACTACAGCTGGACACAAGATTACAACAGGCCCTCTAACAGCTTCCCAAAAAGTATATACGACACCACAGCATGATGCTGATTTACGGGTTCCTTTTCGTGAAATACAAACAAGTGATCAACAAGAACCCTTTGTACGCGTATATGACGCGTCTGGCCCCTACACAGATCAGCAACAAACAATTGATTTAAACAAAGGCCTTCCACGTCATAGATTGCCTTGGTTTAAAGAACGCTCTGTTGAACAATACACGGGCCGAAACCTATTACCAGAAGACAATGGCCAAGCACAGGGAGATTATCTTGCTGATGCTTTCCCCCTCAAACATAATCCCAATCGCAGTACGGGAGAAAAGCCTCTAACTCAATATGAGATGGCCCGTGCCGGTATTATCAGCAAAGAAATGGTTTACGTTGCAGAGCGCGAGAACCTCGGCAGAAAAGAAACACATCAAAAAGCCCGACAATCCCTTGATCAAGGGGAAAGTTTTGGCGCGGCACTCCCCGAATTTGTCACACCAGAATTTATCCGAAGTGAAATTGCAAAAGGCAGAGCAATCATTCCTGCCAATATTAACCATCCTGAATTGGAACCGATGATTATCGGGCGAAATTTTCTTGTTAAAATTAACGCGAATATCGGTAACTCAGCTGTCAGCTCTTCGGTAGAAGAAGAAATAGAAAAGATGGTATGGGCAACGCGTTGGGGTGCCGACACCGTGATGGATCTTTCCACGGGAAAGAACATTCATCACACCCGAGAATGGATTATTCGTAATAGCCCGGTACCTATTGGTACCGTTCCAATGTATCAGGCATTGGAAAAAGTAAACGGGGTTGCTGAAAACCTTACCTGGGAAGTGTTCAAAGACACCTTGATTGAACAATGCGAACAAGGCGTTGATTACTTTACTATTCATGCCGGAGTTCGACTTGCCTATATACACTTAACGGTCGATCGGGTAACTGGCATTGTATCCCGTGGAGGGTCAATCATGGCCAAATGGTGTTTACATCATCACAGAGAAAGTTTCATTTATGAAAATTTCGAAGAGATTTGCGACATCATGCGCCAGTACGATGTATCGTTTTCTCTTGGTGATGGATTTCGTCCTGGGTCAATTGCAGATGCCAATGATCGCGCTCAGTTTGCCGAGCTTGAAACCCTTGGAGAACTAACCCAAGTTGCTTGGGCAAAAGGTTGCCAGGTTATCATCGAGGGACCAGGGCACGTACCTATGCACAAAATTAAAGAAAATATGGATAAACAGCTTGAAGTATGTAAAGAAGCACCATTCTATACTTTAGGCCCATTGACCACAGACATAGCTCCGGGTTACGACCACATAACCTCTGGTATTGGGGCCGCAATGATTGGTTGGTATGGAACATCAATGCTTTGTTATGTAACGCCGAAAGAACATCTAGGCCTACCGAACAGAGATGACGTAAAAACAGGAGTTATCACTTATAAGATTGCAGCACATGCAGCAGACTTGGCAAAAGGACATCCTGCCTCACAAATCAGAGATAATGCCCTCTCCAAAGCGCGATTTGATTTTCGCTGGGAAGACCAGTTCAATCTTTCCCTTGATCCAGACACTGCTCGTTCATTTCATGATGAAACACTCCCGAAAGAAGCGCATAAGGTCGCGCATTTCTGTTCTATGTGTGGTCCTAAATTTTGTTCCATGAAAATTTCCCAAGAAGTCAGGGATTATGCCAATAAGCTCAATGACAAAACTCAGGGAATGGCACAAATGAGTGAAAAATACAAAGAAATGGGCAGTGAACTTTACGTTGATATAGACCAACAAAGCGACCCTACTAAGGAGCCTGTTTGACTATGAAAATTGAAATTATTGGATCTGGCATTGTCGGTCTTTCCTGTGCTGCATTTTTCGCAGAAAAAAAATGTGACGTTACCATTATCTCATCCAGTAATGGACCAGATGAGAATTGTTGTTCTTGGTGGGCGGGCGGCATGCTGGCCCCTTGGTGCGAGATGGAAAGTGCGGAACCACTAATCCGTGAACTCGGCTTGGAATCTATGAAATTCTGGGAGAATTTCACATCCTCTTACCAAAAAAAAGGAACACTGGTTGTTGCAACATCTCGTGATTTACCAGACCTGAAACGCTTTGGCCGCAGGACAGAAAATTGGCAAGAGGTCAAACAAGATCAAATAGCAGTATTGGAACCCGATCTTGCAGACCGCTTTAGCTCCGGACTTTATTATCCAGAAGAAGCACACTTTGACCCCAGGCAGGTATTACCTGAACTAGTAAATTATCTCGAAAATATGGGCGTTAAATTTCAGCCAAACACCTCTTTTTCAGCAGAAGAGCTTGATGCTCCCTCGAAAGCAGATCATAGGATTGACTGTCGCGGGTTGGCAGCAAAAGATCATTTAGATGAATTGCGTGGCGTAAAGGGCGAAATGATATTGATCAAAAGCAATGAGGTAAAACTCTCTCGGCCAGTTCGTTTGTTGCATCCCAGAATTCCGCTCTATATCGTGCCCAGAGACAACGGACTTTTTATGGTCGGCGCAACAATGATTGAAAACGAAAATAGATCCGGCGCCACGGTTCGTTCCATCTTAGAGCTTCTATCAGCGGCCTACGCCTTACATCCAGCCTTTGGCGAGGCAGAGATTGTTGAAATAGGTGTTGATGCTCGCCCTGCTTTCCCCGACAATCTGCCAAAGATAATTCACAAGGGTCATACCAGTTATTTAAATGGTATGTATCGACACGGATATCTAGCTGCACCCGCAATGGCAAAACGTCTTATGGAACAAGTTCTGTGCCTAAACTCAACAACTGAGCATCCCAATGAACCTGCGCTATCAACAGGAAATATAGAATGAATATTGTATTAAACGGGCAACCTGTCGCGACACATGCCGCTTCACTCGCTGAGCTATTGGCAGAACAGGGATATGGAACGGCAAAAGTGGCAACAGCCGTTAACGGTACTCTTGCCCCGGCAAGTATACGTCATGAACAAAAAATTGAGGACGGCGATCAAATTGAGATCGTCGCCCCAATGCAAGGTGGTTGAGGATGACAATTAAGTTTTACGACGAAGAGATAGCATCACGGTTTCTTATCGGCACAGCTCTCTACCCCTCACCGGCAATCATGCTCGAAGCCATCAAGGCTTCTCAAGCCGAAATCGTCACGGTTTCACTCCGCAGAGAATCAGGCACAGAACAAGCCGGGCAAAATTTCTGGTCTTTTATCAAAGACAGCGGTGCAAAAGTACTTCCCAATACAGCTGGATGTAAAAGCGTTAAGGAAGCAGTTACCACAGCCCACATGGCGCGCGAAATTTTTGAAACACCCTGGGTCAAACTTGAAGTTATCGGTGAAGATGATAGCCTGCAGCCTGATGTTTTTGGCTTGGTCGAAGCTGCGCGAATTTTGACCGAAGAAGGCTTTCAGGTATTCCCGTACACAACGGAAGATCTGGTTGTGGCTGACAAGCTAATCGCCGCTGGTTGTGAGGTTTTAATGCCATGGGGTGCCCCTATCGGTAGCGGGCGGGGTTTGAACAATATCTACGGCCTTAGATCCTTACGGGCACACTTTCCGGACATTCCACTGATTGTTGATGCCGGTATCGGGTTGCCATCACATGCAGCTGCAGCAATGGAACTTGGTTACGATGCTGTGCTGTTGAATACAGCAGTGGCAAAAGCAGGCGATCCTGTTCTTATGGCCAAAGCCTTTGCCCTTGCAATTGAAAGTGGCCTGCAATGTTATCAGGCAGACCCCATCGAAAAACGTGATATGGCGACCCCTTCAACCCCCGTTACCGGACTACCTTTTTGGAACCAAGATCATGCTTAATCCCTTTTATCAAATCGTCGATGATGCCAAGTGGTTGCCAAGGTTTTTGCCTCTGGGGCTTAAGCTTGTCCAACTTCGCATAAAAGATGCATCAGAAGAACAAATCAGAGAACAGATCACCTACGCACAGGAACAGTGCAACGAATATGGTGCACAGTTGGTCGTCAATGACCATTGGGAATTGGCGATTGAACTTGGCTGTGATTTCATCCACTTGGGTCAGGAAGATTTGGATGATGCCGATATCGGCGCTATTCGAGACGCAGGACTAAAACTTGGTATCAGCACCCATGACGAAGGTGAACTGGAACGTGCATTGGACCTGGAACCTGAATATGTTGCATTAGGCCCGGTCTATCCGACCATTTTGAAGAAAATGCATTGGGCCCCGCAGGGGGCTGAAAATGTTAGTCGCTGGAAAGAGATGGTTGGCGATACGCCTCTTGTTGCTATCGGGGGACTATCCGTGGAACGTGCGCCGGATATCTATGCCGCAGGTGCCGATATTATCTGCGTTGTGACAGATGTTCTTTACAACGACAGTCCCGAAGAACGCCTTCAAGAATGGCTTGAGTTAAGCGCATCACAACTCGAAATAGATTAGCTTCGTAAAATAGCCTCACTCACAAATATGAGTGAGGCTATTCTTTTAATCTTCTATAATTGCCAATAAATCTTTGGTTTCAACTTTTGATCCCGGCGCAACAAGAATCTTGTTCACCGTGCCTGACTTTTCAGCAAGTACAGAGGTCTGCATCTTCATGGCCTCAATCGACATCAGAACATCGCCCTGTTCGACCTGATCACCTTCACCAACAGATACCGTCACGATCAAACCCGGCATTGGTGCACCCAGATGATCCGAATTCCCTGAATCAGCCTTAGGATGAGCCTCTTTTGCAGAAGTCCTACTACGATCCAGAACCTTCACGTTCCGAGGCTGACCGTTGAGTTCAAAGAAAACAGTACGAACGCCCTCATCATCGGGATCACTGATCGCTCTGAAACGAATGATCAAGGTCTTGCCCTGATCAATATGAACAGAAAGTTCTTCTCCAACGTCCATTCCATAGAAAAATACCGGTGTTGGTAAAACAGAAACGCTGCCGAAATTCCGTTGATGTTGAGCAAAATCAATAAAAACCTGCGGATACATCAAGTAGGATGCAAACTCATTGTCAGTAATTGTTCGCTCTACTTTTTTCTCAACTTCAGCCCGTTCTGCGTCAAGATCAGCTGCTGGCATCAAAGACCCCGGACGCTCTGTGATTGCAGTATCGCCTTTGAGTACTTTTGCCTGTAAAGAAGCAGGGAACCCACCCACAGGCTGCCCCAAATCACCTTTGAAAAAAGAGACGACCGATTCAGGAAAGGCAATCTCTTTATCCGGATTTTCAACATCAGAACGGGAAAGGTCACTTGTCACCATCATCAATGCCATATCACCGACGACCTTCGAGGACGGCGTTACTTTTACAATATCGCCAAACATATCATTGACGTTGGCATAGGCCTTGGATACTTCCGGCCAGCGTTCTTCAATACCAAGAGATCGAGCTTGCTGGCGAAGGTTCGTATATTGGCCACCTGGCATTTCGTGATGATACACGTCAGACGTACCGCTTTTGATATCACTTTCAAAGCCAATATAATTTGCCCTCACCTGTTCCCAATAGCTGGAAAGTTCCTGTAGGGAACCATCGTCCAAACCTGTATCTCGCTCTGTATTACGGAGTGCAGCTGCGATAGACCCAAGACTTGGTTGGGATGTCAGCCCACTCATAGAATCAATACAGGCATCAACCGCATCCACACCTGCTTCGGCAGCAGCCATCACGGTCGCAGCAGAAATACCGCTGGTATCGTGTGTGTGGAAATGGATTGGTAAACCAACTTCGTCCTTAAGCGCTTTGATCAGAACTTTGGCTGCTGCTGGCTTCAAAAGGCCGGCCATATCCTTGATACACAGAATATGTGCACCAGCAGTTTCCAACTCCTTAGCCATATTCACATAGTAATTCAGATCGTATTTGAGTCTTGAGGGGTCTAGAATATCCCCTGTGTAACAGATCGCAGCCTCACAGATTTTCCCTGTCTCACAAACAGCATCCATGGCAACACGCATATTCTCAACCCAGTTCAGGCTGTCAAAGACACGGAATACATCCATTCCTGCATCTGCGGACTGCTTTACGAAATACTTGACGACATTATCAGGGTAGTTGGTATAGCCAACGCCGTTAGAAGCCCGGAGTAGCATCTGCGTCAACAGATTAGGCATTGTGGCTCTGAGCTTCTCCAAACGTTCCCAAGGACATTCCTTTAAGAACCGCATTGATACATCAAATGTCGCTCCCCCCCAGCACTCCATAGAAAAGAGATTACTCAGATTTTCTGCATAGTATGGTGCAATAGAGGTTAAATCACTGGTCCGGACTCTGGTTGCAAGCAAAGATTGGTGTGCATCACGAAAGGTTGTGTCCGTTACCAGTAAACGCTTTTCTTCCTTCATCCATTTGGCAACAGCCTCTGGTCCTTGTTGATCCAAGATCTGCTTTGCCCCGTCGGGGACCTTATCACCTGACATCATAGGAAGACGTGCAACATGCGGATTTTCGGGATGAAAACGCCCAGCAACTTCATCGTTACCGTTCACCATTACGTCGCCAACGAAACGTAACAGTCTTGATGCCCGATCTCGCCTTTTTGGCATGTGAAAAAGTTCCGGGGTATCATCAATAAACTTAGTCGTATATTCCCCGCCTCGGAACTTCGGATGTGACAAGACATTTTCCAAAAATGTCAGGTTGGTTGAAACCCCCCTAATTCGGAATTCCCGTAGCGCACGGTCCATACGTGCAATTGCCTCATCAGGTGTCCCGCCCCAGGCCGTCACCTTCTCAAGCAAAGAGTCATAGTGACGGGTAACAACAGCACCAGAAAAGGCTGTGCCCCCGTCGAGACGAATACCAAATCCAGTCGCGCCTCGATAGGCCAAAATTTTACCGTAATCAGGAATAAAGTTGTTTTCCGGATCTTCCGTCGTCACACGACATTGAATTGCATTGCCATTAAGCTTGATATCCTGTTGCACAGGGACACCGGAAGAGGCATCGCCAATTTTGCCCCCAGCCGCAATTTTGATCTGTGACTGGACGATATCAATTCCAGTTACTGTTTCAGTTACGGTATGTTCAACCTGAACCCTTGGGTTAACTTCGATGAAATAGAAGTTATCCGTGTCCATATCCATCAGGAATTCAACGGTTCCCGCATTGCCATAATCTGCGGTTTTGGCAATGGCCAGAGCAGCATCACAAAAGGCTTTACGTTGTTCTGCGCTTAAATAAGGAGCTGGTGCACGTTCAACAACCTTTTGATTACGGCGTTGGACAGAACAATCCCGTTCAAACAGGTGAACGACATTTCCATGGCTATCACCGATAATTTGAACTTCAACGTGACGCGCCCGGCGCACCAGCTTCTCTAGATAAACCTCATCACTGCCAAAAGCCGCCAGAGACTCTCTTCGTGCTGCATCAACTTGCTCTAATAGCTCTTCGGCTGTTTCGATAACCCGCATACCGCGACCACCACCGCCCCAACTGGCCTTCGTCATCAAAGGATATCCAATTGCAGCAGCCATTTTTGTGATTTCAGCATCATCTTGGGGCAAAGCAATGGTTGCCGGCATCACAGGCGCACCAGCCTTCTCCGCCAAATTACGCGCCGACACCTTATTTCCAAGGCTGCGCATTGTATCACCTGTAGGGCCAACAAAAATAATGCCCGCAGCCTTACATGCATCAGCAAATTCAGGATTTTCAGATAAAAATCCATACCCTGGGTGAATAGCATCAACACAAGCTTCCTTGGCGACTCTTAGAATATCGTCAATGCCCAGATAGGCCTGAACAGGTCCCTGCCCTTCGCCAACAAGGTAGCTTTCATCTGCTTTAAAACGGTGCAGGGCAAAACGATCTTCATTCGAATAAATAGCGACCGTTTCAATACCGAGCTCTGTTGCAGCCCTGAATATACGAATAGCAATCTCACTGCGGTTAGCCACCAGCAATTTCTTGATTTTGTTATTTTTGAGATCACTCACAACTTTTCCCCTTGATCGGTAAGATTTCATACTAGCTATTTTTTTAGTTGCTTTAGCCATGAATGATTTTCAGAAAGAGCTCACGACTGCTGTCTCGGATGCGACACAGATACAGACTGTTCAAAAGACAGCAATCGTTGATAAAATCGCAAACATTGAAACACAAAAATTTCAGCTCAATATTTTTGATGTACATATCACAAAAAATCAGAAGGAAACATTAGGAAACGTTATAATTATAAAGATATCAAAGTTGTACTAGTACAATAACATCTACAAACAACTAAAAGAGAATATAATATCCATCCGAAATTTTTTTCATATCTCATACTATGTGAATGAGACGAATACTGCACCAGTACTTAATGGGCATATCTTGAAAAAGAGGATTGCTTGACAGTTGGCTCTAATTCAACGATTGCTCTAAGTATCATATTTACCTTTTTTCCATCTGCGGCCAATGGTAAGAGCAAACGCTTGTATTTCCGATACTCTTTGTCTTCGACGCCCCAAGTCACTTCGCAGAAATGAGGGCACCCAAACTCAACAACAGATTCAAAAGCATTTTGAATAGTTTGTAATTGATTTCCGGAAAACAAGTTATGAATAAACTTCCCTGTACAGTCCTGTCCCATAATTTCGGTCATAATTGATCCCCATAATCGATATTGGAATTGTATTTCATTTTCTTTGTGATGAACATCAACTAGGGCAATCCGACCTAACAGATCGGTTATATCAGCAGGGTTTATATGCTGACGACTGGGAAGCATCCTGCCGTTGGGGGTAACAGAACGCCAATAATCATAAAGGCGACAAAAGCTCTCTTCTGCCGCGGCTTGTTCGGGGAGTTCTTTTCCCCTGATTATATCAATCAACTATCTCATCCAATAAGACAGAAGTAACCCCGGCGTATGTATAACATAATAATCACTAAGAATAACTTACTTTTAAAATAAGCTTATGGAGTTACACAGATTTGTGATTTCAAATAGGGATTAAAACAATTCAGACTGTAGAAATGTGGCATAAAATTCTATTCTTATTTTTACTGTTCGCTTCGCTTTCCCAAACTTTTGAGAACAGCGCCAAAGCTGATCAAAAAGATGATCGGTTGCCAACATTGTTTAATAAACTTTTGACAGCCCCGCCAGGGGCTTACAGTGTTATAATTGAAAGCAAAATTTGGCAAATATGGCTGGAAAGTTCTGACCCGAAAATTACAAGATTAATGGTGTTAGGATCCAAAGCCACTCACAATACAAAATACGAAGAAGCCTTAGGGTATTACACAGAAGTCATACGACACAATCCGAACTACGCTGAAGGCTGGAACAAGCGTGCCCTTATTAACTATCTGATCGGAAATTACGAAAAATCCCTATCTGATATCAACCGGACTCTGACACTGGAACCTAAGCATTTTGGAGCAATTTCTGGACAGGGTTTGATTTATTCTGCTCAAAAGAAATGGAGCCTTGCCAAAGAAGCTTTTGAAAGTGCGTTGCTCATCCATCCTAACATGCAAGGCCCAAAAACAAACTTAGACGTTTTGAATACTCAAAACTTAGAAGAAGAAATCTAACGTCTTTACGCACCCCAGAAAGGAATTTGGTCAAAAACGATCAATATCGCGGCACCAATAGAGACACCATAAGGTACACCCCCATTTCGTTGCAGCCACTCAGGCAAAATAATATTAAACTTTGCTAATAGATATTCAATTTGTGGCGCAGCTTTTCTTAACATCAAAATAAGAAGAACCTGTACTCCCCCGATTAAAGTCATAACCACAACAAAGATTGGTAACACCCCCAATCCCGTCCACAGCGCCAGACTTGCCATGAATTTCACATCCCCACCCCCTAAAATTCTGAACGCGAATAGAAGAAGACCAGCAATAAGTACAATCCCAAAAGAAATAAGATGATCAAGAAAAGGGGTCGGCATATTGCTGCCAAGGTAGGCAACGGGAAAAAGTAAAATAACTGCCAAGGACAAAATGTTCGGGATCCGCATCTGAATAAGATCCATCAGCATTGCCAAAACAACAAATGCAACAAAAACAATTTTGGTTATAAATAGTGGATCCATAAACGCCTCAGCATGACTTCATTTTATAGTTATTTATTTGTTCTGTACCGGACCAATCAAAAACCGTTCCACTAACGCCCTATATAATCATCGCACGAGAGTAAAATCATCGTTAAAATTCATACCATCATATTCAGGCAGTGTATTTTATTTTTATTGATTGAACGTCCAATTAAAATAAAATACACTGCCTGATCAGAACATCAGCTACGCAGGACACCTAGAATGCCCAAAGTGGGAATGGAAGCCATACGAAAAAAACAGCTCATCGAGGCAACTATTTCCGCTATTCACGAGCGAGGGTATGCCGATACTACCATAAGATTGATTAGTCAAAAAGCCGGCGTTTCAACTGGAATAGTCCACCACTATTTTAAAGATAAAGACGACCTGCTTCGGGCAACAATGCAGAGCATGCTCTCTGATTTAAGGCTTTCTGTATTAAAACATTTGGAACAGGCGACTACACCAGAAGATAAGATTAAAGCTCTTATATCTGCCTATCTGGATGCTCATTTGTTCGAACCTGAAACAGTTTCTGCTTGGCTCGCTTTCTGGGCACATGTCCCGCATTCTGAAGAAATGTTACGTCTTCAACATATTTATGAAAAACGACAGATGAGCACATTCAAACATATCTTTAAGATGATACTGCCCTCTAAAGATGTCGAAAATGCTGCTCTTGGAATAGTCGCACTAATTGACGGTTTGTGGGTTAGAACCTCACTTCAAGATCATACCAGTGGACGCGAAAAAGCACGTGAAGTTGCATTCGATTACTTTGAGATGCTGCTATACAAAGCAAATAAATAACAATCTTTTAGGCCAGACCTTTAGATTAAAATAACGAAGGGGGATATCCCCCTTGATTGACTGGAGTTACTAACAATGTCAGACGATACCTTTGACTACATCATTGTCGGTGCCGGATCAGCGGGCTGTGTCCTTGCCAATCGCTTAAGCGCAGATCCCGACAACTCTGTATTACTGATTGAAGCTGGCGGCAGTGATAGTTCTATTTTCATCCAGATGCCGACAGCATTGTCTATCCCTATGAATATGCAAAGGTACAACTGGGATTTTGAATCCGAACCAGAACCCTATATGGATAACAGACGCCTTCACTGCCCTAGGGGTAAAGTGCTTGGTGGCTCATCATCTATTAATGGTATGGTCTATGTTCGCGGCCATGCCTGTGATTTTGACGAATGGGAAGAGCAAGGTGCGGCAGAGTGGGGATATAAAAACTGTCTTCCTTACTTCCAACGGGCTGAAACATGGAAGGGTAGTCGCGACGAATATCGGGGCAACAACGGTCCGCTCGCCACCTGTAACGGGAACGAGATGAAAAACCCGCTTTACGAAGCCTTTATCAAAGCAGGTGAAGAAGCTGGTTATGGACCGACAGAAGATTACAATGGCTACCGCCAAGAAGGGTTTGGCCCGATGCACATGACGGTTAAAAATGGTGTGCGTTGGTCAACGGCAAACGCCTATCTCAAGCCCGTCATAAAGCGTCCTAACTTAAAGGTCATATCAAACGCCCTCACTAAACGCATTATTATGGAAGGCAAAAAAGCAACAGGCATTGAGATAGAAGTCGCTGGTGTCAACCAAACAGTTAAAGCGTCAACCGAGGTTATTCTCTCATCAGGTTCTGTCGGCAGCCCTCAACTTCTGCAAGTTTCAGGTATAGGTCCATCAGCCGTGCTGAAAAAAGCGGGTGTTGAGGTTATTCATGATCTACCAGGTGTTGGTGAAAACCTACAAGACCATCTGGAAGTTTATTTCCAATTCCGGTGTAAAGAACCCATCACCCTGAACGGTAAACTGGATCTTTGGAACAAGTTTTTAATCGGCGCCCGCTGGATGCTATTCAAAAATGGACTAGGTGCAACGAACCACTTTGAATCCTGTGCCTTTATCCGCTCTAAAGCTGGTTTAAAGTGGCCTGACATCCAATATCATTTCTTACCTGCAGCCATGCGATATGACGGACAGGCTGCTTTTGAAGGACATGGCATTCAGGTTCATGTCGGCCCGAACAAACCCAAGAGTCGGGGCCATATTCGCATTAAATCAGGCGATGTAAACGATAAACCAGAAATACTGTTCAATTACAACGAACACGCAGATGATCGCGAAGCTTTCAGAGCATGTATCCGCCTGAGCCGTGAAATCATGGAACAGCCGTCAATGGCACCTTACTGCGAAGATGAAATCCAACCTGGTGCCGCACTACAATCAGATGAAGAGCTTGATGCATGGATCAGGGAAAATGCCGAGAGTGCCTATCACCCGTCCTGTACCTGTAAAATTGGGGCAAATAACGACCCGATGGCAGTTCTGGATAACGAATGTAAGGTTCGCGGCATTGAAAATCTACGCGTTGTGGATAGCTCTGTCTTCCCAACGATTACCAACGGAAACCTCAATGCGCCAACCATCATGGTCGCAGAGAAAGCAGCCGACATAATATTGGGAAATAATCCTTTGCCAGCATCAAATGCCCCTACTTGGCTTCATCCAGAGTGGGAAACTAAACAGAGATAAATACTCTACTTAACAACAAAAAGGCTGCTCAAATTGAGCAGCCTTTTTACTTTTGTAACACGTTTAGTGCTTTATGTCTTAAACACAGCCGCAATCGGGTGAACCACAGCCACGTGGTGCTTCATGACGATGTTCAACAACAGCGCCTTTTTGCTCTGTTTCCAAACCCAACCGGGCAAACAAAGCCATGTCTTCGTTTTCTTCCGGATTGGCCGTAGTTAAAAGCTTATCCCCATAAAAGATTGAGTTCGCGCCAGCCATAAAGCACATGGCTTGGCCTTCGTCCCCCAATGAGCGACGCCCGGCGGACAAACGTACGTAGGATTTTGGCATCATAAGACGAGCAACTGCAACCGTCCGGATCATCTCAAAACTATCAATACGCTGCATATCACCAAATGGCGTGCCCTTAACAGGTACCAGCATATTAATCGGCACAGATCCCGGATGCTTTGGAAGATTAGCCAAAGCCATCAAGAGACCAACGCGATCTTTGCGTTCTTCGCCCATCCCGATAATACCACCGGAACAAACGTTAAGCCCAGCATCACGAACATTACCCAAGGTTTCGATACGATCTTCAAAAGATCGTGTCGTGATAACCTCGGGATAATATTCAGGTGATGTATCAATGTTATGGTTATAATAATCCAGCCCCGCTTCTTTCAGATTATCAGCCTGATCTTTATTCAGCATACCCAGCGTCATACAGGTTTCCATGCCCAGATCTTTAACAGCCGATACAATCTCGGATATTTTATCAATATCGCGGTCTTTTACATTGCGCCAAGCAGCCCCCATACAAAAACGCCCAGACCCATTTGCCTTTGCCTTTTTTGCATATTCAACCACGGTATCTTTATCCATCAACTTGCTAGCGCCGACATCAGTTTTATAGCGCGAGGATTGCGAACAGTATTTACAGTCTTCTGCACAGCCCCCTTCTTTGATATTCAAAAGCGTCGAGAGTTGTACTTTATTCGGATCAAAATACGTCCGGTGCATAGTCTGCGCACGGAACAACAAATCCATCATTGGTAAATCATAAAGCGCTTCGATTTCTTCGCGTGTCCAATTGTTTCGAACATCCGTAGATTGCGTGCCAGCACTATTTTTTGTTGCCGCCTCACCTGAAGAAAATCCCATAGAAGAAATGTTCACAGACTGTGGTACTTCTTCGGGTGCTGTAATATCAACTTCGTTATCCATGATGGATTTCACTTCCATATTGTTCTCTGACGCTGTTCTAGCCTGAGCCTGTCATCTCGGCAAGTATCCAAGTCTGTTGTCTTCGTATTTTATCGTAAAATCTGTTTTAGAGCATTGCCAAAAAGCGTCAACAAAATCTGCAGAAATCCATACATGCTTCTAGGCTTTTTCCAAACAGTATCACGATAAAGAGTTTAGTTCTTCCATTGCCAACGCCATCGCTTTCCACGCGTCATCAATTTGCTGATCAGAAATGACATAAGGCGGTAAAAGATAAAGCACATTGCCAAGCGGACGGATTAACATATTACGATCCCAAAACCATTTTTTTAACTCCCCGCCAAGCGAGGACGTATAGCCACCGTCATCCACTATCGCGTCAAAGGCCCCGATTGTGCCCATTATTCGATGATGGCGTGTTTGAGGTAACGCGCGGATATAATCCATCCCCTTGTGATGAGCTGCTTCAATGCGTTTAAAGTTATTCTGGGTTTCAGTATTTTGTAAAAGCTCAATAGATGCCAAGGCAGCCGCACACCCCAGCGGGTTAGCGGTAAAAGAGTGCCCATGGCAAAAAGCCTTGTCAAAGGTTTCACCCAAAAAGGATTCATAAAGATTATCCGTGGCTACCGTCACGGATAATGGCAAGAACCCACCTGTTAGCCCCTTTGAGATGCAAATAAGATCCGGCATTACGCCAACTTTCTCACAAGCGAAGTTCGCGCCTGTGCGGCCAAATCCAGTCATAACCTCATCAAAGATAACCAATATTCCCTGGGACTGGAGCTTTTGTACCACAGCCTTGATAAACTCGGGACGCACCATACGCATCCCCCCTGCCCCCTGAACCAACGGCTCAAGGATCATTGCGCAAATTTCCTTGCCATGTCTTTCCAAATGAAGATCAATCGCTTCAAGTGCCGCGTTTTCTTTGGCCTCGATGCCGTCATCCTTTTCCCAAGTATGCGGATAGGGCATGATATCAACAGAGAACAGTAAGTCTTTCCAAGCATCAAACATCTGCGAAGAAATACCCGCGGACATAGCCCCCACTGTATCCCCGTGGTAAGCGCCATCAAATGTCATGAAGCGCGTGCGCTGTTCCTGCCCGGTATTGCGGCAATGCTGATAGGCAATTTTCATCGCCACTTCGACTGCTGTCGACCCATTATCTGAAAAGAAAACCCTGTTAAGATCCCCAGGCAAAAGAGTGCTGAGCGCCTGTGCTAACTTCACAGCAGGTTCATGAGTAAAGCCCGCAAAGATCACTTGTTCCAGCTTATTAGCTTGTTCGGAAATCGCATTGGCAATCTTGGGGTTTGCATGCCCAAAAACATTCACCCACCAGGAAGAAATATAATCAACAATTTCCCGTCCGTCTTTTGTTCGTAAAAGCACGCCGTTAGCAGAATCAATAACCACAGGATCAGGAGCAGTTTGAGCTTGCGTGAAAGGATGCCAGACATGACGTTTATCCAGTTCAAGAAAGTTGTCAGTCATTATTTTTACCCTTCACACTATTTTTATTATCATTTTTCATTAGAGATGATCTTAGCTACGGCCCAAACTCGCTGAAAAGCGCTCCAATCGAGGCATAAGTCCGATGATGGTTTCAGGTGTTACAGCCTCACATCTGGGCAACTCAGCAACCACAGGCACTTTGCCATATTCTTCAATCGCTTTCCGATTACCCTTGTTTTCTGGCCCGTTCATAATAACACCTGCCAGACTTAGTCCCCGGCTTTTCAAGGCTTCAATTGTCAGAAGAGTGTGGTTGATTGTTCCCAATCCAGAGCGTGCCACAATGACCACAGGTAAATTAACTTTCACAATTAAATCGGTCATCATTAGCTTGTCATTCAAAGGAACCAAAGCACCACCCGCCCCTTCGACAATCAGAAATTCATCATCGGAAACCAAAGGTAGCTTGATGTTATCCAGGTTAATTGTCTGCCCTACACGCCGTGCCGCTTCATGAGGAGATAAAGGGTCAGGAAAGCTGTAAGAGCAGGGGTAAATTTTACGATCCGAACCGCCGATTAATCGTTGAATTTCAGGGGTATCGTGGTCTTGATCCGGTCCGGTTTGCACAGGTTTCCAATAGGAAGCCCTTAAACTTTTAACCAAAGCTGCAGAAACAAAAGTCTTACCGACCTCCGTATCCGTCCCAGTGACAAACAAACCATTTATACTAGATTTTTTAATCGAACTATCCTGCATGCCTCACCGGGGTCAATCTTAACCTAACGCATAAGTGCTGTATCAATTTTCGCCATTTTTGCTGCACAGCACAAAAACCACGTCATAATCAGCTTCAATGTGGCCGTCTGTAAAGTAACTTTCATATTTTTTTAGTAAAGCACGTAGCTGTCTGACACAAAGGGGAGATCGTCCAACACGACTTGAATGAGCCCCGATCTCACGTAGTCTTCCCAAGAAATCCAATCCATCCTTATGGCACTGCACAAAATTTTGTTGCTGCGTGTCCACATTTAAGCCACCAAGACAGTCGTGATAAAAAACGGAATCAGGAAATTCCGGGGCAAGTCTTTCAATACCCAATTCATTTTGGCACTTGTGCCACAGTCCAAAAGTTCCTTGCGAAAGTGTGCTAAAAGCAAGCATTCCATCATTATTTAATAGATCACTTAGCTTTCCCAATGTTCCTTCGAGATCATGAAACCATTGAAAAGCCATATTCGAACAAATCAAATCAAACGGACCGTCCAAATCAACGGCCTCACCATCCATGGTATGAAAATGAACTTTGGAAAGATCAAACGCGGGCGTAAATCTGTGCGAGCTTAAATTTGGATTGTATTCAGGATTTGTCGCTTTATTAGATAAAGAGCTCTTACATTTCGCGAGCATGTCAGCAGAAATATCCGTGACCCACCACTGTGCATCTGGATAGAGCTTGAGCAATTCACGGGTTAAATATCCTGTTCCACAGCCAATTTCCAATATACGCAAGGGTTTCTTGTTTTGAATTTTAGCCGCGATGTACCCCGCCAAAGCCCTCGCGGACTTTTGTTGCACTTCAGATTGCGTTTCATAACTTTGAGCTGCAGCACCAAAACGCCGGGCTAAATCTCTTTTCCAGGCAACTTCTATCATAGATCTGCAATTGCCCGCTTAATAACAGAACAACATGCCCCCGGATCAGTCAAAGGCAATAGATGCCCTTTACCCTCAGTCCACTCTGGATTGCCTTTAAACAATTTAACAGTCATCGCCTCTGTAACAACCTGATCATCTTTATCCGCCAAGATATATGAATTCTTCTTAGTAAAATTCAAGCGTTGATCTTGATCACGCAAGAAATTAAGTCCCCAAGTGAGTTTGGATAAATCTGGCGTTTCCATTGTTCGGTGATCCGTTTTACCTTCTGGATCACATAGCTTATGGAAAGACTTTAAAACATCCGCAGGTGCCTTGGGCAATTTGCGCAGCATGCGCTCAATAACTTTGGGATGCATACCTTCTGGAAAATCATCGCAAGCAGAAAAGCGACTAAAGCCATTTATAAAAACGGACTTCTCCCAGGTTATTTCATTCTGAGACAACAGCCACTGACAGCCCATAGAGTGCCCGACAGCAACGTCATAATGTCCTTGAGGGATACGTTCTTTTCCAGAGAAACCCAAGTCAACCTGATCATACGTTATATTAGATCCCAGTAATTTCACGACGGATTGCCATATATCTGGGCCATAGCCCCATCCATGAACGAATACAATCCGCATCACACTTTGCCCTTTGCACCAGAAATGTTTGCAACGCTTTGAATAATTACTTTCGCCAAACTCTCTATCTGTTTTTCCGTATGAACAGAGCTTAATGTAACCCGTAATCGTCCAGAACCTTCAGGCACCGTCGGCGGACGAATAGCACCAACCAAGAAGCCCTTTTCCTCAAGATCATGAGCAACCGCAAGAGTCTCCTCGTCACTACCAATAATCACAGGAATAATTTGCGTAGATGACAGGCCCGTATCTATGCCCTCGTCTTTAAGCAGGCTTCTGAAATTATCGCTACAATGTGCTAAATGCCTACGCTCGGCATCCATTTCGGGGATGAGATCTAGGGCTGCATCGATGGCCCCCAGCACCTGAGGTGGAAGTGCCGTTGCATAGATGAGCCCACTACAGCAATTTACCAGATACTCTTTCATGCTCTGCGAACAGGCGACGTAAGCCCCGTAACTTCCCAGCGACTTGCCACAGGTGCCCATAATCAGCTCATTATTAGAGATCCCCCCAGCACAAAGTCCCATGCCCTTCGTACCTAAAACACCCGTAGCATGCGCTTCATCTATATACAGAAAAGCATCATGGCGATTTGCAAGTGACCTGATTTCAGGAACATCCAGCTGATCCCCATCCATGGAAAACACGCTTTCCGTGACAATGATTTTGGTTTGTTTACTATCTTTATGCTTTTCCAAAAGTTGCGCGAGATGTCTCAAGTCATTATGTCGGAACCGAATTTGTTTTGCGTTTGCAGCCTGAATACCAAAATGAAGACTGGCATGATTGAGTTTATCGCAGAAAAGCAATACTTCCGGTTTACCTAACCCGCCATGGAGCCGTGTATTTAACAAGGCAGCCAAAACAGAGGAATTTGCCTGAAATCCAGAATTCAAAAGCAGGGCAGCTTCTGATCCCTTCAATTGCGCGAGCTTTTTTTCGATAAGGCCATAGGTAAAGTGGTTACCTGTTATCAATCGCGATGCACCAGTTCCAGAACCATAGGCCTTTGCCCATTCTGCGGCACGCTCTCGAACTGCAGTATCCTGCGCTAACCCAAGATAATCATTAGATGCGAAGTTGAGAAGCTTCTGTCCGTTATGTTCGACATAACCGTCTTCCAACAGGTTAGAGCATTTTAGCTTCCGGAATCTCTGGCTAGGTATAGCCTGAAGATATGTATCAATTCTTTTGGAAAGGTTTGTCACCTTGAGCTACCTCAACAGGGAATACTCTACCTGGAGGACGACAATCAAGTGACTATCCAACCAGCAATGCTTCAGCGCTGGTTTTAATATTAAATGCCTTCAAGAGCAACTCTTGTCTTAATCAAGCGTAGTGTTCTCTCACTTGGTCTTTACTTCTTCTGGTCCCGAAATCACAGCCTGTTATCAATTTGAGCAAAGTGACCTCAGGACCAGATTAGAAATTACAGCAAGACAATCAAAAGCCTTGTTGTGGTCGCATGTCATCCGAGTTGATACCTGCGACTTCAACAGGTTTGGTCATGGCATCACGGCGGAAAGGTTCACCGAGTTCCTGATTGAGGATGACTTCTACAAAGGTTGTCACCCCATCCTTTTGTGCTTCGGTGGCTTCTTTCAATGTCGCCGTAAGTTCACTCTGTGTGCGAACAGTAACGCCTTTCAAGCCACAACCTTCTGCCACTTTTGCATAGCTTAGGTGCGGATCGAGCTCTGTCCCAACAAAGTTGTTGTCATACCAGAGGGTCGTATTACGCTTCTCTGCGCCCCACTGATAATTACGGAAAATAACCATCGTAATCGCAGGCCATTCGTCACGCCCAACAGAAGTCATTTCATTCATGCTGATACCAAAGGCACCATCACCAGCAAAACCGACAACAGGTGTATCAGGGCAACCGATCTTAGCGCCAATGATTGATGGGAACCCATAACCACAAGGACCAAAAAGACCCGGTGCCAAGTATTTGCGTCCCTGTTCAAAAGCTGGATAAGCATTACCAATTGCACAGTTATTTCCGATATCACTGGAAATGATGGCATCCTGTGGCAATCCTTCTTGAATAGCTCGCCACGCCATACGCGGAGACATACGGCCTGCATCACGGCGACGAGAATCTTCGTTCCAGGTTGTCCCCGGATCATCGTCCTCGTGATCCATGCTACTAAGAGCCTGTAGCCATGATGATTTTGTGTGGTGGATAAGCGCTTTACGTTCTTCCCGCCCGTTATCGCCAGCAGTCGAGCTCAGCTGAGACAGAATTTGCTGTGCGACCTGTTTGGCATCACCACAAATACCAACGGTGACTTTCTTGGTCAGACCAATACGGTCCGAATTGATATCCACTTGAATAATGCTTGCATCTTTTGGCCAGTAATCAATGCCATATCCCGGCAGAGTCGAAAACGGATTAAGACGCGTTCCCAATGCCAAGACAACATCGGCCTTTGCAATAAGTTCCATTGCAGCCTTAGAGCCATTATAGCCAAGAGGGCCGGCGGCCAAAGGATGACTCCCCGGGAAGCTATCGTTGTGCTGATATCCACTACATACTGGCGCATCAAGACGCTCAGCAAGGGCCTGACAGTCAGCAATCGCATTCCCGATAACAACCCCAGCACCTGATAGAATTACAGGGAACTTGGCACCAGATAAAAGCTCGGCCGCTTTTGAGATCGCATTTGCGCCACCGGATGGCAGCTCAATATCAACCATCTGTGGAAGTTCAATATCAATAACCTGTGTCCAGAGGTCACGTGGTACGTTGATCTGAGCAGGTGCAGAGCCCCGTTTTGCTTTTTGAATAACCCGGTTCAGAACCTCGGCCATACGGGACGCATCGCGTACTTCTTCCTGATAACAAACCATGTCTTTGAACAGCGCCATCTGCTCAACTTCCTGGAAACCACCCTGCCCGATTGTTTTGTTGGCAGCTTGTGGGGTCACCAAAAGCATTGGCGTATGGTTCCAGTAAGCCGTTTTAATAGGTGTAACAAATCCAGTGATACCTGGCCCGTTCTGCGCAATACACATACCGATTTTTCCGGTTGTCCGTGTATAGCCATCACAGATCATGCCGCCGTTCGTTTCATGAGCTACATCCCAAAACTTGATACCCGCTTTCGGAAACAAGTCAGAGATAGGCATAAAAGCAGAGCCGATGATTCCAAAACCATGTTCAATACCATGCATTTGCAAAACTTTTACAAAGGCTTCTTCTGTCGTCATCTTCATTGTTATCTATTCCTTATTTCAAAAATTATTCTCATCATTTAAGAGAAAATTCTCAAAGGCATTGACCAAAATCTTGATCAATTCCAGCCGCTTATATGTTTCGACTTTTGCTTTTAAAGTTTTGCCCTGTTTTCAGAGTTTATATATTTTCATCTTTAAATTTTTGCACTGAAGATCCGGGCAAAACCTAGGCTCGTCCTGACACAAGAAAAGCAACTATTTCCTGTTTCACATAGGTCCAGTTTTACCCATCTATGATACCAGATTTTAACGAATCTTTTTACAGTAAATTGAAGCCCTAAAAACACGAGGAAAATCCTCTTAAAATCCAGGTCTAACAGGCGTGATTAAAAGATAATTATTTAAAAAATTTACTAAATTTGGAATTGACACCTCAAATACTGGTGGCAAAAAAATGGGGCCGATCCAAAGGTCAGCCCCGATAAAGTTTCATTTAGGAGACGTGTTAAATCTATCCACAGATTTTAGATAAAGCATTATCAATTGCTGTGACAATTTCATCTAATTCTTCAGTTGTGCAAATCAATGCAGGGCTAAGACAAATCGTATTGTTAAACTCTCTGAAGCTGCGATTGGTTGCCCCAATAATCACCCCTTGGGCCATACATTCACCGACAACAGCCTGCGTAATGCTTTCATCAACGGGTTGCTTAGTCTCACGGTCAACCACCAGTTCAAGACCACAGAAAAGCCCCTTACCACGAACATCCCCGATAACTTCGTGCTTTTCCTCAAGATCCTGAAGCTTTCCAAGAAGGTAATTCCCCATCTTGGTCACATTATCGAGCAGGTTTTCCTCCTCAATAATCCGCATATTTTCAAGCGCGGCCGCAGGTCCAGCAGTACAACCACCAAAGGTAGAGATATCTCTAAAATAACTCATGGGGTCAGAAGGATTATTCTTGAACTGATCAAAAACCTCTTCTGTCGTCACGGTACAGGAAATTGCAGCATAGCCAGAGGCAACACCCTTTGCCATGGTGACAATATCAGGTTTGATCCCATAATGCTGATACCCAAACCACTTACCTGTACGCCCCAAACCACAGACAACTTCGTCAATATGGAGCAAGATATCGTATTTTTTACAAATCTCCTGCACCTTTTCCCAATAACCCTCTGGTGGTGTAATCACACCGCCCCCAGCCGTAATTGGTTCCAGAACCAAGGCACCCACAGTATCTGGCCCCTCGCGCAAGATTACTTCTTCAATTGCAAGAGCTGCCTTAATGCCATAATCACCATCATCTCCGTATTGGGAACGATATTCACAACAATGGGGAACCTCAACAAAACCGGGGGTAAAGGGACCATACTGGTCTTTACGTTGTAACTGTCCAGTAGAACTTAGGGCGGTGATAGTCGTGCCATGATAATCACGGTCCCGGTAAAGAATTTTATGTTTCTTCCCACCGTATTTATTATGCGCGATTTGTCGAACGATCTTATAGGCTTTTTCGTTTGCTTCTGATCCTGAGTTTGAAAAATAAACCCGGCTCATCCCCGGCATTTTATCAATAAGGGCCTTAGCAAAATTTGCGCCGGGAATAGAACCTGCCGAGTTTGCAAAATAATTAAGTTTCACAAGCTGTTCACGCACGGCATCGGCAATCGTTTCCCGGCCATAACCAACATTTACAGTCCAGACACCCCCAGAGACAGCATCAAGATACTTTTTACCCTTGGCATCCCAAACGTTCATCCCCCTACCTTCTATAATAACAAGGGGGTCAACAGTTTCATAGCGTTTGTGCTGGCTGATATGATGCCATACATGAGCCCGGTCATTTTCAATGACCTCGCTAAAATCGTTCATTTGTTCTGTTAATGTCATGGTTCACTTCCAACACTAAGGGTCTTAGCTCTATCCAACAAAATGAACCGATATGTTAAACAGGTTCAGATGAACTAGTTGGATCATTACACAGACAGTTGCTTTAATCGAAGTGTCACACGCGGTTTCATAATGGCGATAGTTCCAGTTGAGCCAAATTGATAAAACCACTTGAACCAGAAACTATAATTTGGTGAGTCCAGATTTTGTGATCCATAGAGCATGCTTCAGTAACATGATAGGATACGGTATAAATCGCTGTGATTATTCCATGGCTTACCGTAAAATTTTAAGCCATAGAATTTAAAGATAGCTCACAAGCATAAAATTCTTGATATGAATGACTGCAGGGGAAAGGCCAATGATGCCAACAACCGTACATAGCATTTCGAAATATACAGTGCAGATCCTGAACACCAAATCTACCGCTGACAAACCTAAAGCCCAGATAATTATCAGATTATTTAATGAAAAAGGTAAAGATTGTGGCTTGGCTGTATTCAAAGACTATGGCGATCAAAATGCCCAAAACCCCTATGGTGACCATAAAAAGGGAACAGCTACAGCCTATTTCGATATCAAACATTATCATCCATTTATAGAAATTCTCAGAATGGAAAAAGAGCTCTTCTGGAAAATTGCCTGGCAGCAGACAGGACCAACCAAGTCTGTCTCTGATGTTTCACTGGATACAAAAGAAGAGATTATCGGTGAACACTTTGGTAATGGTGGCGCATAGATCTCGATAAAGCCGAACTCTGATCAAGATCTAATATGACAATAAAAATGGCGGTAAAGTTTAAGCTTTACCGCCATTTTTCAACTGAAACTTCCTAGGTTAGGTGACTACACAGGCGCCATACCTTTATCAGCAATATGAGCCGCTCTTTTTGCAGCTTCCGCAGCAAGTGCTTCGCGTCTCATTTCTCTACGACGATAGATTTCATGCGTTACAGCCCCTACCAACGTAATACCAACAATGACAACAGCCAAAGCACTTAACGACGGGTTTGTTCCCAGTCTTACTTTACCAGCAAGAACAGTTGTCAAAGTACTTTCCGCCTGAATGGTAAACAGGGTTGTATTGTAGTTTTCGAAACTGGTCAGAAAAGCCAAGAAAGCAGCAGATCCTATCGCAGGTCTCAGAAAAGGAATAAGGATCTTCCAGAACACTTGAACATTTGTCGCCCCAAGATCAAGAGCAGCTTCTTCTTGTGTACGATCAAAGCGTTGCAGTCTGGACAGGAAAATCAACATGCAATAGGCAGAAATAAAGGTTGATTGACCAATGACCGACAGGAAAATACCACTGTAGAAAACAGAGTTATAATCCGCATCAACCCAAACGCCCAGACGATCCCAGAAAACCAGTGTTGAGATCCCCAAAATAACACCTGGTGTCAATAGCGGGGACACAACAATCATGTAATAGATTGACTGAGCTTTCTTATGAACCTGTGACATCAACAAAGCAGCAGCCAAACCAATAGGAACGGCTAAACAAACAACGCCCAAACCAATCCAGAGCGAGTTTTTGATCCCTTTTATCATATCCTTGTCATTGGCCAGAACCGAGAACCATTTCATTGTTAACTCATCAATCGGTATCGCTGTCGGGAAGGTCGGCGTATTAAAAGCTGTCACCCCCATCAAAATCAACGGACCGAAAAGATATAAGAAGAACACCGCGATATAAAAACGCACCATGTACTTCTGAATAAGATCAGAGGTCATTTCGCAAGCTCCCCTAAATTAACTTTGAAGAACTTCATCACTGCTAAAACAAAGATGATGCAGGAGAAGAGCAAGACAAATGCATAGGCAGACCCACGCGACCAGTCACCACCGGTAAAGAACCAGTCGTAAATGATCTGTGTAAACCATAGACTGCTTGGTCCTCCCAAGATTTGGGGAACAGCCAAAGCACCTGCCGAGAGCATGAAAACCATCGTACAGCCAGAAGCAATACCCGGTTTAGCATAGGGAATAACCACGCGATAGTGAATACGCCACCACGGAGACCCCAAATCTCTTGCAGCTTCAATCTGGTTATGATCCAGACTTTCAATCGCATTATAGATCGGGAAAACCATCAGCAGGATATAGGCATAACTCAAACCCGCATACATCGCGACATCGGCCTTGATGAAATCAATAGGCTCGTCAAGAATGCCCATTCCCATCAAAGTGACATTGATCACACCACTTGACCCAAAAAGAATTCGGAAGGCAAAGGCCCTTAGAATTTCATTGACCCAAAATGGTAAAATCAAAGCGATCAAAAACAACCGTGTGGTACCGCCCTTTGTGCTTTGAGCAAGATAATAAGCAATTGGGTAACAAAGCAAGAATGCCAATAACGTTACACCAACAGAGGCAAGAATGGTTTTAAGGAAAATTTGCAGGTGGAGGATATTAAAGAGATTTTCATCACTATCACGCCCAAAGATCAGATAGGAATAATTTTTAAGCGTATAGGCATCAGGATTCCCCCCAATAGCACCATCCCTAAATGAGAAATCCACCATATAAAGCTGGGGTGCGATAATCATTAAACCGACCCAGATAAAAACAGCACCAAGTAGGTAGGTCGAAACCAGCACCCCATTTTTCTTGACGAATGTAATCTGTCGCAAACTTGCCCAAACTGTATCTGTATTCTTTTGAAGCATTGGTGCAACAAGAAGAGCTAAAACAACAGCGAGAAATACGGACAGGAAATCACTCATCAGCTAAATCTCCTTCCGGCAACACAATAGCCCGATTTACGTCAAAGCAAATCTTAGCCGTATTGCCGACTTTCAAGTGCGTGCCCTTACCCTCGTTACTCACAGAGAAGGATATACGTTTTTCTGTATCGCCTTCCATATGAATATGTATCGAAGGTCCTTCAAACTCTTCGGCAAGGATCGTGCTTTCGATAACATTTTCAGCAGGTGTCATGTCTTTACCCTCGACAAGAGAGAGTGCTTCCGGACGCACGAACAAAATTGCGGCATCACCGACACTCATGTCCTGTGTGTTGCGTCCTCTGAGCAAACCAAATTTGTTTTGGATCTGGGCATACGCACCATCAACCTTAACAACCTTGCCGTAGAAGGGGTTATTTTCGCCAACGAATGAGGCAACAAATGCTGTCTCTGGTTCGTTATAAATTGTGCTGCCATCATCTACCTGCTCAATAACGCCCGCAGACATAACAGCAATACGATCAGACATGGTCAGGGCTTCGCCTTGATCATGCGTAATGTAAATAAAGGTAATGCCTACACGCTGTTGAATATTTCTCAACTCGCTGCGCATATGCTGACGCAGTTTCAAATCCAGTGCTGATAGTGGTTCATCAAGAAGCAAAACTTCCGGTTCAACAGCCAATGCACGGGCAATTGCGACACGCTGTTTCTGCCCACCGGACAGTTCCGAGACCATCTTATCCCCCTGCCCAGACAGAGCAATAAGGTCTAGAAGCTCTTCAGCCCGACGGCGGCGTTCGATATACTTCACCCCTTCAACTTCCAGGCCAAAGGCAATGTTATCAGCCACAGACATCAATGGGAAAAGAGCCAAGTTCTGAAAAATTAATGCCGTCGGACGCTTGTTGGGCCCAATACCTCGCATATCGCTTCCATTGATACGGATCGTTCCTTCTGTCGGCTCATTAAAGCCTGACACTGCCCGAAGGATCGTCGTTTTCCCGCAACCGGATGGCCCCAGAAAGCTGAAAAACTCACCCTTTCGAATTGCCAAATTAGCATCGTCTACGGCGGTAAAATCACCGAAACGAATTGTTACATGTTCTAAATCTACACCTGAGCTCATGAGGACCCCACGACCACTCTCTCGGAAAAATAAAATCCCGAAATTTAATTATTTTTAGGATAAAGAGGAGCACAGAGAATTCTGTGCCCCCTTACCGAACTCTATTACAGATTATGCAGCGACAAATTTATCGCGGAACTCTGTACGAAGCTGTGCGTACCAAGTTGGCTCAGCAGGCCAAGCAAAGAGGTTATCCAAAGCATCGCCTGGATAAGCTTCAGCAAAGTTCTTTTTAGACTCTTCCGTAAGATGCGCATCGGCACCTATCACAGCAGAGTTATATCCGGTCAAATTCGCCGTCAGACCTCCGTTTTCAGGACGATATGAGAACTCTAGGAAAGCGTAGATCTGATCAATATTCTTGGCACCCTTCGGCATAGCAAGACCATCAACCCAAGCCAAAGCACCTTCTTTGGGTGCCTGATACTGAACTGGATTTCCTTCGCCTTTCAGCGCAAGGATTGGGCCATCCCAAGTTTGCCCCATGATAACGTCTTCCTGCATCAAGCCATTTTTCTGACCATCAGCATCATTCCAGAACTTTTTGACGTTTGCTTTGCGATCAATACAGAACTTTGTAATCTTGGACCACACATCCTTCATATCATCTTCGCTATTGTAAGCGCGTTTGACATCACCGGGTGCAAGTTCACCGATGGTTTCCATGTAAAGACCAGCACCAAGCATCATAGAATGCGGACGGCCCATCATTGTATTTTCACCACCATCTTTCCAAAGATCGCCATAACTAGGTACGCCGCCTTCAGGTGTCCATTTATCTGTGCGCCATGCAACGGCCTCTGTTCCCCATAACTGAGGAAGCCAATGAGATCCTTTCCCATCAAAATTCCAGTCAGTTTCACCCACTTTAGCCATTGCTGCGTTAACACGGTCAACCTTAACTTTGTTCATGTCAAAAGGCTGCAACAGGTTAAGGGGTTGCCACTGTTGTGCCCGCATGTTTGTCGGTGAAATAACATCAAAGCCACGACCGCGTGTCGCGCGAAGTTTATTGATAATTTCTTCGTTAGACCCAATACCAGTATGATTGATTGTAATCCCGGTTTCTTTCTTGAACGCTTCCTTAAATTCTTCCGGAAGGTAATCGGACCACATCATCACATTCAGCTCTCCGGAAGAGGAAAGCGCACTTTTGATAAATGCGGGCGCAGCCAATGTTGAAGCGCCAGCGATTGCAGCACCTTTTAGAACTTTACGACGGCTTACTGTAGTTTTTTTAAGTATTGTCATTTTTTTCTCCCATACTCCTTCATCTTATCAACGAGGAGGGTCCCTGTTCACAGACCTGAATGTGCAATTGTTTGCAACTCATGGCTGGTTAATGTTTATGACTTTAGATTTCACTTAAGGTAAATTTTTTAAAGATAGACTTTCCTCGGCACCTCCCTAAGATTGAATTGTAAACGCGCGAAATAACTGGCTTTGATTCAAAGCAAATAGTCTGATTATGATTGAGAACAATAAAAACCGCATAAGCTCTGTAAAAAAGCGGGTACACCAAAAAGGCTGAATAAGTATTTTTCGTGATAAAGCGCCTGCCATCACCAAGAACATCCCCGAATGACATTCTGCTCTTGGGCAAAACCCATCTTTCGCTCCCTATACATAATCATTCACAATAAAATTGAACGACCAGTTGTACTTATCAATCGATAGAACTGATTTTTGACTTATGATCAAAATTAATTCAAACGTTGACTATTTTCTTATCCTTGAAGAACCAGAGAAAAGGACGTGGAAACTGGTATCAACAACGACAAAACAGTTAAAGTACTCGCCCCGCTTCACTGGCTTATAAGTCAGGAGACAGAACACAAAAGAAGTAATCCTTTAAGAGCCACGAGAATTAAAATACATCATCTTGATGATTATTCCTAAATCTATTTATCAACGGGATGTTTTTACACCCAAAAATATCTCAGGAACCTATTGGTAATTAAATCTGTATTTTTATTCAGAATAATTACCTAATCAATTTATTCGAATATCTTAATTCATTCGTTTAGTTCAAAGTACTCCTCATGATTTTCAGATATTACGGTAAATGAATTAGCTGTGGTTTATAGTACCAACAGGAAAAACTATATGAGTCCAACTTCGCGAGATTGACGACAGGCAAGTAGAGAAAATTGGCCTTGTATTTATTTACGGATCTCTAGCATAAAATCATCGACTTCTTTCGATAAAGACAATAGTTCTGCCGTCAACTGTTCAGAGGATTTAAGAACAACGCCAGCCGCTTGACCTGTCTCTTCAGAAGCTCTCATAACATCACTGATGTTTTTAGAGACTCTACTGGTTCCATCAGCAGCCAACCTAACATTACGAGACATTTCACCCGTAGCGGATGTCTGTTCTGTAACGGCCGCAGCAATACCAGCTGTAATTTCATCCACATTACCTACCGCCTTAGTCACTTTAGTAATCGCATCAGCAGCAACACTTACGGTATCCCTAATCGTTGTTACCTGGGAAGAAATATCGTCTGTCGCTGTTCCTGTTTGTGTGGCGAGGTTTTTCACCTCTGATGCAACCACAGCAAAGCCTTTACCAGCGTCCCCTGCTCTTGCAGCTTCAATGGTTGCATTCAAAGCAAGTAAATTTGTCTGATCAGCAATTTCACTAATCAAATCGACAACCGCTCCAATTTTCTCCGCGGCTTCTGAAAGGCTGTCTACGGCACGGTTTGTTGCTTGAGCATCAGTACTGACCTCTCTCGAAGCTGTTGCCGCCATTGACGTTTGTCGGCTAATTTCTTCGATCGAAGCCGTTAATTCTTCTGAGGCCGCGGCAACAGATTCCACGTTCATAGAAACATCAGAAGATGCCTCTGAGGCTTGGGATGACTTGTTTTGTGCCTGATTTGCCGTCGCATTCATTTCTTGAGCTGTTTGACCAAGTTGAGAAACAGATGTTTGAACGCTTGAAACAATTCCCTTCACCCGAATATTAAACTGATCAGCAAGCGCATCCATTTCCTCTTTGCGTTTTTGTTCAGCAATTGCTTTTGTTTCTTCGCGTTCTTTGCGTAAGCGTTCAACATGCTGCGCGTTTTTTTTGAAAACATTCAACGCAGTGGCCATTTCACCAATTTCATCTCGTTGCCCCGTTGGCACTTCAATGGACAGATCCCCTTCGGATATTTCTTTCATTGCCTCTGACAGAGATACCAATCGGGAAATAATCATTTTGCTCACGACAAAATACATCACGGCTGCAGCAAGCGCGACAGAGATCCCAAGAATGACCAAAAGCCATATTTTTCCATCCGTAACCGCTTTACTTGAAAGCGTAACAGACGAAATTGCGCCATCTTCAGCTGATCCCGCAATCTTATCTACCAAGTTTTTGAGAGCATTAGAAAGCGCTGCATTATTAATCAGAAGTTCGTTAGAATTATTATTTTCCGAGATTTGAGCAATTCGCAACGAAAAGACATTCTCCTCTCCTAATAATAAAGCATCTATTTTTTTCGCGAATTCTCTAATTTTAATTGCTTCTTGCGATATATCATCACTGATAAGAGATATATTATCTTTATTTCTTCTCGCTGCCTCTTTGACTTCCGTTTCAGCGACTTCAATAAGCTCTTGTTCCTGGTATGTCGCGACTTCTGCAAGTAAAGAAAAAATCTGATTGGTATCAACTTGTAGCGAAGACGAAACCTGACTTCTTGTGACAGAGATCAGAATCTCAATTAACTGATTCGTAACATCCGTACTACCGAAAGAGGCATCGATCGTATTTTCAACGGTTTTCCTAGCCGCTTCTTGATAAGGCCCAACAATCCCGTCGAACTCACGCTTGGTCGCTAAAAGTTCGCTCATCAATGCAAGACTACGTGTATTGAGATCTAATTGTTGAGCAACTGACAAGTTCAACCCCGACAAATTACCCTTTAATTCTTCAGACGCTTGCTCAAGGAGTTTACTTGTCTCCTGATCAAAGCCGCTTTCATTCAATGCAATAATCAAATCATCAAGCAAAGCTTCCTTTTCCTGAAGAGAAGCAAAGACGTCGTTTTTTTCCTGTTGAGATTTAACCGTGATAAGGGCAGGTGCCGATGACGCAATATTCGTAGCAGTTTCCGAAAGCTCTAAAGCAATCGACATTTGAGGAATACTTTTCTTTGATATTTGCTCGAAAGCACTACTTACACCATCAAAAGACAACCAACTGACCAAGCTGGCGAGCAGCGTTGTAGAAACAATACTACCAACTGCCAACATAAGTTTGGTTTTTACTTTTAAAGCCTGTTTTCTACCTGATGTTTTTTCGACGACATCATCCACATCAATCTCTGCATTAATTTCTGTATCAGACACATCACTCTCCTGTCAGGCTTTATAAGCCACTAAAAGACAACATTATTTGGGGTCAACCATCCTCTAAATAGGACCAATTCAATATATTAATGAGTCCAGTCCAGAAGCATGCTATGCTTTAGGAAAAGATGGCCTAGATTAGCACCCACTAATTTAAAGATGTTTAAATCGAATTTTGATCTCGAGTCTTGTGTCAGGGGGAATAAGAATTGGCGAGTGATATCCTTTTCCATTTAGAAAAGAAAAGCCGAGAGTCTCTTCAAAGTCAGCTTCGTCGCGCTATTTTAAATGCAATTTTGAATAGTACTTTGCCTGCGGGATTCAAATTACCTTCCAGCAGAAAGTTGGCCAATGATTTAGGGGTGTCCAGAAATACTGCTATTTTGGTTTATCAAGGACTGACTGATGATGGTTATCTCGTCACACGTGAACGAAGTGGTATTTTCGTTAATGAAGAGTTTGTGGAAAGCTTAGAACAATCCAAGCTTTCGCGAAAAGAACCAAAAGCGTCTGAGCAACCCGAATATGAAAAACCGGAGTGGACCAACCGTTTTTTTATGCGCCCTTCAGAGCAACACTACCTGAATCTTCCCAAAGATTGGCAAGACATTCCTTTTCCCTTTGTTTATGGCCAGCCAGACAAACGTCTTTTTCCCCTTACCGCCTGGCGTGAATGTAGCAGGCTTGCCCTGAGTACACGGGATATGGCGGACTGGATCCATGATGATAAAATTTACGATGACCCCCAACTAATTGAACAGATAAGAACCAGATTGCTTCCTGCCCGCGGCATCCATGTATCCAGCGATCAGATTCTCGTCACATTAGGAGGGCAAAATGCATTGTACCTTCTCGCCGGTTTACTTGTCCGGCAACATACGCGTGTTGGCATTGAAAACCCCGGGTACCCAGACGCAAAAAACATTATGCGGCTTTTTACACCAAACATTACCCCTATCCCTGTCGACGAAAAAGGGATGATCGTTGATGATCATTTGAATGATTGCAACTATGTTTTTGTAACGCCAAGCCACCAATGCCCGACAACGATAACCATGCCGCTTTCAAGGCGTAGTAAGCTTTTGGATAAGGCCACTGAACAGGATTTCCTCATCATCGAAGATGATTACGAGAACGAAATCAACTATTTTAAATCAGCAAGCCCTGCCCTAAAGGCTTTGGATACAAGCGATCGGGTTATCTACACCAGCAGCCTATCTAAAACTCTCTTTCCAGGCTTGCGTATTGGGTACATCGTCGCCGCCCCGGAACTTATTGAAGAACTAAAGTATTATCGCAGGCTGGTTGTTCGTTATACCCCAAGTAATAATCAGCGAACCGTCGCACTTTTTCTCTCACTTGGGTATTATGACAGCCTTATCTATAGCTTGCGCCGTAAATGGCACAATAGATGGAATTCCGTTCACAATGCACTGAAAACCTATATACCTGAATGTACCTATTCCCATTCATCCGGAGGGACATCCTACTGGATAAAAATACCCGAAGGCATAAGTGCTAATCAGCTAATCAAAGAGGCCTATAAAGATGGTGTCTTGATCGAATCTGGCATGCCATTTTTTTTGGAATCACCAGCACCGGACACTCATATTCGCATCGGTTTCACCTCTATCGAAAATGCAAAAATTGAACCTGGAATCAAGCGGTTGGGTAAAACGATTGACCGGATGCTTAGAGAGAAAAATACATCCCCCGGCAAGACAAGTAGATAACAGATAAAAGAAGCCAGATTATTGGACTCCTGTTGGACTCATCGAATGGATCTAAATGGAGCTATCACCAACCCCTAAGACTGGAAAGAATTACCTCGGAACTTATTCCGTTACATTATCCAAACAAAGCTCAGAAAATCAATCAGAGTGTTCTTCGGTTAATTGACTGGAATTATTTAACAAACGAGGAACAATTCATGTTGAGCCAGCAACCAATAGAATGCCCCAATGCATTACTGCATAATGCTGCTCAATATGCGCCCGCACGTACAGCTATCGTCAATGCAACCACCCCCATCGCCATAGAAAGCGCTTACCTTGCCCAAAAAGCAGGATTGATAGAACCTGTTCTCGTCGGTGACAAATCAATCATATCCAGATTATCTAACGATATGAGGTGGGATCTATCAAAGATCGAAATTCACCACACAGCAGATGAAGAAACAGCAGCAAAAAAAGCCGTCCTTCTTGCGCGGTCTGGAAACGTAAACGCAATAATGAAAGGGCAAATCCATACCGATGTTTTCATGAAAGCCATCGTAAACCGTGAAACTGGCCTTAGAACCGGGCGGCGTCTATCGCATGCATTCTACATGTCAGTTCCGGGTTCTGATCGTACCATGATTATTACAGATGCAGCCGTCAACATTGCGCCGGATCTGGAAACAAAAAAATCAATCATCCAGAATTCAATTGAAATGATGCGCGCGCTTGGCAACCGAAACCCCAAAGTCGCGATACTTTCAGCCACAGAAGAAGTAAACCCACAAATACCATCAAGTACAGATGCCGCAACGTTGACAGAATGGGCAAAGGACGAAGTTTTAGATGCCTTTGTTTTTGGCCCCATGGCGTTGGATAATGCCATTTCCCCAGAGGCCGCTCATATAAAGGGCATTGATAACCCCGTTGCCGGTAAAGCGGATATTCTGGTGGTTCCAAACATAGAAACCGGGAACGCCATGTTCAAACAGCTTGTTTATTGTGACAGTGCGTGTGCCGCCGGAATTGTGCTGGGGGCAAGTGTTCCGATTGTTTTAACCAGCCGAGCAGATCCCCCCGCCGCACGTCTTGCATCCATGGCACTGGCTGCAATTGTTGCACATATTACGTAAAAAAATTGTAGATTTAATAAAATATAACAATCTATAGTAACCTTAAAAAATTCAAAAAAATAAAAACCACAACAAGATAGCGTCAAATTGGAGATGATTTATGGGCTTCTTCCCCACGTCCAAACAAGAGGAAGTTGAGACTTCCCCACATGTATCGGACGAAGTTAAGACCACAACATGTTACATGTGTGCCTGCCGCTGTGGCATCAAGGTACATCTGCGTGGTGATCAGATCCGCTATATCGAAGGTAATCCCGATCATCCAGTAAACAAAGGTGTGCTCTGCGCCAAAGGATCAGCCGGGATTATGCAACACAATTCCCCTGCCCGTTTGCAAAAACCACTTCTAAGAACAGGCGAACGTGGCTCTGGCGAATTTAAAGAAATTGAATGGGATGAAGCTCTCGAACTTGCAGGGGGATGGCTTGGCGAGATCCGAGCAAAAGATCCCTCAAAGCTCGCTTTCTTTACAGGTCGCGACCAATCTCAAAGCTTGACTGGCTGGTGGGCTGGAAAATTTGGCACTAGAAACTTTGCCGCCCATGGTGGATTTTGTTCCGTCAATATGGCAGCTGCTGGTTTATACAGTGCCGGGGGATCTTTCTGGGAATTCGGTGAACCCGATTGGGATCATACAAAATACCTTTTAATGTTCGGCGTTGCAGAAGACCATGATTCCAACCCGATCAAAATTGGGTTGGGTAAACTAAAAACCCGCAAAGGAACCAAGTTTGTTTCTGTAAATCCGGTTCGCACAGGGTATTCCGGAATCGCCGATGAATGGATTGGCATTCGCCCCGGGACAGATGGTCTCTTTGTCTTTGCCCTCATTCATGAGCTACTCAAGGCAGAGAAGGTCGACTGGACTTATATTACCCGATACACAAATGCCCCTTGGCTTGTCATACAAGATCCCAGCGCCGCAGATGACGGTCTTTTTGCCCGCGATGCCGAGGGAAATCCCCTATGTTATGATGCCGAGACAAAAAAGCTCGTCTCGTCAACAAACGTCGAGGCAAAACCAGCATTGGCTGGAGAGTTCACTTTGCCAGATGGTCGCAAGGCTGTTCCGGCCTTTCACTTAATGGCTGATCGTTATCTAGATCCTCAGTACGCACCAGAAACCGTTGCAGAACAAATTGGTTACAGCGCAGAAAACATTCGCCGTATTGCAGCAGAAATTGCCCATGTCGCGTTCGAAGAGACAATCGAACTTGATGTATCCTGGACAGACTGGGCCGGACGAAAACAGAATAAAATGATCGGGCGGCCCGTTTCCATGCATGCCATGCGCGGGATCTCTGCGCATTCGAATGGTTTCCATACCTGTCGCGCCATTCATGTCCTTCAAATGCTCTTGGGCTCGATTGATGTTCCCGGTGGTTTTAGACACAAGCCACCCTTCCCGCGCCCCTGTCCTCCGGGACCAAAACCTGCGGGACATGAGTCCATCGCCAACACACCGTTACCCGGCATGCCTCTGGGGTTCCCGACCGGGCCAGAAGACTTGCTGGTTGAACCCGATGGCACACCAAAACGTATAGACAAAGCCTACAGCTGGGAATATCCACTGGCCTCTCATGGCATGATGCACATGGTCATTCATAATGCTTGGAAGGGTGATCCCTATCCTGTGGATTTACTTTTCATGTATATGGCGAATATGAGCTGGAACAGCTCTATGAATGTCCCCGGTACAATTAAATATCTCACCAATAAAAACGATGACGGTAGTTACAAAATCCCCAAGATCATCTATTCAGATGCCTACCATTCCGAGATGGTGCCTTATGCAGATCTTGTTCTCCCCGATACGACCTATCTTGAACGGTGGGATGCGATTTCCCTACTTGATCGCCCCATCTGTAGCGCTCATGGCCCGGCTGATTCTATTAGGCAGCCCGTCATAAAACCAGATAGAGACGTACGCCCTTTTCAAGATGTTTTATTGGATCTGGGTGCACGGCTTGGCTTGCCCGGCATGGCCAAAGAAGACGGTAGTGCCATGTACCCCGGCGGCTATTCTGATTACATCACCAACCACGAACGGACACCGGGAGTTGGGCCTCTCGCGGGTTGGCGTGGAAAAGATGGCAATAGTCACGGGAAAGGAGATCCAAACCTCGATCAATTGCAGAAGTATATTGATAACGGCTGTTTCTGGTCAGATGAATTCACCCCAGAACAATCCTATTATAAATTTGCCAACCGATCTTATCTTGATCGGTCCCATGAAATGGGCTGGATCCCCAATGCAGAACGTATTGTGATGCACATCTATTCGGAACACATGCAAAAGTTCCGCCTCGCGGCACAGGGGCATGGTGACATCCAACCGCCCGATGATCTACGCAGTCGAATAGACGAGACATTTGATCCTCTACCAATCTGGTACATGCCCTTAGAAGAAAAGGCAGTGGATGGCAAAGAATATCCTCTGCATGCTGTGACCCAACGCCCAATGCATATGTATCACAGTTGGGGGTCTCAGAATGCATGGTTAAGACAAATCACTGCCCAAAACCGCCTGTTCATCAATGAAGAAACTGCGGGGCAACATGGCATTGTCAACGAAGATTGGATCTGGGTTGTCTCACCACATGGTCGCGTGAAAACACAGGTAAAATTGATGAGCGGCGTTAATCCCCACACGATTTGGACCTGGAATGCTATCGGTAAACGTAAAGGCGCCTGGGGTCTGAATGATAAAGCACCGGAATCTAATCGTGGCTTCTTGCTAAACCATATCATCTCAGAGCTGCTTCCACCAAGAAAAGACGGTTACCGTTATTCGAACTCTGACCCCGTCACCGGACAGGCGGCCTGGTATGATCTCAGGGTGCGCATTGAAAAGTGTAACGCACAGGAGGAAGGCGCAACAGAACCAATGTTTGAGGCTTTTGCCCCGCTGCCCAATGCGCCGGAACAAATGGCTGTTTTACGTTATGGTGCCGACTTTGGGGACAACATCCCAAAATCAGAAGGCTCAACGCCTAAAGAGACAAAAGTACCCACATCAGATGATACACTGGCAGGAGAAAAACCATGACCTGTCTTCCACAAAACGGTAGTAAAAAGAAACTCGGTCTGGTTATCGACCTTGATATCTGTGTCGGCTGTCACGCCTGTGCTGTAAATTGTAAAGAATGGAACACCGGCGGTCACTCTGCCCCCCTAACCGATATGGATCCCTACGGTGCCGATCCAAATGGTGTGTGGTTTAACCGTATCCATAGCTTCGAAGTCGTTGATGATGATAACGACAGCCGTACTGTTCACTTTCCCAAAAGCTGCCTTCATTGTGATGATGCACCCTGTGTCACGGTTTGTCCGACAGGTGCATCCTATAAACGTGAAGAAGATGGTATAGTTCTGGTTGATGCCGATAAATGCATAGGCTGTAAACTATGTTCATGGGCCTGCGCCTATGGAGCCAGAGAATACGACGAAGACGTGGGTATAATGAAAAAATGTACCCTCTGCGTTGATCGGATTTACAACGAAAATTTGCCCGAGGCATCCAGAGTACCAGCCTGTGTTTCAACATGTCCAGTTGGCGCAAGATCCTTTGGTGATCTGGGCGATCCAAACTCTGATGTCAGCAAGCTTGTCGCAGAACGTGAGGGTTTTGATTTGATGGCAGAGCTTGATTACAAGCCGACAAATAAATACTTACCACCCCGCCCCAAACAAAATGAGAATACGGTTTCGGATAAACCCGTTAGTCTCTCCCCTGTTGAAACTGAAAAAGCTGGCCTGTTAGCGCGATGGGCTGACAAAGTCTTATCGCTCTAAAAAGAAAGGAGTTTTCACATGCATCCAGCAAAGTCAGTTATTCTCTTCACAACCGCTTCAGGCGCAGGTTACGGACTTCTTTTTCTTCTTATCCTTGGGCATATGCTTGGCGTAATCCCACCCGATCAAACTTTAGCTCTCAGCGGATTTGGGTCAGCCTTTATCTTGATCGTTTTGGGGCTTCTGTCTTCAACATTCCACCTCGGCAGACCAGAGCGTGCTTGGCGCGCTCTGACACAATGGCGGTCATCATGGTTAAGTCGCGAAGGTATTTTGGCAATCGCCACCTTCCTACCCACAGGAATCTATGGTCTCTGGTGGATATTTTTCTCAAGTAGCGAATTTGCCCTTCTCCCGCTTATCGGCAGCGCTGCGTTATTACTGTGCTGTGCAACTGTCTATTGCACATCAATGATATATGCCTGCCTGAAACCTGTTGCAGCATGGCACAACAAGTTTGTACCTGCTGGCTACCTAGTATTATCCCTCTCGACGGGCGCCTTGTTATTGAATGCCATTTTGCATTTACAGGGTAAAAACGACCAACTGTTTGACATGTTAACCATCGCATTGATTATCATCGCAGTCGTACACAAGTTTTATTACTGGCAATACATCAATGAAAATACAGCCCAAAGCACTGTTGGAAGTGCAACGGGCCTTGGATCAATGGGTAAAGTTAGCCTTTTGGAAGCTGCCCATACCGAAGCAAACTACTTGATGAAAGAAATGGGGTTTAAAATTGCCAGAAAACACAGACAAAAGCTGAGAAATATCACCTTTATCTTTGGCTTTATTTTCCCAATCTTTCTGATTTCACTTTCAGGCATGATTTCAAATGCCACTCTAAGCAACCTTGCAATCATACTCTCAATACTGTCTGGAGGACTGGGGATTGTCACCGAAAGATGGCTCTTTTTTGCAGAAGCAAAACATACTGTAAACCTCTATTACGGTGCAGAGAAGGTTTAGAACACATCAGCCCTGAATCGCGTCAGAGATCCAGGGCTGATTGTTTAATTACTTGGGTTCAGATGCTCAGACTTAATTTATTTAAGCAACGATATCTTTTTTTAACTCAGGTCTTCCAGATTCAGACGTCTTTGCAATTTTCTCTTGGGCAATAAGATCAGAGATCGCGCTTGTTGCGCCCTGCTCCCGATCCGCGCGTTTAAAGATATCCAGCAAAACATCGTAAATAGCGGCAACCTTTTCATCGACCCACTGACGATCATACTTTCCGTCAATCTCCGCAGCCACGTTGATGATACCGCCAGCGTTAATCACGTAATCCGGTGCATAAAGAATATTATGATCCCGTAACAACATACCATCTGTATCTTTGGCAAGTTGATTGTTCGCGGCACCTGCAACGATTTTCGTTTTCAGCTTGGGAATAGATGTTTCGTTTAATACTGCGCCCAATGCGCAAGGGGCAACTACCTCAGACTCAACAAAGAGTATTTCATCACAGGATACTGCTGTAGCGCCGAATTCTTTAACGGCATGTCGAACAGCATCTTCGTTAATATCCGCAACGGTTAGCCTGGCTCCGGCCGCATGTAACTCTTTACACAAATGCCATCCGACATGACCAAGCCCCTGCACAGCGACGGTTAAACCAGCGACGCTGTCTTTACCCAGTTGGTGCTTAACAGCAGCTCTGATGCCATTAAAAGTGCCGCGAGCGGTGAAGGGAGAAGGATCACCACTCGCGGCAAGTCCAGAATTTAACCCCGCAACATGAGGGGTTTCCTGGGAGACAACTTCCATATCTGAAACAGATATTCCAACGTCTTCTGCAGTAATATATTGACCACCAAGTCCATTGACGAAACGCCCGAACGAGCGAAACAGATCTTCTGATTTATCAGTCTTGGCATCACCGATAATAACGGCTTTGCCACCACCCAGACTTAATCCGGCCATTGCGTTTTTATAGCTCATACCTTTGGAAAGCCTGAGCGCATCGTTTAAAGCCGAACCGTTATCCCGGTAATGCCACATACGACACCCGCCAGCAGCAGGCCCCAATGTTGTCGAATGGATGGCAATAATCGCTTTGAGACCTGTGATTTCATCTTGACAAAACACCACCTGTTCATGGCCAGAAAAGGCCTCGTAATTAAAGACATCCATGTTTGATGTATCAGACATTATTCAGTTCCCCGGTTCGTCTGCCCCTGTTTATCTGGGCGACGTCTTAAATCTATAAGCTCAAGCAAAACGGGGCGGTAAATGCATATGAGATAATCACGTCATTTTATTGGATCAAAGCCAACACAATGACGATTGAAGACCAAATCATTAATCAATGTCGATCACCACCTGAAATCCAATTAGCCAGCTTCCCGTAGCCAGTTTGGGGATATCAAAGTGATTAAAAACACAAACTAATGTGCAGCTCTTTCCCAGAAAACACATGCTTGAACATATGCTTAAGCATGTTTCTCAAGCTCTGTTTATTTCTGCCAATTATTTTTGTTTTTTGGCTTCTATTATTTTGCTTCAAACAGAAAGAAATGTTCTTTCTATTTTCACAGTCAATTCGCTATAATAGCAATCTGGTTTCAATTATTTAATAATATGAGAAATATTTATGCTGCCAAAGATTGATAATACGGATAAAAAAATCCTCAAAATTCTGCAAACGGATTCTGATATCAGCAATGCAGAACTTGCGGACAAAGTCGGTCTTTCCCCAGCACCCTGTTGGCGTCGGATAAAACGTTTGGAAGAAAAAGGGATTATAAAACGCCGTGTTGCTATTATTGACTCTGACAGTCTTGGTTTAGAAATCGTCGTCTTTACCACGGTGAAAATCTCTGCACAGGCGCAGCATGGACTTGAGGATTTTGAACGCCGGGTAAGCCGCTTTGACGAGATCACTGAGTGTTATACTGTCAGCGGGGGTATGGATTATATTCTACGCATTGTCACAACGGACATGCGTGCTTACGAGCGTTTCCTGCGAGACCATCTGTTACAGCTCCCTAACATTGCCGAGGTTCATTCCAGATTTGCCGTATCACAAGTTAAATATACCACAGGCCTTCCTCTTGATTTGGTTGAAACAAAAGCTTCCTAAATACAATCCTATTGTCATCCGATTATTTTTATTCTAGTGTCCGGCGCAAGGTACACAGGGGTGCCTCGCCGCCAAAAGTCATAACACCCTGTTATTATCGACATAAACGATGAGTAATCACCCAAAGAATTCTCTGGATCGCTAGGAGCGGATAGATCCGGTAAAAGGAGAAACTCTATGGCTGATATTATCCATGAGCTAAAACACAACGCCCGCATTCTTCACCGTAATATCACAACGGGGAAACAAGCGAGCCTTGCTTTCATTAAAAAGAACCCGGATTTAAAAAAGCTTTCTGATCTCGAGGTTATCGAGACCGTAAAGCGCAAACATTGTTTATCTCAAATCGCAAAAGCGCTTGGGTTTAAAGGGTGGTCACATCTATCCCAAATTATCCAAATGAAAACGACCCCAGTCCCCACGGACGAAAGGTCAGAACTCGATTATGGCAAGATTCTCTGTCCCCCAAGATGTATGCCCTATACAAACTTCTGGACTGTATTCTACCCCGAAGCCAAAGAACACAGAGACCAGACCAACGGATACCTGTTGACCTATGGCACCCAGTTTTTGGTGACAGAACAAGATTATATCGAAACCTTGGGACTGGCCCCCAAAGATCCGGATTGGGATCTTATAGAACGAGACTGGGCCGATCCTAAAAACACGGAGGTCAGAGACCGCCTCTATCAAAAGTTGATTACTCATAACCTGAAAGATCAGGTTTGGTTATAATCAATACGGGTGAGAGTAATCCTTTTGATTACTCTCACTTCAACAAAATCTTTACCCCAAATCTCTGAGTTCTCGTCGAATAATTTTACCTGTTGTGGTCATAGGCAGAGTATCGACAAAAGCAACTTCACGTGGATACTCATGCGCAGCAAGTTGCTTCTTAACAAAGGTCTGAATTTCTGATGCCAGTTTATCATCCCCAAGAAAATTATCATTGAGCACGATAAAGGCCTTAACAATTTCAGTTCGTTGCGGGTCCGGTTTACCAACAACACCCGCCATACGCACAGCAGGATGACCCATCAGGCAATCTTCAATCTCACCAGGGCCGATGCGATAACCGGATGACGTAATAACGTCATCGTCCCGGCCAACAAACTGTATCCAACTCTGATCATCAAGAATACCCGTATCCCCTGTTAAGAGCCATTCACCTGCAAATTTTGCCTTTGTTGCATCCGGGTTGTTCCAATATTTGAGGAACATTACGGGATCAGGAGACTTAACAGCAATATTGCCCAGCGTACCTTGCTGAAGGATCTCGCCCTCATCATTAACAATCGCCAGATTGTGCCCAGGAACGGCACGGCCCATTACGCCCGGTCTTGCATCCATAATTTTGGCGCAGGACGACACAATCATATTACATTCTGTTTGCCCATAGAATTCATTGATTGTTAGTCCGAATGTTTTTTGTCCCCATTCCAGAAGCTCTGTCCCCAGAGACTCTCCGCCTGACGCAATAGAGCGCATGTTTAGATCCCAGCGGATTTCAGGATCAGAAACTGACCGCATCATTTTCAAGGCCGTCGGCGGAATAAAAGCATTCTTGATCCCCTGTTCCGCGAGCAGATCAAATGCTGCTTCGGCCGTGAACTTTTCAAAACGTCGGGCAACAACTGTTACGCCGTGGTGTAGTGCAGGTAGCAACACATCGAGAAGCCCTCCGATCCAAGCCCAATCTGCAGGTGTCCAGATTTTATCGCCAGGTTGAGGAAAGAAATCATGTGACATCTCAACACCCGGTAGATGTCCGAGTAAGACGCGATGCGCATGGAGAGCACCCTTTGGTTGCCCTGTCGTTCCAGAGGTATAGATAATCAAGGCCGGATCGTCCGGTTTCGTCTCGACAGGGGTAAAATCTGTGGAATGGGTCAATAAATCCCGATGCAGATCCTTTGCCCCAGTAGAAGCACCGTCACCTACAGAAGCCCCATCAATGGAATAAACGTGTTTCAAATCTGGCAATCGGTCTTTGATTTCATTAATTTTCTCAACACCAGCCTGATTGGTAATAACAACCCGTGCACCTGAATTTGACAGTCGATATTCCAACGCCTCGACACCGAAGAGCATGAACAAGGGTACCGCAACGCAGCCCATTTTGTAGGCCGCAATGTGCGAAAATGCTGTTTCTAAAGACTGAGGTAGTAAAATGGCAACCCTGTCGCCCCGGTTTATTCCCGATGACGACAAGAGGTTCGCCATACGATTTGAATAGTCTCTCAGATCACCAAAGCTATAGTCAGCGACATTGCCAGCAATATCCACAAAGCTCAGCGCTAAGCGATCCGGGGCGCGCTTGGCCCATTTATCACAGACATCAATACCGATATTATAACTATCTGGGATATCCCACTCAAAGGCCTCTTTAACCGCGCGATAATCAGACCCGTAGCTTAACATGATCACCCCAAATTTACGTTATCGCCGAAAGGAAAACCAACGAAACAGAATGTTATTTATCGCTCTTTAAATGGTTGATGATACCTGAAAAATCAATCCCGCTACCACCTGCATCATTAAAGCTTTGATACAGTTCTTCGGCGTGCGATCCCAATGGTGTTGCGACACCGGCAGATTTGGCAGCATCCTGAGAAAGTTTCAGATCCTTAAGCATCAAGGCCGCCGCAAATCCCGGTGTATAGTCATTATTTGCAGGGCTGGTCGGCACAGGCCCAGGAACAGGACAATAAGTGTTGATTGACCAGCACTGGCCGGAAGACGTCGATGCAACATCAAACAGCGCTTGGTGGTCTAGTCCTAGCTTTTCAGCTAAATTAAAAGCTTCTGAAGAAGCAATCATGGAAATACCGAGGATCATGTTGTTGCAGATCTTAGCAGCCTGTCCATTGCCCGCACCGCCACAATGTACAACCTTTCCACCCATGATATCTAGAAGCTCATGTGCTTTATCAAAAGCCTCTTTCGTGCCCCCCGCCATAAAGGTCAAAGTACCCGTAGTAGCACCGCCCACACCACCAGATACAGGCGCATCAAGGGATAGCATACCCGCTTTTTCAGCCGCGTCATGGGCCGTACGAGAGCTATCAACATCAACGGTCGAACAGTCGATAAAAAGTGATCCCGGCTTGGCAACTTTCAGCGTTACTTCATAGACACTGAGGAGGTGCTTTCCCGCCGGAAGCATTGTAATAATCGCATCCGAAGCAGCAACGGCTTCGTCAACATTATCCACAATTTCAATACCATCTTTTCTGGCGTGATCTTTTGCTTCTTCGGACAGATCAAAGCCTTTAACCGCATAGTTGGCTTTCACCAGATTGGCCGCCATCGGGCCGCCCATGTTACCCAGTCCGATAAATGCTATAGTTTTCATGTTTTTTTCCTCTTCCGATTTACCGGATTATCCCTGATGACAGACCAAGTTCATTTGATCCCAAACTTGCAAAACAATCGCTCACCATTGCTTCAGGCACAGCTTCCAATGTCGCGGGGGACCAATTAGGATTTCCGGTTTTATCGATAACAACCGCACGTACACCTTCGAAAAAATCTTTCTGTTCAAACATGCGACACGCAAGGCGGTATTCCATATCCAGATCTTCTTCAATCCCGCCCAGCGTGCTGGCCTTACGAATAGCAGCCAGCGTTACCTTCATCGAATGTGGTGCGCGCCCAGCAAGATCTTTAACAATTTTTTGCCCTAAATCGCTATCTGTTCTTTCGGCTGCAGAAACAATTTCTTCGACAGAGTTAGAAGAGAATATCTGATCAATTTGCCCTCTGATTTCAGCAAGCTGAGATTGACCGGAACTCACGGTAAAACTTCTGAGCAAACTATCAACATCTGCCCGCGCATCAGTACCGTAATCGGCCTGAGACAGTACTTCAATCAAGTTCGGCAACTTGTCGCTTTGGATTTCAACATCTGCCAATCCGGCATAAATAGCATCTTGCGCCCCGATACGATGCCCGGTTAATCCCAGGAATGTGCCAACTTCACCCGGCGCATTCGCCAAAAGCCACGTACCACCGACGTCCGGGAAAAGGCCGATGGCGGTTTCAGGCATCGCAATCATGGACCGATCGGTCACAATCCGATTGCTACCATGGGCAGATACACCAACACCACCGCCCATGACAATACCATCCATAATGGCAACGTAGGGCTTGGGATAATTGGCAATAAGCGCGTTGAGTTTGTATTCATCTGCCCAGAATTTTTGAGCAACACCATCCTGTTCCTGCCCCGATTTATAAAGGGCGCGAATATCCCCCCCTGCACACAAGCCACGCTCACCAGCGCCATCAACAATAACAACCCGAACTGTTTCATCTGTTTGCCAGCTTTCCAAAGCAGCCAACATTCCGTGAACCATATCCAAAGAAAGAGCATTCAAAGCCTTGGGGCGATTAAGCGTAATGCGTCCTGCACTACCTTCTTGCCGAACGATCAACTCATCTGTCATGCTCTGTCTCCTTTCAACAGATCACGAGATATAATCAGTCGCATAATCTCGTTGGTCCCTTCCAGAATTTGATGAACTCTTAGGTCTCGAACAATTTTTTCGATACCGTAATCCGCCAGATATCCATAACCACCATGAATTTGAAGGGCCTCGTTTGCTACAGTAAATCCGGTATCTGTTGCAAAACGTTTCGCCATTGCGCACCAGCGCGTGGCGTCGTGTGTTTTCGCATCCAACTTGGTTGCCGCTGTATATAAAAGCGTGCGGGCCGCGGTCAGTTCAGTTTCCATGTCGGCAACTTTGAACTGTAGTCCTTGAAACTGAGCAAGTGACTTCCCGAAGGCTTTACGTTCGCCCATATAGCCAATGGCTTTATCCAAGGCAGATTGTGCACCACCAAGAGAGCAGGCACCAATATTTAAACGACCACCATCAAGTCCCATCATGGCAATTTTAAAGCCCTGCCCTTCTTCACCAATCATATTGGCAGCAGGAATGCGCACGTCTTCCATGACGACGGTTCTTGTCGGTTGCGCTTTCCATCCCATTTTCTTTTCGTTGGCCCCAAAAGAAACACCCTCTGCATCTTTTGGTATCAGAAAGCAAGAAACACCACTTGCCCCATCACCGCCCGTACGAGCCATAACCAGATAAAGATCAGATGTTCCCGCGCCAGAAATAAACTGTTTCGCACCATTAAGGACAAAGTCATCACCATCACGAACCGCTTTGGTTTTCAAAGCTGCAGCGTCAGATCCTGCTGATGGTTCCGTCAGACAATAGCTGGCGATAAGATCCATGGTCATCATTTGCGGCAACCACTTTTGGCGCTGTTCTTCTGTGCCAAAGCGGTCAATCATCCACGATGCCATATTGTGGATAGAAATAAAGGCAGATACAGCCGGACATCCAGCAGAAAGCGCTTCAAAAATCAACGCAGCATCCAAACGTCCCAAGCCAGAGCCACCGACATCATCCCGAACATAGATCCCCCCCATACCAAGAGCAGCCGCTTCACGCATTACATCAACAGGAAAATGTTCTTTTTCATCCCATTCCAACGCGAAAGGTGCAATTTTGTCACGGGCGAAATCCTGTGCCATTTCTTGAATAGCACACTGTTCTTCATTCAGTTCAAATTGGCTCATCAGCTTATCTTTTATTCAGAAACAAAGAGAACGGGATGCCTCAGTGACGACTATGACAGCAATCAGGAAACATCCCGTATTTTTAGACTCAATCCATTGTTGGAATTGAGAACTCGGCACCTTCTTTCACACCAGAAGGCCAACGTTGAGTTACCGTCTTGGTCTTGGTGTAGAAACGAATTGCATCTGGCCCGTGCTGGTTCAAATCACCAAAACCAGAACGCTTCCAGCCACCAAATGTGTAATAGGCAAGCGGCACAGGAATTGGCACGTTCACGCCAACCATGCCAACGTTCACCTTGGTCATGAAGTCGCGCGCTGTATCCCCGTCACGGGTATAAATCGCAACGCCATTACCATACTCATGCTCACTTGGCAGACGAAGTGCTTCTTCATAGTCCTTGGCACGTACAACAGAGAGAACCGGGCCAAAAATCTCTTCTTTGTAAATACGCATATCAGGGGTCACGTTATCAAACAGGCACCCGCCCATGTAAAAACCTTCTTCATAGCCCTGCATGACAAAGTCACGACCATCAACGACCAGCTTTGCGCCTTCTTCAAGGCCAATACCAACATAGCCCTTGGTACGTTCAACTGCTTCGGCTGTAACCATAGGGCCAAAATCAGCATCGGGATCAGTCGACAGGCCAATTCTCAACGCTTCAACACGTGGTGTTAGCTTTTCGATGAGGCGGTCAGCTGTTTCTTCACCCACAGGGACAGCCACAGAAATAGCCATACAGCGTTCCCCGGCAGATCCATAACCAGCGCCGATCAACGCATCCGCGACCTGATCCAAATCAGCATCAGGCATAATAATCATGTGGTTCTTCGCCCCGCCAAAACACTGAGCTCGTTTACCCTGCGCGGTTGCCCTTGTATAAACATACTCAGCAATCGGTGTCGAACCAACAAAACCAACGGCTTTAATATCTGGATCATCCAGAATAGCATCCACCGATACTTTATCACCATTCACGACATTCAAAATACCAGCCGGAAGACCAGCTTCCAGCATCAATTCCCCTAGACGGAGTGGCAATGAAGGATCACGTTCGGAAGGCTTAAGAATAAACGCATTTCCAGAAACGATTGCAGGTGCAAATTTCCACATCGGGATCATAGCCGGGAAGTTAAAAGGCGTAATGCCTGCGACAACGCCCAAAGGTTGACGCATAGAGAACATATCAATGCCCGGACCAGCACCTTCGGTAAACTCACCTTTTTGTAAATGCGGGATACCACACGCAAATTCAACAACTTCTAGGCCACGCTGAATATCGCCTTTTGCATCCGGAATGGTTTTACCATGCTCACGGGACAGCATTTCGGCAAGTTCGTCGTAGTTTTCCTGGCAAAGATGTAAGAACTTGAGCATCACACGCGCACGCTTTTGCGGGTTAGTTGCCGCCCAAGCTGGTTGTGCTGCTTTGGCATTTTCCACAGCAGCTCTTAATTCGTCTTCAGAAGCTAGAGGCACCTTCGCGGCAATCTCTCCGGTCATTGGCCAGAAAACATCGCTAAAACGTCCGGAAGTACCTGTTACTTTTTCGCCACCAATCAGGTGATAGAGTTCAGCGGTCATACCGCATCTCCTTCAAATAGTGATCGCGCCTGAACATATGCTAAAAACACAGGAACAGAACGCGGCAAATTGTTTAAAAGAGCATCTGCCTGTAAATTCAAAAACCCAAATCGGATTATCTGAATAAAAGATGCCAGCTTCTTGATCTTGTCACATAGACTTGCATTGTTTTTTTTGCACAGCTATAGGTAATAGTGACAAACCAGTGTGCGAAAATACATTATGAACCCTACTTTTGACTGGAATGACCTCCGCCCATTCCTCGCCGTCGCGCGAACAGGAAAACTGACAATTGCGGCAAAACGCCTGAAAGTGGATCATACCACAGTCAGCCGACGTATTCAGGCCCTCGAAACCGCGTTGAACGCAACCTTGTTCGAACGCGGACCCCAAGGCTATGCGCTCACAGAAATCGGGCAACGATTACTTGGTGCGGCGGAGTCCATGGAAACCATGGCAATGGGTGTTCAAAATGAAATTGCCGGGGCTGATCTAGATCTAACCGGGGCCGTCAGGATTGGGGCACCCGATGGTTTTGGCAGTTATTTTCTGGCTCCGAGAATTTGTGATCTTTGTCGATCACACCCGGGATTGGAAATTGATCTCGTCGCAATGCCACGCATGTTTAGCCTTTCAAAACGCGAAGCAGACATCGCCATTGGCCTAAGCCGCCCGACAGAAGGACGTTTGCGATCCCGTAAACTCACCGATTATCGCCTGGGCCTTTATGCATCACCGGAGTATTTGGAACGTCGGGGACCAATCACTCACAAAGATCAATTAAAAGAGCATCGTCTAGTAGGTTATATTGAAGACTTGATCTTCTCCCCTGAATTGAACTATGTCCCCCAAATCGGGAAAGAGCTACGCCCGCAGCTTCGCAGCACAAACCTGATCGCACAGATGCATGCCACGTCAACAGGAGCCGGGATCTGCATCTTGCCTTGCTTCATGGCAGATAATCAGGAAAACCTCGTCCCGGTACTGCGTGAAGAAGTCAACTTCATGCGGACCTTCTGGCTTATCTACCATGCTGACTTGCAAGGCTTTGCCCGAATAAGAGCAGCCGTCGACTTCATCGTTGAAAAAGTAACTAGAGAGAGAAAAGTATTTTTACCAGAAACCTAGGCTTAAAAATTACAAATAGCCACCAGATACCAATCCCCGGTATCCAGATGTAACTTACGGCGCCTTTTCGCTAAATAGTTGCAAATCAATGCTTGTAGCGATTTACCCGCCCCAAAAATCAATTACAATTAGCAAGATATTAACCTGTCGCCCTTTAAATATCTGTATCACAAACAAAAAGCGCACCCTACGAATGGGATCGTTTTAAAGGGACAGTATGGTTGTTATTTAAAAACAACCATATCCATGGGAACACTTGATGGAAGCAGAGAATAAATTTTCTCTCAAAAATCTAACCCCGGCGTTATTGCTGATTTTATTCAGCAGTGTCTATCTGGGGTATATGTATTTTCGCCCAGCAGAAAGCGTTCAACAAGTTGCGGTACTGTTTTCACCAGAGCAAACTTTTCAAGAAAACATAGAAGCACTCGACACCATGGACGCCAGATTAGTCAGAATCGGTTATTGGGACAACTTACTTATTGTCGATTTTGGCAAAGAGATCCTAACAACGGATATACAGCTTCCTTCAGCGTTTCTATTACTTGATGCCATCGCGACAGGCAGCTGCTTCTTCAAAGAAACATAAGTTCACGTATAAATAACCATAAGAGTCTAAAGCCATGAACGACTTACAAACGATTAGAACCCGTGCTGCAAAGATGTTTATTCTATTCATTTTTGCGCACATCGTTTTGACACCAATAATAGCCATCATTCTCGATGTCCCGTTTTTAGACGTTACGATTATGGCGATTGCGGTATCTCTTGCGGTTGGGCTTACGTGGAAATTTGCCGGTATTAACGCCGCAGCAACGCACTATATCATCGCTGTCGGGTTAAGTTTGATGCCAGCCATCATAACCTATCTTTTCAAGGGACATCCTTGGCAAATTGACATCCATATGTATTTTTTTGCAAGCCTGGCTATGGTAACTGCACTTTGCAACTGGAGAGCAATAATCATCGCCGCAGCGACTGTCGCGGTTCACCATTTAATATTAAATTTCTTACTACCAGTAGCTATCTTCCCTTCAGGGGCTGATTTTTTCCGGGTAGTATTGCATGCCGTAATTGTTATCGCGGAAACCGTTGTTCTTTTATGGTTGGCTATTAAATTAGAAGCTGCGTTCAGCCAAGCGGCTGCTGCTTTATCTGAAGCGACCTTTGCTCAAAAAGAAATTGAAAAAGCGCGCGAAGAACAATTATTGATAGAACAAACAGCAAAAGAGAAAAATAACGAAGCTCGAGTACAGATGGCAAATGACTTTGAAGCATCTATTGGGCGCATTATTTCTTCTCTATCCGGATCAGCAAACGGCATGAGAACGGTTGCCCAGGATATGTCCAGCGCCGCAACACAATCATCCAGTCAAACATCCGTTGTTGCAAGCGCTGCAGAAGAAGCATCAACAAATGTTCAATCGGTCGCAGCGGCGACAGAAGAGTTATCAGCATCCATTAATGAGATATCATCGCAAGTTCAGCGATCAGCCGACATAGCAAACAATGCGGTAGAAGAAGCATCACTTACAAATGACAAGATTGAAGGTCTGGCCCTCGCCGCGGATAAAATTGGTGAAGTCGTCAAACTTATTAACGACATCGCAGAACAGACAAACCTGCTAGCACTTAACGCTACAATCGAAGCAGCGAGAGCTGGCGAAGCTGGAAAAGGCTTTGCTGTTGTGGCATCCGAAGTGAAATCTCTGGCAAATCAAACAGCCAAAGCAACAGAAGATATTTCTTCACAGATCAACTCTATCCAAACTGAAACGAAAGACGCCGTGTCAGCCATACAGAGTATATCTGGAACGATTAAATCAATTCATGAGGTTGCGACGGCAATTGCATCAGCTGTTGAAGAGCAAGGCGCTGCAACATCTGAGATAACAATGTCTGTCCAGCAAGCTGCAAACGGAACAGAACAGGTAACATCTAATATTATACAGGTCAGAGAAACAGCAAGCGCAACAGGTTCTGCTGCTCAGCAAGTACAAAATTCAGCTTCAAGCCTCGCTGAAGAAGCTGGACAACTGGAACAACAAGTTATGAATTTTGTGGGACAGTTACGAACGTCAACATCATAGTTAAACGGAAAGCTCACAAAAAAGGCCCTAACCGCAAACAGTTAGGGCCTTTGTGTTAATCACCTTCAGTATTACTGACTGGCAAGCACCTTATCAATTGGCCCCAAGTTCAAGAACAAAGTTTCACCAGTTGAATCATCGACGCCGTCATTATCTGTGACTGCATATAGGGTTCCGTCGGCAGCAACCGTCAGACCTTCAAGCTTGTCAGGCGTCCAGCCATTTGCACGGTTCAGATCAACAAGAACATCTCTGATCAGCGCTTTACGTATAACCGGAACTTCCTTTGCCCCAAGCTCGGCAGCGGCAGTGTGCTTTACAGATACACGATAAACCCGTTTGATCGCCGCATCCGGACCACCTTTATTATCACGCTCAACAATCGCAAGATCACCATTGCCCAAGCTTGTGATTTCGCTCAAACCAACCCAACCGCCAGCAGGGCTTTCAGGTTCATCCAAACGATAGGCATTTACACCCCAGGTTCCTGCTTTGAAATCGTGAGAGATGATTTTCGCATAACCCTTTTTATCATCTTTCCAGGCTCTTTGAACCGCAACATAAAGTGTATCGTTATAAAGCGTAACCCCTTCAAGTCCATGCTTTTTCATCTGGCTTTCAAGCTCAGTTGGCAAGGCAACTTCACGGGTAACCTGACCCGTTGGCAATACATGTAAAAGCTTGCTCTCACGCTTTTCCGGCTTTCCTTCGGAAACAACCCAAAAACTACCATCCGGTGCAGCAACGATACCCTCAAGATCAAGGTTCTCGACAGGCTTCCCGGCTTTGGTAATACGACGAGACGAAACAATACGGGCCGGACGAGACGCCACATCAATTGTGAAAATATCAGCTGTGGAATAGAAGCTGTCATTCACAGCATAGAGGATTGATGGATCGGTCGCATTAGCGGTCAGGCCTGATAGGGCACCCCAACCGATCGGTGTACCATTCGGCCCATCGACAGACACAATCTGCGGCAAACTTACGCCCTCATTACCCTGTTTATAAATCGTCAGGTTTGAGCGATAGCCGTCTTTAACAGCATCTTTTTCATTTGCGATAACAACAAGTCCACGCGATGGGATAGTAACAATTCCCTCGGGGCCAACACCGCCAGATGGCAATGCCTGAACAAAATCAAAACGATTGTTCAATCCACCAGCCGTTTTCACATCCTGATAAACACCAATAAGATTGGCACGTTCCAGCCCGACAAAAACAAGGCGATCTTCACCGTAAGTTCCAACAGTTACACCTTCGGGCTCTGTTCCCTTTTTGTGAGACCGCTTTTCCGGATAGTGCCCCATAGATACAGCCAAACGTTCTGTCTGAGAACCACTGTCGAACAACACCGAACCTGATTTGGAAAACACGGTAAAACCACGTGATCCGCCTTCGTAATCACCTTCGTTTGCCGTTACAAAACGATCATCATCAATCCAAGAAACAGCATCTGGCTCGCGCTTAAGATCAGAAAGACTTTCCGTTAGGGAAATGGATTTATCTTTTGTGTTATCAACGCCGGTGATTGACGATGTACCAGCAGAGTAATGATTTATGACTTTGTTATTTTCCAGATCAACAATAACGATATGGTTGTTTTCCTGAAGTGTCACAACAGCCTGATTAAGCCCGTTGATAGAAACGAACTCAGGCTCAGGATCAGTTGGCGCAATGTCCGTCAGACCTTTTAAGTCAGTGACAGCAGCATTATCACAATTTGAAAGCAGCCCCGTATCATTCAAACGGAATGTCGCAAGATGGCCCGCCGGATTTTGCGGAATGACACCATCGTTCAAGTCTTCATCCCGCTCGTTCTCAATGGCAACCGCAAGGTATTTTCCGTTCGGGCTAAGTGCAACACTGTCAGGCTGTCCGGACACATCACATTTTGCGACGACCTTATTGGCTTTGAGATCAACAATCGCCATATAGCCGGAAGGCTTTACATAACTCTTAGAGGTATTAACCCCGACATAAGCGTAGTTACCTTTGACAGTCACAGATGTCGGCTCACCACCAACATTTACTACGCCAGCGGGTTTAGGGTTGGCAGGATCAAATATATCAACTTTACCAATCGCCTCCAATTCGGAGTCCGTGTAAACAAGCATCGTTCCCTTCATCGCCGGTGCAACAATCTCAGCAACCGTTTCTGTCGCTTCATCTTTGCCTTTGGGCAGATTTTCATAAATTGGAAAAGAAGACAGGCGGCTAAAAGGTTCAACGGCAAACGCCGATGTTGCAAGACACATAGCCACAACGGCCAGACTTGCGAACTTACCAAGATTTTTCATTACGTGGACTCCCGATGGATTGTATTTATTCTCCCCTGCTATGCCGCGTTCTGATTTCAAAGGCATGACAAATTCATGTCAGTTTTTGGAAGTTACCGTTTTAGGAGATTTTGGTAGTTATTAAAAGCTTATGACGCTTGGTCACACCGTCAGGTCATCCCATTGAGAATGACGCATGGCGAAAACCAGTTCATCCGTCCAGCAGCCCTTAATCCACTCATTCTCTATAAGATGGGCTTCTTGCTTTAACCCAAGTTTTTTCATTAAAGCGGCCGAAGCTTTGTTTCGCCCATCGCAACGCCCAACTATGCGATGTAATCCAAGATCCTCAAAACCATAACGCAAGATCTCTTTTGATGCCTCAAACCCGTAACCTTTTCCATGGAATTTTGGATTGAATACAAAACCAATCTCGCCTTGAGAAAAAGTAGCACTGGTTAAAATGAGAATAAGATCGCCGACAAAATCACCTGTTCTCTTTTCTTCTACAGCCAAGATTAACGTGTCATTGTCTTTGTTAAGACTATTCATCTCTAGCCGCTTATCAAGGGTTCTCCTTGTTTCGTCCAGGGTCTGTTCTTCTTCGTATAGATAACGAACAACATCCCCCTGATTTCGAAGTTTGTATAGAGAATCAAGATCATCGCTTTTAAAACGCCTCAGAATTAATCTCTCGGTTTCAATCTCAAGGTTATTGATATCAACAACCGAAATACTCGGAATGCTTTGCGACAAAGTCATTTATTACTCTCTAAGAACAAAATAAAGGGGGTGCCAATCAAGAAATTACAAAATAGGATTTTTATTAAAAAAATCAAGAACCTACACCTAACTCAAACAACAAAATCCTCATCAAGAAAAAACACAACTACTTGTTATAATTAATATATAACAATTTAATTGACGTTTACGTAAAATGCATAAATACTATCAAAATGACAAAAAGACGCTACTATACTATTACGGAACTCACCGCAGAATTTGGGATTACCACGCGTACTCTCAGGTTTTATGAGGATGAGAAACTTCTCAACCCCGAACGGCAAGCTCGGAAGCGTCTATATACACCAAGGGACAGAACACGATTAAAGCTCATTCTAAGAGGGAAGCGCCTGGGGTTTAGCTTGGCAGAAGTCAGAGAGATCATCGAAATGTATGATCATGCCCCAGGGGAGCGCGGACAACTCGAGAAACTACAGGGGCGCATCGCTGAACGACAGGCAGAGCTGGAACAAAAACAAAAAGACATTCTGGAAACTTTGGAAGAACTTAATCAGGTGAATAGCTCCGTTCAACAACGGCTCAATGAATTAAAATAAAAACCCGAGCTAAAATAAAAGAACACAGGGAAGAACCGATGACCAAAACACGCTTTGAACCTCGAAACCCGGACTACGCTGATCTCATTCGCGATAGCTACAACAATACAGGTTTCGGCAAAACACTTGGTGCAGAGTTAACCGTCATTGAACCTGGTTACGTCGAAATGGAGCTGCCATTTCGTCCCGAACTGTCCCAACATCATGGCTTCTTTCAAGGTGGGGTTATCGGTGCCCTTGCTGATTACGTGGGGGGTTATGCCACCTACACATTGATAGAAGAAAATGATTCAATTCTGACAGTAGAATACAAAATCAACATGATGGCACCCGGCGCAGGGAAAAAATTAATTGGTAAAGGCACCGTCCTCAGAGCAGGCAGACGTGTTACAATCGCCCGCATGGATGTTTACGCCCAGCAAAACGATGATTCAGAAGTCCATGTTGCCGCAGCTCAAGGCACCTTTATGCGTATGGAAAACAAGCCCGACGTCGCCGCGACAATTGCAAAAATTCAAAAATCTAAAACAGCAAACTAAGTTTCCTCACTGGAGATAAAAATCATGAGTACAGGCCATAACTTCCCTAGTCTAAACTTCAACCTCGGTGAAGAAATCGACATGTTGCGAGATAGCGTCAAAGCCTTTGCTGATGCAGAAATCGCCCCCCGTGCTGCCGAGATTGATGAAACCAACGAATTTCCCATGGACCTGTGGCGTAAAATGGGTGACATGGGACTATTGGGAATCACTGCCGATGAAAGCTATGGCGGCAGCGGTATGGGATACCTCGCCCATATTGTCACAATGGAAGAGCTCAGTCGTGCTTCAGCATCTGTTGCTCTATCCTATGGCGCCCATTCAAACCTCTGCGTTAATCAGATTAAACGTAACGGAACAGACGCGCAAAAGTCCAAGTACTTGCCCAAACTAATCACCGGCGAACACGTTGGTGCCTTGGCCATGTCGGAGCCCGGTGCTGGTTCTGACGTTGTTTCCATGCGCCTTAAGGCGGAAAAAAAGGGTGATCACTATGTTCTGAACGGGAACAAAATGTGGATTACCAACGGTCCTGATGCCGATACGTTGGTTGTTTATGCCAAAACTGATCCCGAAGCAGGGCCAAAAGGTATCACCGCTTTTATTATCGAAAAGGATTTCCCCGGTTTTTCTGTTGCCCAAAAGCTGGACAAACTTGGCATGCGTGGGTCAAACACCGGTGAACTTGTCTTTCAAGACTGTGACGTTCCGGAAGAAAATATTCTTGGCGACTTAAACGGTGGCGTACGCGTACTCATGTCCGGTCTGGACTATGAACGTGCGGTTTTATCTGGCGGCCCCTTGGGTATTATGTCCTCTTGCCTTGATATCATTGTCCCCTACATCCACGAGCGTAAACAATTTGGCAAAGCCATCGGTGAGTTCCAGCTGATGCAAGGTAAAATGGCTGATATCTACGCAACCTGGAACGCCTGTCGATCCTATGTATATGCCGTTGGGCAAGCCTGTGATCGTGGTGAGACAACACGAAAAGATGCGGCCGGTGCTATACTCTATTCCGCAGAAAAAGCCACATGGATGGCCGGCGAATCAATTCAGGTTCTGGGCGGCAATGGCTATATCAACGAATTTCCGACTGGCCGTTTATGGCGCGATGCCAAGCTCTATGAAATTGGCGCAGGTACCAGCGAAATCCGTAGATACCTTATCGGTCGGGAACTCTTTGGGGAGACAGCCTAATGTCTGTCATACGTTCTAAAATTTCGCCTAGATCAGAAGAATTCAAGGCCAATGCGGCTCATATGCAGGGGCTGGTAGATAATCTGAACAACATCTTGGCTGAAACAGCAAAAGGCGGCCCGGAAAAAGCACGCGAAAAGCACCTCTCTCGTGGAAAAATGCTTCCAAGAGAACGCGTTGAGGCTTTGCTGGATCCCGGCTCGCCTTTTTTAGAGATCTCACCGATAGCTGCCCATAACATGTACGATGCCAACATTGCCGCCGCAGGGGTTATTGCGGGCATTGGTTTAGTATCCGGTGTCGAATGTATGATTTTGGCAAACGATGCAACGGTCAAAGGTGGTACCTACTACCCCATGACCGTTAAAAAGCATCTGCGGGCTCAGGAAATTGCACAGGAAAACAGACTTCCCTGTATTTACCTTGTAGATTCAGGTGGCGCAAACCTTCCCAACCAAGACGAAGTTTTCCCTGATCGAGATCACTTTGGCCGGATATTCTATAATCAGGCCCAAATGTCTTCTATGGGCATCCCCCAAATCGCCGTTGTTATGGGATCCTGTACTGCTGGTGGCGCTTATGTCCCGGCTATGTCTGACGAAACAATTATCGTCAAGGAACAGGGGACAATTTTCTTGGGCGGTCCTCCCCTCGTAAAAGCAGCAACAGGCGAAATTGTCTCGGCCGAGGATCTTGGTGGCGCAGATGTTCATACTCGTCTGTCCGGTGTCGCGGACCATATGGCTGAAAATGATGCACATGCCCTGACCATCGCCCGGCATGTTGTTGACAATTTAAATTGGCAAAAACCCAATCAGCTCAATCTTTCCAAGCCTGAAGAGCCGCTCTATGATCCCAAGGAAATTTATGGTGTTGTCCCCAGTGACCTAAAAACACCCTATGATGTGCGCGAAGTCATTGCCCGCATTGTTGACGGATCTCGTTTTGACGAATTCAAAGCCCGTTACGGCACCAGTATCGTTTGCGGATTTTCACGCATATGGGGCTATCCTGTAGGTATCGTCGCAAACAATGGTATTCTTTTTTCTGAAAGCGCCCAAAAAGCAGCACACTTCATAGAGCTTTGTGCGCAACGAGGCATTCCCCTTGTTTTCCTACAGAACATTTCCGGCTTTATGATTGGCCGTAAGTACGAGACAGGCGGTATCGCAAAAGATGGAGCCAAGATGGTTACCGCTGTTGCGACAGCGAATGTGCCCAAATTCACCGTTCTGATCGGGGGAAGCTTTGGGGCTGGCAACTACGGTATGTGCGGCAGAGCTTATCAACCCCGCTTCTTATGGATGTGGCCGAATTCACGCATTTCGGTTATGGGCGGCGAACAGGCAGCATCAGTCATGTCCACACTTCGCCGTGATAATATCGAAGCAAAAGGTGGTAGTTGGTCAGCAGAGGAAGAAAAAGAATTTAAACAACCAATGCTCGACATGTTCGAAGAACAGAGTTCGCCTTATTACGCGTCTGCACGTCTTTGGGACGATGGCGTATTTGATCCCGCTCGAACGCGTCGGGTTCTAGCCCTTGGCTTGTCAGCTTCCCTTAATGCACCAATAGAAGACACCAAATTCGGTGTCTTCAGGATGTAATGATATGACCTATCAAACACTTGAAATAGAAATCAAATCATCTAATGCATGGGTTTGGATGAACCGCCCGGAAGTCCACAATGCGCTTGATGAAGTAATGATCGCAGAATTAACCCAGGCCTTTAATGAATTGGGTAAAAATCCTGACATAAGGGCAATTGTGCTGGGTGGCAGAGGTAAGAGCTTCAGTGCGGGTGCAGATCTCGGCTGGATGAAACGCGCAGCAAATTTTACAGAAGAAGAAAATCGGGTCGACGCGCTCAAGCTCGCCCACATGCTCAATACTATAGCAGAATGCCCTAAACCTGTTATCGCACGTGTACAGGGGGCCGCCTTTGGAGGCGGCGTAGGTCTTACAGCAGTGGCAGACATTGCAATTGCAGGGGAATACGCCAAATTTTGCTTGTCTGAAGTAAAGCTCGGGCTGGTTCCTGCGACTATTGCACCTTATGTGGTGGCTGCTATGGGAGAAAGACAAGCCCGACGGTACTTCCTGACCGCAGAAATTTTTAAATCGGATAAAGCAGCCGATATCGGCTTTGTTCATGAAAGCTGTCTTGATGAGAAACTGGACCAAACCATAGAAGACCTATTGTCATCTTTGGGTCTTGCGGCACCTGACGCCCTTCATGTGGCAAAGAAGCTTATTAAAACGGTTAGTCATCGACAACTCGACGATACCTTAATGAATGAAACAGCTGAACTCATCGCTCAACAACGGTTAAAGCCCGAGGGACGCGAAGGTCTCAGCGCTTTCTTCGAAAAACGCAAAGCTTATTGGGTCGCCTAAATCGGACTTGGATCAGGAAGAATTGAATGTTTAATAAAATCCTTATTGCAAACCGTGGTGAAATCGCCAGACGCATAATCAGGACTGCCCATTTAATGGGCGTAAAAACCGTTGCCGTCTATTCTGACGCCGACCGGAATGCGCCCTTTGTACAAGAAGCCGACGAAGCCGTCCATATAGGACCTCCGCCTCCTGCGGAAAGCTATCTCCTCGCAGATAGAATACTCGATGTAGCAAAGACAACAGAAGCTCAGGCCATTCACCCCGGCTATGGATTTCTTTCCGAGAATGCCAGCTTTGCCAACAATTGTGCTCAGAATGATATTGTCTTCATCGGCCCGCCAGCATCGTCAATTATCGACATGGGGGATAAATCAGCTTCCAAACGCCTGATGCGAGAAGCCGGTGTTCCTTTATCGCCGGGGTATGAGGAAGAAAACCAAGTCACGGATCAGCTTGTCGAGCATGCAAAGAAAATTGGCTACCCTGTAATGATCAAGGCCTCTGCTGGTGGTGGAGGTAAAGGCATGCGGATCGTGCACAAAGCTGAACAGTTTGAAGAAGCACTTGCATCTTGTCAGCGAGAATCAAAAGCAGCGTTTGGCGATGACCGTGTTTTAATTGAAAAATTCATCGAAAATCCGCGCCACGTAGAAATACAGGTTTTTGCTGATAATCATGGCAACACAATCCATCTGTTCGAACGTGATTGTTCTTCGCAACGCCGCCATCAAAAAGTTATCGAAGAGGCCCCCGCCCCCGGATTAAGTGATGAAACCCGCGATGCCATGCACAAAGCTGCGATCGCAGCTGCAGAAGCCGTTGGGTATCGCGGTGCGGGTACAGTTGAGTTTCTCCTCGCTCCCAATGGCGAATTCTATTTCATGGAAATGAATACGCGCCTGCAGGTAGAACACCCCGTTACCGAACTGATTACAGGGCTCGATCTTGTCGAATGGCAATTTCGTATCGCAGCCGGGGAACCTCTTCCAGCAAAGCAAAATGAAATCTCGCTATCCGGTCATGCTTTTGAAGCCCGGATTTATGCAGAAGATCCTGACAATGGTTTTCTCCCCGCTACAGGAAAGCTGGTTCGCCTGACATTTCCCACTGCCTCTGAAAACATTCGCATTGATGCAGGTGTCGAACAAGGCGGTATTGTCTCCCCACATTACGATCCGATGATCGCCAAACTAATTACATGGGATGAAACACGAGAAAAAGCACTGGACAGACTAAGTTCGGCCCTTAACGACACGCATATCGTCGGGCTTGAAACCAACGTCGCTTTCCTTAATCGACTTGCCAATGTGCCTCCTTTTAAAGCAGCCCAACTGGATACCGGTTTGATAGAAAGAGAACAGGAAAGCCTGTTCCCCGAGAAACCAACGGCTTCGGACCTCGCCTTAATCCTCGCATCTCTTGTGGAATTACAAGGACATACACCAAACATTCCTCAATCAGATCCTCATTCACCTTGGGGTTCCCAAGACGGATGGCGTTTAGGGGGCAGAGCACAAAAACGACTGCTCTTCATCGAAAATGATTTGGAGCATAACGTCGTTGCGACATATCACGCAGACGGTTACAGCCTCTTGATCAACAAAAAGGAATACATGGTTTCCGGTCAGGTGAACAATGATAGAGTGACCGTCACGGTAGATGGTAAAATAACCAAAGCTTCCGTTATCTGTCACGAATTGGAACGCCATATTTTCTTAGAAAATCAGCACTATCAGGTCCACCTGTTTGATCCATTGATTGCTGCCGAAAACTTGGAAGAAGATACTGGTGGCCTTCGTGCCCCAATGCCAGGAAAAATCATCAAAATATTTGCGTCCATTGACGACAAAGTAAATGCTGGTGATCCCTTGATGGTTCTCGAAGCCATGAAAATGGAACACACCATTGTTGCCCCAACCAAAGGCACAGTGAAAGCTTTTCTGGGGCAGGTAAATGATCAGGTCAACGAAGGTGATGTGCTGGTTGAACTAGATGGTGAGGCATAAAATGCAGCCTACTCTTCCTCTGAAAGTAAAGCTCGTCGAAGTCGGCCCGCGTGATGGACTGCAGAATGAAAAAACGCTTATCCCAGCCGAAGCAAAAATTGAGCTTATCAATCGTTTGTCAGATACTGGCCTATTAGCAATTGAGGCATCTGCTTTTGTTTCGCCCAAATGGGTGCCTCAAATGGCTGATGCAAATGAAGTCCTCTCTAGAATTACGCGCAAGCCTGATATTAGCTACCCTGTATTAACGCCAAACCTCAAAGGGTTTGAGCGGGCAGTTGAAGCTGGTGTAAAAGAGGTCGCTATTTTTGGTGCTGCTTCAGAAAGCTTCTCTCAGAAAAACATCAACTGCTCTATTCAGGAAAGCCTTGAGAGGTTTCAACCCGTTGTTCAAGCGGCTCAAGAAAAGAACATCAAAGTACGCGGTTATGTATCTTGCGTACTGGGGTGTCCCTACGAAGGTCAGATTGCGCCACAAAAAGTAGCTGACGTTGCCAAAGCTCTTTTTGAGATGGGCTGCTACGAAATCAGCCTTGGCGATACCATTGGCACCGGAACACCCCTTGCAACTCAACAAATGATCCAAACAGTTTCAAAGTCAGTTCCCGTGGCAAAACTTGCCGGACATTTTCATGACACCTATGGTCAGGCTTTGGCGAATATTTTTGCCGCTTGGCAGTGCGGTATTTCTGTTTTTGACGCCTCTATCGCAGGTCTTGGTGGGTGTCCTTATGCCCGTGGTGCGTCCGGCAATGTTGCGACCGAAGATGTGGCTTATATGTTTAATGGCATGTCCGTAGAAACCGGAATCAACATAGATAAGTTGGTAGAAACGGCTTGGTTCATCGCCGACAAATTAGACCGCAATCCAAATTCTAAAATCTCTTTGGTAATGCGAAACGAATAATTCCATCTCTTTGTATTACGTAATCAAATCTGACCTTTGACAAGAGGAAAAAAGTTATGAAATTATCTGGTCTTACAGCGCTGATCACTGGCGCAGGTTCCGGATTAGGCGAAGCCGTTGCAAGGCATTTAGCTTCAAAAGGTGTGCATTGTGGCCTCATGGATCTCAACGACGAAGGGGTTAACCGTGTCGCTGAGGATATTGATGCCACAGCTGTCACAGCCGATGTCACTGATCCGGATGCTGTTAAAGCAGCGGTCAAGATTATTGAAGATACGCTTGGTCCCTTACGCATTGTTGTAAACTGTGCTGGTATTGCTCCTGGGGCAAAACTTGTTGGTAGAGACGGCGCTCATGATCTGGATCTCTTCAAAAAGACAATCGACATCAATCTCGTTGGTGCATTTAACGTTATGCGTCTCGCCGCTGAACGCATGGTGCAATACGATGAGATTGATGGCGAGCGAGGTGTTATTATAAACACGGCTTCTATTGCTGCTTGGGAAGGCCAGATTGGTCAGGCAGCTTATGCTGCATCCAAAGGTGGGGTTGCTTCTTTGACCCTACCGCTTTCCAGAGAGCTGGCCCGAAACTCAATACGCGTCATGGCAATCGCACCCGGCATCATGGAAACCCCAATGATTGCCGGTATGCCCGACAAGGTAAAAGATGCTTTGATCGAAAAAAGCCTTCACCCAAAAAGACTGGGACAGCCAGAAGAATTTGCAGGTCTAGTTGCACACATTTGTGAAAATGCTTTCCTCAATGGCTCTACAATTCGCCTTGATGGTGCTGTCCGCCTTTCCTAAATCAAGAACACCAACAACTTTAACTGGGTAATACCCAGATCACAGTACTGGGAACAAAATCATGTCTAATCCAATCGTTATCGTTTCTGCAGCTCGCACCCCGATGGGGTCTTTTCAGGGCGCCTTATCCCCACTCTCAACCACGGATCTGGGTGCAGAGGCAATTAAAGCCGCTGTGTCCAGATCCGGTATTTCCGCTGAAGATATTCAGGAAGTGATGATGGGGTGTGTTCTTCCTGCAGGTCTGGGCCAAGCCCCGGCAAGACAGGCCGCAATCAAAGGCGGCCTTCCTCTGTCCGCTGGCTGTACAACGATCAACAAAGTCTGTGGCTCTGGTATGAAGACCGTGATGCTTGCACACGATGCAATTGCATCTGGAAGTGTTGACATTGTCGTAGCAGGTGGGATGGAAAGCATGACAAATGCACCCTACATCCTCCCCAAAGCGCGTGACGGCATGAGAATGGGGCATGGTACAGTTGTTGACCACATGTTCATGGATGGCTTGGAAGATGCTTATTTTGACAAAGGCGGGCTGATGGGCACCTTTGCCGAAGCAACCGCAGACAAATACAAAGCCACCCGCCAAGAGCAAGATGATTTTGCCATCGAAAGCCTCAACCGTGCCAAACAGGCAACAGAGGCAGGATACCTCAAAGACGAGATTGAACCACTAACAGTCAAAAATCGTAAAAACGAAACCATCGTTGAAAGCGATGAGCAACCATTTAAGGTTGATACAAATAAAATTCCAAATCTTCGCCCTGCTTTCCGCCCCGATGGAACAGTTACAGCCGCATCTTCATCTTCTATTTCCGATGGTGCAGCAGCCTTGATACTAATGCGTAAATCTGAGGCCGATAAAAGAGGTTTAAAACCTCTGGCATCGATCAAAGCTCATGCCACCCATTCTCAGGAACCTTGCTGGTTTACCACAGCACCAGTCGGCGCCATTGAAAAGGTTCAAGCCAAAGCAGGCTGGTCTACGAATGACGTAGACCTCTATGAAATTAACGAAGCTTTTGCCATTGTAACACTCGCTGCGATTAAAGATTTAAATCTCGATCCAGAAAAGGTCAACATCAACGGTGGGGCCTGTGCTTTGGGGCACCCGATTGGTGCGTCGGGCACCAGATTGATTGTCACATTGCTACATGCCCTAAAACGCACAGGCGGTTCAAAAGGGATCGCAAGTCTGTGCATTGGTGGCGGTGAAGCCACTGCTTTGGCGGTCGAACTTATTTAAACTCGTACAAGTCGATCCTCATAAAGAAGCTCAAGAAACCCGGTGTTTTGATTGTGTGGCACCGGGTTAATTATCTTTTATCATTATGCTTAAACACTTTACGAATAATTAAGTCTTATATACGACCATAGATAGCATCATGACCTAACAATTACATCATGAGTTAACATGGTTTGTTGTCACAATCCAACGAAAGACTGCGCTTTCATCTGCTTGATGGAAGTCTATGGCACAGCTGAAATCTCCGTCTTCGAAAGTCGGAGGTAATGATGCGTAGAGCAATAACCAAAAGTATCCTGATAATATTTACGTTATGTCTTTGCGCAGTAATAGTATTCACCTACATAGAAACACAGCGAACCCACCCAGTTCAAATGCAGCAAATGAGCCTGATGCTGCAAGACTTGAAAACAAACGAGACGCATATCAATGAAGAAATTCTAAAACAACGTCTGGGAACAAGAACAGATTACGGAAAATATGATCAAGCAGATCAAGCAATCGACCAGACCCTTAGAAACATAGAAAGCAGTCTGGATACAAAAAAGCTCAGTAATCCAGAGTTCCAAACCCTCTTCAGGGCATACAAGCGAAACCATATTCAACGAAAAAAAATCATAAAAATATTTAAAAATCAAAATGCACTATACAAAGATATTGAAGTCTTTTTCCCTAAAATACTATTCACGTTTTCAGAGAATTATTACGGCAGTGATAATACACAAGTCATCCAGAAAGACCTAATTAACCTGATTACACTCGTGAATAATAAAAAAACACATAATCATGCAGAAATCAGAGTTGGTCTATCCAAACTGATAGATAACCTAAACAAGCTTTCTGCAGACCTTGATAACGTAGAAAATAACGAGCTGAAAAGCATTATTAACTATGCAGAACAGCTAATTACGCTAGATAGAGACCTTTCCGTACTCATAAAGGATCTTACGGATTCAAAGAATTTTGCTATATTGGGCATACTGATTGAAAAACAAAATAATCAGTTCAGCACCTATTATCAGGATGCCGAAAACAATACACGCATAATGCTCGCGAGCACATGCCTTTTGGCTCTGGGTATTGCCATAGCCTTTATCATCCTTTTTAAAACCACCAAATCACTTAATAAAGCCAAAGAAAACTTGGAAGTCCGGGTCCAAGAACGTACTGCTGAACTGGAAAACGCCAAACATCAAGCTGAAGCTGCAAACTTGGCAAAATCAAGGTTCCTTGCTTCTATGAGCCATGAAATACGTACTCCTATGAACGGGGTTCTCGGTATGGTCAGCTCTTTACTGAGTAGCAAGCTGACAAGCGAGCAGCACAACAGCGTCTTTACGATAAAAGAATCAGGTGAATCGCTGCTTTCTCTCCTGAATGACATACTCGATCTATCAAAAATTGAAGCTGAAAAAATTGAATTGGAAAAAATAGATTTCTCGTTAAATCGTTTACTGGACACAACCGAAGCACTTTGGGAATCAAGGGCAAGAGCAAAAAACCTGAGGTTTCAAATACTAAACTCACCCATGAATACAGATATTATCAAAAGTGATCCCGGGCGTATAAAACAAATTATTTATAACCTTATTGGAAATGCTATTAAATTCACCCACACGGGTAAGATCTCTATTATTATTGAGCAAATGGAAACTATTGGTAACAAAATAAAGTTGCGATTTGAAATTGAAGATACTGGCGAAGGCATTTCTTTGGAAAATCAAGAAAACCTTTTTAAGGTCTTTTCTCAGGCAGACTCTTCCACAACTCGAAGATTTGGCGGTACGGGTCTGGGGTTAGCTATTTGCAAACAGCTCACACATTTAATGGGCGGCGAGATCGGGGTCGAAAGCGTCGATGGCATAGGATCAACCTTTTGGTTCACAATCCTTGTGGAAAAAGGAGATGAGCAAAAAGTTAGGGAAGAAGAGGAAGCCGAACGAGCTAGAGATCATGTTCCTGAATATATAGGAAAAACCATCAAGATATTAGTGGCTGAGGATAATTTGATAAATCAAAAAGTGATTCAGTCGCTACTCAAATCATTAAATTGTAAATTACATATCGTTAATAACGGTATAGAAGCTTACATGATTGTTCAAAAACAAGAATTCGATGTTATTTTAATGGATGTCCAGATGCCACAAATGGACGGACCAACAGCCACAAAACGAATTCGTAATCTTCCTGCCCCGACATCAGACATTCCAATCATTGCTTTGACTGCAAATGCCATGAAGGGTGATCGCGAATTCTACCTCGCCTCTGGAATGGATGATTACGTCTCAAAACCAATTGATCGAAAGGCTTTGATTGGTGCTATATCAAGATGGGTGAGCGCCGCACATATTGATAAACCAAGTCCATCATCAGCTAAATCGACCGAACAACCAGCCAAACTTAGCCAAGATGCCGAAGATGAAATCAAAAAGCTACAAAGCGACTTGGATAATATTCTACCCTAAATATTTCCTTAAATATTTTTATGCACTGGTGATCGGTCGGTCGTCATGAATAACCTTACCATCGTTGGGTAACGTTCCAATCTCTGTGTAGGTCACTTCCCCACGTAGCCGGCATTCAGATCGAATGCTTTCCTCTAACCTTTCACGTAAACTTTCACGATCACAATCACTTGTGATCTCGCAATGTAAAGCCATGTTGTCACGTCCTGCATTCTCACTAACTTCCAAACGTGCTTTTACAACTTCGTCATGTTTTTCAACAATCCGTGCGATCTGTTCGGGATGAATAAACATGCCTCGTACCTTTGTTGTCTGATCGGCACGCCCCATCCAGCCCTTAATTCGACGATTTGTCCGCCCACAGGGACTCTGACCTGGCATTAACGCTGACAAGTCCCCTGTTGCAAAACGTATGAGTGGATAGTTCGGATTAAAACAAGTTACAATCACTTCGCCAACCTCCCCCTCTGCCACAAGGTTACCTGTACCCGGACGTACAATCTCAACGATTACATCTTCGTCAAGAATCATTCCCTCAAGGTTTTCGCTTTCGTAAGCAATCAGGCCGACGTCTGCTGTTGCATAACACTGTCTTACATGAATATTTCGACTTTCGTAATATCGCCTTAAATCAGGGAATAACGGTCCACCAGTTACCAGCGCACGTTTTATCGAAGATATCGGCGTTTCCAATGCATCAGCTTTTTCAAGTATGATTTTTAAAAAATCAGGCGTCCCCATATAGGTATCGGCTTGGAACCGATTAATTGCCTGTACTTGGCTTTCTGTTTGTCCGACACCCCCGGGAAAAACTGCACAACCTAATGTACGGGCAGCAAAATCAAACATGATCCCGGCAGGCGTGAAATGATACGCAAAGCAATTATGGGCAACACCACCTTTACGTAAACCGACGGCGTGTAAAGCACGAGCAACACGCCAGATATCACCGTCAACCCCTTGTGGCTCGACAATAGGCCCTGGAGATAGGAACAGACGTGCCATCTCACCCGCAGAAACTTGTCCTAACCCACCAAAAGGAGACGCATCACTTTGCATCTCTATCAAATCTGATTTGCGGACAACAGGCAGCGCTGCCAGATCTGTTATAGAACTTATTTGATCCGGCTCAATATCGGCAAGTGTCTTACGATAATATGGAGCCTTTTCTTTTGCCTCAGAAAGGCACCTTTGCAGCTTTTGTAACTGATCATTTTCCCGTTCATTCTGGCTACGAGTTTCCTTATGATCAAAATAATCAGTCATTAAAAGCAATCCAATTCACGGCATTCATCAGGTTTAAAAGTAAAGCACAGAGACAATAAGGCTGTTACAGCCAGCGTTTACGTCGTTTGAAAGATTTGATATTTTTAAATGACTTACGTTCGCTACCGCCACCGCCGAGATAAAACTCTTTGACGTCTTCATTGTTCATTAATTCTTCTGCGGTTCCATCAAGAACAATTTTACCGTTCTCCATGATATACCCATAATCCGCAGCCCGAAGCGCCATATTGGCGTTCTGCTCAACGAGGAGAACACTAATCCCAAGCTCTTCATTCATGCGCTTGATAATACCAAAAACTTCCTTTACCAGAAGCGGCGAAAGCCCCATGGAAGGTTCATCCATCATAATAAGATCCGGACGGGCCATAAGGGCGCGTCCGATCGCCAGCATTTGTTGTTCTCCACCAGAAAGATATCCGGCAAGCCCTGTTCTTTCTTTTAAGCGTGGAAAATAGGCAAATACCTTTTCCATGTCTTCGGCGACATTTTTTTGTGGCTGGGTAAAGGCACCAAGACGAAGATTTTCGATCACCGTCATATCCTGGACAATGCCACGGCCTTCCATCACCAAAAACGTCCCGTTACGCACGCGCTGTTCTGGCGACGTTTGAGTAATATTCATGCCATTATAAACAATATCACCGCGACTGACTTCACCGTCTTCGGATCCCAGCAGCCCGGCGATGGCCTTAAGCGTCGTAGATTTTCCGGCCCCGTTTGCCCCCAATAGCGCGGTAATTTTCCCGCGTTCAGCCGTCAGGTTCAATCCTCTGAGCACCAGAATAACGTCATTGAAGACCACTTCAACATTATTAACGGCCAGAATGATTTCATCCTGAGTTTGGTTTTGAAGTTGAGATACAGAACTCATAGGGGAGATCCTTAGATAAAGGCCAGATTTGTAAAATAACATGTAAAGAAAAGGTCAGGTCTGATCAAAGACAGACCTGACCTAATTTACGATTAGTAACCAACCCAATCGTCACGACGCGGCAGTGTCATTTCAGCAATCCGCTCAATGTTCACAGCACCGTCTTCGAAAGATCCTTTATTAATGGATACAACAGTACTTCCACGGTGATCTTCAGGGGACCAGCTTGATGGCAGGCAAACGCCCTCAAGGCCTTTAGGTGTCCAGTTTTGGTTCACATACATCCCTTTTTTGATGTTTTCACCCGTTAGACCACCATTCGCCTTTGCCCACTCCATTGCTTCTTTCATGTAATAAGCCGAGCAAACGCCACGGATATAGTGATGTGTTGGCTTGGCGTCTTTGGAAAAGCCACTATCATCTGCAATTTTATAAACAAGCGCCATACCATCAGCAGCGGCATCCCAGAAAGGTGTTGCTGTCGGGAAGACATAGTCTTTTGCTTCTGCAGCTTGAATAGTCAGATAATCACCAGCCCAGACATTCCCCATATAAGTCACATCAGCGCCAACTGTGTTACAGGATTTAAGAAGAGAAATTACAGAGCCACCAAGATTACCAATATAGGCATAGTTAGCACCTGATTCTTTAATGGTCAGGCATTGTGCTTTAAAATCACCGGGGCCAAGTGGCACGACAACAGGCGGCAGGACTTCAAGTCCTAATTCTGTCGCGTATTCTGCACAACCTTCTTTTGGTGCATTCGGATAGGGATGATTATCCCCTGTATGCACAAATTTTGGATCGGAAATCCCCTTTTCCTTGGCATCACCTGCCGCCCACTGAACTAGAGCACGACATGCATCTGTATAGGAAGGGCCATAAAAGAAGTTGTATGGCGCAGGCTTCTTCGTCTTCGGGTTTTTACCCGTCGGATCAGTCAAGTGACCGGAATATGATGCGGACCAAACAGGAACCTGATCTTTTGCTACAAACGAGATCAAAGCTTCGGTATCACCCGTACCCCAGCCTTGTAATGCGATCATACCTTTTGATTTCCACTTTTTGTAGTTCGCAATTGCTTGCGGAACTTTGTAAGCATAATCAATGGTTTCCATTTCGATTTTAGTACCATCAATTCCCCCAGTTGAATTGATGTAGTCAACGGCATCACGTACGCCCGGACCATAGAACTTACTTACAAACGATGTTGGACCTGTGTAATCAACAAGATGACCAACAAATACTGAATCTTCTGCCAAGGCTGAGCTACTAGCTGCCGTCAGGGCAAGTGTTGCGGCGAGAATACGCTGCTTCATGTCTTTCTCCCTTTTGGCGGCATCATTATTATATTTCCACCCCGGCCGCCGCGGAATGAATGCCTCTCTCTTAGTGAGAGAATGGATAAAGCTTCCAACTGGCCCGAATAAGACGCCAGCGATGAATAAGTCCTTCTGGTTCAAAGATAAGGAACAGAATAATCACTGCGCCAACGGACATTTCTTTGATATAGGCTTTGCTTTGTTCGATGCCTTCAAAAACCACTGCTGCACTACTGGCGATCTCTTCCATAAATTGTGGCAGCAGCAGAATGAAAATAGCACCAAGCAGCGATCCTGAAACTGATCCCAAACCACCGATAATGATCATGGCTAGGAATTGGATAGACAACAGGATCGTAAACCCTTCGACTGAAACATATTGCAGATAATGGGCATAGAGTGCGCCACCAAGCCCAGCAAAGAAACTGGAAACACCAAATGACATAATCCGGTAACGGGTCAAGTTAATGCCCATAATTTCAGCAGACAGATAATGATCCCGAACCGCGACCAGTGCGCGACCATCTCTGGAACGGCGAAGGTTACTTACTGCGAGAAAAGAGACAACAACCCAGAACAGGACCAGGTAAAAATATTTCTGATCGGTATCAAGGTCGATACCCAGAAAATTCACAACCTCGGCAGCAGAACCGTACGCCCCGCCAGAGAACCAATCTGCACGAGAAAAGAAATCTTGCAGAATGAACTGGGATGCCAACGTAGCAATAGCCAGATAAAGCCCCTTGAGACGAGCAGCAGGGATACCAAATATCATCCCAATCGCGGTCGTCATTAACCCCGCGAGCGGAATACAAATAAACACAGGTATCCCTGTTGTATTATTCAACCAAGCTGAAGCAAAAGCACCAAACCCAAAGAAGGCTGAATGCCCAAGGGAAATTTGCCCGGTAAAACCAACAAGAACATTCAAACCAAGGGCTGCTATTGCATAAATGCCGATTAGAATCATCTGGCTGATATAAAAATCATTAAACACCAACGGTGCAAACAGCAGAGCAAAAATCCCGAGGTAAACGGCATAGCCTTCTACTTTAGTACGAAATAACGATGTATCGTCGCTGTATGTGGTTCTGAAATCACCACAAGGGCGCGGATGAGGAACATGTGACATAACTTAACCGCTCCCTTTCTTAGATGCGTTCGATATCTTTGGTGCCGAAAAGACCATAGGGCCTTATCATTAAGATAATGATCAGCACATAAAACGGAGCAACGGTATACATGTTGCCGATGTGTAAGAATTGGCCATCAAAAAACTCTGCCAAATTTTCCAGAAGCCCAATGATGACCCCCCCGATGACGGCACCAACAATTGAATCAAGCCCGCCAACGATGACTGCCGGGAAAACCTTAATGCCGATAATCGCCAATGAGTTTGAAACAGCATTCACAAGCCCCAGAACAACTCCGGCGATACAGGACACCAGCGCAGAGATAGCCCAAGCCATAGCAAAAACCTGTTTAACTGATATACCTAATGATTGGGCAACCTGCTGATTATAGGCAGTTGCGCGCATGGCCAATCCATAGCGAGAGAACTTGAAGAAGTAGTAGAATAATCCCATGACGACGAGAGAAAGCACCAGCGACATGAGATAAGCTGTCTCAACCTGAAGCCCGCCTATCGATATGGTTTCATCGCCGAAGACAGAAGGAAAGCGCTCTGCTGAATTACCAAAGACCCAGTTCATAAGCGCCTGCATGAAAATGGACAATCCAATAGTTACCATGATCACAGAGATAATCGGCTCCCCGATGAGTGGGCGCAAGATAACCATCTGAACAAGGATACCAAAGACGGTCATGAATCCCATGGCAAACAAGAAGGCCACAACAAAGGGTAACTGCCATTTCATGACAAAAAACCAACAAACCCATGCACCAAGAACAAGAAACTCACCTTGGGCAAAATTAACAACCTGTGTGGACTTGTAAATCAGAACAAAACACATGGCGACAACGCCATATAACAGGCCGACAATGATACCATTGATCATTAGTTGGAATAAAAGATCCCAATTCATCTTAACGCCCCCCAGCCAGCTGTTTTTCCGGGCGAGGATTTGCATCATCCGACCCTAAGTTTTCAATGTTAAGCGTGGTAACAATTCGCTGCTTCGTTCCATCCTGAAAATGGATAACCGTATCAATATCAACATGGTCATCATCAGAATAGAGACGGTCAATAATATCGCCGTATTTATCAGCAATCACACCGCGGCGTACTTTTCTTGTCCGTGTGAGTTCGCCATCGTCCGCATCCAGTTCTTTGTACAACAGCAAGAATTTTTTGATCTGTTGCGCAGGCGGCAGAGTGGCATTTACCATCTCAACTTCTTTACGCAGCTGTTCATAAACAGCTGATTGTGCAGATAGGTCTGTATAGGTCGTAAAGCGAAGGCGTCGCTTTTCAGCCCATTTTGAAACGATAGGATAACGAATACAAATTATCGCAGTCAGATAGGGTTTATCTGCACCAAGAATAACAGCTTCAGCAACATACGTTGAAAATTTGAGTTTATTTTCAATATATTGTGGCGAAAACTTCACACCAGATATTGTACTTGCCAAATCTTTAATTCGGTCAATAACAACCAAATGCCCGTCATCATTAAAGTAACCAGCATCCCCTGTTAGGAACCAACCATCGTCTCCGAATGTTTCTTTACTGGCCACTTCATTCTTGTAATAGCCACTCATCATATTGCCGTGATTAACGCATATTTCACCTAGACCCTCTTTATCCGGATTATCAATCCGGAGCTCCACCCCAGGCATTGGTGAGCCAACTGACTCGTGATTTACATCATCGGCCTTATGAATAGTGTGCGCCCCCAGTGCTTCAGTCTGCCCGTAAAGCTGGCGCAAAGGAATTCCCATCGAGAGGAAGAACTTGAAAGTATCCGGCCCCATCGCTGCGCCACCTGTCGCGGCCGATTTCAGATTTTTAAAGCCGAGACGATCCCGCAAGGCACGCATCAACAACCATTCCGCAGCAAAAGATTCTTGTCCTTTTTCAAATGCTTCCAAAGCTTTTTTCGTGCCCCAGTCGTACATTTTTTGTTTCCAAGGACTTGAATCCATCATCCTTGCCCGGACATCCGCCGCAATTGTTTCCCAAACCCGAGGAGCCAGAAGAACAAAACTTGGCCCCACTTCCCGCAAGTCCGCCATCACTGTCGATTGCTCTTCCGGGAAGTTAACTTTCATACGAGAGATTAGATTCCAAGCCACTGAATACATTTGCTCCATCACCCAACTCAAAGGAAGAACAGCAAGGTATTCATCTTCAGAAGTCTTAGGATCTGCGCGTAGATAAGACGCAGCATGCCCAATAAATGCCTTGTGTGGCCACATTGACAGTTTAGGATTGGATGTTGTTCCCGATGTTGTGCAGAGTATCGCAACATCATCTTGGTCTGTGGCGTTAATTAAATGATCATAGGCATTGCTATCTTTATCCAGCGATGCTTGCCCAAGTTTTTCAAGGGCGTCCAATGATATCAACCGAGGATCATCATATTTACGCATTCCCCTAGGATCTGTGTAGATGATATGTTTGATAGAAGGAATGCGGTCTTCAAGATTAAGAAACTTATCAACCTGCTCTTCATCTTCAGCGATAACAACCTTGGGCTCAGTATAGTCAGTTAGATAAGCAATTTCATCTTCCAGCGCATCCCGGTAAATACCCATGCTCATCGCACGACAAGCATGTGCTGAAATTTCTCCCCAGACCCACTCGACCCTGTTATCGCCTATCAGGACAACGGTGTCTCCTTGCCCTACCCCCAATTCAGCCATGCCAAGAGCCATACGCCCGACATGATCATTAAACTCTTTCCAAGTGAAACGGTTCCAAATTCCAAATTCTTTTTCTCGTTGCGCGACTTCGTCTGGATAATGAGCAGCATTATAGGCAAGAATTTTAGGAAGTGTGTCGTAAAGCTCGACATCAACCTGACCAGAAGCCGTTGTGTTCCAGGCAATATCATTTCCGACAATAACGTGCGCATTGCCGACAACACTTAGGTTTGGCTTTTTCTCGTTGTTACTCATAATGCGACTGCCTCTGCTTCTTCATCATGGAGCAAATCATCTTCTTCTCCTAAATAAGCATGCTTAACATGTTCATTTTCCATGACTTCATCTGGCAAGCCCTCAGCAATCTTCTTGCCGAAATCCAGCACCATCACACGGTTTGATATGTCCATGACGACCCCCATGTCATGTTCAATCATGACAACGGTGACACCTAGCTCTTCGTTAAGATCAAGAATATAGCGGGCCATATCCTCTTTTTCTTCAAGGTTCATACCCGCCATGGGTTCATCCAGAAGAATAAGGTCTGGATTAATCGCAATCGCCCGCGCAAGTTCTACACGCTTTCGCAAGCCATAGGACAAAGTACCCGCGGGCTCATTTCTCACATGCTGAATTTCTAGGAAATCAATTATATCTTCAACATCACGACGATGGCTCAGTTCTTCTTTTCGCGCCCCGCCAATCCAATAGAGCATACCTGTAAAGAAGTTATTCTTAAGAAGGTGATGACGCCCCACCATGATATTATCGAGAACAGACATATGGCTAAAAAGTGCCAAGTTCTGAAAGGTTCGGCCAATCCCCATAGCGGCACGATCATTAATTGATCGCCCGATAAGGTTTCTACCATTGTAGATAATTTCACCTTCTTGGGGTTTGTATCGTCCAGAAATGCAATTAAGCATAGAGGTTTTGCCCGCACCATTCGGCCCGATGATAGAGAAGACTTCTCCCTTGCGGACAGAAAAACTCACATCTGTTAAAGCCCGAATTCCGCCGAAGCGAAGGTTAATACCATTCGCCTCGAGCAACATGTCGCCCGATTGAACCAAACAACTTCTCCCTGTCCGCGACAAAAAATGCCACTATCCTACTGGCATCAACCGAGACACCCATTCATTCCGTGAATGAGGAACTCATTGATACACCGCTCTATGATCACAAAGGATCACGTCTCATCCTATTGAACAGGTTTATTTTTTTATTTCATCCAAGCGTTGTGATGCCACAGCGGTTACTCTTGCCATTTCAGAGAGAATTTCATCAATATCTTCTCTCTTTTCAACAAGCTTGGAACGATGTCTAGCAATACACTCGAGCAAACGTTGAATTTGACCACTTTCACCGGGTTCCAAATCATACATTTCGATGATTTCGCGAATTTCGGCCAAGGAAAATCCTAAGCGTTTACCACGCAAGATTAGTACTAATCTTGCCCTGTCACGCGAAGTGTATAACCTTTTCCGCCCTTCCCGGTGTGGGTTGAGTAAATTCTTGCCTTCGTAGAACCTCAAGGTTCGGGTTGTAATCCCAAACTCATGTGTAAGTTCCGTAATGCTATACAAGCCCTGTTCATTCATACTTTATCTTTGTAACATCTTACGTAAAGGTCAATTAATTTTTTTATCTATCAAATACATCTCCAAAGTTAGGAACCGATATCCTTACGTCACCATCTTCGTCATCACCAAGATAACCATTTGATAATATTAAAAAAATTTAATCCTAACGATAATATCGAGTTACTACACCAGAATAATGACATCTGCTTATTTGCAGATAAACGAATAATTTCGCATCTATGATCTGCAAAATAGCAGACTCAAGTTTTGTTTATGAATAAAAACTCATCATAAACCTATTAAACTCAACAAAAATCACCCCTATCAACTTCACAAATTTTATTGAATTTGTAATTTTATTACCTAAGATTCCCATCAAAAATGCCCCTCAAAGAAAAATGGACAGAAGTCAGATTACAAATGAGATCTGCCTTCCATCCATTTTTAACCATCCAATATTTTAGTTTTTCAACCCAACCCTTCTACCCAAAATGCTCTTGCCGAAATGGCCACTTTGGTGGATCGGGGTCTGCAGGCAATCCAATGTCTTCACGAATTGACGCGGGAAGATCCTCAATATCAACAGCTGTAACTCTTGCCTTAAGGCGAGAAAGAATACGATTGAATAGCTTGATAACTCTAGCCATGACTTACTCCATAATTGTAAGCACGACTGTCGGCATTTAATAGTTACTCGTGTAACACCCAAAATTTGAACATGAATCTATCGGCAAAAGGCACTGTAAGACCAGCCCCCTTATATCTTCGCCGAATATTGGAAAAGCTATTTCAGAGCGATCAATCAGACAGCACATAGTTCATGGTTGCGAAAACACAAATCACATGCCCATGAAGGCCAAACATCAAGAATTAAACAAATTATGGATGAATAGGTGAAATACTATTTTTCAGACAGTCAGTGCCGAAAAGGTGTGGCACTCGGTGGATTTATGATTGGGTGCATCCACGAAATGCTGATCGAAAAACACGAGTAACATAAGCTCGGAGAGAACGATTCCCGAACACGCTCGTGCGGATATATGCAGAGGTGATAATACGGGTCATAAATCGTTCCTTGTTAAAGCTTAAAGTAGTTCACAAAAAACAAATACTCGTCCGAGCTTTTTTTGCCAAGTTCAAAATAGCTTGCAAAAATAATTACCAGGTGACAGTTGCGTAATAGCAACACATACTGTTGCCGTTTTTACACACCCCCTAAATTTAACCAAACATCTCTAACCTGTTTGCCAAGCATAAACTCTAAGGTCAGCACTCTACATTCGGATTTTTTTGTCGCCATTCTTTGGGGCTTTGCCCTGTCACCCGCTTAAACTCGCGGTTAAAATTCGACTTTGTCTGGAACCCGGACTCAAACATAATATTTGTGATGGTCTCATTCGTTTCAACAAGACGGCGGCAAACCTCGGCAATTCTGTATCCATTAACAAACTGGGAGACATTTTGCCCCTTTAGGCGATTGATGGCTCCGGATATACGCCGGGAAGTAATACCGCTTTTACGGGCAAGTCGATCCAAACTCAAATCATAGTCCTGATAAACAGTCTTGCTTTCAAGCAGTTGTTCTAATTTGGCCAGAACTTCGCGATCTTCCGGTTCTATAGCACGATCAACATTAGCGTCTTCAATTTCCTGCTCTGTTACAGGTTTCCCAACCACAGAAGCAGCTATGCCTAAAATCAACAAGGCAGGCACATTCGCCAAAGAGACAACTAATCCTGAAAGTTGGCCATCCATGAACCGAAAGTCATAGGAAATAAAGATATCAACACCGGCAAAAACAATCAGAATAATTGACGTCACCCAAAGGGCAAGATGAGTGCGCGGCGCTTCGGACAATCGAACAGTGTTCAGACGATCAGGCCCAGACAGCGCTAACCTAAGCAGCGCCAGACCATAAAACAAATAGATCGCAATCAAAGCGATATCGATTGGATCAGGCCACACTTCAACCAGCACAACAACCAAAAGAGCCGGCAAGAGGTGACACCAATCCTTGGAAAGCGAAATTTCGCCCTCCTCACGAATAAAGCTTCGGAAACTCAACCAAGCCAAAGACGCCCAACCCGCAGCAAAAATGGATTGCAGAGGCAAGGTAATCAACACCCCATACCCCCACCTTATCCCAATCAGTACAGAAAGTATTGCATAGAGAATAATCAACGCTTGAAAAGGGCGACTTTCTCGCAAGGCACCGCCACTCACGATTCCTTGGGCCAGGAAAATAAGTAGCAACAAAGCGACAACAAAAGACACAGGAATGAAAAGCATAAGGCCTGATAAAAAGAGTTAACTGGACTGAGACTGTAAATAGATACAGCAGGAAAGTCATACAGATTATGACTAAATCGCGATTGAGAACGACCTACATCACGTTTCAGGTCTTAATCTTTAAGATACACAGTCAAAGACAAAGGGTAGCCCTATCCCCACTTCATCAAATTGATTAAAGGTATGAAACATTGAAAGCCCTGTTTTTTCTGACAAGTGTTATATTCGCGTTAAACACGCAATACGCTCTCGCCACAGGTTTCCAGCTAATATTCGTCACCGACCCCGACGATAAAACCATCGAAGTTGGTATCTGGTATCCAAGTAATAGCGCAGCCCCAGATAAAGCCAACACCCCCTTTCGTCAGGCTCTTGCCCTTAATGGAACGATAAAAAAAGGCCCCCATCCGTTAATCCTGCTCTCACACGGTTATGGCGGATGGATGGGGGGGCACGCCAGCACGGCGAAGTCTCTTGCTGAAGCAGGTTATATTGCAGCAGCGCCAACCCATACTGGAAATAATTATGAAGATGAGAGCTATCCCCCGCAACGTTGGATGCTGGATCGCCCGCGCCACATAAAACTTACAATTGATCACTTACTCGGTAAATGGACAGACAAGACAGCTATTGATCCGTCCAGAATTGGTATTTTCGGGTTTTCAGCAGGAGGTTACACAGCACTTGTTTCTAGCGGTGGGGTGCCAAACATTCAAAAACTTCTTACTCATTGCAAAAATTATCCGTCAGAGGTTGCCTGTAACCTAGGAACGAATAACAATGTCGCCATTACTGACCTCTCAAAACGACCAACAAAAGACTGGAACCACGATCCAAGAATATCTGCTGCTGTTGTCGTCGCCCCGGGGTTTGGTTTTTCCTTTGATAAATCTTCACTAGAAAAAGTCACTCTGCCTCTTCAACTTTGGTCGGGAACAAAAGATTTGAATGTTCCAACAAAAACCAATTCCGATGTAATCTTCAAATCTCTTCCCAAAGCGGCAGAGTATCATCTCGTTGAAGATGCCGGGCACTTTGCATTTCTCTCCCCCTGTAATCCTTTAATGGAAAAACATAACCCAAGAGTTTGGAATATGGTATGTGTCGATGCTCCCACCTTTAATAGAAAAGAGTTTCAAGAAAAGTTTAATGAAAAAGTGATCAAATTTTTCAACAAAAACCTGCCCGCAAGATAAAGGTGTCATTGCATTTTACAAAAAATGCCTCTTATCTATACGACCAACCATTCAAGACGAATTAAAAATAAGAGTAAGAGCAAATGCAGTCCAAAACCTTATCCGGGTTCACCCAGTCCTTTGTACAAGTAAATGGAGTGACGTTAAGTGTTCACACTGCGGGCACAGGTAAGCCTTTGCTCTTCCTCCACGGCTATCCGCAAACCCATGCGACCTGGGGGAAAGTCGCCCCGGTCTTTGCACAAAAATTTCAGTGTATTATTCCCGATCTGCGCGGCTATGGGGAAAGTAGCATTCCCGTAACGGATAGTGAGCACAGCCCCTATTCCAAACGTACCATGGCTCAAGACATGATCGAGCTTATGAACCATTTTGGTCATAAACGCTTTTCAGCCATTGGTCACGACAGAGGAGCAAGAGTTTCCTATCGTATGGCGTTGGATCATCCTGAAAAAATAGAAAAAATGGCTATCATTGAAGTCGTTCCTACTGTCGAGATGTGGGGGCGATTCAATGCTGAGATGGCACTTAAGGCTTATCATTGGACTTTCCTAGCGCAACCTGCACCGCTACCAGAAAACATGATAAAAGCAGATCCTATCACCTATCTCGAGTGGACACTTAAAAGTTGGACCCAGGAAAATTCACTCAATGTGTTCACCCCGGAAGCCCTTGAGAGCTATAGGGAACAATTTAAAGATCCCAATCACCTGCACGCCCTCTGTGAGGATTACCGCGCAGGGGCTACCCTTGACCGGCAGCACGACGAAGAGAGCAGAAAAAATGGTGACAAAATAAAAGCCCCTCTCTTCTTTCTTTGGGCACATAAGGGATTTCCTGCCAAAACAGGAAATCCGCTTGGTTTGTGGCAAAGCTGGGCTGAAAATGTCCAAGGTCATGCTATTGATTGCGGGCATTTTGCCCAAGAAGAAAACCCCCGAGCAGTTACAGAACACCTTATTCCTTTTTTTGAGTAACCATTCCCCACGCCCTTAAATTGCAATAATTAAGAACGGGATTCTTTTAAAATCCCACCAAATCTATCTATTGGTAGATAATTAAATTGACAAATCTTTTAACATTCCCATTTAATAAAAACACATTATCTACCTACAGATAGATTGGATAAATAAATGACTGATACTGTGGCAATAATTATTGGCGGTTCAAGTGGTATGGGCAAAGCGGTTGCGCAAGCTTTAAGAAACAAAGGGCAGAACTTGGTTCTTGTTGGTCGAGACCCTACAAAACTTGAAACAGTCAAATCTGAATTACAGCAAAATGGATCAGAGCAGATCGACATACATGCCGTTGATCTTCAAAACTCGGGGCAAGTTGAACGATTCATTTCTACAATCAAAGCTGAAAAGCGCTATATATCACAGCTCGTCAATGCCGCAGGAACCTTCAAACCCGTAGCTTTTCTAGATCATGGACATAGCGATTTTGATAGCTATCATGAGTTAAACAAAAGCCTGTTTTTCATAACACAAGCAGTTACAAATAATATGAAAAAACATAAAGGGGGCGCAATTGTAAACATCGGATCAATGTGGGCAAAGCAAGCTATAAAAGCCACTCCCTCGTCCGCTTACTCTATGGCAAAAGCTGGCTTACATTCATTAACACAGCATCTGGCCATGGAGCTTGCCGAATTCAACATCCGGGTAAATGCTGTTTCACCAGCTGTTGTTGTGACCCCGATTTTGAATCTTTTATCGAGCCAGATCAAATTGAAGACACACTCACCGGTGGTTTCAACAATTTCCACCCAATTGGCCGCGTGGGCAGGCCAAACGACATTGCGGAAATAATAAGCTTCTTGCTCTCGGATGCAGCATCATGGGTTACAGGTGCCATCTGGGATACTGACGGTGGTGTAATGGCTGGCCGTAATTAACCTAGGGAACAGTTGTGCAGGAACAGGTTTTGATTAATTCTTCAAATGGCACCTAAAGCCTGTTTCTCACATCTAATCTATACTTTGCAATCGGCATACATTCTTGATTATAAAAAATTCAAAACCGAAAGCTGCTCATGAATAAAACTCCCCTTATAATCATTGGCGGAGGTTTAAGCGGGTTATACCTTGCCTATCGCCTAGCAAAAGTTGGGAAAGATTTTTTGCTTCTTGAGGCACGTAACCGTTTGGGAGGGCGCATAAAAACTTCCGACGCGCACGATCTAGGACCGACCTGGTTCTGGCCTGGTCAACAGCAAATGATAAAGCTGTCTCAAGAACTGGATTGTCAGATATTCGAACAACAAAATACTGGCGACATACTCTACGAAGATCCCAATGTATTTTCGGAACGCCTTCCCGGAAACCAGTATCAAATGACTTCATATCGAATTCAGGGTGGAATATCTAGTTTAATAGATAAACTACAGGCACAGGTTCCCTCTTCTACTATTCTCCTGAATCACAAGGTAACTTCCGTCAAGAATCAAGATAACGACGTAAAAATAGACGCACAGAATAACGGCAACGACATCAGCTTTACATGTGACAACCTTGTTTTTGCACTCCCGCCCCGTCTTATTGAAGATAAGATACGGTTTTCACCAGACTTAAGTGATCGTATTCGCAATGACATGCGTGCCATTCCAACATGGATGGCAGGGAACGCCAAAGCCCTCATTCGTTTCCAGCGCCCATTTTGGAGAGAGCATAATCTCTCGGGTCAGGCCTTTAGCCGCATTGGTCCCATGATGGAAATCCACGATGCTTCCTCACCTGATCACAACTACGCGCTTTTTGGCTTTCTTGGTGGATCTGGAGCACAAAGGAAAAATTTGGGCACGGCACATTTAAAACACCAGATAGAGGAACAAATCCAGCGCCTATTTGGTCCCGAAGCGCCGACACCTCTTGAAATTACGATCAAGGATTGGGCCCAAGACCCATTTACAGCAACAATAGAAGACATCGAACCACTCCAGTCTCATCCTCAATACAGACATCCAGAAAGCATGCAGAATATTTGGCAGGGACAGATAGAATTTATCGGAAGTGAGCTTGCCTCTTCTGAAGGCGGGTATCTCGAAGGTGCATTGATTTCAGCCAAAGAGACCATGGATAAAATTTCTACTAAATGGCTTAATAAATAACAACTTAGGCGAGATGACCTGCATCCCGCCTAAACACCTAAAACCCATTACAGATACGATGATAAGATCACTTTTGAGCTTCTGTGATTTTCTTCTTTTGCTCTCTGACCAATTGCTTTTCTTCGCGGCGTTTTTCTATAAGGGAGGCAACCTCGCCCCCGATATGATCAATCCCGCGCTTTTCAGAGAGTTCGATTTGCTTCTCACGCTCTTCAAAACGTTTTAACTGCTCGTCAGTCAAGCTCTCGTAGCAATGGTGACAAGAAACACCTTTGCGATAATGTTCACTTTGCTTGTCTTCTTCCGTAATTGGCATGCGACAGGCAAAACACTGATCATATACACCCTTTTCCAAGTTGTGCTTCACAGCAACACGACTATCAAAGACAAAGCACTCACCTTCCCACAAAGACTCCTCTTCTGGTACTTCTTCCAGATACTTCAGAATCCCGCCTTCAAGATGATAAACATCTTTAAAGCCCTGCTCTTTCAAGTAGGCCGTTGATTTTTCGCAACGAATACCTCCCGTACAAAACATGGCAACTTTTTTGTCCTTTGCGTCTTCAAGGTTTTCCGCAACATAGGCCGGGAACTCTCTGAAGGTTGCAGTATTGGGATCAATGGCATTTTTAAAAGTCCCTATACCAACTTCATAATCATTGCGGGTATCAACCAAAACCACATCAGGATCTGAAATCAATGCGTTCCAATCCTGCGGTTTGACATAGGTGCCAACGATCTGGTTCGGATCAATGCCCTCAACCCCCATGGTAACAATCTCTTTTTTGAGCTTTACCTTGGTGCGATGGAACGGCATTTCATCGTGATAGGACTCCTTGGTCACGACATTCTTTAATCGCTCATCAGCGCGAATATAAGAGTGAAGCGCGTCAATTCCCTCTTGGGATGATGCGACAGTGCCATTAATACCTTCGCGTGCAAGTAACAATGTCCCTTTGACATCGTGTTGCACCATAAAATGATGAAGTGGTTCACGAAGACTCTCAAAGTCTTCCAAAACGGCAAAGTGATACAGTGCCGAAACAACAATCTTTGACATTCTCTTTCCTTGTGCGGGCTGGAACGTAAAACCAGAGCTACAATATGTGGCGGCTATATATCAAAGGCGTATAAAAACATCAAGAACATGCGACATCATGGCAGAGTTGCGATATCCCTTTGCCAGTCCCCTCTTTTGGTAAAGCACGCTGGGGTACATTCCGATCAGATTGTGTCGAGCTTATATTTCTTAAAAACAGCGCCCTCCAATTCAATCTCTTCAATGAATTCTGCACCAAGTCTCCTAAGAGCAGCCGTTTTTGTTCGAGATAATGGCAGTAAAAACGTCACGAAGGGAATACGACTGTCTGCTTTTGCAAACGCGAGTGCTTTTCTCGTTATTCTTTGTCCAAGCCCAAAACATTCAGGTTTTAAAACCAACCCAAAATCCCATTCGCTGCCTTCTTTTTGAAATCCGCCCCAACCAACATAGGCGCCTTTATGAAATATTGCCCAATGACCAAGTCCATCCCGCCCCCAGCACTCTTCTTTGGCCTCAATGAATTTAATAAGAGCCTGCTTATCCCACGTGAATGTGAGTAAGGGCATATGCTCTGCAACACGGGGATCGGACATATGAGACATAATCTCATCTTCTGGAATATCACGTAATTGCCCAAAGTTAATTTGATCCTCGAGTTGATTAACTCGCTGATCTTTAGATTTTCTACACATTACAGTCTGAACTACTCCATTAATTTGAAACCACATAAATTGCATCTATAGGCAGGGTGCCAAACCGAATTAACTGCGATGGAACCAGATTCATTGCAACTAACCTGCAATCATCATTTTCAGCCCACTTTATTTGCGAATATAAGTTGGGCCGTCAATAAACTCGTAAACACTAACCTATTTTTGATTCAGATACCTGGACACTATTACTGGACACAAAACCCTAAATATTCTGTTTTAATGTCCAAGTTTCTAGAGCATCAAAAAAACGACGCTCCCATTGACAACCTTAATAATACAAAAGATTGCGCATCAAGCTACCTTACATAGTGTTTGATTTATTTCCTAAACTACCGTAAACACCCCAAACCGATCATGGGCCGCTAAAGTTCTCGTTCAACTAGACTGGTCGCTAGTTCTCTTAAATCACTGCGTAACATAGCTTCTTTATCTTCCAAGAATTTCTCTTGGGAAACTATATTCCCTGTTATTGTCATCGCCAGTTCGGTCATCGCCACAACATAAGCTTCTTCCTGTCGTCTGCATGCGGAAATAACATACTTAGTCGCCCTCCCAACGGTCAGGTCACTAAAACTGTAACTCGCCGTATAATTCTCTACCTGATGGAGAATGCAGGTTCGGTATTTTTCATTTCCAGTATCGGCCTCTTGAAGAGCATGTCCCAAACCACACCCGGTCACGATAAAGAGTGGCAGTGCAACTGCAATTTTCCTGATCATAACGTATTCCTCATTGATACGATGACAAACTTGAAAAGCCATTACCAAATTCAAAACTCATTCGACGATAATTCGCTCGATTGTTTTTCCTGATTAAATAGGCACCGGGGGTGAAGAACGCATGTTCGTGATTAATCGTAAAATTATAATTTCTGCAACTAGCATATTTAGAAGCCAGCAAAGCATCATAAAGACATCTCTCTGCAAACCTGCGGGTTCAGTACCCAAGATGACAATCCATCCTATTCCAAATAAAGCTTGCGTCGAGGCACCCTGACCAATGGCATAAGCTCTAAGCATTAAAGCCCCGTGTTTACAAAAGTTGCGCGCTCTAATAGCCAAGACCGCCCACCCAATCAATCCAATCATAAAGAAACCCACGATGATCCGGACAGAGAATAAGAGGCTTCCTTGCAGGGCGCTAGGGAAAGAGAAAAAACAGGTCATCCACAATCCAGAGATCGCAGATACACATCCGGCAATGACCAAGATGCGACCCATCGCACGATGTGTCGACGGATGATGTCGTCTAATACTTGGCAAAAACTGGATCGCGCCTGCGACGCAGAATACAAAACTCCCCATGACATGAGAAATAACTGGTATCGGATTAGCCAAGGCGCGTGGGTTTTTAGGTATCAGGGCCGGGCCACCGGCAAGCTCAAGAATCCTGATCATCCCCCCAAAAGTAGGAATAAACGTGTAGACAACAATGAAAATTAATATTGCCCATTCGCGTATGGTTAGCACGTTTCTCATATTTCCCTACTTTGGATTTGAGTCCGGAGAATGCCAAAAGGGCTAATACAGATACTCCGGAATTGAACGGCTACCGTGCTAGCCAACAATGGCTTCTTCTCAGCTATTCGGCTCCAAATTTCTGTTTGACCTCTCATGTCCATATCCTTTTTTAGAATGATGTGTGCACCTTATATATATTCATAATCGATTTAGGAATTGGCAAATTTTGCACTTATGATATACAAATATGAATGAAGAATAGAACTTCCGCATTCGATTGGTCTCAAGCGCAAGCGTTTTTAGCGACGGTTGAAACGGGCTCATTCTCCGGCGCGGCGACCCGCTTAGGTTTGTCCCAACCCACAGTTGGACGACATGTTGCTGCGTTAGAGAGCGACCTCGGCCTCTTACTCTTTGATCGAGTTGGAAAATCCTTGGTACTGACTGACAACGGGCATGCGATGATTCAGCATGTAAAAGCCATGAAGGACGCGGCGGACCAACTCAGTCTTTCAGCGTTAGGGCAAGATAAAACAATCGCTGGACCTGTAAGTGTTACCGCAAGCGATGTATTCTGTACCTATATCCTTCCTCCAATCATAGAGAGTATTCGATTGACTTATCCCGAAGTTCAGATCGAAGTCGTCTCATCCAACGAAGTGCAAGACTTACGTCGACGCGATGCTGATATCGCGATCCGCAACGTCGAACCCAGACATCCCGATTTGTATGCAAAGCGGTTACGAACAACGCAAGGAAAACTCTATGGCGCGACCTCTTATCTTGACTGGCTTGGCCGCCCTGCGACGATCAAAGATTTCAGCGAGAGCACAACCTTTATAGGCGACACTTCTGGACGTGCTCTTCAAATGCTAACAACGATGGACGTTCCCCTAAACCCTGAGCAATTCAGCGTCATTGCAAACAGCGGTGTCGCTATGTGGGAGTTGGTCAAGCGTGGGGTCGGACTTGCCGTGATGTTCAAAGACCTTGGGGATATCACCTCCGAAGTCGAGGTCGTTCTACCAAATGAAATCTCGGTCGATGTCCCAGTCTGGCTTGTTTCGCATCGCGAGCTCAAAACCAATGCACGGATTCGTGCAATCTTCGATATTCTTTCAGGAGAATTGGCTGCCTGAGCTACAAACAGGCAGCTTCAATGGGCTGCATGCCTAGACCGTTCATGGCACGAAGCGTGCTGATATCATGACCCATTGTATATTCATACTTAAAGTGGTCTGAAAATAATGATTGCAGGTTAGTTGCAATTAATCTGGTTTCAAAAAGCCGATAAGTGCAATTTTAAGCTCGGATGATTACAGTTCGTTACGCCTAATTAAGGAACCCTCCGAAGCTTTGATTTTTTTCAAAAACAACAGCAGTGCCGGTAGGTTGCGTACAATTGACGGATATCTGCGAGATGCTATCAACCTGATCATTAAATTGACGTTTTGTTGAAGTGAAGAAACGAGAAAGAATAAAAGTCCGGCGTTGCCCTTTTTGAAAAGCGACGCGTTCAGGTTCGTACCAAAACCCACTTACCCCGTTAATAAGAACCACACAATCAGAAAGTGGTTCACTGTTCGTGCTTTTGATAACAACACTTGTTCGGCTAAGAGACACAAGCTCCATATCGAAATCACCCGTCATGTCTTCGCACCCCACAAGGAGTAAACAGGGTAAGAAGGCCATACAGAACAATCGGAACAGACACATCTTCATTCTTCGACACCCAAAGCATACAAAGTACTCTCAGTGTAAGAAGACAAAGCTAATCTTCGATTAACTAACGATCAAACGATTGTATTTTCTTAAACTCATTTCAGAAAACCTAAAGACCCTTGGTTTGTTTCAAAAACCAACGCAGACCCAAGTGGTTTCTTACAACTGACAGAAACCTGGGAAATTTTATCTACTCTATAGTCAAATTGGCGCTTACCAACACTATAGAACCGAGCGAGAGAAAAGGTGCGGCTCTCCCCTTTATTAAATTCTGATCTTTCTGGCTCATGCCAAAACCCATTTGCACCGTTTAATAGAACAACACACCCTTCAAGCTTTCGGGTGTCCAGATTTTTCACCCCTATGTTTGTTCTACTTAAACTCATCATTTTCATTTCGAAGGCATCGCCATTCTCTTTACACCCCAAAAGAAGTGCAAGGACAAAAAGGACCGCTACCGATTTTGATATTTCCCCCAATCTACCCCCCTTACGCACACAACCATTACTCAATAAACAAAAGATAGGAAAAACGACAGAAACTGTTTATTCTAATATCGTTAACAAGATGCAAAGCTTTGGAATCTTTTAAGAACTTTAACAAAGATTTTTTCAATGAATTTACGCCAGATGTTACCGTCAGACCACTCTGCACTAATAGAACTTTTTAAGGAAACGCCTGGTGTTACGTTACGGGATGCTGATTCGTACCCCGCAACAGAACGTTATCTGGAGCGAAATCCCGAACTTAATTTTGTAATTGAAGATAAAGAAATTATTATTGCTTGCGTCATGTGTGGCCACGATGGTCGTAGAGGATATCTACAACACCTCGTTGTAAAGCCAAATTACAGAAAATTAGGATTAGGTCAGAAGCTTTTCAAGGAATGTCTCTCTAGACTCTCAGAAATTGGCATCGATAAAACACATATTTTTGTCTTCAAAGACAATGGAATTGCCAATGACTTCTGGCAATCAAAAGGCTGGATATTAAGAGAAGACGTTAATCTCTATTCCTACACATCCTCCAACAGCACAAATGCCTGATCGCACAGCCAGACAGTACGTACTACTTTATTGATAAATTAACAAACCTTGAAAATAACAAAATTCTCCAAACGTTTAGATATCCATTTTTTAAAGTGACAAATTTTAACATTAAAAACTTGCTTGCATTTAATATTTCTATTATTCTTGAAATATGGAAACATCGAATGCACTCATGATCTTCTCCGCAATGAGCCAACCTGTAAGGCTTGATATGGTTCGCATACTCATCAAGGCTGGGGATAGCGGTCTGTTGGCTGGTGAGATCAGTCAAGCGCTTGATATCCGCCCGAATACTGCATCAACAAATTTATCGATCTTAGTAAGCTCGCAATTACTACGTAAAGAACGGCAAGGACGCACGATAAGATACTTTGTCGACTTTGAAGCAATAAAAAATCTTCTCACCTTCCTGATGGAGGATTGTTGCGGAGGCAATCCTGAACTTTGCCAATCTGTTATCGATAAAGTTGCCTGTGATAACTAAACGGGCTCGACACCTTCACTGAACCACACACAGTCCACAAAGTGAGAAAATAGGTATAAAATGTCAACAGAGAATAACGGTATCGGAATTTTCGAAAAATGGCTTTCCCTATGGGTTACTTTGTCAATAATACTCGGCATTGTTCTCGGCCAAACTTGGCCTGAGATCTTCAACCTTCTGACCTCATTCGAATATGCGCATGTTAACTTTGTCATTGCGGCATTGATATGGGCCATGGTCTATCCAATGATGGTATCAGTAGATTTTGGCAGTATCCGGTATGTCGCAAAGCAACCCAAAGGCCTTTTCATTACTTTGGTTGTAAACTGGTTGATAAAACCCTTCACAATGGCGGCTCTTGGCGTTTTCTTTTTTAAATTCCTGTTTATAGACCTAATCGCAGCACCAGATGCAGATTCATATGTCGCCGGGTTAATATTATTGGGTGCAGCCCCGTGCACTGCAATGGTCTTTGTTTGGTCGCATCTCACCCGAGGTGACGCGAACTATACATTAGTACAGGTCAGTATAAATGATCTGGTCATGATCTTTGCTTATGCCCCCATAGTCGCCTTACTTTTAGGGGTAACAGATATCCCCGTTCCATGGGGCACTTTAATCCTCAGCGTTATTTTGTATGTCATCGTCCCCTTGACGGCAGGAATTATAACCCGAAAAATTCTGCTCAACGCAAATAAAACGGACGAAGCGGTTTCAAATTTCACCGCAACACTAAAGCCCTTTTCAATATTAGGTCTTTTAGCCACTGTCGTTCTTCTTTTTGGCTTTCAGGGCAATGTAATATTAGCAAACCCAACTCTAATAATTATTATAGCCATACCTCTATTGCTCCAGTCATACGGCATTTTCGTAATCGCCTATTTTGCGGCCTGGTTTATGAAAGTTCCCTTTCGGATCGCAGCCCCCTGCGCCCTTATCGGAACATCAAACTTTTTTGAACTTGCCGTAGCTGTTGCCATTGGCTTATTCGGGCTCAATTCAGGAGCAGCCCTGACAACCGTTGTCGGTGTACTCGTAGAAGTCCCGGTTATGTTATCTTTAGTTGCCCTTGCCAATAAAACCCAAGCCTATTTCCCCAGAAAATAAACAAAAATAACTCGTACTGAAATCAGTTAACAAGATCTACAGGTTAATGAGATCAAGGTAATGAAAATCATTATTTATCATAACCCAGAATGCGGAACATCACGGAATGTTCTGAATATACTAAGACGATTTCACGGCGAGCCACAGGTCATAGAATACCTAAAGACAGGCTGGAATAGTGAACCGTTAAAAGGTTTATTCAACAAATCTAACCTTACGCCACGACAAGCACTGCGTACAACAAAATCCCCCGCAAAAGAGCTAGGACTACTTAATCCAATAGTTTCTGATGACACCATATTCGAAGCAATGCTGCGATATCCTATTTTAGTAAATCGTCCGATAGTATGCACAGATAAAGGCATCTTACTATGCAGGCCATCAGAAACTGTGTTTTCACTGATAAACGCACCTTCTGGTTCAACTTACGAGAAAGAAGATGGTGAGATAGTCATCGCCCCCTAACAATCGCAATGCCTGAGATTTGATTATTAAACTCTCAGCGGAACCAAGTGCACCAACGACAAAGTCGAAAAGCACGTCAGTATTAGTATTTTTCTCAAAATAAATTACTATATTTTTGAATAATCAATGGGTTGGTTCTTATCAAGTGTCCGCGTAATAGGCGGCATAGGATATTTCAACCCGGTTGCACAGTTATACAGGACAGCGCGATCTGTTTCTTTAATCTGACCATTTGCCAAAGATTGCTTATACGCCGCATAAGTCGCGGCCCCTTCCGGACAAAGCAAAACGCCTTCTTTGTGAGCAACCTCTGCTTGGGATTGTGTAATTGCCTCGTCTGTAACAGCAATTGCAAAACCACCACTTTCACGTACAGCCCTTAAAATAAGGAAATCCCCAACAGCGACAGGCACACGAATACCAGATGCATGGGTATAGGCATTTTCCCACAAAGGCGCGTGTTCTTTACCGTCTTCATAGGCTTTGACAATAGGCGCACACCCCGTGGATTGCACGGCCACCATTTTGGGACGCTTAGCTCCAATCCAGCCAATAGCTTCCAACTCTTCAAAAGCTTTCCACATACCAATCAGTCCAGTACCGCCACCGGTCGGATAAAAGATAACATCTGGAACATCCCAACCGAGTTGCTCAGCAAGCTCTAGCCCCATCGTTTTTTTGCCTTCGATACGATACGGCTCTTTCAAGGTTGAACAGTCAAACCATCCGGTCGGCTCTTTTCCCTCCCCAACGATCTTTCCGCAATCATTGATCAACCCATTAACGCGATAGACCTTGCCGCCCTGAAATTCGATCTCAGACACATTAACTTCCGGGGTATCATCGGGACAAAAAATAGTTGTTTCCATTCCCGCCCGTGTTGCATAGGCCGCCATCGCCGCCCCCGCGTTACCATTTGTGGGCATAGCAAGACGGTTAACACCAAGCTCCTTTGCCATTGAAACGGCCAGAGCCAATCCCCGAGCTTTGAAAGAGCCAGTCGGAAGACGCCCTTCATCCTTTACAATGAGCTCCCCACCCTTACCCGCCAAACTGGGCAAAGAAAGTAAGGGAGTCATAACTTCGCCAAGACTAACAACGTTTTGAGCCTGCCGCACAGGAAGGAATTCCCGATAACGCCAAAATCCACCTGGTCTTTGTGCTAAATCCTTTTTTGAAAGCGCTTTACCCAAAGCTTTGAGATCATAACGGACCAGAATAGGTTTTCCCACAGGAGAAAGACCATGCAACTGACCAGCCTCAAGCTTCTCCCCCGTGTAAGAACACTCAAGGTGCGTCACAAAATTTGGAAAATCATTCATAATTGCGGGATCAAATGAAGATTTTTGCTGCATCGTTTTTCCTGACATCCATTTAACGAATCAAAATTGTATTTATCTACATCAATCATGCCAAGGTGTGACGAGAAAGCCTAACTCTTTCCAAGCTTGTAAATAAAATTAATGGACAAATTCATTTTTACTTAAAAGAAAATCTCTCACTAAAAAAATTTCAAGTTAATTTAAAAAAAACAATACTTTAACAAACTTCAACTCTCATTCAAACATAAAGACAGGCTCATTTTATCTTTAATAATTTTGAACTTATCTCTATGAAGATTTAACATGCAATGGCAACGCAATAAGGGTTCAATAAAGATGGAAATTACCAAAGGACTAAATTTACGAGCCCTGGAAATATTTGTAACTGTGGTTGAAAAAGAAAGCATGTCAAAAGCTTCACGGCACCTTGGCATGACTCAGTCCTCAATTTCCCAGCACATCACCCAGCAAGAGAATTTATTCTCGACAATCCTGTTTGACAGATCAATTCGCCCGATAACACTTACGCCCGCTGGTCATGTATATTATCAGCATGCACAGAAGGTACTCGAAACTGTCACTGATATGTGGGGTACCTTGCATAACCTTGATACTGCCCCTCTTAAGAAAGTCAGAATTTCTGTTATCGACACACTTGCAGATACTTTAATCCCTGAATTAACTCAATGCGTCGGAGAACTCTATCCGAAAGGAAGCGTTACAATCACCAGCGGTCAAACCGATGATCACAGGGAAGCCCTCATTAATCGAAAAACAGATATCATCATCACAATGGACCCAATGGATGATATTGACAAGATGGAGCGTTATCCACTTTATAAAGAGCCCTTTGTTCTGGTTACCCCCCAAAACAAACCTGTTAAATTCATAAAAAACGAAATACAGGCATCAGGATTGCCTTTTATTCGCTTCACCCCAACGCTACCCGTCAGTAGATTAATAGAACAGCACCTAAGAAGACTAAAAATAAGACCACCCTACCGCTACGAACTGGACACAACCCGTTCCATCATGCCAATGATCGCAGCAGGTGCAGGATGGACAATAACAACCCCCACTGGATTACTTGAAAGTCGCCATTTTCTTCTGGGAGTGTCTATTTCCCCCCTTCCCTTTACACCGCTTCACCGCACAATTTCATTAGTCGCCAGAGAGCACGAACTTGGAGACCTCCCCTCACAATTGGCAAAAAAAGCTATTATGCACCTGCATCATACGACAAAATCTCTCTTAACGGCCGCTCTTCCAGATACTATCGAAGACATAATGTTTTACGGTTAGCACTGCTTCGCACAGAGAACTGAAAACTGTATTTTTTCATATTCACACTAAAATATAGTGAATACCTGCTATTCACATTTTGAAGCGTTAAATAACTTGAAACACACATTCGAATAGTACATATCAACACCAACCGAACCCTATAAGTCAAAAAAGCGAACCATCATGAGCTATATAAATATTAAGAAAATTCTCTCCGCTGCAACTTTTGCTGTGACCGCACTTGGCCTTTCCTTTACTTCTGCCAATGCAGAAGGTGACGAGAACTTGCTATCAACAATCAAAGATCGCGGCACAATCCTAATTGGCCTAGAAGCCACTTATCCGCCCTTCAACTACCAAGATGAAAGTGGTGAACTTGTCGGCTTTGAAGTTGATGTGGCAAAAGCTGTTGCAGAACGTATTGGTGTAAATGCAGAGTTCGTCCCAACAAAATGGGATGGTATGCTTGCAGGTCTCGAAACCAAACGTTTTGATATTATCACCAATCAGGTGACAATCACTGAAGAACGCCAAAAGAAATACGACTTTACACAACCTTATACTGTATCAGGTATTCAGGTGATCACCCGCGAAGACAAGAAAGCAGATTTTAACAACCTTGCTGATCTTTCAGGTAAAGCCGTTGGTGTAGGTTTGGGTAGCAACTACGAAGAATGGCTCACCCAAAATGTACCGGAAGCAAATGTTTCCACCTATGACGACAACGCTACAAAACTACAGGATCTACTTGTTGGTCGTTTGGATGCTTTCCTAAACGATCGTTTGGCCGCAACCTATCTTCTTGAAAATTCTGGCGGCAAAATTGTTGCAGCCGGAGAGCCCTTTGACAAACAACGCATGGGCATTGCGCTTCGCAAAGGGAACGCCGATCTGCTTAATGAACTAAATAAAGCATTAGATGAATTGCGTGCAGATGGTACACTCGCAAAAATTTCTCAGAAATGGTTTAAGCTAGACGCAACCAAATAACCTTAAAAGCTAACCCAGACTTAATTCGACATAACTGTCAACCGGCCTGAATAAACAACAATGGTAAATTCATGGATGTAATCATCGACCTTATCCTGAAATCAGTTCCCTTCTTAATGAAGGGAACTGCCTTTACCGTTGGTCTCAGTGCCGGGTCCATGATACTTGGATTAAGTTTGGGTTTTCTCATCGCTTTTATGCATCTCTCGCCATCAAAGTTAATACGTTGGCCAGCAATGTTCTTTGTTTCCTTTATCCGGGGAACACCGCTTATCGTACAACTTTTCCTCATTTATTACGGGCTGCCAGAGTTTGGGATCAGACTTGACCCTATTCCTGCTGCTCTCCTTGGCCTTAGCCTGAATGTTGGTGGTTACACTGGTGAGATTTTACGGGGTGCAATACAGTCCGTGGATAAAAGCCACTGGGAAGCTGCCTATTCCATTGGTATGACCCCGGCACAGGCCATGAGGCGCTCCATCTTGCCGCAAGCTATCCGTGTTGCTTTACCTGCCCTTGGCAACACATTCCTCAGCCTCATAAAAGATACTGCGATTGCTGCAACTATTCAGGTGCCAGAACTGTTCCGTCAGGCACAGCTCATTTCAGCGAGAACCTACGAAGTGTTTGCCATGTATCTCAGTGCGGCTGCAATCTACTGGATCCTCTGTATCATTCTGTCCCGACTGCAAAACAAAATGGAACAACGATCAAACCGCCATTTGAGGGCTAACTAGGATGGACAATACAAGCAAAGAAACGATGATTTCCGTCAAAGATCTCAAAAAATCTTTTGAGAACAATCACGTGCTCTCTGACATAGATCTGAATGTACATAAAGGCGAAGTTCTGGCAATTATTGGCCCCAGCGGGTCAGGCAAGACAACCTTGTTACGATGCCTCAATTTTCTGGAAACACCAAATGGCGGTAACATCCGGATTTCGAGCACAACAGTTGATTCATCCCAAGATCTAAAGAAACAAAAAAAGTCGATCCGTGCCCTTAGGAAATCGGCTGGCTTTGTCTTTCAGAACTTTAATCTCTTTCCACACAGAACCGTTCTGGAAAACATCACCGAAGGCCCGATCATTGTGAAGGGTGAAGAACCAGATTCTGCGGCTAAAAAAGCACGTAAACTTCTAAAAAAAGTTGGCCTCGCGAATAAGGAAGACGCCTATCCTTCTGCGCTATCTGGTGGTCAACAACAGCGGGTCGCCATTGCTCGTGCGCTTGCCATGGAACCAGATGTTATCCTTTTCGACGAACCGACGTCAGCTCTCGATCCCGAGTTGGTGGGAGAAGTTCTTAACGTCATAAAAGAACTGGCGACAGAAGAACGAACAATGATTATTGTTACCCACGAAATGGCCTTTGCCCGCGATGTAGCAGACCGCGTCATCTTCATGGCTGATGGACAAATTGTAGAAGAAGCTCCAGCAGAAGAGCTTTTTTCAGCACCCAAACGCGAAAGAACCAAAAAGTTCCTTAAAAAGATACTCGAAAAACAGTAATTCAGACGTATAAAGTATCTAGAGACTTTGGTCCAAAGCCTTGTATTCACTGGCAAGCATTGCGTAGAGAACTTCATCCCACCATGTGCCGTCAGACCGTGGAATACACTGTAAAAATTCCCCCTCCCTACGCATGCCAACTTTTTCCATCACACGAAAGGAAGCCGGATTTTGGGGTTGAGCTGTAGCCACAATTCTATGAATTTCAAGCTCTGAAAATCCTACATCAAGCAGCGAGGATGCAGCTTCACTCGCATACCCCCGCCCCTGAAATTCAGGCAATATAAGCCAACCAATTTCCCAGGTTTTCTCTACAAACCAAGGATGAAAAGTCATTTCGCCAATGACAACATCAGTCATCTTATCTTCGACAACAAAATCCTTGGCATCCGCAGTCCCGGAAACACGAACATACTCTGCGTGCTCTTTATCACTGTAAACACCAGTAGGAATCCACTTCCTCAGCTCAGGATCCTGGCTCATAGCTCTTGTCGGTTCCAAGTCCGTACTCTGGTACTGACGAATACGTAGCCTTGATGTTTCAAGTGGCAATAGATCGAGAAAAGAAGAGCACATAAAGTATATATCTTTTAAAAACAGTAGATTTACGACGGCAAATTTGAAGAATTGATCGATGTCGATATTGCATAAAGTGCATCAAAATAAATATTATTCATAGCCATTATCACAAATTTTCATTTAAAAACGCCCGCCATTTTCCTATATCGTTATATACTACGCATTCTGGATATATTTACGCGTTAGACGCTATCCAAGAAAAGGAAACAAAAATGGCCTATGTCGCAGAGCAAGCTAAGACAACTGATCTCATCTGGTCTTACATTCGAAAAGAAGCCAATGAAATGCTTGTCAAAGAGCCTGTTCTCGCTGGCTTCCTGCAATCTTCCATGCTCAACCATAACAGTCTGGAAGCAGCCATTGGCTATATGTTGTCGGAAAAGTTGGGGAACAATGCCGTTTCTGCGCGACTTCTCGGGCAAGTATTTGAAGATGCCTTTTCAGCAGACCCAGGCATTGGGCAATCCATTCGCTCTGACATCATAGCCGTTTTTGAGAGAGACCCCGCCTGTACATCCCATTTAGAACCTTTACTTTACTTCAAAGGTTTTCACGCTCTGCAGTGTTATCGACTAAGCCATTGGCTATGGAATAATAACCGACAGGCACTCGCGCTCTTTTTGCAAAACCGGATCTCTGAAGTTTTCGGACTGGATATCCACCCCGCAGCCAAAATTGGTAAAGGCATTATGATTGACCACGGCACAGGTGTTGTCATTGGTGAAACTACCGTCGTGGAAGATAATGTTTCTCTGCTGCAAAATGTAACGCTTGGTGGCACAGGTAAAGGCACAGGCGACCGCCATCCTAAAATTCGTCAAGGCGCGCTTATTTGCGCAGGGGCAAAAATTCTCGGTAATATTGAAATCGGAGAATGCGCCAAAGTCGGTGCAACGTCAGTGGTGCTGGAAGATGTCCCCGCGCATTGTACTGCTGTCGGCGTCCCTGCAAAAATTGTTGGTAGTTGCTGCCCACAGCCCGCGCGTGAAATGGATCAAAGCCTACCCAAAGTTGATTGATCTTGTATACAGTTCTTTAAATTCGGTCGTAGCTCGATTTTTGTGAGATAAAAATTTAGGGAATCAGATAAACTTCTTGAACATCTTGGTTTGATCAAAGAGCTCTTCAAGAGTTTTCATCCTGCTCTTTGTTTCATCCCAGGTTTGGGTCTGCACACCTGCGATAACTGCTTCTACTAGGAAAAGTGTGACGACGAGGGAATCCCAAGCAGAAGGCACTTCGATACGTGAATTCAAACTATAGGTCGCCAACTTTGCGGCCGGAGACCCCCATTGATCGGTAAAAAGCACCAGCGTCACACCACGCGCTTTGGCAACTTCAGCCAACCGCAGAATGTCGTGCTCGTAACGTCTGATATCAAAAGCGACCAGTACATCCCCCTTGTTCATGTTTAAAACATAATGTGCCCAAGTATTTGAATTTGGGGCAACAAGCGTTACGCCCGAACGCATTACCTGCATATGAGTGAAAAAGTTATCTGCCATAGAGCGGGTAATCCGCCCACCAACCACATGAATTTCACGGTTCAGATCAGAAAGTAAATCGACAACTGCATTAAACTCTTTCGGGTCAATCTGCTTTAACGTTTGTCGCATATTCTCAGTAACAGCATCTGCAAAGCGGTTAAGAATATGCGTATCCGGTGCGCTTTCAGACCACAGATCATGCTTGGCAATGGGGCTGGATATTGTGGCTTTTAGTTCGATATGTAATTGCGCCTGCATCTGGGGAAATCCGCCAAATCCAAGCTTTCTTGCCATTCTGGCAACCGTTGGCGTTGAAACGCCTGAATTTTCAGAAACGGCGGTAATACTACCCAGACCTGAAACGGGATAATCTTCTAATATGGCATTTGCCAACTGTCTTTCTGCCCGTGTCAAGCTATCGAATTGCTTACGAATTCGTTCAGCAACAGTCAGATTCTGATTTGTACCCATCTTAGGTTTCTATTCCATCCGTAACTTTATCAGTACCCTGTAATCATACCAATAGGTTGATAATCAATACCTAGTCTAAACACAAATGAAGAAATTTCTCCATATTTTATTTTCCTGAAATAATATTTTCAGAAAATATCTTGACTTATTTTTCAATTCTGAAAATATAATTTCAAAAATAAGCTAATAAAATACCTGGGGTAAGGTTCTTGTCGAACGAGTTAATAAATTCCGTTGATAATTTTGCACCTGAAAGTGTGGTCAAAACGACTAATCTTTCAGGCAACGGAGAGTATGTGATTATCTGCGAACATGCCTCTAACCATATTCCTTCTGAATACAACAACTTGGGCCTTAGCGATAGCGATATAAACAAGCACATCGCATGGGACCCCGGTGCATTGGCTGTCGCACAACATCTATCGAAACAACTTGATGCCCCCCTTGTCGAACAGTGTGTATCCAGACTGGTATATGACTGTAATCGGCCGCCCGAAGCATTAAACGCTATGCCATTTCAAAGCGAAATCTTTGAAATCCCCGGTAACGCAAACCTGAGTCAAGAAGAGCGGGACAAAAGAATAAACGGTGTTTATAAGCCTTTTAAAGATGCCGTAAGCAAATGCCTCGACCAAAAAACAGCTGACGGTCATAAACCTGTCATCATAACAGTTCATTCTTTCACCCCCATCTATAAGGGGCAGGAAAGGGACGTCGAAATTGGTTTTTTGCATGACAAAGACAGTCGTTTTGCCGACCAGCTGATCAAGTCTTTTGCGGCACAAACATCCGATTATGTCTTGAGATTAAACGAGCCTTACGCCCCCGTTGACGGCGTGACACACACACTGACTGAACACGCCCTACCCAGAGGGTTAATGAATGTTATGCTGGAAATAAGAAACGATTTGATCTCAGATCAAAAGACACAAAAACAGATGGCATCCCTATTAAACAAAGCAATAAAAGAAGCAAAAGAAGCTCTGGACAATCAACAAATTCAGACCGCTTCAACAACCAAACAAACGAGCCTGGGAAACTGAAATGCCCAATATAATAAGATCCTACGTCAAGGGAGTTGATACATTAAACCGGTTTACAGGGCTGGTTACGATGCATCTTATCTTCGTCATGATCGGGTTACTCCTCTATTCCTCTCTTTCCCGAACACTGTTTGATACTCCTATCAATTCAGTCGTAACAATATCCCAGTTCCTTATGTCTGCTTACTACCTATTAGGTGGTGGCTTTTCCATGCAGGAAGATGCCCACGTACGGATGGATCTTTTCTATAGTAGATGGTCTTCCAAAGGCAAAGCCAAGATGGATGTTTTTACGTCCATTTTCTTGATGTTTTATCTCGTTATTCTTCTTTACGGTGCCGTATCCAGCACGATGTACACCATTGAAGTTGGGCAAAAAACCCGCACATTGATTCAATACCCACTTGCACCAATTAAGATTCTCATGACTTTGGGTGTCTTGCTTATGCTTTTACAAGCAACTGCAACTTTCTTTAAAGATCTGGCCAAAGCCAGAGGAGTTACACTGTAATGAGTTATGAAATGATCGCATTACTGATGTTCTCAACCATGATGGTCATGATGTTAACTGGCCAACGTGTTTTTGGAGCTATCGGTTTTGTTGCCGCAGTTGCAGCGCTTTTTCTTTGGGGTGAAGGCGGCGTAGAAATGCCGTTCACAGCCGCCTCAAAATTAATGAGTTGGTATCCCCTCCTCACATTGCCTCTCTTTGTATTCATGGGCTACATGCTTTCTGAATCCGGAATTGCAAGTGATCTCTATAAAATGTTCCATGTCTGGATGGGGCCTCTTCATGGTGGTCTTGCGATCGGCACCATCTGTCTTATGGTTCTCATTTCAGCAATGAACGGCCTGTCTGTTGCCGGTATGGCGATTGGCGCAACCATTGCCTTGCCCGAAATGCTTCGGCGCGGTTATGACAAGGTTATGGTAACAGGGGTGATTCAGGCAGGAAGCTCGCTTGGTATTCTTGTTCCTCCAAGTGTTGTTCTTGTTCTTTACGGCATGATTGCCCGTCAACCCGTGAGTGACTTGTGGCTTGCCGGCGCAATTCCTGGCCTAATGCTGGCAACCATGTTTGTCGTCTATATTGTTGTCAGATGCCGCTTACAGCCTGAACTTGGTCCTGTGTTGCCAAAAGAAGAACGTCAGATGCCGTTGGGCGAAAAATTAGCCTTGTTGAAAGCCGGTATCCTGCCACTTTTAATCTTTGTATTTATGACTGGCTTCTTTGTCGCAGGTGTCACCAGCCTTGTTGAAAGTTCCGCTGTTGGCGCGACCGCTGCGATGCTTGCAGCTCTCTTTAGAAAGCGACTAACTTTTAAAGTCCTGGAAACCACAATCAGACAAACGCTGGGTATCAGCTGTATGTTTATGTGGATTATCCTGGCCGCTCTTGCCTTTGGTGCCGTTTTTGATGGTCTTGGCGCCGTCAAAGCAATCGAGAGCCTCTTCCTTGAAAAATGGGGCCTAAGCCCTTGGGAAATTCTTATCCTGATGCAGCTTTCCTATATCGTGATGGGAATGTTCCTGGATGACACCGCTATGCTGGTGATTGTAGCGCCACTTTACATTCCGCTTGTTATCAGCCTAGGCTTTAACCCAATTTGGTATGGTGTTCTCTATACCATCACTGTTCAGGTTGCCTATATGACACCACCTTTTGGTTACAACCTTTTCTTAATGAAGGCCATGGCGCCACCTGAAATTTCACTAGTCGATATCTATCGCTCGGTGATCCCTTTTGTCCTGATCATGATTTTCGCATTAGTGATTGTTATGTCATTCCCTGAAATTGCTCTTTGGCTACCTGAGTACGTCAAAGGCTAAACACGGGATGATGCAAAGTATGATTTTTGACAGGAGGTTAAATAAGTAAAAAGTGAAGACTAAACTACACGAATAAAGTGAAAGAGCTTAAACCGCTCGAGTTTTCTCGGGATATTAATAAGTTTAAACAGGGAGTATCTATACGATGACGAATAGACGCGATTTTCTAAAAAAAGCTGGTATGGCAACTGTTGGTGCCGCTGGTGCATCCGCTTTGGCAGCACCAGCTGTCCACGCGCAATCCACAATCAAGTGGCGCCTGCAAACCTATGCTGGCCCTGCTTTGGGTGAGCACGTAATCAAACCAGCTATTGATGCTTTTAACAAAGCAGCAAACGGTGAAATGGTTATCGAACTGTTCTATGCTGATCAGTTGGTCCCAACGGGCGAGCTGTTCCGTGCCATGCAAAAGGGTACAATTGATGCGGTTCAAAGTGATGACGATTCAATTGCTGCACCTGTAGATGTATCTGTATTTGGCGGATACTTCCCATTCGGCACGCGCTACAGCCTTGATGTGCCAGTTCTTTTCAATCAGTACGGCCTGAATGAAATCTGGGAAGAAGCTTATGACGAAGTTGACGGCGTAAAATGGCTGTCCGCTGGTGCATGGGATCCATGTCACTTCGCAACCAAAGACCCAATCCGTAGCCTTGCAGACCTAAAAGGCAAACGCGTATTTACCTTCCCGACAGCTGGTCGCTTCTTGTCCCGTTTTGGTGTTGTTCCAGTAACACTGCCTTGGGAAGATATCGAAGTTGCCATGCAGACTGGTGAGCTTGATGGTATCGCTTGGTCCGGTATTACCGAAGATTACACTGTTGGTTGGGCTGATGTGACTAACTACTTCCTCACCAACAATATTTCTGGTGCATGGTGTGGCTCTTTCTTTGCGAACGAAGACCGTTGGAATGAAGTGCCTGAGCACCTCAAAACACTCTTCAAACTCTGCATGGATAGCTCACACTACTACCGTCAGCACTGGTACTGGGGTGGCGAAGCACAGCTACGTACCGAAGGTTCAAAGCTTGAGCTTACAACTATTCCTGATGAAGAGTGGGCAACTGTCGAAGCAGAAGCTTACAAATTCTGGGACGAAATAGCAGAACAGAGCGATCGCTCCAACCGTGTTGTTGATATCCTCAAGAAGTATGCAAAAACAATGGAAAAAGCTGGTAAACCTTACCGTTACAGCTAATCCCATCGTTACAATGTCACAGCCCGACACCCGGGCTGTGACACCTTTATAAACATTTAGAATAAGAGTTTAGCTATGTCCGGCAATCTTTCCTTTGAAGATCTTAATAAAGCCGTCTCCAGCGGCGAGATTGACACCGTCCTTGTATGTCAGGTCGATATGCAGGGTCGCCTTATGGGCAAACGGTTCCATGCTGATTATTTTGTCAATGGTGGCCACAAAGAAACCCACAGCTGTAATTATCTTCTGGCAACCGATATGGAGATGGAAACAGTAGAGGGCTATAAATCCACCAGTTGGGAAGCAGGTTATGGCGACTACACCATGAAACCGGACCTCAGCACTCTGCGTCGTGTCCCATGGCTTGAAGGCACTGCCTTTGTCATGTGCGATATGCTCGACCATCACACCCACGCAGAAGTTCCTCATTCACCGCGCGCCATTCTCAAGAAACAGGTCGCCCGCTTGGAAACGATGGGGATGAAGGCCTATATGGCCTCTGAACTTGAATTTTTCCTCTTTGAGAACTCTTTTGAAGATGCCCAAAAAGGCGGATACCATTCATTGGAAACTCTTGGGAAGTACAACGAAGATTACCACATCTTCCAGACAACCAAAGAAGAAGGCGTTATGCGCGCGATCCGTAATGGATTGCATGGTGCCGGTATTGTGGTTGAATGCTCAAAAGGCGAAGCCTCTGCCGGACAGGAAGAGATCAACGTCAAGTACGACGACGCCCTGATTTCAGCTGATAACCACGTCTTCATCAAGAATGGTTGTAAGGAAATTGCTTGGCAAAAGGGTAAAGCCCTCACCTTCCTCGCCAAATGGCATAATGATGCCGCTGGTAGCTCTTCCCATGTGCACCAGTCGCTTTGGTCTGCGGATGGCAAAGAAGCACTGTTCCATGATCCGAATGGTGAATACGGCATGTCAGAGCTGATGCGACAGTATGTTGCTGGACTTCTGCATAACGCCAGCGATTTGACTTACTTCCTCGCACCCTACATCAACTCTTACAAACGTTTTGCCGAAGGTACCTTTGCCCCGACCAAAGCAATCTGGAGCAAGGACAACCGTACAGCTGGCTATCGCCTATGTGGCGAAGGCACCAAAGCTATTCGTATTGAATGTCGTGTCGGTGGTTCCGACTTAAACCCATACCTCGCCATGGCAGCCTTACTGGCAGCTGGTATTGATGGCATTGAAAACAAGCGTGAACTTGAAGCCGAATTCAAAGGCGATGCCTACGCATCCGAAAATGCGCGCTCTATCCCCAATACTCTTCGTGGTGCAGCCAAAGCCCTGAACAAATCTGCCATGCTGCGTGCAGCCATGGGCGATGATGTCGTCGACCATTACACCCGAGCAGCAGAATGGGAACAAGAAGAGTTTGACCGCCGCGTCACCGACTGGGAAGTCGCCCGCGGTTTCGAACGCGCATAAGAAAATAAACACAAACACCTTTTAAGCGTCTGAGCAAGCCGTCTTCCCAAACAAATAAGCAAGCCAGACGCATAGCCCTCACCTTCTTGGTGGGGGCTTTTTTTTACTAAGCATATTGCATTGAGAGTAATGCCCTCAAAAACGACGGTAAATGATTAGGAAACAGATTCTACTGAATACAAAGACTTGAATGTTAACTCAACGGCCTTTCTAGCGCGTTGTTCCCAATCATCACGTCTTGTCCATTGGTCCTGAATAGTGATACCCGGCTTTCTTTTATCCCCGTGAACAATCCGGTTCCTAAGTTTATTCATCCAGGAAAGCTCTTTTGGATCGATCCACGAAAGCTGAGTACCATGCTCCTTAACTTGAGCCTGAATAATAGAAGAACAGAGAATAATCGTCGCTGCCCAAGCACCAACACAGAAAGTGGCCTGTAAATCGATCATCAGCGCACATGCCTGTTCGCTTGGGGCTTGCGAACCTGATTGACTGTATTCAGCCTCCAGATCTTCAAACCAGAATCGGCGGTCAGACCAAATTACATCCTTGGGAAGATCAAGTTGATCCATAGTGTATTCCTATCAACATCCGACAAAACTATTCTTTGCAACAATAGCTTATCATCAATAAGTCAGAATCGACACAACAAGATAACGCCCAATAAAAAAGGGCCGTATAAAACGCCCCTTTTCTGTTCTATATCGAGAAAATATTTTACTCGAATTCAATAATCACCTGATCAACGACAAGACTTTCACCAGCTGAGGCAGAAACCTTGCTCACGACGAGATCTTTTTCAGCACGAAGAATGTTTTCCATCTTCATGGCTTCAATGACAGCAAGTTCTTCACCTGCTTTCACTGCTTGACCTTCTTCAACAGCAACAGAAACCAAAAGTCCCGGCATTGGTGACATTAAGAACTTGGACATGTCAGGCGGCAGTTTTTCTGGCATCAATTCGTTATAAGCAGCCAAACGACTTTCGACGACCAATGCTTCAACCGTTAATCCCGACAAGGTTAACTTAAGTGCTGGTCCTCTGCGGTCAATCTGAATAACAGTCTCTTTACCGTTCACTTCTCCGAAAAAGACAGGTTCATGAGCGAGCCAATCTCCCCGGATCAAGGTTTCAAAACCATCCCCTGAAACTAGGTATCCGTCATCTTGAAGATCAATAAGAACAGGGTGTGTTTTACGATCAACAAATACCGTAAGCTCAACTGGGATATCGACACCAGCAATACCGTTCAAATGTGCTGCAAGCGCGGTTTGTTCAGATAAGTTTGTTTGTAAAACAGCCGCAACAGAAATTAGCGTTTTCAGCTGTTCATCTGTGGCTTCAAGGCCAAGGAACCCATCTGGGAATTCTTCGGCAATATAATTTGTCGTCAAGCGCCCTTCAACAAAGCGATCCTGGGACATAACAGCAGAAAGAAAGCCCATGTTATGGTTAATACCGCGGATATAGTATGAATCCAGCGCCGTACGCATGGACTCAATAGCTGATAACCGATCTGGGCCGTAGGTACACAGCTTGGCAATCATAGGATCATAGAACATAGAGATCTCTGATCCTTCCTCAACACCTGTATCCACACGGATCACAGGGCGCCCGTTATACTCTTCGTCTGATTCCGGTGCTTCATAACGGACAAGACGTCCAATCGAAGGCAGGAAATTCCTCAGTGGATCTTCGGCATAAACACGGGATTCAACCGCCCAACCTTCCAGTTTGACTTCATCCTGTTTCAACCCAAGTTCCTCGCCGGCAGCAACCCGGATCATCCATTCAACGATATCAATCCCGGTAATTAGCTCGGTAACAGGGTGTTCCACCTGAATACGTGTATTCATTTCAAGGAAGTAAAAATTCTTGTCTTTATCGACAATGAACTCCACCGTACCCGCAGAATGATAATTTACGGCGTGGCCAAGGGCGACAGCTTCAGATCCCATCGCCGTGCGTGTGGCTTCATCCAGAAACGGGGATGGCGCTTCTTCAATTACCTTTTGGTGACGACGTTGAATGGAACATTCCCGCTCACCAAGATGGATGATGTTACCGTGCTTATCCCCAATCACTTGAATTTCAATATGACGCGGTTCTTCGATAAATTTTTCAATGAAAATTCTATCATCACCAAAGCTGGAACGGGCTTCGTTTTGTGCTGAACGATAGCCTTCGCGTGCTTCCTCGTCATTATAGGCAACACGCATTCCCTTACCACCACCACCGGCAGAGGCCTTGATCATAACGGGATAACCGATATCGCTGGAAATTTTGACAGCTTCGTCAGCATCTTCAATCAGATCCATATGCCCGGGAACCGTGCTCACATTTGACTTTTGCGCCAAATGCTTGGACTCAATTTTATCGCCCATTGCACCAATCGCATTTGTTGGCGGGCCGATAAAGACGATATCAGCATCGTCCAATGCTTTCACAAAGGACGCATTTTCAGACAAAAATCCAAAGCCAGGATGAACGGCCTGTGCGCCCGTTTCTTTACAGGCAGCAATAATCTTTTCAATAACGAGATAACTCTCGGCGGATGCTGCCGGTCCAATGTGAACAGCTTCATCGGCCATTTCAACGTGGAGGGACGCTGCATCAGCATCAGAATAAACGGCAACCGTTTTAATGCCCATTTTTTGAGCTGTACGGATGACGCGGCAAGCAATCTCACCACGGTTTGCAATAAGTATTTTTTCAAACAAGGCCACGATTTCAAGCCCCCTGATTTATGATGACACTATAAAGTCGAGATCTGTTTTTCATTGGAAACAGCTCCATCATTTACAGCGGCAAATTGCTGTGTTTTTTCCAAGGATTCTGCTGCTGCTTGTTCTTAAGCATTTGCAGAGCTTTTGAAACGCGACGTCTTGTGCCGTGCGGCATGATTACATCATCAATAAAACCACGCGACGCGGCGACAAAGGGGTTCGCAAATTTTTCGCGATACTCTTCTGTGCGCTCTTCGATTTTTTCAACATCGCCAATATCCTGACGGAAAATAATCTCAACAGCACCTTTCGGACCCATCACAGCAATTTCAGACGTTGGCCAGGCATAGTTTACATCCCCACGTAGATGCTTTGATGACATCACGTCATAGGCACCACCATACGCTTTACGAGTTATAACCGTAACCTTTGGTACTGTGGCTTCAGCATATGCATAAAGGAGCTTCGCGCCATGCTTAATAATGCCATTGTATTCCTGTGACGTACCGGGCAAGAAACCGGGAACATCAACCAGCGTCACAAGTGGAATATTAAAGCAATCACAGAAGCGAACAAAACGTGCCGCTTTGATTGACGACGCAATATCAAGACACCCGGCAAGAACCATAGGCTGGTTAGCAACAACGCCGACAGTCTCACCATCAACACGTGCCAGACCAACCAAAATGTTTCCCGCATAGTCAGGTTGAATTTCAAAAAATTCACCATCATCAACAATCTTGCTAATAAGTTCCTGCATATCATAGGGCTTATTAGGATTATCAGGGATCAGTGTATCCAGAGAAAATTCATCGCGGTCCGCAGGATCTGCCGATGGCTTCGACGGTGCTTTTTCTCTGTTAGATGACGGCAAGAAACTCATGAAACGACGGAGTTCAAGTAAAGCTTCGACATCGTTTTCAAAGGCAAGATCTGCGACACCTGATTTACTGCTATGGGTGATCGCACCGCCCAGTTCTTCCGCTGTGACTTCTTCGTGGGTCACTGTTTTCACAACATCAGGCCCAGTCACAAACATGTAAGAGCTATCTTTCACCATAAAGATGAAGTCAGTCAGTGCCGGAGAATAAACCGCACCGCCCGCACAAGGCCCCATAATCATAGAAATCTGGGGAATAACGCCAGAAGCCATTGCATTGCGTTGGAAAATCTCGGCATAGCCAGCAAGGGAATCAACGCCTTCTTGAATTCGTGCGCCTCCTGAATCATTAAGGCCAATAACCGGGGCCCCAACTTCCATGGCTTTATCCATGATTTTTATGATTTTTTGCGCATGAGAAGCAGAAAGTGAACCACCAAAAACGGTAAAGTCTTGGCTATAAACAAAAACCAGCCGACCATTAATTGTACCACTTCCAGTAACAACACCGTCACCCGGGACACTTTGTTGTTCCATACCGAAGTCGGTGCAACGGTGTTCTACAAACATATCCCATTCTTCAAAGGAGCCTTCGTCGAGTAAGACGTCAATGCGTTCACGCGCTGTAAGTTTTCCCTTACCATGCTGCGCATCAACCCGACGCTCTCCTCCACCACTTCTGGCAGCCTGTCGCTTTGCTTCCAGCTTTTGTATGATATCCTGCACGTGTTCCCCCACGTTGTTATGTCATCAATTCCGAGGCGCAGTTTTGCACTGCGATATTTAACAGGACGTAATTGATAGCACGTAGGGTTTAACGATACTAGTACTCTGTAACTCGTCAGTCATGAATTAGACTTAAAAATTTCATTGCAGTGCGAAATTCAGTTAAAATATTTACATGACGCTGTTCAGCTTCTTCATCGGCACCCCAACGTTCGATCTGAAATTTTTCATGTAAAAGTACGGCTTCTATAGCTTTTTCAACATCTATATGTTTTTTCAACAGTGCCAAACCCACAATTAAAGAGCCGCTTGTTCTGACGATAGTCGATAAGGCTGCCAACTCCATATTGGGAAAACTGCACACCGATTTCTTAAGTGCAGAGACCGCACTTTCTGGTTGCTCAACGCTCAAAAGGCCACTTGTTGTTACAAGAGGAGCATCAAAAGTAAGCGCTGCCCAATCCAGCAACGGTTGCCAAACATCTTTTTGTAAATCCTGAAGTTCCGGCATGCTGTCATCCCAATAGCACAGCAAATCGTGTCCAGCATATTCTCCAATACCTTCTTCAGCCTGTACTCTTTCCTTGCCAACCCAATCGATTGCCGTACAAGTAAGGGTCATCAGCGGCATTGTCGCCGCATCAATTTCCTTTTCCTGTGCTTGCCATTCCGCAGCCACAGCTTCGGCCAATTGCAAAGTAGGAAACAATAGCGGAAGCTGTTCAGGGGTTTTAACAACACGTCCATCAAGAAGAACAACAAATCCTTCATCCGTCGCTTCGGCTGTTGCCTGTTTATAAAATCGTTTTAAAGCAAGTGTAGAAGACATCAGTTCAGTCTATTTATCAGTTAAAATTAAACAGCTGGTTTTTCGCAGTTTCTATTGTACCAGATCTGCAAAGCGTTCGGGAAGTTCTTCGCAGGAATTTACAACAATATGGGCGCCAGCATCAAACAGCATCTGTGTTTCATGATACCCCCAGGAAACCCCCACAGCTGAAACACCTGCAGCACGGGCCATTTCTATATCATAGGTCGTATCACCAATCATGACGGTATCTTGTGGCTCAACACCATTTTCTGCCATTGCCTGATAAAGAATTTCGGGATGTGGCTTACTCGGCCCATCATCTGCTGTTTTCAACGTGACAAAATGATCATGAAATCCATGATGATCGAGGCTCTTTTTAAGTCCACGCAAATTTTTACCCGTCGCGATAGCCAATAACGTTTCTGGCCGATCCAGACGTTGAAGCATTTCCCGGACACCAGCAAAAACGGGTTCTTCGAAACAAGGCTTTTGTCGTGCTTTAACAAAAGATTCTCTGTAAGAGTCAGAAACCATACAGGCCAACTCCCAGCTGGCATCCTGTGGGAGCATCTCTGCCACAGCATATTCCAGCTTCAAACCAACGATCCTGCGAACATCTTCCAGGGTCGGTTCCGGAAGACCGTTCAGCAAAAACGCTTCGACCATATTGTTATGAATATTGAACTGACTATCAACAAGCGTGCCGTCAAAATCAAAAATAACCAGTTTAAAAGGCTGCCTTGGCACCTTTACCTCACTCAATATTAGTTCAGATTTAATATTCTTCGGATTTGTAAAAGTCTCTTAATTCACGTGGAGGACAGTGCGCAAGATCACCGGCATAGCCTTCGAGCAAATCAACCGCGTCATCGCCATGCCCCTGTTTAAAACCAAGCGCTTTCCATGCCTCGACCATATGAGGAGAAAGATCTGCTTTTACCCTGAGCGTTGTACCATCTTCAGGATGAGGCACAGCAATTTCCCGGGCATGCAACATCATATCTTTTGATATTTTATTACCAAGAGGATAAGCATCTTTTCCACCGTACTTACCATCCCCAAGGATTGGGGCCTCTAGTGCGCCGCAATGGGCACGAAGTTGGTGTGTACGTCCTGTCAAAGGCATTAACGCAACCCAGGCTGCTTTACGACCGACCTTATCAATCATGTTATAGAGTGTCAGAGCTTCTTTGCCGGTATCGTAATCGATCACCATCTTTTCGCCCTGTGCGCCAGCCTGCTTTTCCAGAGGTAGATAAATCCACCCCTTCTTTTGTGGTGGAACAGCAGCAACAAGCGCCCAATAAACTTTTTTAGCTGTTTTACCTTTAAAAGATTTTGTCAGAATACGCGCAGAATTTGCATTTCGCGCAAGGAGTAGAACACCGCTTGTATCTTTATCCAACCGATGCACCAAACGTGGCTTTTCCTGCTTGTCGTAGCAGAGAGCTTCTAGCATACCATCCAGATGCTTGCTTAGTCCCGTTCCGCCTTGTACGGCCAAGCCAGCAGGCTTATTCAACGCAATAACAGAATCATCCCTGTAGATTACCATATCTCTGACGTACTGAATTTCTTCAGGGCTCATGGTAGGTTCATTTTTGCGCGGGCGATTTTCTGTTGAACGATCAGGAACTGGGGGAACCCGAATTTCCTGTCCTGGCTCTAACCGGGATGAAGCTTTTGCGCGCTTACCATCAATACGGATCTGGCCTTTGCGTAACATTTTTTCGACCTGGATATAACTAAAAGCCGGGTAATGTTTTTTGAACCAACGATCAAGACGTACGCCGCCATCATCTGTTCCAACTTTAACCATGGTAACGGCACTCATACGAAAAAAGACCTCATTAAATAATAACCAGCAACAAAGGCTGCTATAGAGAGAAAGACAGATAAAGACAAGTACAAGGCAGCTAACCCAATAGCATCACGCTGGAAAAGAACAACTACATCCATCGAAAAAGTAGAAAAGGTTGTAAATGCACCCAGTAAGCCAACAGTCAGAAAAGCTCTTAGTTCCTGTGACACAAGATCACCAATACCAATCAAAGGAACAAGTATGCCCATCGCAAAAGAGCCAATAACATTCACGGTCAAAGTGCCAACCGGGATCATAGTTCCCACCATAGATCCCATCATAATGATAACGAGATATCGTCCCATTGCCCCGATAGCACCACCAAGGGCAACTGCAGCCAACATCTTCATTACATACCTGCCAAAATGATCAAATAGGAATGACCCAAGAAAAATCTTTACAGAAGGTGACTACTCAATCCGGCAGCACCTGTGCATTCAGTTCTAATTAACAAATATGAGACTGTTTGGCAAAATAAGAGAAATGGCTTTTCTATTCGCGTAACAGCCTAAGCTGCCTGTTCACTTTCGCCACTTTCACGGGGATCACGCAACCAGGATAACAGTTCGTCTGCTTCCATCATGTATACGCCCATACGTCCGAGTTCATGAAGACCTTGCTCTGTCGCATTACACAAAGCATCCGGAACAACAATCACCCGAAAGTCACGGGCACTTGCTTCATAAATTGTTGCCCGTGTTGCCGTGGTAAATGAAAAACCGCAAAGAACAAGCGTGTTTACACCACGGGCTCTAAGCTCATCTTCCAAAGGCGTATCATGGAATGCACCCCAACGAGGGCGATAGAAAATTGACTCGTTTTCACCAATTTCCTGAAACTTGCCATCAAAAAGAAGATCCGGATTAATACGAACTTCTTTGCCTTCGGGTTGGATTTCATCAACTAGTTCCGCACCAAGACTGCCCGGCATGAATATACGCAAGCCCTCTTCGACGGCTGTGCGTCGACAAAGATCAACATTTGACCCATCCGTTTTATAAAGGCGGATCGAATGATAAATAGGGGATGAACGATCACGGAACCCCTGAACCAACTTTTCCATTGCAGGAATAGCACGGGAAAGGCCGGATGCTCGGATGGGGGAACTGGGGAGGATATAGTCTCGCTGCGCAGATAGAGAAATGAGTGCCACATGATCTTTTTGCGGACGAATATAATCTGGCATTGCTGGCCTTACCCTCTTGGAACGTGGTCTGTGTTTCGAAAAACAAGAACTTGTTTTAGGATTTCTAACTACAAGTAACACCAAAATGTCGCACCTCTGCAATCGTCAGATATACATGGCAGACACGCAGATTTTGCATTCCTTGGTTAATAATCAGGTTTTCTGCCGATCTTGGCGTAACTTTTGCCAATAAAAAAGCCGCTTTTTGACCTCTCTTTCAAAGCCTCTTTCCACCGGCTGGTAGAAATTAAGGCGTGGCATATTATCCGGAAAGTAGTTTTGTCCAGAAAAACCATCCTGTGCATCGTGGTCATAGGCATAGTTTTTTCCATACCCAAGGTCTTTCATCATTTTGGTCGGAGCATTCAAAATATGCATCGGAGGAGAAAGAGATCCGGTTTCTTTTGCCGATCGAACACTACTTTTATAAGCAGCATAAGCAGCATTGGATTTCGGTGCTGTGCCAAGATAGATTACAGCCTGCGCCAGAGCTAATTCCCCCTCTGGTGATCCCAGACGCTCGAAGGATTGCCATGCGTGTAAAGCCTGCGACATTGCATTGGGGTCTGCAAGACCGATATCCTCAACCGCAAACCTTAGAAGTCTTCTTGCAATATAATTGGGATCTTCACCACCCGCTAACATCCGGGCCAACCAATAAAGAGCCGCATCACAATCAGAACCTCGCAACGACTTATGTAAGGCTGATATTAAATTATAGTGCCCTTCCTGGCCTTTGTCATAAATCGGGGCGCGTTTTTGAATAACTGTTGCCAGATCTGCCGTGTTCAAAGCCTCACCTGGCGGCAAGGTAAAGAGCTCTTCCGCCATATTTAGAAGGTAACGTCCGTCGCCATCCGCCATGGCAATAACTGATTGGCGAGCCTCATCTGATAGGGGTAACTCGAACCCCATTTCTTGCTCAGCTCTCACCAACAGATCGTCCATTCCTTCTTCATCTATGCGTTTGAGCACCATGACTTGAGAGCGGGATAATAACGCCGCGTTCAATTCGAACGAAGGATTTTCAGTCGTTGCCCCAACCAAGACAATTGTACCGTCTTCCATATAGGGAAGAAAACTGTCCTGTTGCGCTCTGTTAAATCGATGAATTTCATCGATAAATAGCAGCGTCCCCTGCCCCATTGCCTTTCGCTCACGAGCCTTTTCAAAGATCTTCCGTAAATCTGCAACGCCAGAAAAAATGGCTGATAGAGGTTCAAAATGAAGGTCCGTCACATCGGCCAACAACCGGGCAATTGTCGTTTTTCCACACCCAGGCGTTCCCCACAGGATCATGGATGCCAGACGCTGCGCCCGAACCATGCGCCCAATCGGACCATTTTCACCAACAAGATGATCTTGCCCGACAACCTGATCCAGTTTTTGTGGGCGCAGCCGGTCAGCTAATGGCCTTGATGTTGGATCTTCAAATAAACCAACCACTTAATATCTTCCTTGTGGTAACATTCACATCACTGAAGTTCGGAACGAATTCTATCGCTTTAATTCAAGCGTTCTCTTCCGCCCTTCTCTACTGATAACTAACGTCCAACGCTCTGTTCTTTTATTCAATGCCTTTTCAACATCGGCAACTCTATTGATTTGAACACCATTTACATTCAACAAAATATCATGCGGCTGCAGGCTAATTCGATGTGCCGGACTTCGACGCGCAACATTCTTTACAATGACCCCTTCCCACAAACTTCCCAGATGCAATTCTTCTGCTACAGCGGGTGAAAGGTTGGTAATTAAAGAGCCTGCCAAGGGATTGCTACCACGGATTTCCTGTTCGTTCCTTTTGGGCGTTTCGGGGGCCGGACTTGCCAAATAGGTAACCGTTTTTGCTTCACGCCCTCTCCATAACTCTAGCTCAACCTTTTCTCCAACAGGGATTGTCGCGATACGAAACCGCAAGGATTCAACGTTGATCACTTCCTTCCCACCTACAGAAAGAATAACATCACCCCCACGGATACCCGCTTTATCAGCAGGTCCCCCAGGATAAACATTACTGACAACGACACCACCGGGGCGGTTAAGCCCAAAGCCCAAAGCCAGATCAGCATTCAAATCCTGTCCGGCAATACCGGGCCAAGCACGAACCAGCTCTCGTCCCTGTTCAGCAGAATGTACGACTGTACGAACCATGTTTGCCGGAATAGCAAAACCAATACCGACAGATCCACCATTTCTTGAAGACGAGAAAATTGCAGTATTGATACCCAGAAGTTTGCCATCCAATGTGACCAACGCTCCACCAGAATTTCCGGGGTTAATAGCTGCATCCGTCTGAATAAAAAATTGGAAGTCAGCAACACCAACCTGTGTTCTGGCCAAGGCAGAAACAATCCCGCTTGTAACAGTCTGCCCAACCCCAAAAGGATTACCAATCGCGAGGACAAGATCACCAACATCAATTGTATCGGAATCCATCACTTCAAGAGTGGGTAGCTTTTCACCTTGCGAGTCAATTTTCAGGATTGCCAAATCTGTATCTTTATCACTCAAAACCAGTTCAGCAGAAAACTCGCGTCGATCAGCCAAAACAACCTGAATTTCAGTCGCAGAATCGATGACATGATGGTTTGTCACAATCAAACCATTTTCACGAACGATGACGCCTGAGCCAAGGGACTTGCCCATCCGCTTTCTCTCTCGTCCGGGTAAATTATTCCCAAAAAATTTACGGAAGAAAGGATCATTAAACAGTGATGGGACAGCACGTTCTTTGACCAACATTTTGGTGAAGATATTGACCACTGCCGGCGACGTCTGTTTCACGACAGGTGAAAAACTCAGGTTTATCTGCGCCTGACTTGTTGGGACAGTCTGCGCGTAAACAGAAGAAACAGACAGGTTACTCTGGATCAAAAACAGCGCCGTGATTGACAAGAAAATTGGCAATAGTTTTGTTTGCAGAAAACGCATCAGTATCTAGTTCCTTATGAAATAAACAGTTCGCAGTTTGTTCACCTTGAGATCTAACACAGTTACGGCTGTGTCAAAATATCTCTTTGTGAAAATCTTTAAGTACTCGGCCTCAACAAAAATAAACGGGCCAAAAACAAAAGGCAGTCCCAAGGACTGCCTTTTGATAGTACATAAATGTGTAGAAAAAGAGGCTTACTCTTCTCCTTCATCCTCATCACCAACTACAGGACCAGAATCCTGGCCTTTGGCATCAAGATCGCGATCAACAAATTCGATGAAAGCCATCGGCGCCATATCACCATGACGGAAGCCAGCTTTAAGAACGCGAGTGTAACCACCCTGACGATCTTTGTAACGCTCGGCAAGTACGTCAAAAAGTTTAGCAGTTAGTTTTGTATCACGAAGAACAGCTAGAGCCTGACGACGAGCGTGCAGGTCACCGCGCTTACCAAGTGTAACCAATTTCTCAACGATTGGACGAAGATCTTTGGCTTTTGGAAGCGTTGTTTTGATCTGTTCGTGTTTGATCAACGCGTGCGCCATGTTTGCAAACATAGCTTTACGGTGGCTGGAAGTACGATTTAGTTTACGACCACTCATTCCGTGACGCATATCTGTTCTCCTAATATCTTGTGTCTCGCGCACGAGACGGATTAAAATTCCTAACGCCGCCTGATTAATAAAAACCAGATGAAATCGCCAGGGTTCGGGGTGAACTCCCCTTTAGTAACTCTGAACCCTCTTAGAAAGGTTCGTCGAGACGCTTAGCCAACTCTTCGATGTTCTCTGGTGGCCACTCGGCAATTTCCATACCAAGGTGGAGGCCCATACCAGAAAGAACTTCTTTGATCTCGTTAAGAGATTTACGACCGAAGTTAGGTGTACGTAGCATTTCTGCTTCGGTTTTCTGAACCAGATCACCGATGTAAACGATGTTATCGTTTTTGAGGCAGTTCGCAGAACGAACAGACAGTTCAAGTTCGTCAACCTTGCGAAGAAGGTTACGGTTGAACGGTGGTTCGCTTGGACGATCATCAACTTCTTCAACTTTAGGCTCATCGAAGTTAACGAAGAGAGAAAGTTGATCCTGAAGAATACGAGACGCAACAGCAATCGCGTCTTCTGGTGTGATAGAACCATCAGTTTCGATTTCAAGTGTCAGCTTGTCATAGTCAGTTACCTGGCCAACACGTGTGTTGTCGACTTTGTAAGACACTTTACGAACTGGTGAGAAGATTGAATCAACTGGTACAAGACCAATTGGCGCATCTTCAACGCGATTCTGAGAAGCAGCAACATAGCCCTTACCAGTATCAACGGTAAGTTCCATGTCCAAATGAGCACCATCATCCAGAGTACAGATCACAAGATCTGGGTTCATCACTTCGATGTCACCAGTTGTTTCGATCTGACCGGCAGTAACAGAGCCAGGACCTTCTGCACGAAGACGCATGCGCTTTGGTTCTTCACCTTCCATACGCAGAGCGATGGTCTTGATGTTAAGAATAACGTCAGTAACGTCTTCACGAACACCAGGAATAGATGAGAACTCGTGCAGGACACCATCGATATGGATGGATGTAACAGCAGCACCTTGCAAAGATGACAGAAGAACGCGACGCAGCGCGTTACCAAGTGTAAGGCCAAAGCCACGCTCAAGCGGCTCAGCAACAACTTTAGCAATACGGTTGCTATCGATGCCTGGCTCAACAACGAGACTTTCAGGCTTGATCAAAGCATTCCAGTTAGTCTGAATCACAGTAAAACCTCTTTTTGACGTGCAAGCTATCGATCACGAACGGGGACGTAACAATGGTTCTTGCAGTGTCATGTATATGCCAAAAGCCGGAAATAAAATCCGGCTTTAGACGAGTTTGATAAAGGCAGGCTACCCGTTAAACAGCCTGCCCTAAATCCACTTATACGCGACGGCGTTTTGGTGGACGACATCCGTTATGCGGAATTGGTGTTACATCACGAATACCCGTGATAGTGAAACCAACTGCCTGCAGAGCACGAAGAGCGGACTCACGTCCTGACCCTGGGCCCTTAACGTTAACTTCGAGAGTCTTCATTCCATGATCCTGAGCTTTTTTGCCTGCATCTTCTGCAGCCAGCTGAGCGGCATATGGAGTGGACTTACGAGAACCTTTAAAACCTAGACCACCAGCTGATGCCCAGGAAATAGCATTTCCCTGTACGTCAGTAATCGTGATGATCGTGTTGTTAAAAGTTGCACTGATGTGAGCGATACCAGAAGAAATATTCTTCCGCTCGCGACGCTTAACGCGCCCCTGCTGAGCTTTAGCCATTTTCTACTGCCCTCTTATTTCTTCTTACCAGCGATAGCAACAGCAGGACCTTTACGCGTACGTGCGTTGGTCCGAGTACGCTGCCCGCGAACTGGAAGGCGTTTACGATGACGAAGGCCGCGCAGGCAACCTAGATCCATCAGACGTTTGATGTTCATAGCAACTTCACGGCGAAGATCACCTTCAACAGTGCAGTTACTATCAATTGTTTCACGAATGCGAAGTACTTCATCTTCTGTCAATTCGTTGACACGGCGTTCAGCCGGGATGCCAACTTCTTCACAGATTTTCTTAGAAATCGCAGGACCAATACCATGGATATAGGTCAATGCGATAAGTACCCGCTTTTGCGTCGGGATGTTGACGCCAGCAATACGAGCCACTACGCTCTCCTCACAAACACAGATCGGGTTCCAACCATTTGGAAACCCTGGTTAAATTAATCCGCGACATTCTCTAGAGGTGAAATGAGAGACGTCGTGTAGTTCTTGTTTCAGGCCGAAACCCGAAATTGTATTGGGTGGTAGATAAAGTCACCCGAAATACGTTTTGTCGAAAATAAGGCCAAAAAGGTCAGATTCTCAACAAAAATGTCCATTCGGCGGCGGATTATATGCCAATCCGTCCGCCTGTCAATGGGTAAGTCTTACTTAAGGAAATTAGCGATCTGACTCGCCACTTCCTCAATTGATTGCATACCGTCCACTTTGTGCAGATTGCCCTTTTTTTCATAGTAAGGCAGCACAGGGGCAGTTTGTTCATGGTAAACAGCCAGACGCTTCTTAAGCGTTTCTGCATTATCATCAGCGCGACGTTCTGATTCAGGTGTCTCGCTTGCACGTTGCTCGATACGGTTGAAAAGAATCTTTTCATCAACAACGATCTCGATAGTGCTGTCTAGCTTCAGGCCTTTTTCTTCCAACATAACATCCAAGCCTTCGGCCTGAGCTACTGTTCGCGGAAAGCCGTCGAGAATGAAACCATTTTTGCAATCTGCTTCGTCAATACGGTCAGAGATAATACCGATAATCAGATCATCAGCGACCAACTGACCGGCATCCATAACAGATTTGGCTTGTTTTCCAAGCTGTGTCCCCGCAGCAACAGCTGCTCTTAACATGTCTCCTGTTGAAAGCTGCACAATGCTGTGCTGCTCTACCAGAATTGCAGCCTGAGTACCTTTACCTGCGCCCGGAGGGCCAAACAATACTATGTTCATCCACGCCTACCCTTTAATTTTGATTTTTTAATTAGGCCTTCATACTGATGAGCCACCAGATGAGAATGGATCTGTCCAACCGTATCCATTGTAACGGAAACGACAATCAAAAGACTTGTCCCGCCAAAGTAGAATGGAACAGCATATTGAGAGATCAAAATCTCAGGTAGCAAACATACAGCTACAAGATATGCAGCCCCAGCAATTGTTAGCCGATTGATGATATAGTCAAGATGTGCAGCTGTGTTTTTTCCGGGACGAATGCCAGGAACAAAACCACCATTTTTCTTAAGGTTGTCAGCCGTCTCTTCGGTGTTGAAGACAATCGTCTTATAGAAGAAAGCGAAGAACGCGATCAGCGTACTGAATAGAAGCATGTAACCAACAGTGCCACGACCAAGGTTAGCAGTAACCCAAGTCAGCCACTCGGAACTACCAGCAGAAAATTGGGCCGCAGTAATTGGCATAAGTAACAGTGACGATGCAAAAATTGGTGGGATTACACCAGACACGTTCAGTTTGATTGGCAGGTGAGAAGAATCACCACCGAACATTTTGTTGCCAACCTGACGCTTAGGATATTGGACGATCACTTTACGGTGTGCTCGCTCAAAGCAAACGATACCAGCAATAACCAGCGGAACCAACAGAATGATCAAGGCGACAAAACCGTTACTTTGGCTCAGCTGAAATGTCTGCGCCAATGCTGCAGGCAGACCAGCAACAATACCAGAGAAGATGATCAGTGAGATACCATTACCGATACCCCGCTGTGTAATCTGCTCACCCAACCACATAAGGAAGATTGTACCACCTGTAAGGGTAATAACAGTTGTCAGTTCAAAGAAAAGTCCTGGGTTAATAACAGCGGCCCCAAAATCCTGAGCCCCTTGTAAACCACGGGCAATACCGTAGGCCTGAACAGCAGCTAGCACCACCGTACCATAACGTGTGTATTGGTTGATTTTCTTGCGACCTGCTTCACCTTCTTTTTTAAGGGCTTCAATCTGTGGAGAGATTGCGGTCATCAACTGCATAATAATAGATGCAGAAATATACGGCATGATGTTCAAGGCGAGAATTGTCATTCTCTCAAGAGCACCACCTGAAAAGAGGTTAAACATTCCAAGCACACCGCCCGCCTGAGCGTTAAAGGCCTGTTGGAATACAATAGGATCAATTCCGGGAAGAGGAATATAAGTTCCTAGACGATACACAATAAGCGCACCCAGAGTGAACCAGATACGCTTTTTCAAATCTGTGGCTTTAGAAAACGCACTAAGATTAATATTCGCGGCTAATTGCTCAGCAGCAGATGCCATATGCCTATTCCCGGTAAGATAAAAATTGACTAAAAAATACTAAAGGCAGAAACCCCCATCAAAAGAAAGGGATTTCTGCCTTTACAAAATTACTTGCTCGCAGGAACGGTGACAGAGCCACCTGATTTCTCTACGGCTGCAATAGCAGCGGCGGAAGCACCAGCAACAGTGATTTCCACTTTTGCTTTCAGTTCGCCGTTCGCCAACAGGCGAATGCCGTCACGAGCATTAGTAATGATACCAGAAGTAACGAGAACTTCTTGATCGATCGGCTTTTTAGCATCGATTTTCTTTGCGTCAATCGCTGCCTGAAGACGACCAATGTTCAAAGGAACATAGTTCTTCCGGAAGATGTTGTTAAATCCACGTTTCGGCAGACGACGATGCAATGGCATCTGACCGCCTTCGAAGCCTTTAATGCTTACGCCGGAACGAGACTTTTGACCCTTGTGTCCGCCACCGGCATTCTTGCCGTAGCCGGAACCAGTACCACGACCGACGCGTTTGCGATCTTTCGTAGCACCTGGGTTATCGGAAAGCTGATTTAGCTTCATCGTAATGGTCCCAGTTTCTCCTTCTTGTCAGGATAGTGAAAGCCCTTAGGCTTCCACCACCTTAACAAGATGGCTAACCTTGTTGATCATGCCACGTACGGAAGGTGTATCTTCCAGTGTACGACGGCGGTTCATTTTATTGAGGCCCAGACCAACAAGTGTTGCGCGCTGATCTTTAGTCCGTCCGATTGGACTTCCTACCTGTACCACAGTAATCGTTTTTTTAGCTGCCATGGTATTTATCCTTGAGCTTCTGTGCCTGCAGCACGGTTGCCTAGAATATCAGAAACCTTCTTACCGCGACGCTGAGCAACCATACGAGGGCTACGCGAACGCGTCAGGCCATCGATAGCAGCTTTAATCAGGTTGTGCGGGTTCGAAGTACCTGTGGACTTAGAGACCACATCCTGAACACCAAGAGCTTCAAAAACGGCACGGAGAGGACCACCGGCAATAATACCGGTACCCACTGGTGCGCTGCGCATTACAACATGGCCTGCACCGTAATGACCTTTGATGTCATGGTGCAAAGTACGGCCCTCACGAAGAGGAACACGAACCATGTTCTGTTTTGCAGCTTCCGTAGCCTTACGAATTGCTTCAGGAACTTCACGGGCTTTACCAGTGCCATGACCTACGCGACCACGGCCGTCACCAACGACGACAATAGCTGCGAAGCCAAAACGACGGCCACCTTTGACCACCTTAGCAACACGGTTAATACCAACCAGTTTTTCGATCAGTTCCGGTTCATCGCGGTTGCGATCGTCTCTACGACCGCGATTTTCTTTTTGAGAACGTGCCATAAAACTAGTCCCCTTAGAACTTTAAGCCAGCTTCACGAGCCGCGTCAGCCAAGGCTTTGACACGACCATGATAAATGTATCCACCACGGTCGAAAACGACGTCCGTGATACCGGCGGCGACGGCGCGCTCTGCAACGAGTTTTCCAACTTTAACGGCAGCATCTTTATCTGCACCAGTTTTCAAATCGCTTTTCAGAGCTCCGTCCAGGGTTGACGCAGCGGCAACAGTGACACCCTGCTTGTCATCAATCACTTGAGCATAGATATTTTTGCTCGAACGAAATACTGACAGGCGAGGACGACCATTACCCGTGCGCCGTAGCTGTGTACGAACGCGACTTTTGCGGCGATCGTGCAATGAGATAAGCTTACGCATGGGTTACTTCTTCTTGCCTTCTTTGCGCAGAATGACTTCATCAGAGTACTTAACACCTTTGCCTTTGTAAGGCTCTGGTGGGCGGTACCCACGGATGACAGCAGCCACCTGGCCGACTTTCTGCTTGTCGATCCCCGAAACGGCAACAGCCGTTGGCTTTTCACACTTGATAGTTATGCCTTCCGGAATTGGGAAGAGAACATCATGTGAATAGCCAAGCTGCAGATTCAAAGTATTACCTTGAACAGCCGCGCGATAACCAACACCGTTAATCTCAAGGTTCTTGGTGTAACCTTCGGAAACACCAGTAACCAGATTCTGGACACGACTGCGAGCAGTACCCCACATAGAGCGAGCACGCTTGCTGTCATTAGCTGGAGTGACCGTAACTTTTCCATCATCAAGAGAGAAAGTTACATCATCCGTAGCTGCGAAGCTGAGTTCACCCAGCTTCCCTTTTGCAGAGACGACATTGCCGTCAATCTTTAGTTCGACCCCACTTGGTACTTCTACGGGGTTCTTGCCTACACGAGACATATCAAACTCCCTTAGAATACCTGGCAGAGAACCTCACCACCAACATTGGCGGTACGGGCTTCTTGATCGGACATTACGCCGCTAGGCGTAGAAAGAATGGTGACACCAAGTCCGTTGTAGTAACGTGGTAGCTCTTTAATTTTAGAGTACACGCGACGACCAGGACGTGACACACGACTGATTTCAGAAATCGCCGGATCACCATCTGCGTATTTAAGTTCGATAGCTAGTTCACTAATACCAGCACGAACGTCAACTTTACTAAATCCGCGAATAAAACCTTCGCGTTTTAGAACTTCGAGTACATTGGCACGCAGCTTAGAAGCTGGCGCGCGAACGACGCTTTTACCAACCCGTTGTCCGTTACGGATGCGGGTTAGCATATCCCCTAAAGGATCGCTCATCGCCATATCGTCGGTCCTTCCTTACCAGCTCGACTTAACGACACCAGGTGCCTGGCCTACAGAGGCCAGATCACGAAGCGCGATACGAGAGAGCTTGAACTTACGATAAAATCCACGAGGACGTCCTGTGACGCCACAACGGTTACGTACGCGGATCTTTGCACCGTCACGAGGCAACTGAGCCAATTTCATACTAGCCTGGAAGACTTCTTCCGGGGAAGCAGAACGGTCTGTTGCAATCGCCTTAAGCGCAGCACGCTTTTCAGCTTGCTTTGCTACCATACGGCGGCGTTTTTCGTTCTTAGCAATGGCACTTTTCTTAGCCATTTTACTATTCCTTTCTGCCCGTTCAGTTAGCGAACGGCATGTCGAACCTGGCAAGGAGAGCTTTCGCTTCCTCATCGGTTTTCGCCGTGGTGCAGATGGTAATATTCATCCCGCGGATTTCGTCTACGCGATCGTATTCGATTTCCGGGAAAACAATCTGCTCCTTGAGTCCCATGTTATAGTTTCCAAGGCCGTCAAATGCATTGCCTTTCACGCCGCGAAAATCACGAACACGTGGAAGAGCAATCGTCACAAGACGATCAAGGAATTCATACATGCGATCGCCGCGCAGTGTCACCTTACAGCCTAGCGGCATATCTTCACGAACCTTGAAACCCGCAATAGATTTCTTGGCACGTGTGATAACAGGTTTTTGCGCTGCAATTGCTTCTAGTTCAGAAGCTGCATGCTTAACCTTTTTGGTGTCCTGTACGGCTTTACCAACACCGATATTAAGCACGATTTTCTCAAGCTTAGGAATCTGCATCGGGTTAGTGTAGTTAAATTCGCCTTTAAGAGCGTCTCTAACTTCACTGTTATAATGTGCCTTCAAGCGTGGCTGTGTCATGGTCAACCTCGCCCTATACATCAACTACTTCGCCAGATTTCTTGGCGAAGCGCACTTTGCGATCCCCTTCTGTACGGAAACCAACGCGTGTGGCATCCCCAGATTTAGGGTCAACTAGTGCAATATTAGAAATATGAACGGAAGCTTCTTGCTCGATGATTCCGCCCTGTGATGTCTGGGAAGCAGACTGGTGCTTCTTCACGACGTTTACGCCTTGTACTACAACGCGGTCCTCGTCGCGAAGTACTCGAAGCACTTCGCCTTTTTTACCCTTGTCACGACCGGTTGTAAGAACAACCTGATCGCCTTTTTTGATCTTAAACTTTTTGCTCATTACAGCACCTCAGGCGCCAATGACACGATTTTCATGAAGCTGCGCGCACGCAGTTCACGGGTAACCGGGCCGAAAATACGAGTACCAATAGGCTCATTTGATTTGTTAATCAAAACAGCCGCATTAGTATCAAAGCGGATCGAGGTGCCGTCTTGACGACGGATTTCTTTTGCCGTGCGTACAATCACGGCACGGTGTACATCACCTTTTTTGACTTTGCCACGTGGAATTGCTTCCTTGACAGAGACTTTGATGACGTCACCGATACTGGCGGTTTTACGTTTGGAACCACCAAGCACCTTGATGCACTGTACTCTACGAGCACCGGAGTTGTCAGCTACTTCAAGCTGAGACTGCATCTGGATCATGGCTATATCCTAAATACTATGCTTCGGTAGAAGCGTCACTGACCAGCTCCCAAGACTTAGTCTTGGAAATTGGACTGCATTCACGAATCTTGACGACATCTCCCGCTTTTACTGCGTTGGTCTCGTCATGAGCGTGATACTTCTTCGAACGCTTAATGAACTTCTTGTAGATCGGGTGCATAACGCGACGTTCTACAAGAACAGTAATAGTCTTGTCGGTCTTATCGCTAACTACGACACCCTGCAACACACGCCGTGGCATTGTGTAAACTCCTTAAGAAGCTGCCTGCAGAGACTGCAGGACAGTTTTAACTCGTGCAATGTCGCGGCGAACCTGACGACAACGAGCCGTGTTTTCAAGCTGACCGCTGGCTTGTTGGAAGCGGAGGTTAAACTGCTCTTTGCGCAACTTTACCATCTCTTCTTTAAGCTCATCAGCCGTTTTAGTACGGAGATCACTTGATTTCATTAGTTCACTCCTTCACCCGGACGAACAATAAATTTCGTCTGAATTGGTAGTTTAGCAGATGCCAACGAGAAAGCCTCGCGAGCAACGTCCAAAGGAACACCATCGAGTTCAAAGATGACACGACCAGGTTTAACCCTAGCTGCCCACCATTCGATGTTACCTTTACCTTTACCCTGACGAACTTCTGCTGGCTTCGATGAAACCGGCACGTCTGGGAAGATGCGGATCCACAACTTACCGACACGTTTCATATGACGTGTAACGGTACGACGGGCCGCTTCGATTTGTCGGGCAGATACACGACCTGGGGTTACGGCTTTAAGACCGTAGGCACCAAAATTCAATTGGGTACCACCCTTAGCATTACCGTGTATCCGGCCTTTATGTGCTTTGCGGAACTTAGTCCGCTTTGGCTGCAACATATTACTATTTCCTCAAGCTAAGCCCGTTACGAACGAGCGGCCTGTGAATCCTGAGATCGCTTATCCATGGCCATTGGGTCATGTTCCATGATCTCGCCCTTGAAGATCCATACCTTCACACCACAAATACCGAAAGTGGTGGATGCACGGGACTCAGCGTAATCAACTTCCGCACGAAGTGTGTGGAGTGGAACACGTCCTTCACGATACCATTCAGTACGAGCAATCTCAGCACCACCCAAACGGCCAGCACAATTAATACGAATGCCCTGTGCGCCGAGACGCATAGCTGACTGAACAGATCGTTTCATAGCACGACGGAAAGCCACACGACGTTCTAACTGACTACAGATGTTGTCTGCAACCAATTTCGCATCAATTTCTGGTTTCCGGATTTCTACGATATTCAGATGTACTTCGCTAGAAGTAAGTTTCTGAAGCTCACGACGCAGTTTTTCAATATCCGATCCCTTTTTACCAATCACAACACCCGGACGGGCAGTGTAAATAGTAACACGGGCTTTCTTGGCTGGGCGCTCAATGATGATCCGAGAAACACCAGCTTGTTTCAAGCGCTCGCGCAGAAACTCACGGATGCCTAGATCTTCATGAAGCAGATCAGCATAGTCACCATCTGCAAACCAACGAGAATCCCAGGTCCGGATGATACCGACACGAAGGCCGATAGGATTAATCTTCTGACCCATTACGCTGTCTCCTCGCGTTCACGGACAACAACTGTCAATTGGCTCCAAGGCTTGAGCAAACGGCCAACACGACCGCGAGCACGTGCCCGGAAACGCTTCATGACAAAGCTTTTACCGACGAAAGCCTCAGATACAAAGAGACGATCTACATCAAGCTGATGGTTGTTTTCAGCATTAGCAATTGCAGACTGAAGTGCTTTTTTCACTTCAATAGCAATACGACGCTTGGAGAAAGTCAGTTCTGCCAAAGCAGATTCTGCAGATTTCCCACGAATGCTTGCCGCAACCAGGTTTAGTTTACGTGGTGAAGTGCGAAGGTTAACAGCAATAGCACGAGCTTCATTGTCAGCTAACGCACGATCACGTTTTGACTTACTCATTTTCTGCCTTTCTTCGCTTTCTTATCCACAGCGTGACCCCAATAGGTACGCGATGGGGCGAATTCACCGAATTTATGGCCAACCATATTCTCAGTTACAAGAACTGGGATGTGCTTACGGCCGTTGTACACACCAAAAGTCAAACCAACAAACTGTGGCATGATGGTGGAACGACGGGACCATGTCTTAATAATTTCGTTACGACCCGCGCTACGCACGGTCTCAGCCTTCTTTAACAGACAGGCATCAACAAACGGGCCTTTCCAAACGGAACGAGCCATATGGCCATCCCCTCACTTAGCGTTTCTGATGACGACGACGGATAATTAGTCCATCGGTCTTCTTGTTGGAGCGAGTACGAGCACCCTTTGTAGGTTTCCCCCAAGGAGTGACCGGGTGACGACCACCCGATGTACGACCTTCACCACCACCGTGCGGGTGGTCCACCGGGTTCATAGCGACACCACGAACAGACGGACGCTTGCCAAGCCAGCGATTACGGCCAGCTTTGCCAAGCTTCTGATTCGAATTGTCCGGGTTGGACACGGATCCAACCGTCGCCATGCATTCGGCGCGTACCATACGTAACTCGCCTGAGTTCAAGCGAATTTGAGCATATCCTGCATCGCGACCAACCAACTGTACATAAGTACCGGCTGAACGAGCAATCTGCCCACCCTTGCCAGCCTTCAGCTCGACGTTGTGGACAATAGTACCCACAGGAATCGCGCTAAGTGGCATAGCATTACCAGGTTTAACATCGGTTTTAGCACCAGAGATGACACTATCACCGACCTGCAGGCGCTGAGGAGCCAAGATATAGGCTTGCTCACCATCTGCATATTCGATTAAGGCGATAAACGCCGTACGGTTCGGATCGTACTCAATGCGCTGTACTGTAGCAGCAATATCAAACTTTGTACGTTTGAAATCGATGATACGGTAAGAACGCTTATGACCACCGCCACGACGGCGCATGGTGATCCTACCATTATTATTACGTCCACCTGACTTTGTAAGGCCTTCAGTTAATTTCTTAACTGGCTTGCCTTTGTAAAGATCAGAACGATCGATCAACACCAGGTTTCTTTGACTTGGTGTGACTGGATTAAAAGTTTTCAACGCCATCGGATTAAATTCCCGTCGTCACGTCGATGCTTTCCCCGTCAGGCAGGGAAATAATAGCCTTCTTCACGTCGGAACGACGACCAGGACGACCTTTGAAACGTTTTGTTTTGCCTTTAACGCGAAGGGTATTAACCGCTTCAACCTTAACGCCAAACAAACCTTCAATAGCCAAACTGATTTCAGGCTTAGAAGCATCAAGCGGAACTTGGAAGGTAACCTGGTTATTTTCTGAACCAAGAGTAGCCTTCTCGGTGATGACCGGACGACGGATGATTTCATACATCCGTTCTTTAGAAATGGTCACCGGCTTGGTGTTACGTGCGCGTGCTCTGCTCATTTTAGACGCGCCTCCAGCGCTTCAACAGCATCCTTGGTCAAAACCAATGTGTCGCGACGCAGAATATCAAACACGTTAGCACCCTGCTGTGGCAGAATATCAACGCATGGAATATTGCGAGAAGCACGAGCAAAACCTTCGTTCACTGACGCGCCGTCGATAACAAGAGCTGAAGACCAGCCCAATGCTGCCAACTGCTTCACCAATGCAGAGGTTTTTGGTTCTTTGACTTCGGTGTTATCAAGAACAACCAACTTACCTTCAGCAACTTTAGCTGAAAGTGCAGTCTTAAGAGCAAGAAGACGAACTTTCTTCGGAAGATCGTGGGAATGATCCTGAACGCGAGGCCCATGAACAATACCACCACCACGAAAGAGGTTCGCACGAATAGAACCGTGACGAGCACCGCCACCTTTCTGATTCTTGATCTTACGGGTTGAACCGCGAACTTCGCCGCGTTCTTTAACCTTGTGTGTGCCAGCACGACGCTTGGCTAGCTGATAGTTGACCATACGTGCGAGTAAATCAGCACGAACCGGAAGACCGAACACAGCTTCGTTCAGTTCAACTTCACCAGCTTTTTTATTTTCGAGGGATGTAACCGCGATCTTCATGGTTATTGATCCTTCTCTTCAGCAGCAGGAGCTTCAGCAGCAGCAGCTTTAAGGCCAGCAGGGAACGGAACACCTTCAGGAAGTGCACGTTTCACAGCATCGCTTATGTAAACCCAACCGCCTTTTGAGCCAGGAATAGCACCCTTTACAAGGATCAAGCCATTGTCACCATCGGTAGCAACGATTTCCAAATTCTGGGTAGTCACACGACGATCACCCATGTGACCAGCCATTTTCTTACCCTTGAACACCTTACCAGGATCCTGACTGTTACCAGTAGAACCGTGACTACGGTGTGAAACGGAAACACCGTGCGTAGCACGTAGACCACCAAAATTATGACGCTTCATCGCACCAGCGAAACCTTTACCGATAGAAGTACCGGTAACGTCTACATACTGACCTGCAACAAAGTGACCCGCATCCAACTCAACACCAACGTCCAATAGAGCGTCTGCTGATACACGGAATTCTGCTGTATGTTTCTTCGGAGCAACCTTAGCTTTGGCATAATGGCCACGCTCAGCTTTACTCACATTTTTCACCTTGGCTACACCAGAGCCAAGTTGAATCGCATTATAGCCGTCCGTCTCTTGATTACGGACCGCAACAACCTGACAACTCTCTAGCTTCAAAACAGTTACTGGAACATGATTCCCAGCTTCTGTGAAGACGCGAGACATACCAAGTTTCTGCGCAATAAGACCCGTACGCATTGCTTAGCCTTTCAGTTTAATCTCAACATCAACACCAGCCGCAAGATCAAGCTTCATAAGCGCGTCTACGGTTTGAGGTGTTGGCTCAACGATGTCAATAAGACGCTTGTGAGTTCTGATTTCGAACTGCTCACGACTCTTCTTATCGATGTGAGGACCACGAAGGACTGTAAATTTTTCAATGCGAGTCGGTAGTGGAATAGGACCTTGAACCTGCGCACCTGTACGCTTGGCAGTCCCAACGATCTCAGATGTAGATTGGTCTAGGACCCTGTGATCGTACGCCTTTAGGCGAATTCTAATATTCTGGCTGGACATTCTCAGCCACCCTTGATTAACCCGTTCGTACCATTCGCGGCATTGGAACGCAGTTAACCCCTTTCAGAGTTAATATAAACAATTTTGTCACAAAAAGAAGCGACGGTGCGTTCTTTACCAAAACGCACCGTCGCTATCAACAACTATTTTACTTTTTTTTATTTTGAGATACTTGAAACGACACCAGCACCAACGGTACGGCCGCCTTCACGGATCGCAAAACGCAAACCATCAGTCATCGCGATTGGTGCGATAAGTTCAACATCCATAGCAATGTTATCACCAGGCATAACCATCTCTGTACCTTCTGGTAGAGAAACAACACCTGTAACATCCGTTGTACGGAAGTA